>NZ_QTTN01000010.1 GCF_003386535.1 Paenibacillus taihuensis
CGATTTTTGCAATAAGGAGCGAGTAGATCATGGCCCGCGTATTGATCGATTCCGGACGCCCGCGCTGAGGAGAACCACTGATCGCGTGTAGGATGGTTCCAATCGGCAAATGGGATAAAATAGCTGTATATTTTGCTTCTGCCTCAAATTCCATTAAATCCTCGAAGGAAAACAGCTCTTCTTGTTGAATAGAGTACATAGGAGTGCTCCTTTCTTTTCTCAGTTATTTGGTGTGGTAACCATAACTTCGAGAAATTGGGGAGGCACTCCTTTTTTGCATGCTAAAAAGCCTTTAATTCCAAGGGGTTATTCATTATGAAATTGACTCTAAATCCAATATAGCTAACGCAAACGGCTATATCGGGGCAAAACGAGTGGATTTATCCAACATAGCCCCGCGCTCAGCGGCTGCTGGGGGCCACTCAGACAGGCCACTCAAGCGATTCCCCTAGCGATCCACTCCGTTGTCAGCAACTCAATAAAACTTCAGCACCGAGCCCCAATTCCACTGCTCGTAGAAGTTATCGCCGATATCGATGCCTTTGATCCAGACGCTCGCTTTCTTCCCGATCTTGTCCTGGGGCGCGAGCATCACGTCGGCTTTCGTCTTGTTCGAGCGGACCCACGCGAGACCGTTCGCACCAAGCGCTGTCGGCTGATAATCGCCCGCTTCGGTGCTGGTTCTCGTAATCCGCTTCTGCTGACCGCCGCTGAGCTTCACGTTCACCAGATTCGGGAACGGACGCTGATTCGGATCGCTGATTCCTCCGCTTTCTCTCGCGCGCTGCACGACGATATCGCTATTGGTTAACCACGTTAGATTCTGATCGACATCATGCGGCGGCGTATACGACGGCCCTGGCTTAAACTCCGGCGAGACGGCTACTTTGAGCTGCTTGTTCGAGATGGCCTCACGCCCGATTCCGCTAATATAGGCAAGCGAATCGCCCTGCGCAGGCCATTCAAACCAGTTCGCATTGTTCGCCATCATGTCTACCGGCTTCAACTTTTTCCCATCCGACGACAGCACGCATAACGTGTTGCCATCTGCGGATAAAGACGCTGTCGGCGTCGCCAGGAACGCGATCCACTTGCCGCTTGCCGACCATTTGAACGTGCTTGTGCCGACGACGACTTGATCGTTCAGCTTGGCAGGCAGCACCGCAAGCGGCTTCGCCTGAACAGCCGCTCCACCCGGAGCAGGTCCGCTCGGCAGCAAAATCTCGTCCAGCCTCACCGGCGTCCAATTCCCATCCGGCAGCAGGTGCGCCGCTGTCGAGACCAGGAAGCCGTTGCCGTCAGGCAGCCAAGCATAGTTTCCAATCTCGCCCACGGTGCCCGTCATCTCAACCGGCTGCGAAGTATCAGCCGTACCGACGACATAGAGCCGCTGATTCTTCTCGAAGGCAAGCAGCCCGCGGCTCGGGGACCATTCGTATCGTCCGCCGAAGCCCGCTGACACGAGCCTGCTTTTGCCTGACGGAACATGCACCATCCACAGATCTTCGCGGTTCTCGCCAATCGTATAGGCGAGCCAAGCCCCGTCCGCCGACCACTTCGGCCCGCGCGCCTGATTCGCTTCCGTCAGGCGCTTCTCGCCGCCGCCATCCGCCTTCACCCACAGCGCACCGTCTCGGACGAATGCCGCCATCAGCGGCTTCTTCGGTACCGGCTCAGCCGATTTCGCCTGCGCCGATCCGCTGAAAATGATTGCAACAACCAGCAGCGCCGGCAGCAATCCCAATCCAGGCCTCCCCAATCTTCTCAACATACCAGACCACGCTCGTATAGCTCGTTCGTTTCTCATCGTTACCCTCCATCGTAAATGAATAGCCTCACGTAGTATGGACGGATTTTCCAACTGCTATGAATATAAAAAAAAGACCGCCACCTCAAACCGCCCAAGCGCCTAAGGTGACCGTCTTCCTATCTATTCCGCAGCCAGTTGTTTAATGAGCGGCGGCAGCCAAGCCTCTAATGATTTGAACGTGTAGCCCGCAGCTTCAGCCTTCGCAGTGCTCATGTACCACGGCTCCGGAACACCGAACGGCGATTCGTGCATTTTGTCCGTCTCGAGCGCCACGAATGCCTTCTTCCCGGTCGCCTCCTCAATAAGCGCCACTATGCCGCACGGCGAAATCTCACCTCTGGAGCAAGCATTGAAGGAGCCAACTGCATCGTTGCGACCCAACCAGTCGAGGAAGGCCGCAGCCTCGTCAGCGTCGATGAACGACATCGCCGCGCCGGTATTCGGCATGCCGATCGGCAGCTCCTGCTGTACATGCTCGACGTGGAAATGCAGCCGCCGCGTATAGTCATCCTCGCCCAATACGATCGGGAAGCGCACCGCCGCTACGGGGAACGTTGCCTTTTGCAAGAAGATCGCTTCGACCAGACGCTTGCCCTCACCATAGTTGATATCATGCGGGTACGGCTTCGGCACCGTATAGTTCAGCGCGTCGAATGCCTCCTCTGACTTGCGCGGCTCCCCGAACGGATATACGCTCAGCGTGGAAGTGACGATGTATTTGCCCGCTTTGCCTGCGAACAGATTCACCGCTTCCTCGGCATCCTTCGGCATAAAGCAAATGTTATCGTAGACGACGTCATACGGCGCATCGCCGATCGCTTCTTCAAGCGCCTTCACATTCGTGCGGTCCAGCTGCAAATGCTTCACGGTCTCCCCGAACGGATGAGACAGCCCGCCTCTTGTCACAATCGTCACCTGATCGCCCGCCTTCAACAGCCGCTCGACCAGTTTCTTCCCGAAAAATCGTGTTCCGCCCAGCACCAGCACGTTACGCATCGAATATCGCTCCTTTTTCACACCGCTTATCTACGTACCTATCTTGCCATAATCTACCGCCAAGAAGCAAAAAATCACCCACTCCGCAAGGAATGGATGATTAGGTCTTATGGTCTTATGGTCTTATGGTCTTATGGTCTCATGAACGATGATGCGGCTTCAGCTCAATGACTTGCACCGAATTCGTAATTTCCCTCAGGACGTCCGATTGGTGCTGCGGGTTCATATACTGCGCTTTAATGTAAGCTTCGCCCTCCTGGCTGGAGGTGTAATGCGTGGGGAGATGATTTAATGTGAGCAGCAAAATATCAAGCTTGCAGTTATCGCAATTACAGTTGAGCACGCCCGTCTTAACAAAATGCTCTTCTAAAATATCAACAACAATCGGCTCCATCGCATTCATTACTCTCAATTCGCCCGAATAGTACATGTGCCCACTCCAATGCTTATCTATACAGCCAATTATACTGGTTTTCATTGGAATGTGAAGTCAATTTCTAGCAATTTTTTAAAAGGTTTAATAAGTCAGACCACTTCATCCAAAAGCACTGTCTCTCCCATACCTAGACGCTCTAACTCCGCCAGCTGCTCCAGCAGCATAATGCCGCTCAGCTGGGTGCTCAACGTGACTCGCTCTGCCGGCTGCGCGCCCCAATTGGTGTTAAACACGCAGCGTCCTGCATCGCGGCCGAGCGACCAAAGCGTTGCTCCATTCCGCGCGAGCAGCGGCGCAGCCGAGCTATGCGCAGGCGCTTCCTTCGCCAGCTCGCCTAGGTAGCGGACAAGGATGCCCTTGAACAGGCCGCCGTCGCCATCTTCTTCGTCCGGCAGCAGGCCGTTCGCCGAATCCGTCAGCTCCCGCTCTGCTGCGGACGCCGTACGCATCGCATCCTCCAGGTACATGCGCTCACCGGTGATACGGAACAGCTCCACCCCTGCACCGATGTAAACCCCTTGGCAGTAGGTGAATTTCCACTCCTTGTCGATCTGTCCATCGCCAACCCGGTTCATGCCGTCCCAGACGAAGCCGTCAGCCGGATCAACCAGATGGCTCTTCAGCCAAGCGTAGATTCGCAGTGCCCATTCGAGGTCTTCCTCCTGCCCGAACTGGCGATACAGCCGTGCAGCGAGAATAATAGCCGGCCCGTTCGCGGGCGTATTCTTATAGTCGAGCTGCGGCTTCTGCCATGCGATGCCGCCGCCCATATGATCGTTCCAGCCGGTCTTGATATCCTCCCACAGCACGAGCGCCGCTTCCTTGTACTTCGTCACGCCAAGCGCCTCGTATGCCCGAAGCCATGCGATCGCCATCCACTCCATGTCGTCGTACAGCTCATTCGGGAACGCGCCGCCGTTGCGCACGAGCAGCCCTTCATAGATTTCATCCAGCTGTGCCGCATATCTCGCATCGCCTGTCCGATTATATCCATCGACCAGCGCATCAACCGCGTGCGCCATCCACCAATAATGGAAGATCGTATTGCATGCCCCGTTCGGGCAAGGAATTTCGATATCATATAGACGAATGGACGGATTCCAAAATAACTCCGACAACGCCTGCTGTGCTTCTTCTGCACGGTTTCCCCATATCATGGCTCCACTCTCCTATTCCTGTTTCTCTATTCGCGCTGCCTGTTCGAGCAGCATGACCGCGCTGAGCTCTGTGCTCAGTTGAACGACCGCATCCGGCGTCTGTGCCCACGAATTGCTGAACAGCGCCTTATCCTTGTCTTTGCCATAATTCCATAAGCTGTCCGCATTCGTCAGCAGCATCTCGCGCAGCTCGGTCTGCGACGGATCGAGCTTCAGCAGTTCGCCAATATAGCGAACGAGCACGCCCTTGAATAATCCGCCGTCCCCTTCACCCTCCGAAGGCAGCATTCCCGTCGCAGGCGACAGAAAATCTTGCTTCAGATTGGCCGCCGTCTTGCGCGCATCGTCCAGATATCGCTGCTCCTTCGTAATTTGGTACAGCTCCACTCCTGCGCCGATGAAGACGCCTTGGCCATAGGTGAATTTCCAGTCCTTATCGACCGCGCCGTCGCCTTGACGGTTAATTCCATCCCAGACCAGCCCGGTGTCCGGATCTACCAGATTGCTTTTCTCCCAATCGTACAGCTTCTTCGCCCATGCCAAATCAGCGTCAGCCTTTGTATGGGTATATACGCGAGCTGCCAGTATAATCGCAGGCGCATTCGCCGGCGTATTCTTATAATCCAGCTGCTCCTTGCGCCAAGCGATACCGCCGCCCATCGCATCATTCCAGCCTGTCTGAATCTCTTGCCATAGCGTCATCGCCGCTTGCTGGTACCGATCATCGCCGGTTGCGTCGAACGCATGCAGCCATGCCAGTGCCATCCATTCCATATCATCGTAATAGTCGTTGATGAAGACGCCTGCGTTGCGGTCCAACAATCCTTGATAGAGCTTATCGAGCTGCGTGACATATTGCATGTCGCCTGTACGCTCATAGCCGTCGGTCAGCACATCAACCGCATGCGCCATCCACCAGTAATTGAACGGGTCCGTGCACAGCTGCGCTATGCACGGCGCCGCATTATTGAACAGCCCTCGCTTCTCATCCCAAAAAGACTTCGTCAATTCCTGCTGCGTCAGGTCGGCCCGCTCGCTCCATACCGATGCAGCGCTGCCCGTTTCGGCAGCGCCGCCAAATCCCCAGCGCCATGCAGCCAGCCCTACGATAATCAGCACCGCAAGGGCCGCTGTTAAGATCGTGCTTCTTCGTTTCACCTTGAGATGCTCACCAGCCTTGTTGTTTATAAACCCGAAATTTTGTCGATGTTCACATAATTGCTGTTGCCCTTGCTGCTATCGAATCCGATGATCACCTTGTTGTAGCCTGCATTCAGACTCAGGTTGATGGTCACCGTGCTCCATGTTCCCCAGCTGCCCGTGGATGGGAAGCTCAGGTTGCTTGCAACCACCGTGCCGTTCACGGAGATGTAGCGGCTCGAATTGCCCGCTCCCCCTGCATAGCGAATCGTTACTGTACGCGTGCTCGCCGAGTTCTGATTGACGTTGAACGTAACCGTGCCGGCCGAGTTCCAGCCTGCCAAATAACCGCGTCCCGTATAGCCCGATTGCGTACTCTCCGATATAATAGACCCGCTCTTCAGCGCGTTCTCCGCTTCATAGGTGCCGTTGCCCGCAATGTTGCCGGTGTAATTGTCTGCAGGCGTGAACTGCATAATCGATGCGCCTGCCGCTGCCGCCAAGCTTTGCACGAAGCCGGTTCCTGTCGGTCCCGTCCAGTCGCTGCCGATGACATTGTCGCTCGTTCTGCGGTGATTGAACGCCTGCGTCGCGTTCTGCTGCAGGAAGTTCAAATAGGTTGCGTTGCCTGTCGCGACGCGAAGTTTGTTCAAATTGCGGGCAAAAATCATTTTAAACCCGGCTCCGTCATCCTCGCCCTCGTACATCAAGGAATAGGACAGCGTCATATTGTTAATGACATAATTCGCCGAATTGTTCGCGTCCGTCAGGTAGCTGCTCGTTCCTGTCGCCTGATACATCGCAAGCGCCGCGCCGAGGAAAGTGCCGTAGTTGTACGAGAAATCCCAATTGATAACCGTGCCGCTGCCGGAGCCTTCGACATGGTCGTTCACTTTGCTGCCGCTCACAAGCTTGCTCTTCATCCAGTTATAGATGTTCGTTGCTTTCGTCAGATACGTGGTGTCGCCAGTCGCATTCTTCAGCTTGATGGCGGTCATGACCATCGGCGCATTCGTTGCCATGTTCTTCTGCGGTGAAGTGCCGTCGCGCTTCCACCATATACCGCCGCCATACGTCGAATCATTGAAGGAATAGATTTGGTCGAACAAGAACGATGCCCGGTTGCGGTATTCCGCCGTGCCCGTAATTTCGTACGCCCGCATGCACGCAAGCGCCCACCAGCCCAAATCGTCATTGAACGGGTTGGTCATCATATCGGTATATTTCGCATTGAAGCCCGTATAGATATCGTCGATCATCGTCCTGTACGTGCTGCTGCCGGTCCGCTCATAAGCGTCCATTACCGTCTCCCACAGCTGCGCTTCCCACCAGAAATCGGTGTACAATCCGCCGTTCGGGCCAGAGGCATGCGTATGGATGGCATGGTCGCTGTTGGTGTAGAAATATTTTGCCGAGGAATCGTAGAAGGTGTTCACAAAGCCGTTCATCGCCGTATCCGCATTCGCTGCCGTAAATGCATTCGCCTGATTCCCGCCCCCGATGACGGGGAACAGCAGCGCCGCTGCCAGAACGACAGCCGCCGCTTTCTTGCCAAGCCTCCAACCTTTCATCACGAACACCCCTTAGACCATGAATTGTGAAGCGAGTTAACCTTTAACGCCGCTAAACGCAATTCCTTGAACAAAATACTTCTGCAGCATCAGGAACATGACCAGAATCGGAAGCACCGCAATCAGCGCGCCAGCCATCATCGGACCGAAGTCGGTCTGATGGTTATAGGAGAATGCCTGCAGCCCCATCTGGATCGTCGCCTTGTTCGGATCATTCAGTATGATCATCGGCCAGAGGAAGCTGTTCCAGCCTGCCTGGAAAGTGAAGATGGAGAGCGTCGCCAGCGCCGGCTTCGTCAGCGGCAGGTAGATATTCCAGAAGATCCGGAATTCCTTGCACCCTTCAATCCGTGCCATCTCCATCATGTCCGACGGCAGCGTGAGGAAAAACTGGCGCATGAAGAACACCGCGAACGAGCCCGAAGCACCCGGCAAAATAATGCCCCAGAACGAGTTCAGGAACCCGTTCCCGCCGGCGCCGACGAGATCATTGCCTCCAATGAGCGGAAAATGCTTCAGCACGTAGAAGCTCGGGATCATCGTCACGATGCCCGGAATCATCATCGCCGCGAGCAGCAAGCGGAACAGCGGCTTATTCAGCTTGAAGTTCAGCTTCGCGAAGGCGTAGCCGCTGAGCGAGCCGAAGAACAGGTTCGCCAGTACCCCTGCGGCTGCCAGTACGAAAGAGTTCCAGAAGTAGAGACCGAACGGAACGGTCGTAAATGCAGCCTTGTAATGCTCCAGCGTCAAGGTCGACGGAATCCACTTAATCGGCATGGAGAATATTTCATCGCTCGGTTTGAACGAGGTGATAAGGCTCCAGAAGAAGGGCAGAAACATCGCGACCGAGATCGCAATCGTTACGATATAGAACAGAATCGTCATGATCGATCTGCGAACCGTAACGGAATTGACAGTTCCCGTCCCTTCATTCAGGGAGAGACGGTTTACAACTTGCTGCTGTGCCATAGGTTCACGCCTTTCCTTACACAATCGATTCTTCAGATTTCGAGATTCGCATGTTAATGAGTGAGAAGATGAGGATCGCAACAGCGAGAATGAATGCTTGCGCGGACGCGTAACCCATCTGCAGCTGGTTGAAGCCTTGCTGGTAGATGAGATAGACCGGCGTCTTCGTCACGTTGCCCGGACCGCCTTGCGTCAGGACGAACGCTTGGTCGAACAGCTGCAGCGCTCCGATGATGGACATCGTGCTGACCAGGAATGTCGTCGGGCGCAGCTGCGGCCACGTGATGTAGCGGAAGCGGGCGAATGCCGTTGCGCCGTCGAGCTTCGCCGATTCGTACAAGTAATCCGGCACGCCTTGCAGGCCGGCGATGTAGATTACCATGTTCGAGCCGACGCTCTGCCACAGCGTCACCATGATGATGGAGAACATCGCGGTCTCGGTTTGTGCGAGCCAGGCAGGACCGACAATGCCGACATAGCTCAGCAAATTGTTGATCAGGCCGAACTCCGGATGCAGCAGCCAGATCCATACTGTCGCCGCTGCAACCGCGGACGTTAAGGTCGGCAAGTAGTTCATTGTGCGGAACAGCTTGACGCCGAACCGCTTGAAGTTGAGCAGCAATGCGAGCAATAGCGAGATCAGGATGTTAAGCGGGATGAAGATGACGGCGTAGTAGCACACGTTCTTGAACGTCTGCCAGAACAGGGAGTCATGCCAGAGCCGCTTGTAGTTATCGAGCTTTACGAAGTCCATCCGGCTGACAACGTCATAGTTCGTGAAGCTAAGATACAGAGCCATAACGACCGGAATAATCGTGAAAGCGAGGAACAGCAGCATCGTCGGCGTGATGAAGAGGTAGGCCGTTCTCGCTTGATGCTGGTTCAGTTTGCCGATGGAAGCCATTGTGTAAGGGCTCCTCCTTCCTTATGAAGCAGCGGTACTTAAGAGGGAAGCGCCTCACGCTTAAGTCTCGCTTGCGGCGCTTCCCTCTCAATTGGCTACAAATTTGCTACAACCACGATGAAATTCGTTTATTTCACTTCCGCGTTATCTGTCAGCAATTGGTCGCCGCGCGTTTGCGCCTTCTTCAGCGTATCGTCGAGGCTTTGCTTCGATTGTTGGAACAGCTGCAGGTTCGGGATAAGCGCGTCGCCTTCCATGACGGAGTAGCCTGGGTGCGCCGGACGAATCTTCGCGAACTCGAGCGTATCGAGGAACGGCTTCCAGAACGGATCATCCTTGAAGAACGGATCTTCGAGCGCTGGCTTGTAGCCTGGGATGTTCAAGCTTGTTTTCGCCCATAGCAGCGCATTGTCTTTGTTCGCCGTCCACCACTTGATGAACTCCCATGCTTCCGCTTGATGCTTCGAGCCTTCCGGAATGACGAGGCCAAATCCGCCCATTACGCTGCCTTTGTCCCCATTCGGTCCTGCCGGAGGAGGCGCGATCCCGAAGTCGAGGTCTTTGCCGTATTTCTTATACGTGCTGAGCATCCATGGACCGGTGTACTGCATCGCGAGCTTGCCGGTTACGAATGCGTCCGTGCCTTCGCCAAGTCCTTGCTCGAAGCCGACTTTGTACACTTTATCCTTGTTGAGCAGGCGATCCCAATACTCGAGCACCGCTTTGCCCTGATCGTTGTTGAAGTTCGTCTTCGTACCGTCATCGCTCAGCATGTGGCCGCCGGCTTGCTGTAAGTACATGTTGAACAAACCGTTATCGCCAAGGGAGAAGCCTGCCACCTCCAGCTTGTTGCCATTCCACTTGGTCGTCTTAATCGCATCCTGCTCCAGCTCATCCCATGTTGTCGGAGGCGTGTTGATGCCTGCGTCAGCAAGAATCTTCTTGTTATAGAACAAGGCGCGCGCGTCAACAGTTAGCGGCAAGCCGTATAATTTATCTTGGTAGGAAAGCTCCTTGAGCGCTTCGCCGTAGAAGTCATCCTTGTTCAGACCGTCCTTAGCCATGAACTCGTCAACAGGGTGAAGGACATTCTTCGGTGCATAGAGGGATGTTCTCCATCTGTCCCAGAACAAGATATCCGGGGAACCGCCGGATGTTGCAGCCGTGAGGAACTTCGTGATCATATCTTGCTGGAGCACATATTTGACGCGGATTTTGTCCTGCGACTTGTTGAACGCGTCCACCATCGTCTCGAATTGCTTCTGGCCTTCGCCGCCCCAGTCACCCCAGAACGTAAGCTCAACCGGATCGGACTTTGTCGAATTCGAGCTGTTGCTTGCTGCTGCATTGTTGGACGATGCACTGTTATTCGCTGATGCACTGTTATTCGCCGCCGCTGCGCCATTATTGGAATCCGCGCCGTTATTGCCATTGCTTCCGCAGCCGGATGCCGTCGCTACGACGACCGTGGCAAGTGCCGCTAAAGAAATCCACTTTTTCACTTGAACTGCCTCCCTTTTTCACCTCTATAATTGATACACCATGTTTGAAGCGCTTTCATTTTTAATTATATTGGCATATATATAGTATGTCAATATGTTTTTGTATAACATTTAAATTAAATTGTTATACTAGTTAATTTAATTGATATATTAACAGAAAGAGCCCGCTAGTGCGTTCACTTCGCACCAGCGGGCTTCTTGCATTCTATAATTTTAGCGTCCTCGCGGCTTCATAGGTCCAGTTGACATACCAAGCATGAGTGTCGCATCCAGCAGCGTCTTATTCGGCAGCGTCTCGCCCGCGCGCAGCTTAAGCACGTTCTCGAAGGCAGTACGGCCCATATCGAACTGATTCTGCTTCATATGGGTAAGCGGGAAGGCGCCGTTAATCTCCGGACTGTCGAAGCAGATGATTGACAGATCCTCCGGCACCCTCAGCCCCAGCTCGTTCGCCGCACGCTGCGCCAGCTGCGCAATGTTGTACTCGGTCGCAAAAATCGCCGTAATCTGCGGATGCTTACGCAGATGCTCGGCAATCTTCTCGACGTCACGGACTCGGTTCTCCTCGGCATTGCCCTGCGGCAGAACCGACAAAATATCTTCAATCCACAGCTCGCGATCGACCATAACGCCTTTCTCCGCATGCGCTTGAATAAAGCCTTCGATCCGCTCTTCAATCGCAGTCGTGTCCATCGGCGGAGGCGTCAGGAACGCGATCGATTTATGGCCGAGCTCGAATAGATAGTTCGTGCCCTGGGCGGCTGCTTTGGCATTGTCCGTGCTTATGGAACCTGCGGAAATCCCCTTCAGATGACGGTCAATAAGGACGAACGGGAACTTCATAATGGCGAGCTTCAATATCTCCGCATTGAAGTACTCCCCTTGCGCCGGGAAAATAATGAGTCCATCGACGCCGAGCTCAAGCAGCCCTTGGATCGCTTCTTCCTCATACGACGGTATGCCGAACGAGCGGCGCAGCACGAGATAGCTGTCATTGGCGCGGGACGCCTCTTCCATTCCATAGATGAGCGCCGTGCCATAGCTGTCGGCAAAATCGGTAATGACAAGACCGATGAGCAGCTTCCCGCCTGACTTACGAGGCGAGTGGTGCTGCTGCCCTGTGCCGCTTGCCGTTTTGGCCGCGGGTTTCTCCTGCGGCTCTGCCACGAAGGAGCCGCGCCCCGGCTGGCGCACGATGAAGCCCTCGTTCGCGAGCAGCTCCAGCGCCTTCTTGCTCGTAATGCGGCTGACGCTGTACTCGTCGCCAAGCTCCTTCTCGGACGGGACGCGGTCGCCGACCTCGTACTTCCGCTCTATAATTTGCTCGCGCAGCGCTTCGAATATTTTCTCATACATCGGTTTGGATGTAGATTCGCTAGACATAAATCGAAACCTCCATAATATGGCAATGACACACCGCCAAGGCGAGCCAGCTTCGTTTGATTACAATCATTTTATACCAATATATCATGATATATACCATTTGCCAAGCGGAAATGATATATCGGCTTTGGCAGTGGGAAAATCACAAGCCTTATGTGTCACGAGTTATGCTGAAATGACTGAGAGCTCATTCCAACTCCGAGAGCACATTTATCTCTCAACTTCCGATTTCATGCGGTTTCGCTCCTGAGAGCACGCATGTGTTCTCTCGACTACCCCCACCAAGCTATTCCCGTCCGCATAAAAAAAAAGCTTTCCCCAAGCAGATCGATCTGCCCAAAGAAAGCTGTTGTCCTGTACAAACGCCGAATGTTCCATTGCTGATGAATGCTTACGCTTCAGCCGTCGCCATAAGCTCCTGCTTCAGAAACGAGATGAACCGGATCGATTCATCGATTGTAAGCTTCTTGCCGCGGTGCATGAACTGGAACTTCTCCGCAATTTCCTGATCCGATAGATGAAGCTGATTAACAAGAGACTGCACTTCTTTCGTAAGCTCTGTCATACTCATCCTCTCCCTCTAGTCATCTTCTATTGCCCTCATCATAACAGGCAAGTTTCAGATAATTATGAGGGATATATGAGCAAACTATTAGATTTGCTCGTATGGAATTATTGCGGAATCCGTTTGCGAACCAGTCGAATTTGTCCACGGTGATTAATCTCGTCCTCGAACACGTGGAACCACTGGAAATAATGGTTCCCTTGCTTGCCGTACCAGAACTCCTCCTGCTCGTTCAACCAGCTGTCATCGACAGTGCGGAACAAGTCGTACGTGCGGCCCCGCACCTCTTCGAGCTTGCCGAGGTAATAGCCGAGTTCATGCCCTTTGATATGTTCCCGGCCTGCACCTCCCAGATCCAACGCCGGCAGCCAGATTGTCTCTTCTTCTTCCGTTAATTCCCGCTTCTCGAACGTCGAGACTTGGTATGCATACTCCACACTCGCAAAATGCAGCAGCAGCGCTCCGATCGAATTGCTTTGCGGATCCAGCAAATAATCGAGCTGCTCCTGTGTCATCCCCTTCACCGCTTCAATAGTCGTATGTCTCGCATAATTCATCATCGAGAGCAGTCGGCTAATCTGCGGCGTGTAGCCCGGGATGTCGGTGATAAGGTAGATATTGTCCATATTTTGCATGATTGGCGAGCCTCCTCTACTCCGATTTTATTTTGCCAACGTATCCGAGTCCAGGCACTAAATCGCTATAACTCATCTGCGGGTCAATGCTCCAGCGCTTCGCGACGGCAATGACGTCCTCTTCACTCGGCAGCCACATGCCATCATGGTACTCGGCCCCGCGATCATTAAACCGGAATCCTAATGCCCGCTCTTCCTCCGTGACAGCCCCTTGCTCCCAGAACACTTCACCTTCCGAACCAAATGCCCGAACGATTCGGCCCTGACTTGCTTTAGCCCAAACATAGTAGTCTACCACTCGGTGCGAGCCGTAATAATGCACTTCTTCAAACACTCGGCTAAGCTGCTCCAGTACTGGCTTAATCTCATTCACATGACCTACACCGCCTGCACTCGGCATCGCATTTCCGATTACGAGGACCCCGCCCTTGACCAGAGGTGTGATGAAAATATGATCTTCATACGCGCGTTCGATGCCGTTCGCCCAGTTCGAGCGCTGCAATTGAGTGATAGCCAGCTGCTCGACCACCTTCTCCACGCTGTCGGTCTGGATGGCGAGCCATTGGATTTTGTAACCAAATGGGACAGGGTAGTCGGGTTCTGGATAGCGGGATGGCGCTGCTTGTACACTCTGCTGCGGTTCAGCCGACTGTGGGCGTGATGTGGAAACTTCCTGCTCAACCGGCGGCGAGCTCTCCGGGGACGATTTAAACAACTTTTTCAAGAATTGCAGCAATGTGCTTCTCCTCCTTATTGACGACATAGATGCCTGCAATCCAGTCATGCAACGTCTCTTCTACATTCATTTAAACGGATTGTACCCATTCTCAACAATGGCTTAAGCCTCAATTATTGTTCCCTCTTAAATTAACTATTTTAGCACACATCGCTAACAGACCACAGTGTGCTTATTAGGCGTAAAACAGGTCGATATTCGGTGTAACGGACTCCAGAGTCGTTATTCGGTCAAAAGGCTGGAGATTCCATCGATTCGGGAGCAAATAAAGCTTCTGGGGTCCGTTAGCGGCGGGAGATTGGCGGTTTTGGCTAAATAAGCGCTGTGGAGTCCGTTAGAGGCGGGGACGGAGGCGGGAGGTGCGAGGCGCGTGTTGGAGTTCGTTTGCGGATGATGAAAGTGGGAGGCACGAGGTGGAGGCACGAGGTGCGAGGTGCGAGGCGGGGGTGGAAATTAGTAACCAAAGATGCTCCGGTGGCTAAGGAACTCCAGTGCGCTTATTTGGCGGAAATCGGGCCGACGATTGCTGTAAGGAACTCCAGAAGCGCTAATTGGTCAAAAACGGGTAGTTTGAGCGGGTTTGGGAGCGAATAAGGTGCGTGGAGTTCCTTAGAGTATGGAATGCGGCGGATGCGGCGAAATAAGCGCTGTGGGGTTCATTAGCGGCTGGCGGAGGTGGGTGCCCAAGGCGAACGAGAGGTGGAGACGGCTGGCGGAGACGAAATGCGGGGAGGCGCAAGTTAACAACACAAAAAAAAGGGTGGCCTCCCTCACAGAGAGGCTCCCTCCAACCTTAAACCGCCCCGAACTGCCCGCCTTCTGGCAGTTCGATCACTTCGCCGCTCGGCAGCGTGAGCACGAGCGGGATGCCCGCCGGGCCTTCGCCTTGCAGCTGGAAGCTGCCGTCCTCGGCGAGGCTCCAGCTGACCTCGACCAGGCCGTGCGGCGTAGCTACTTTGCCGCGAGCCCAGGTGAGGCGAAGCGGCTGCGGCGCGATGCGGATCTCGGCGTAGCCGGCGCGGCCGGATTTGACGCCGAGAATTTCGCTCGTGAATTCGGAGAGCGGCAATGCGCTCCACGCGTGGCAGTCGCTTCGCGGACTGCCGAAAGCCCACTCGGGCAGCGTCGTCAGGTGCAGCTCCAGGAACTCGTTCCACTGCTGCATGATCGGCTGCGCCAGATCGTACCGCCCGATGTCGGATAGCGTGCGGAACAGCGTATACGACATCGGCACCGAAACCACCGGCAGCGTCGCATCGCCGAGCGTCCGCTCCAGCAACACCTCGGCTTCAGCGCCTTCCACCGCGCCGGAGACGACAGCCCACAGCTGCGCATGCTGGCTGAACATATCGACGCCCGGGCCGTCGGAGAACAGCCCGCGCTCCACGCGCCAGCAATGCTCCCGCACCGCGGCGTTCACCGCGCCCGCTTCTGCCCGCGCCTCGCTTGCAGCGTCGCGCCAGTTCACTGCATCGTACAGCTTCGCCGCCGTATTCAGAGCAGCTGCATACATCTGGCTGAGCAGAGTCACTGGGCCATGTAAACGCGCATCCGGCGCGCCATTCTCCCACGACTCTACCCAGTCGTAGTAAGGCCAGTATGCCTCGGGCGTCTCTCCGACAAGTCCATCCTCGCGCACTAAGCGGCGGAACCAATCCAGCACACCGCCGATCGTTCGGCGATAGTAACGGACCAGCTCCGCATCGCCAAAATACATATAATGATCGTACAGCATATGAATCCAATACAGCGAGAACGACGGAATAATCTGCGGATACTGCGACGGATAACGGCTTTGCAGCATGCCGGACGGCAATGCCGAGCTGTGATAATCGTACAGCGTACGCCGCGCCATCCGGTCGTCGCCGCTGATCATATATGTAAACATCATCTGCAGCCTGGTATCCATCGTATACTGAAGCTGCTCATAATACGGGCAGTCCTCGTAAGTCTCGTGCATACAGCGCTGCAGCGTATTCAACGACAACTGCCATAGCGCCTCGTACCCAGGGTCCGAGCAGCTGAACTCTGCCTTCACATCCAGCGGATAGCCCGTATCGCGATAGCCAAACGAAGCCAGCTCAAGCGGTTCCTCACCAGCCGTGATCTCCAGCCTCACGTACCGGAACGTGCGGAACCAGAAAGGTTCGAACACCTCTGCCTGCGCCGCATTCCCGGCGCCCGCCACGCGATACAAGTCCGTATCTCCGAGCAAAATGCCATTCTCCGCATCATCGCGCACGCCCTTGACGCGGTCGCGAATCGTCGAAGACGGATCCTCGTAGCACTCCGCGCAGAGGATCGACACCCGGCTGCCCGCTCCGCCGCGCATCGCGAGGCGCAGATAGCCTGTCGCCAGCTCCCCGGCGTCCAGCTCCGCCCAGAACGACTGCCCCGGCTGCAGCACGACAGCCGCACCGCCACCCGTGCCAACCGCCCCCGCCAGCGCATCTGCGCCAACATCGCCGCCGCTCTTCGTCACGCCGGCAAAAGGCCGCTCCCGCTCGAACAGCGGCGGAATCGGCCGCGGCGCGAGCTGCCACGGCGTCAGCTCGCCGAAGCCGCCCCGCGTCTCCATCGCGACGACGGCTTCCTTCCAGCCGTCCGCCTCCGAAACAGCCGCGTACTCCGGCTGCTCCCAGCCGTGGTCGAGTCCCGCGCCGTCCACGTCCTCGAGCCCGCCGAGCCACGGAATTACCCAGCTCGGCTTCATCGTATATCCACCCTGCAGCTTCGCCAACCAGCCACTCCTGTTTCCGCTTTCGTTTCCGTTGCCACCGCCATCGCCGCTGCCTTTAGCACCGGTGTCCAGCACAACCTCACGCTCGCCATCCTGCAGCGTTCCTTCCAGCAGGAACACGCCAGCGTTCGAGCGATGGATCGCGATCGGCCCGCTAAGCCCCATCATATGCGGGTCGCTTGCCGCCAAGTGCAGCACTTTCGCAGCCAACACATTCGTCCCTTCGCGAAGCTTCCCCGTCAGATCCACCGTCTCATAATAGTGCGTGAACTGATCGCCTTTGCACGGTCCAACTGAGACAGACTCGCTATTCAAGAACAATCGATACCGGCTGTCTGCCGACACCGACAGCACGAGCCGAGCCGAAGCCGCATCTTCCACCTCGAACGTACGCCGGAACAGCACCAATTCATGCTCGCCCGGAGCATTCGTCCACGGGTAACGCTCATGCCAGATCCACCGAGCACGCCATGACCGATTCTCTTCCACCGCTATCGCCTCCTTACATCTCTTATTCTTTCACGCTGCCAAGCACAATTCCCTTCATGAAGAACCGCTGCAGAAACGGATATACGAGCAGAATCGGGAGCGCGCCAAGGAAGATCTGCGCCGCCTTCGCCGTCCTGTCATTGACCTCCGTGAGCGATTTCATATCTGCCGATGACATTAGCGTCAAATCCCGGTTAATTACGACCGTCTGCAGATAACTTTGCAGCGGATAATGGTCCGGCGAGTTCATGAAGATCAAGCCGTCGAACCACGAGTTCCAATGGTTAACCGTCGCGAACAACGTAATCGTCGCCAGCGCCGGCAGCGACAATGGCAGGAAGATCCGCCACAGCGTCGTCCAATGTCCAGCTCCGTCGATGAATGCCGCTTCCTCCAATTCTTTGGGCAAGCCACGGAAGAAGTTCAGCAGCAGAATTACATTAAACACCGGCACCGCCCCTGGCAGCACCATCGCCCAGACCGTGTCCAGGATATGCGTCTCCTTGATCGTCATATAGAGCGGAATGAGACCGCCGCTGAACAGGATCGTCACCACGAACACCCATGCGTAGAATGTGCGCATCGGGAACTTTTTCGCTTCTTTGGACAGAGGGTAGGCAATCAGAACCGTGAGCAGCATATTCGTCGGAATCCCGAGTCCTACCCGCTTCAAGGTAACGAGGATCGACTTGAAGAATGCCGGCTTATGCATGACATAATCATAGGAGCTGAGCGTGAACTGCACCGGCCACAGCTTGACGTAACCGGCTTGCGCAGCCGCACTCGAGCTGAACGATACGGCTAGAACGTGAATGATCGGCAGAATACATATAATGCCGAGGCATGTCAGAAAGACGTAGTTGAAGGTTAGAAACACTCTTCGGCTGACGGTGTAATGCTCCAGCATCCCGCTCTCTCCTCTCATCAGAAAATGCGATAATTCGCGAACCGATACGCCAGATAATAGGACAGTGATATAGAGAACAGCGAGACGACGGACCGGAAGACGCCGACGGCGGTCGCAACCCCGTACTGCGCATCGACAAGACCGATCCGGTACACGAACGTATCGATGACGTCGCCGGTCTCGTACACTTGCGGGCTATATAAATTAAACACCTGGTCAAACCCGGCGTTCAGAACGTTTCCGAGACTCAGAGTAACGAGCAGCACAATAATCGAAGTCATGCCCGGCAATGTCACGTGCAGCGTCTGCTTCCATCTGCCTGCGCCATCCACGATTGCCGCCTCGTACAGCGTCGGACTAATGCTTGTCAATGCCGCCAAATAAACGATCGTATTGAAGCCGAACTCCTTCCACACATCCGTAATGACAAGCACATACCGGAACCAATGATTATCCCCTAAGAAGTAGATAGCTTTAATGCCGAACCAGCCCAGCACCTGATTCACAATCCCGTTCGTCGGCGACAAAATATCGATCAGAATCCCGCCCAGAATGATCCACGACAGAAAGTGCGGCAGATAAACAACCGTCTGGATGCCGCGCTTGAATACCTCTTTGCGAACCTCGTTCAGAAGCAGCGCTGTAATGATCGGGGCGATGAGACCTGCAACGATTTTCATCATCGCAATGAGGATGGTGTTCCAAATAATCTGCGTCGACTCCGGCATCTCGAGCACATACCGGAAGTTGTCGAGTCCGACCCACTTGGAGCCCATGATCCCTTTCGCCGGCACGTATTTCTCGAATGCAATAAGAAGCCCGAACATCGGACCGTAGCTGTAGATGAGGATGAGGACCAGCCCCGGCAAAATCATCAGGTGCAGCGGGAGCTGCCCACTCCATTTTTTCAAGAACATGCGCGCTTCCTCCCTTAGGGCCCTAGCCTAATGACAAAAAGGGGGAAGACGCCGCTTCCCCCGCCTGTCACAATCCAAGCTTACTTATTCTTCGCCCAGTCGTTAACCTCTTGCGTAATTTGGTCGCCTCCGAGCTTTTTCCACTCTTCCACGAACTTGTCGAACGTATCGACCGAGTCGCCCATAATGATCTTCGTGAACGTCTCCAGCTCGCGTTTCTTCAGGTTCGATTCCTTCTCGACCATCGCAGGCGTCGGCGCTCCGTAGAACTCCGTCAGCTTCAGCTGATTGCCGCTTACGTACTGGTTAATGACGACGAACGAGCCTTCCTTGCCGAATACGCGCTCATACGCCCAGTTCAGCGGTTCCTTGCTCGAGCCATCCATCCAGGATTTGATCTTATCGTGATTATCCTTCTCCTCCGGATTGAGACCGGAAGTGTCCCCGCTGTCCAGTGCAGCCGTTACGTGGAGATGGATATCCAGGTTTTTGCGGGCGGGCCATGCTTGGAACGGCATCATTTTGAACTTCTCGAAGCCGTCGCCCGTGAAGTACTTCGCATAGTTCTCAGGCGTTGTCGTCTGGCCCCAGCCTGTTTCAACGAACAGGTTGATCATCTTCAGCAGCGCTTCCGGATGAGCAGCACCCTTCTTCACCGCAAAATATTGCCCTGTCGCAAAGCCCACCTGCGGCGTTACCGGCTGGTCGTCGGCCGAAGCGAGCGGATACGACTGCCACTGCGCGTTCGGATCGTTCTTCTTACTGTCAACGAGCGGCCAGAGCGGGTTCCACATTTGGCCGAACTGCATGCCGATTTTGCCCGAAGCAGTCAGTTCTGCTTCTTTACCGCCGTCTTTGACGCCGAATTCCTTATCGATCTCGCCGTTCTTATACATCTTCTGCATTTCCGCAAGGGCCGTCTTCATCTCCGGCTGAATGCTGCCGTACACGATATTGCCGCTTGCATCCTTAATCCAAGTGCCTGGATAAGCGTGGTAGCTGTTCATGAAGCCTGTAATATCGGCGAAGCCGCCGTACAGATCCTTATTCAATGCAATGCCGTACGTATCCGGCTTGCCGTTGCCGTCCGGATCCTTCGTTGTGAATGCTTGGGAGATTGCCAGCACGTCAGCCATCGTCTTCGGAGGCTGCAGGCCGAGCTTATCGAGCCAGTCCTTGCGGATCCAGATCATCGCCGCGCCGTCCATCGAAGAGCCGGTATTCGGGATCGCCATCAGCTTGCCGCCGAACGTAGCGGAGTTGAGGGATGCCGGACCGTCCTGGTTCAGGATTTCCTTCAGGAACGGAGAAGCGTACTTGTCATAGATCGCTGTCAGATCTTCCAGTTCATCCGCTTCCTGCAGCTGCTTCAGCTGCTTCGCGTTCACTGGAATGAAGTCTGGCAGGTCGCCGGACGCGATCGAGACGTTCATCTTCTGCTCGCCTTGGCCGCCAGGCTGGTCGCCGCTTACGACCCAATCGTATTTGATCTTAATGCCAAGCTTCTCTTCGAGCAGCTGTGTCCACATGTTGTTGTCGATCGTTTGACCTTCCATGAACTTGTACGTGTCGTTAATGATCCGCACGCTCGTAACGTCAATCGGAGGATCGTACTTGTCAGCCTCTCCGGCCGGCTCTGACGTATTCGACGAATCCGTTGACGTATTGCCGCCGGAATTGCCTGTGCTGCTGTTGTCGGTGCCGGATGAATTCGAACTGCTGGAATTGCTGGATGCGTTGTTCCCCGAGGAATTGGAAGTGTTCTTGTTGTCATTGCTCGAGCTGCAAGCGGATACAAAAACAAAAATAAAAGTCATTAGCACAATTGCCGTCCATTTGAATGGCTTATGCATCCTGTAACCTCCCTTTTATTTTGCAAGCTTCCTTCCCTCTCAGTATAAAATGGCGCATGATCCGCCCTCTATGGAACAATCTATAGATTCGTGGTCTCTTGTATAGGAAATTGTGATGGAGGGGGCAGCTCCGGGCATCAGCGAGTTGCTATAAACGGTTGTAGGAGCGGCTATTTCGTGAAAAATGCGGCTTTCGGAATGCTAACGGTTGTGACAGCGGCTATTTACTGCGAATCGGCTAATTGGGGGCGGGAAATCGCCACCGTTAAGTCGGGTTTTCCGACTCTCAGCCCGAGAACCCGTGCTACACCACGCCGCCTCACACCACGAGAGTCGGGTTTTCCGACTCTCAGCCCGAGAACCCCCACTACACCCCGCCGCCTCACACCACGAGAGTCGGATTTTCCGACGCTCAGCTCGTTTTCGCTGCATTTCCCGCGCGAGAGTCGGATCTTCCGACTCTCAGCCCGAAACCTGCCACAGCAATGTGAGCGGCACAGCCGTCACTCCTTCGCACGGTACTCCTGCGGCGTCATCTGCAGTCTCTTCTTGAAAAATCTCGTAAAATAGCCCGATGTCTCAAAGCCGACCTTGTCCGCAATTTCGTGGATTTTGAACGGCGTGGCAAGCAGCAGCTCCTTCGCCTTATCGAGGCGCAGCTCTGCAATATAGTCGGATAGGTTGCGGCCTGTCTGCTGCTTGTACAAGACAGACAGATAGGCCGGGTTCAAATAGACCACTTCGGATAGACGCGTGAGCGACAAGTCCCCGCCCAGGTTGCCGCGAATAAATTGATGCAGCTTGCAGATGAGCTGATGCGTGCGCTCGGACTGCACCCGACTGCGCCGTTCATGAATGGCAGCGGCTGTGCTTAGCAGAAATTGCACCGCCGCTTCCCGTGACTTGTGCGCGGCGAGATTCATGAGCATATCAATATCGATGTCGGTGGCAGCAGGCTCATCCTGACGCGCTTCGGCCTGCGTCAGCTGGCTGAGCAGGACGCTCGCGACCGCATAGTAGACCAGCGCATAGTCGGCGTACTGCGTCGGCAGCGCTGCATACTGCTTGACCTTGGCGGCGAATTCCTCCGCGCCGCCGACTTCAAGCAGCCGCTCCAGCTGCGCCGTCATCGTCCGCAGAGGCGGCAGCGCGGGCTGCGACTGATCCGCAGCTTCCTCGCCTTCCTCCTGCTGCTGATCGAGAATGAGCAGCATCCGATCCCGGGAGCCGAGGCCGACGAGCAGCTGCTTCCGCATCTGGCCATAGACGTGCGGCAGCTGCTGCCACCCGACTGCACCCGCGCCGCAAATGAGCGACACTGGCAGCTTGAGCAGCCTGTCGCATGTTTGCTGAACGGACAGCATCGTGCCCTGCACGAAGCTGACGGTGTCGCGCCACAGCTCGGACTCCGGCTTCGATGCCGAAGCGACAGCCTCCAAGCTTGGCTGGATCAAACAGATGAAGTGATGCATGTCCAAGCTTACGGAGAAGAAGGACAAGGATGCATAGTACTCCGCGGCGATATTTTGTACCGCGTAGAGCAATAACGACTGATCCTGGTAACCTGCCGTGTTCTGCCACTGGTCGACTCGCCCGATAAGGGGGATGACCGGCAGCTCACTACTCAGCGGAATGTGCACCTCCTGCAGCTTCGCGTATGTAACTGATGATTGCAGCTCGAGCAGCGACATCACCCAGTCCCGATGAAGCAGAGGCAGCGCCCTGCTCATCCGCTCTTTCGCTTGCAGCATGAATTGGCTGCTCTCTGACTCCTCCGCGAGGCTGTCGATCGCTTTTTGAATACTGCGAATAATGGCTTCGTCGCCTTCGGTTTTCAATATATAATCGATCGAGCCCGAACGAACGGCCAGCTGCGCCGTCTCGAGATTATGAATGCCGGTGAGGAAAATAATCTTGCACCGCGGCCACTGCGCAACGATACGCTGCTGCAGCTCAAGCCCCGTCATTCCGGGCATCCGAACGTCGCTCAGCACGATGTCAATCTTCGTCCGAGACAGCCACTCCAGCGCTTCCTCAGGGGAATAGGCTCGGTACAGATCAAGCTCGAGATCCGGCGTATCCTCGATCATTTCGTACAATCCGTCGACCGTGAACTTTTCGTCATCCACTATGAGCAAGCGATTCATGCATGTTCCCCGTTTCCGTTGGAATCGTTATCGTCACTGAGAGACCCTGCTCTTCACCAATGCCAAGCGCAAGCCCGCCTCCGCCATACTTAATGATGATGCGCCGATGCACATTGAGCAGCCCCGTATGTTCGGTAGAAGGACCCTTGTCCAGCAAGCTGGCCTGCAGCTCGCGCAGCTTCTCGTCATCCATATTGCCGCCGTTATCGGTAATTGCGATTTCGATAGCGCCTTGCTTGCTCTGGAAGCTGACGGTGATCAGGCCGCCCTTTCTTTTGTTCTCGAGACCGTGGTTGTAGGCGTTCTCAATAATGGGCTGCACAATTAAGCGCGGCACCGGGAAGCTCCGCAGCTCGTCCGGCACTTCGTCGAACTCCACGATAATCCGCTCCGAGAAGCGAATCGACTGAATCTCTGCATACGTGCGGGCATGATGGATCTCGTTCGCCAGCGGGACTTCGTCCGAGCCATCGCGGGTAATATATTGGAAGTACTCGCCCAGATGCTTCGTGAAATAGATGACATTGTCATGGTCACGCTGCTGCGCCATCCGGTACAGAATGAAATAACTGTTGTACAGAAAATGCGGATTGATCTGCGACTGCAAATGCCGCAGCTCCGCGAGCCGGGCAAGATACCGCTGCTCGTACACCTCATGAACAAGCACGTCAAGCCGCTTGACCATGCCATTGAACTGTCCATATAAGTAGCCAAATTCGTCAGCAAGGGGATAGCTCACTTCGAGATTGAAATGCCCCTGCTCGATGCGTCTGAAGGAACGGACAAGCCGCTTGAGCGGCTGATGAATGATGAGATAGATGCTATAGGAGAATAAGAGCACGAGGAAGACTGACATCGCTGATAACACGTAGAACCAGAAGCGGTACACTTGCAGCGAGGCATTCACCTTGCTTTCCGGCACATACATCAGAAGGGACATATCGAGCCTGGAGGAATGCTTCGTGACGACGAGATAGGACTGATCATTCCACGACACGGAGCGCAGCCCCTTCGTTTCTTCGGCCTCCGTACCCGCCTTTTGAAAATCATCAATGAGCGCTTCATCAACCTGCCCTTGGCCTGCGGTAATAATGAAAGGCTGCTTATTGCCGACGAGCGCCGTCTGCCCGCCTTCATTCGTAAACTCCTGCAGCACCATGCCGAGCTCGCGCCTTGAAATTTCAACGGCGAGCAGGAACACAGGCCTTTGCCGACTTGCGACAGCAGGGTCCGGATACGGAATACTGATGAAGATTCGGTCTTTCCAGAGGAGAAAAGGAGACTCGAACCTGTTGGTCGATTTCGTCAGCGCCTCGAACTGCTCCTCATCGAAGCTGCCGATGACATTGGCGTTGGCGGATACGGTTCGGTGCATCTCCGGGATGAACGCGATGGCGTTCTCCACGAATTTACTGGAGCGCTTGAGTAGATCAAGCTTGCTCTTGAGGCGAAGCTGCGATTGCATCTTCTCGATTTCGGTCATGACTTCGGAGGAGCTTGTCAGCTTCAGCAGGTCGTCGTCATTGACGTATTCCTGCAGCTGGCGGATAACGCTGTCGAGGTCAAATTCGAGCATATTCATATAGAGCGACGAACGGGAGACAAGGGAATCGGTAATTTCCTTCTGGACATGGGAGGAGCCGGTCTCGTTCATTTTCCAGCTGATGATGTACAGTGGGGTGAGGGTGACCAGGAAAGTGAGGACAAGCTTCGGCAGAATCGACAGTGACGCGAGACGTTTCAGGATGAACAGTGACTTTGCACCCCCAGCGCGTATAGTTTCTGCGGTTAACTTTCTCCAACTATAGCAAAAATAATGAAGAAAATATACGGACTGGAATACGTATATTAACTTATGAAAAGTTAGATGCTTGCTATTGTTAGGTCACTGTTCCATAATGAAATGGATCGCATAATTCCGATTGATTAGGAGGTCAAAATTATGACTGACACCATACACGTTCCGCTCTCCGTCCTGGACTTGGCGCCTGTAATTGAAGGCTCCATGCCGGCGGATGCGTTCCGCAATACGCTGGAGCTCGCGCGTCACGCCGAGCGCCTCGGTTACAACCGCTACTGGCTGGCGGAGCATCACAATATGGCGGGCATCGCCAGCTCCGCCACCTCCGTTGTCATCGGCTACGTGGCCGGCGGCACGGAGCGCATCCGCGTCGGCTCCGGCGGCATTATGCTGCCGAACCATGCGCCGCTAGTCATCGCCGAGCAGTTCGGCACGCTCGAATCGATGTACCCGGGCCGGATCGACCTCGGCCTTGGCCGCGCGCCAGGCTCCGACCAGACGACGGCGCGCGCGCTGCGGAAGGATCTCGGCTCGCACGGGCAGGACTTCCCGGAGCTGCTCGCCGAGCTGCGCGACTACTTCCATCCGCCGACGGACGAGTATCGCCCTGTGCGCGCGACGCCAGGCGAAGGCATCGACGTGCCGATCTGGCTGCTCGGCTCCAGCGGCTTCAGCGCGAAGCTCGCGGCGGAGCTCGGGCTGCCGTTCTCGTTCGCGAGCCATTTTGCGCCGGAGTACTTGATGCCCGCGATCCATCTGTATCGCAGCACCTTCCGCCCGTCGGAGGCGCTGGCGAAGCCATACATTATGGTCGGCGTCAACATCGTCGCCGCCGAAACAGATGAGGAGGCGCGCTTCCTCGCCACGTCGCAGCAGCAGCAATTCCTCAGCCTCATCCGAGGCCGCCCCGGCAAGCTGAAGCCGCCGATCGACAACATGGATGAGCTGTGGCAGCCGCATGAACGGGACGCGCTGCAGTCCAAGTTCAAGTACGCCATCGCCGGCAGCAAGAGCACGGTGGAAGCGCGGCTGCAGGAGATCCTGCGCGAGCCGATGGCGGATGAGCTCATCGTCACCTCGCAGATCTACGACCACGCGGCTCGGCTGCGGTCGTATGAAATTTTGGCGGAAGCTGCTGGTCTTACGCGCAGCAGCTAACGGAACGATAAATGCCCTTTGTTTGGCTGCGCCGATTCGCGGCGGCCAAGCAGAGGGCATTTTTTCGTTCTTACTTTTTTACAATTGTGATACAACGCTTACAATACAGATTGTTTCGCGCTGTCTATAATCAACTCATAACTTGCACACGAGGAGTGAACGACATGTTGTTGAAGCGGACAGAGCAAGAACAAGCTGAATTGGTGCTGGATAAGGATAAGAAGGAGATTGATGCCAAGCAGCCCCGCCCTTGCTTCGCGTCGCCGCTGAAACAATGTGCGAAGTGCGGGAGCTGCAAGCTTGTACGGGAGTAAAGTGACTATTTTACAACTATGAACTTCAAGTTCCCGGATAACCCGCCAGCATGACATTTAGTTTTGAAAGTAAAAGCATTATTTTCTCATGAGAACCATTCACCTTTATTCGATATGATTAGCGTATGAATAAGGTGAAAGCAGGTGCTTCTCTTTGAAAAAAACACTATTGATTGCTGCTATGAGCGCATTCGTTGTCGTATCGTTCACCATTCTGATTAGAGCAAGCACCGAGAGGGTTCCGGAACGTACCGAGAATGATGATGGTCCGGGCGCATTCGCTCAAGGATCTTTTAGTGACGGCGTCCTGGACATCAAAGACCTGAAAAGGAGTGCCGACCTCATTGTTTTCGGAGCAGCCGTCTCAGAACAAGCTTCTTCCGATGTGGGCGTTGCGACAACGTTTAAAGTAACGAAATCGTTTAAAGGAAAAAGCCCAGAAGAAATCATTATTTATCAATTAAAAGACGGTAACGAACTTGTATCCGGCGAAGGATATTATTTATTTTTACGAAAACAAACGGATGACCAAGAGAATACGTACTACATAAGCGGTGGCATTCAAGGCCTATTCGATAAGAAAGATCAGAAGGTTTCCGCGAGAGAACATTTGATGAGAAGCAGCATGAAAGAGTTAATAAAAGGAAAAGCAGCAGGCACGAGCGACGTTGAGTTTTTTGAAGGTTGGATTAACCAGTAGTTATTCAAACAACGCCTTACTCATATTCACCTGCTCAATCATATGCCCAATATTGCCCTCCCCCGCATACAGCGTCATGTCGAAGAAGTCAGGCGACAGATCGGACCAATATAGCTCGTTCTCGTCTCCTGCAACGGTGACGTCGTGCTTCAACCTGCCCGCGTAAACCTCCACGTAGCAGTCCTGCAAATAATACGTGAAATCCATAATCCGATGCAGCACAAGATCTGCCGCCGTGATGCCTGTTTCCTCTTCAAGTTCCCGGTAAGCCGCGTCCATTCCTGCTTCACCTGGCTCGATTTTGCCACCGACGAGATTGCTCAGCCCCTTATACGGCTCCTTCAGCCTTCGGCACATGAGCAGCCTGTCCATCTCCGGATTGTACACCATCAAACAGTTATAGCCTTGCACTCGCTGTTCCCCCTCCATCCATCCATCCATCCATCAACCATTCATGCTCTATGTAAAATACTGCTTAACTGTCCCGCGCCCCGCTTCCACTTCTACTTCGGCAAAAGCACCATTAATGAGCGTCAGCTGCGGCGGAACATGCCCGCAATCGATATCGTAGATGATCGGCAGTCCTAGTTCGTCTGCCAGATCGGCGTACACATCTTCAATCATGTAGTTTTCAACCGGCCGGTTAGCGGGGCTCCGTCCGAACATAATGCCGGAGCAGCGCTCGAACCAGCCCGCCAGCTTCATCTGTACAAGCGACCTGCGTACGTCCGTCGTGACCAACTCGCAGTTCTCGAGATACCACAGCAGTTTTTCTCCCGGGATGTGCACTTCCCTGAATGCAGCAACATCTCCGTATGGCGTGCCGATCAGATGACGGATGACATCGATGCAGCCGCCGAGGAGCCGTCCTTGCAGCCGGATGCTGCCCCGAGGTTCTAGTCCATCTGGCAGTATCGCACTCCACATCGTCGGCTCCGTCAAGTTGAACACGGCTTTGCCTGCTTCCTTCGGCCACTCCTTCAGATAGCTGCTCGACGAGTGCTGGACGATTGCCCCGCCTGTTTCCGTGGACAGAACAGCCTGCCACATCGCGGTTGTCTCATCTGTCACCTCACCGCGAAGATCGACGAAGTTCGTGCCATGCGCCGTCGCGATACCTGTCTTCAGCGTAATGGCAAGCAGCAGCACGCTGAGGTCCGAGTAGCCCATAACCCATTTGCAGGGGAGCCGGTCGTAATCGACTTGGTCCACCATTTCAATCAACAGCTCGCCGCCCCATGGCGGGATGATGAGATCGACATCCGCTGCTTGGACCATCGCATTAAACTCTTCTGCCCGCTTGGCGGCCGGCGCGGATTTTGCTTTATTTTGCGTCCACACCGTCTCTCCGAATTGCACCCCAAAGCCGCTTATCGCCAGTCTCTCTCGTGCCTCCTCCAACCATGGATGAATTCTCTCTTCTGCTCCCGAGGATGGCGCTGTTACGCCGATCATTGCACCTTCCTTAAGAACTGGATATCGAATGCTGCTCATGCCTGTCCACTCCTTCTCCGCTTTAGATGTCGTACCGGAATCCCGCCGCCTGCTCGCTCCAGCTCCAGAACTTGCTCGCCTCTTCGGCGGAATCTGCCAGCTTCGACACGGCAATCGGCTTCTTCTTGTAGAAATAATCGCCGCTCTGTCCACCGACCTGCCCCGCACTCGCTAAGTGAATCGCCGTCGCTGAACCCTCTTCTGCCGTCAGAAAGAACGGGCGCATCAGCTTATGTGCAAGCTGGCCAAAACCAGTCGACCGGTTCACCCCGATATCCGTCGCAACGACGCCAGGGTGGAGCGCATAGACCGAAATTCCTGTACCTTGCAAACGCCTTGCGAGTTCCTTCGTGAACCAAATATTAGCGATCTTCGACCTGCTGTACGCCCGCCAAACGGTAAAATCCTTCACCATCCCCGGGTCCGCATAGTTCATCTTCCCGATCTTGTGCGCGCCGGACGATACGTTGACGACTCGCGCCGCGGCACTTTGACGTAGCAGCGGAATCAGCAGCCCTGTCAGCAAAAAATGTCCCAAATGGTTCACGCCAAGCTGCCGCTCGAACCCGTCTGCCGTCTCCTCCCGCTTCAGCGTAATGACACCCGCATTGTTGACGAGCACATCCAGACGGCTTGTCCGGCCAGCAATCTCCGCAGCCGCCGCTCGGATGCTTGCCATAGAAGCCAAGTCGCACAGCAGCAGCTCTGCATCCTGCCGCCCCGACTTCTTGTTGACGTGCTCGACTGCAGCCTGCCCCTTCTTCTTGTTCCGCGCTAACAGATAAACCTTCATCCCTTGCTCCGCGGCAAGGAGCGCGGCGGTCGCGCGCCCCATCCCTCCGCTTGCTCCTGTGACTAGTGCAATTCGCTGTGTGCTGCTGTTGTTCGCCATTGTTAAGACACTCCTTGTTCATTCAGTAGTTGAACACACTGCGTCAAGCTGTCGAGCGTTTCTTCCAGCTGCACCGTAAGCTGGTGGACGCTCCACCTGCCACCGCTGGTCGCTGCTGCGATTCGTTCTAAGTCACCGGCAATTAGCAGCAGCATCCAGAGCGAGAACCATGTTGTGAACAAATAATAGCCTTGTAGGAAAAGCGGGGCGTCGAGCTGGATACCATATACGGCGGATTGAGCTAGATACCGGTCCAGCAGACGCTTACGTACTGGGATGCTCATGGATTTTGGAAAATCGGGGTGAGACGAGTCGATCACGTAGTACAAGTCCCAATAGCGGCTATTGATATGCGCATGCTCCCAATCGAGCACGCGGACGGCACCTTCGGCACGCGCGTAGTTGCCGAGGTGAAGATCGCCGTGGGAAAGTACGTCGCGCTCCCAGTAAGTTGTCATGCGGCTGCTGCGGGTGAGAGCGTCTAGCTGATCGATGACGAACTGCGGCGTTTCGAATCTCGCGGTTAGTGTTTCTGTGAGTTCATCGCGTCTGCCTAGCACTTGCTCGGCAATGGTCTCAATGTATGGCTTCGGACCGAGCAGCGGTTGCTGGCTGAGGTGTTCGACGGGCAGTGCGTGCCACCAAGCGATATGGTCGATTAGATCAAGCGCCGTCTCTTCGTCGAAAGCGTGCCGGAGCGCCCCCAAGTCCTCGAACAACTGCCAGCTTTGGTCGCCAGCAGCTATCCCCGAAGCCGCAAGCAGCTGCGGATAGATCGGCGGGAACGCCATTCCCTGCAAAATATGCTCATACACCCAGCCCTCCTGCCCGAGCTGGCTTTCATTGGTAAGTGGTTTATATATGATGCTGTGCTCCGGCGAAAGGTAGACACGCTCTACGCTTTTGCCGTTCATCCCTGTGTATAGCGTTTCTCTGCGCCAAATACGGCTCGCATCCAAAGTGCCGTCCGGCAAAATAATCTCCTTCATAGTGAGTTCCCCTCCCAATGAGGAAACTTCATCCAATAGTTCTATTCTACATGAAAAACTTCGGTTTTAGGTGCCTCATCTCTAATTCGTGGTTCCGCTCCGTCCGCCCATTTCGATGATCGTTCCCGTGGTACTTCGTACCAAAGTCACTCTCATTCGAAATGGTCGGCGCTGCGCTTCACCACTCTTTTTCAATGGCGGCAAAACCTCCGCTGACAAAGAACCGCTGCCGCTAACATGGCAGCGGTTCTACGGGCCGGCTTGGCCCTCGCCTGGTAGCCCCCCTCCTCCATCTTCTATGTTTGCCAATGTAGTTACCCAGAAGCACCTCTTGCCCCAATTTGGCCTGAATTCCATCAATGTAGATACCTGGAGTCACTACTTAACCCTGGTTCGCCGGATTTTGGACAATGTAGCTACTTGGAGGCGTCACTTCCTCCTAGTCCTCGTTCCATTACATCGATGTGTGGTACCCAGGACCACTCTTTGCGCTTTTTCGGCGCTTTTCTGCTGATGTGTGGTACTAGGTGCCACTCTTTGCGCTTTTCCAGCGTGTTTTCTCTGATGTGTGGTACTGGGTGCCACTCTTATAACCGACGTAGTCCAACAAACCAGCTACTTTACTCCAATCCCCCGCATTTCTGCGAATGTAGTCCAACTAACCAGCTACTTTCGGGGCACCAGGCGCCGCTGCCTTTGTCGCGCGCAAAAAAAAAGAGCAACAGGGCCGGCTCACCGCCTACCTGTTGCTCCTTCCCTTACACCGTCGGTCCCGCCGATGCGGTGACCGCGCCGCCTGGGGCGGCAGCTGCGTGACCTTCGCCGGTCTGCAGCTGGTACATCTTATAGTACCGCCCTTGCAGCGCCATCAGCTCGCGGTGGTTGCCGCGTTCGACGATCTCGCCGCGGTGCAGGACGAGAATTTGATCGGCCTCGCGGATCGTCGAAAGCCTGTGCGCGATGACGAGCGTCGTCCGGCCTTCGCTGACGACCTTCAACGCCTGCTGGATGAGGCCCTCCGTCTCGCTGTCGATGCTCGCCGTCGCCTCATCGAGAATGAGAATGCTCGGGTCGAACGCCAGCGCCCTCGCGAAAGAGATCAGCTGCCGCTGTCCGCTCGACAGCGTGTTGCCGCGCTCCACAACCGGTTCGTCGTAGCCGCCTGGCAGCTGCTCGACGAACGAGGATGCGCCGACATCACGCAGCGCGGTCTTCACCCGCTCAAGCGTGATGTCCTTGTTGTACAGGCTGACATTGAACTTAATGTCGCCTGCGAACAAGAACGGATCCTGCAGCACGATGCCCATGTGCTTGCGCAAAGCCTGCTTCGACATGCCTCGAATATCGCGGCCGTCGATCGTAATAGCCCCTTGCTGCGGCTCATAGAAGCCGAGCAGCAGGTTCATGATGGAGCTTTTGCCCGAGCCCGTATGGCCGACCAGCGCCACCGTTTCCCCTTTGCGTGCTTCGAACGAAATGTTCTTCAGCACGTTCTCGCCTTCCTTGTACGCGAACGTGACGCCGTCGAACTTCACGACGCCTTCCGGGCGTCCTTCGCCTGCAGCATCTTCCACTTCCGAGCCTTCCAAATCCATAATCGCGAACACCTTCTCCGCCGAGACGAAGGCACGCTGCGCATTGGTCAGCTGGTCGAAGATGCCGATGATCGGCAGGAAGATTCTGCCCAAATAATCGATAAACGCATAGAACACGCCGAACTCAATTCCTGTCTGCAGCGATTGGCCGCCGAAGTACCACACAACGCCAGCGGTCACCAAGCTGCCGATGGTACCGACGATATTCCGCGAGGACAGCGAGAAGACGCGGAACTGCTTCACCTGATTCACGTAACGGTCCTCGTTCAGCACCTCGAACTCCGCCAAAGTCACCTTTTCGCGCCGGAATGCTTGAATAATCGGCATGACGACGATGGACTCGTTGATCATCGCGTTCATGTCGCTCAGACGTGCCCGCATGATGGAGATAAACACTTTCGAATACTTCAAGTGAACGTACATGATGACAGCGAAGATCGGCGGCAGCAACAGCGTGAACGCCGCAAGCCGAGCATCGAGAATGAACAGCGCCGTAAATATCCCCGTCAGCTGCACGACACTCACCACGAACGTCGCCATGAAGCTCATGAACAGATCGCGCACCGCTTCCGTATCGTTCGCAATCCGCGATACCACCTGGCCAATCGGCGTGTTGTCAAAATACCGCAAAGGTATCCGGCCGATATGGCGCATCAAGTCCATCCGCATGTTCTTGATAATCCGCAGCGCTGTTGCTTGCAGCAGATACGATTGCGAGAAGTTGCACACACCCGCCGTCACCAGCAGCCCGAGGTATAGCCCGAGCAGCCGCAGCACGGCTGGCAGATCATTCTCTTTCAGCGAGAGATGCTTATCGATGATCGTCTTCGTAATATAGGGTCCGCCAAGCTCGGCGCCGACCGCGCAGCATAGGATGAGCAGCGCTGCGATAATCCGGTACTTGTAGACGAGTGCGTAGCCAAGCAGCCGTCTCGTCGTCGATTGGTTCATAGCTACCTCCTGGATTCTTTTATCCTGCACGCCTGCACGCCTGCATGACTTCATGACTTCATGACTTCATGACTTCATTTCTTCATGCCTGCGCTACTCTTCCAAGCTCGCTTCCATCTGCTGCCGATCCCACTGCTGCTTATACCACCCGCCGAAGAACATCAGCTCCTCGTGCGTACCTTCTTCAATAACTCGCCCTTCATCTAGCACGAGGATCCAATCCGCATGGCTGACCGCAGACAACCGGTGCGTGGAGATCAAGGTTGTTTTGCCCGCCCGATTCTGACGAATATGGTGCAGAATCGCGCTCTCCGTCCGTGCATCCACCGCGCTGAGCGCATCATCCAGCAGCAAAATCTCCGAATCGATCAGCAGCGCCCTCGCAATCGCCAGCCGCTGCTTCTGCCCCCCGGAGAGCATGACGCCATTCTCGCCGACGATGGTCCCAAGTCCTTCCGGCATTCCGGCGATGTCCGAGGTGAACGAGGCCATCTCCACAGCCTTCCGTATCTCGGCCTCGGAAGCGTCCGGCTTGCCGAGCGCAATATTGTCGCTGATCGACTTAGATAACAGCAGATGCTCCTGCGGCACATAGCCGATCCAGCTCTTCACAAGGTCTATCTCAATCTTTTCCACCGGTACACCCGATATAAACAGACGCTCTGACTCCACCTGATATTGGCGCAGCAGCTGCTTCAGCAAGGTGCTCTTCCCGCTTCCCGTCCGGCCGACAATGCCAAGCGTCTGCCCGCGCTCCAGCTTGAACGACACGTCCCGCAAACTCGGCTGGACCGCCGCCGGATAGGTAAACGTCAGCTTCTTCATCTCTATTGCTTCAGGCCGAGCCACTGCAACTGACCTCGCAGGGTCCGCAAGATCCGGCTTCTCATCGAATGCCTTTTGCAGCCGATCCGCGGAGGCGTTGCCGCGTTGAAGCACGTTAATGAATTCGCCGAAGGAAATCATCGGCCAAATTAACATCCCTAAATAAATATTAAACGACACTAACTGTCCAAGCGTAATCTCGCCATGGAACACCAGATAGGAACCGTACCCGATTCCGATCGAATAGCTGACGCCAACAATAATAGAGATTAGCGGCTGAAACAGCGCATTGAGCATCGACACCAGCCGGTTCTTCTCCATCACTTCGGTGGTGACATCATCGAATGCAGTCAGGTCATGCCGCTCCTGCACATAAGAACGGATGACGCGAATGCCGGAGATCGACTCCAGCGCGTGATTGTTCATCGTTCCGAACGCGTCTTGAGCTGCCATGAAGCGAACGCGCACTCTTTTGCCCAGCTTACTAATAACTACCGCAAGCAGCGGCAGAGGAATAAGCGCCGCGAGCATCAGCTTGTAATTAATCAAGGAAATCATCGTAATAATGACGACCGATGCGCCGACGACCGTGTTCACGAGCGTCATAACGCCGTAGCCGGCTGTGTTGCCAATGGCCAAAATATCGTTCGTCGCAAGCGCCATCAGCTGTCCCGTATTGTTACGCTGGAAGAACGACGGCGTCATCCGCGTGAGATGCGTCAGAAACCGCCCCCGCAATAGCTTCTCGATGAGCACCGAATTCCCGTACAACGTGGTGATCCACGTATAGACGAGCACATATAATAGCACAGACAGCCCAATCAGCAGCAGCACCGTGCTGCTTAATTGCGATGCCGTCAGGCTTCCGCTGCGGATGCGGTCAATGGTGTTCCCGATCATTTTGGGCGGGACCGTCTGCAGCAAGCTCACGATCGTCATCAAGCTGATCGCAACCGTGTAATGCATCCATCTCTGTTTGAAAAACCAACTAAGCCGTGATACGAAAGACAACACATTCCCTCCTCAGTTCTTGTGTCTTGCTTCCTTCTCCTGACTAAAAACAGTTCTAGCTGGACCGCGCTTCCTGCGGCCTGAGCGCATTGCCTGATCTCGGCTTGCGGCTTGCAAGGAAGACGCCTCCGAGTATGATGACGAGCCCAACGAGCATATTCCACTTGATAGGCTCGCCTAGGAGCGTGGAGCCCCAAATCAATGCCGTGCATGGCACCAAGTACGTCACCATCGACGCGAACTCGGCGCTCCCTTTCTCCACCATGTAGTAGAACAGAATATAGGCGAAGCCCGAGCCGAACATGCCAAGACCGAGAATCATCGGCACATTATCCATCGATGTGAGATGCGGCCATGTTATGGATTCGGTAGAAAATGCGAAAATCCCGCTTGTCACGGTGCTGCTCAGCAAGGTTCCGTATGTAATTTGGTACATCGTCAGTCCGCGGAGCGACAGCCGCTTGGACAGCTGCGAGCCGACCGCGTAGCTGAACGTAGCGCACAGCATGCCGATCAAGCCAATGCCATCGAACGAAAGCAGCGTCCCCGGACGAATGCCGAGCAGGATGACTACGCCTATTGTGGCCGTCGCAAGACCGATCCATTGCATCCGATTCGACTTGTTGCCGAAGAACGCAATGCCGACCACAATCGTCCATACCGGCGTCGTTGCATTCAGAATGGATGCGAGACTGCTTGTCAGCCGCTGCTCGCTGAATCCGATCAACGTCCATGGCACAGCGGTATTGATGAGCGCCATGATGAACATCGCCAGCCACGGAATAGCGCGAAATCCGAAAGGCTTCTTAAACACAGTCATAATGACGAGTACAACGAGAAGTCCGAAGCCCGAGCGCAGAAAAGCGATGGACCACGGGCCAAAGTCATGCAGCAGCATTTTGATAAAATAAAACGAACCGCCCCAAATGAGACCGAGTCCCAGAAGCGCGGCATAGATGAGTCTAGGCAAAATAAATCCTTCTTTCTTACATCCTTAGTAATTCGGTTCCGGCTCATACCGGTACTGCTCTAAATCAATGAAGCCTGCAGGATTGACGTAGACGTCCTCCTCCTCCAGCAAATAACGCTGCATAAACCGGCCTTCGTCACTGCCGATCGCAATCTCGCCCTTCGCGTTAATGACGCGATGCCAGGGCAAATTATGCTTTTCGCTGAGTGAATGCAGGATGCGCACGACCTGCCTTGCGGCTCTGGGGCTGCCCGCTTGCTCGGCAATTTGGCCATACGTCATGACGCTGCCGCGCGGTATGCTTCGGATGACAGCAATGACCCGTTCGGTGAACGGTTGAAGCACGGTCAATTGGTTTCACCTCTACTTCGCTTTGCACTGAGCATCAATTATACACCGTAATTCCCCCTTTAGGGAATTGAACCCATTCTATGTTAAAATAAATCTATTCTGTCCTATAGGAGTGAATCAATTGGCTACTTTTGAAGAAAAACTCGAGCGCTATGCCGCTCTTGCCGTACAGGTTGGCGTTAACGTACAGCCTGGTCAAACGCTTGTCATCTCCACTTCTCTCGCATCCGCACCGTTCGTGCGTCTCGTCGTGAAGAAAGCTTACGAGATCGGCGCGAAAAATGTACATGTAGAGTGGAACGACGATGTAGTCACTCGCACCAAATACGAGCTTGCACCGGATGAAGCTTTTACAGAATACCCCATGTGGCGTGCTAAAGGCTGGGAAGACATGGCGGAGGGCAATGCGGCATTCCTCAGCATCATTGCCCCTAACCCGGATTTGCTCAAAGGCATTAAGCCGGAGCGTATCGCCAATGCGAACAAGGCTGCCGGCATGGCGCTGAAAACGTGGAGAACCTACACGATGTCCGACAAAGTAAGCTGGTCGATCGTTGCCGTTCCTTCACCGGATTGGAGCGCGAAAGTATTCCCGGATGTAGCGCCAGAGAAGCGTGAAGATACGATGTGGGATGCTATCTTCGCGGCTACTCGCATCAACGAAGAAGACCCTGTTGCAGCTTGGAAGCAGCATATCGAGGTGCTCGATACGAAGGCTTCGCATCTGAACGAGAAGAAGTTCCGCAAGCTTCGCTACACAGGTCCGGGCACAGATCTTACGATCGAGCTGGCGCCAGGCCACATCTGGATCAGCGCAGGCAGCGAGAACGCGAAAGGCGACATCTTCGTTGCGAATATGCCGACGGAAGAAGTGTTCACGGCTCCGCTCAAGGGCGGCGTGAACGGTACGGTCGCAAGCACGAAGCCGCTTAGCTACGGCGGCAACCTGATCAAGGACTTCTCCCTCACGTTCAAGGACGGCCGAATCGTCGACGTGCAAGCGGAAGAAGGACTCGAGGTGCTGAAGAACCTCGTCGACACCGACGAAGGCGCTGCATACTTGGGCGAGGTTGCGCTTGTGCCGCACCGTTCCCCCATTTCGGATACGAACCTCATCTTCTACAACACGCTGTTCGATGAGAACGCATCGTGTCACCTTGCGATCGGCAAAGCGTATGCTTTCTGCATCGAAGGCGGCAAAGCGATGAACGAAGAAGAGCAAATGGCGGCTGGCCTGAACAACAGCCTTGTGCACGTGGACTTCATGATCGGCTCCGCCGAGCTGAACATTGACGGCGAGCGCGAAGACGGTACATACGAGCCGGTATTCCGTGACGGAAACTGGGCGTTCTAATGAAATGAATAAGGGACACCGGGCAACCATATTGGTTGCTCGTGTGTCCCTTTTCCATCTCCTAACCCGCTTAGCTCGCACCGCTAAAGAACCGTACACACTTAGCTGTTGCTTAACCGATCAGCGAGCAATGAAATCTCCCTCCTCTTCTTCCCCCTCCGATCCAGCTGCCTCAAGCTCTCCCAATTCACGATAACGGTCCCCGTAATAATCGTCACAACGCCAAGTCCCATCACCCAGGTGAACGGCTCCTGATAGAACAGCACACCTACGAGAAGCGCAATCGGCGGTGATACGTACAGCCACGTGGACGGGAATACCGGGTTTGTCTTGGCAACAAGCCAGTAGAACAAGCTATGTCCCACCATGGAGCCGACGATAGTCAGATAGAGGAGTGAACCGACAGCCTCCCTCGTGAATACCACATCCACATGGACATGCTCCGTTAGCCCGGAAAGCACAAACAACAACAATCCTCCGTAGATCATCTGAACCGCATTTAGTGCGATCGGCGAGCTGTCCCGATGACGTTGAATGACATTTTGGGCATAGAGCGCTCCCGAGGAATACGCCAATTCCCCCACTAGAATCGCAATGCAGCCTATGATCGCAAGCATGCTTGCCACGATGCTGGCACTCGGAAGGACTAGCAAAATAACCCCAGTAAACCCGATCAAGCAACCCAGTACGGCGCGTCGAGAACTCCGTTGTTTCATCACAATGACCTGCAGCAGCAGGATCATAAGCGGTCCCGTTGCCGACAAGATAGCAGCAACGCCTGAAGCGACATATTGCTCCGCCCAATAGAGCGTGGAGAATGTGCCGAACGTCAGCAGCGCCCCGTTAATCAGCATCTCCTTGTGCATAAGCAGCTTGAAGCTCGCTTTTCCCCTCCATACACTCCACAGAAACAGAATGAGACCCGCTATGAAGAACCGCATTCCCGCTGAGAAGAACGGAGGCGCTGCGGCATCCATGCCTACTTTGATCGCTAGAAAAGTCGTCCCGAAGACGAGGCAAACAAGCATATAACCGATGACAATCATGTTCATTCCCCCTTTTCCTAACCAGTATATACCACTGCAAGCAGAACAGTCGGATGGGAACAGAACAGTTATGCCAGACAATGAGCTATAATAGGGGAAAAAGGAGGGCGAACGATGAAGCCGACCACGTCAGCACCGCCAACGCGAAAAGACGGACATCACCTGTTTCAGCAAGTGTACGAGCACATCATGGGACGAATGGAGCGCGGCGAACTGAAGACGCATGAGAAGCTGCCCTCAGTCCGATCGATCGCCCTTGACCTACAGGTTCACCGGCTAACTGCGTTCCGGGCTTATCAGATGCTGAAGCAGAACGGAAAAGTATATGTGAAGGACAAATCGGGGTATTACGTATCACCAACACCCTCATCCGATTTAAAGGAGGAGGCTAACTCCAATTCGGAACTGCCAGAGCTTCCAGCCAACCAGCCTATTCCGGCTTATGCTCATTTGCGAAACGAGCTGTTCCACGTCCAGCAAATCCCTGTCACTTATCAGCTCGCACAAGCGCTGATTGATCCGAATTTGCTGCCTAACTTGTTTCTATCCGAGCATGTGAAGCAAGTGTTCGATAAATATCCGAAGGTGATGGGCACCTATGGCCCTGTCTCAGGGGACGAGGAATTGCGGGAATTCCTCTGCGGTTACATTGCCAAGTCGCTTAACATCCCGCTCGCTGCTAACGAAGTCGTTATCACATCCGGCTCCCAACAAGCTATCGATCTCCTCGCTCGGGTTTTCATTAGGGCGATGGATCCCATTCTGGTTGAGCGGCCAACCTACAGTGCTGCGCTGGAGATTTTCCGCAATCAGGGGGCGCGAATATTTGCCGTCGACATTGGGCCGAACGGCTATGATCTCGATCAGGTGGAGATGATGCTGAAGCAGCACAAGCCGCGTTTCTTCTACACGAACCCGACCTTCCACAACCCGACGGGCTATACCGTGCCTGCGAGTCAGCGGAAGAGACTTGTGGAATTGGCAGCGCAGTATCGGTGCCTCATAATTGAGGACGATGCGTTTCGCGATATGTACTTTGAGGAGCCTCCCCCGCGGCCGATGTTCGTTTACGATACCGACGGCTGGGTCGTCTACTTACGCAGCTTTAGTAAATACATCGCGCCAGGCTTGCGAATTTGCGCGGTTATTGGCCGAAAGTCCGTGATCGAGCCGTTGTTAATCGCCAAATCATTAGCGGATAACGGAACGCCTCTGCTCAATCAGAAAATATTCCTGCACTACTTCCAGTCCGAGCGCATGCAGCAGCATGTCGCCAAGCTGCGAACCGCGCTGCAGCTGCGTCGAGATATCGCCGAACAGGAGCTCGCCGCCGCTTCCGACTGGAAATGGGTTCAGCCAGCAGGCGGGCTGAACTTGTGGGTCAAGCTTCCACCGGCGCTTTCGGTGCAGGGACTGCTGGCGGAGAGCTTGCGTCAGTCGATCTCTTTTGTCCCTGGCGTCATCTGCGATCCCTTATCGGAAAGGAACGACTTCATCCGTATCAGCTACTGCTTCATTAACGAATCGCAGCTGAGGGAAGGGATCAAGCGACTCGTGCGAACACGGGTGTAGGGAAGCATTTTCTCGCGTATGAGAGTCGGGTTTTCCGACTCTCAGCCCGGGAAAGCTGCTCTATCTCGCCGCCTCACACCATCGAGAGTCGCCTTTTCCTACTCTCGGCTCGTTTTCGCAGCCCACTCGCGCCTGAGAGTCGCCTTTTCCTACTCTCGGCTCGTTTTCGCAGCCCTCTCGCGTCTGTGAATCGGATTTTCCGACTCTCGGCTCGTTTTCGCGGGCCCTCTCGCGTCTGAGAGTCGGGTTTTCCGACTCTCAGCACGAGAAAGCTGCTCTTACCCGCCGCCTCGCACCTCGAGAGTCGCCTTTTCCTACTCTCGGCTCGTTTTCGCTGCATTTTCGCGCGCGAGAGTCGGATTTTCCGACTCTCAGTCCGGGAAGCCCGCCCGAACAATGCGCGGGGCAGTTACTACTCTAGAAAGCACAAAAAAAGCCCCAATCCGCACATTCGGATTGGGGCTTTCACACTCACATCAACTTCCTATAACACCTTCGACAAGAACGACTTCGTGCGCTCCTGCTGCGGATTCTCGAAGAGCTGCGCCGGTGAGCCCTGCTCCACGATATAGCCCGACTCCATGAAGATCACGCGGTCGCCTACTTCGCGGGCGAAGCCCATTTCGTGCGTGACGACAACCATCGTCATGCCTTCCTTCGCCAGCTGTTTCATAACCGCGAGCACCTCGCCGACCATCTCCGGGTCAAGCGCCGATGTCGGCTCGTCGAACAGCATAATCTTCGGCTCCATCGCAAGGGCACGGGCGATCGCGACACGCTGCTGCTGACCGCCGGACAGCGATGGCGGATACATGTTTGCTTTGTCGGACAGGCCAACCTTCTTCAGCAGCTCCAATGCTTTCTCGCGTGCCTTTGCAACAGGCAATTTGCGAATTTGAATCGGCGCAAGCGTAATATTGTCGAGCACCGTCAAATGCGGGAACAGATTGAACTGCTGGAACACCATCCCGACGTCGGCACGAATGCCCGTAATGCTTGTCTTCTTATCCATGAGCGACTGGCCCTCAATAATAATCTCGCCGCCAGTCGGCGCTTCCAGCAAGTTGATGCAGCGCAGAAACGTCGATTTCCCCGATCCGGATGGACCAATGACGACGACCACCTCTTGGCTGCTCACCGTAGCATCGATTTTCTTCAATACGACATTGCTGCCAAAGGCTTTGGACAAGCCTTTAATTTCAATGATTGGACTCGTCATGAGCTTATGCCTTCCTTTCTATCCAGTTAAGCAGCTTGCTCAAGGAATAAGTAAGGATGAAGTAAATAAACGCAGCTGTCAAGTACGGCTCCCAGATCCGGATATACTGGCCTTTCATAACGCCGGCCCAGTACATAATCTCCGGTGCTGTAATCAGCGCAGTCAAGGAGGAGTCCTTCACAAGCACGATAAATTCATTACCGAACGCAGGAATCATCCGTCTAATCGCTTGCGGAAGAATGATGAAGCGCATCGTTTGGAAATGCGTCATCCCTAGCGAGTGAGCCGCTTCCGTCTGACCCTTATCGATGGACTGAATACCGGCACGGTAAATTTCAGCCGTGTACGCTGCCGCATTCAACGACAATGCGGTAATCGCTGCAGCGATCGAGTTCGTCTTCCCAAGGATGAGCGGCATGAGGCCGAAATGCACCATGTAGATTTGCACCAGCAGCGGCGTTCCGCGGAAGAAGTTAATATACGACTGCATCGGCCAGCGCAAATACCAGCGGCGCGACATTTTGCCAAAGCCGACGAACAGACCCAAGATCGAGCCTAGCGCAACGCCGGAAAGCGAAATGAGGATGGTATACAGCGTTCCTTTCCAGAACAGCGGCAAATAACCCCAAATAATATCAAACTTAAAATCCATCCCTGCCCGTCCTTTCCATTATTATGAAATGGTCAACCAACCAAAAAGGCATGCGTTTTACGCATGCCTCCCGCAAATCGATTACTTCAGGTTATCTGTGTTTGGCTCTTCGCCGAACCATTTTTTATAAAGTTCTGCATAGGTGCCGTTGTCAATGATGGCTTTAATCGCTGGATCAACTTTCGCCGCCAGGTCGCTGCCTTTCGGGAACAGAAGACCGTAGTACTCAGGAGCGAAGTTCGTGTTGTCTTCGATGCTGACGTACTTCTTGTCCGGGTTCTGCTGAATGTAGTATTGAACAATTGCAACGTCCGCAACAACCGCGTCCGCACCGCCTTGGTCAAGCTCCAACAGCGCTACAGCATTGCTGTCGAACTTCTTCAGGTTTGTATCGCCGTTGCCCATAATCTTCGTCATCAGAATGTCGGCTGTTGTACCTGTTTGAACGGCAACCTTCTTGCCTTTCAAATCTGTTGCACTCTTGATGTCGCTGCCTTCCTTAACAAGAATGACGTTTCGCGACTCGAAGTAAGGCATCGAGTAGTCGTATGTTTGTTTACGGTCGTCAGTAATCGATACGCTGGATACGCCGCCTTGGTATTCTGTACCTTGCTTAACGCTCTCTAGCATTGCGTCCCAACCTGTATTCGTTACTTCGTACTTCAGACCCGCTTGTTTCATAACGGCATCCAGGAACTCGATGTCGAAGCCTTTCAGCTCGTCTTTATCCATGAACTCCATAGGTGCATAGCTTGCATCGGTTGCAAACTTGTATGTTGTTGTGTCGCCCGAGTTGCTTGTATTGCCGCTTGCTTCGCTGCCTGCGTTATTATTCGTCTTTGCACCGCAGCCCGTTACAATTACTACAGCCATTAATGTAATGATAGCTGACGCTAACCACTTCTTCATGTAGATGTCCCCCTATGCTGATTCTAAACTAATGAAGATTTTATCAAGAAAAGTCTACTGTTTCAATTTAATTTTTTAAACAAGTCAAGTATTCTCACATTTTATCATAGTAGAGCGCCAAAGCACTAGATACAATGATTGCCATTCACCTGTTACTCTTCTTCACCAAGCGCAATATTCGGGTTAAAATCTGCCACGACGAGTACGTCCATATGCCGTCCTTCACGCAGCACTGTCTCTACAACCGGGCGACTCATCAGCTTGTTCCAGAAGCTGCGGCGCGATTGGCCGAGTACGATCTGCGTACTCTTGAGCTCGTTCGCCTTCGCCAGCAATGCGCCAGGAACGGCGTTCTTGGAATCCGCTTGCTCCACCTCGAACGTGCCGCCAAGTCTTGCGGTCAGCTCCTGCAGCGCCTCGATCCGCTTATCGACAGCAGCACCTCGCTCGCTGTTCGTTTGCACGTAATGGACATGCCATGCCGCTTTCAAGCGGTGCGCAATCCGGAAGCCGCGGCGGATCAGCCGTTCAGCCGTTTCTCCTACAGTAACGCCAATGAAGATCGACTCCTGGCGGCGCCAAGGTCCGCGCAGCGAGCCGTTACGCTCCCACGCTTCCAGACGCTCATCGACGTCATCGGCGATTTCACGCAGCGCAAGCTCTCGCAGTGCGATCAAGCTGCCTGTCTTGAACAAACCGGACAGCGCTTGCTCCGCATCATCCTTCTTATAGATAAGGCCATCCCGCATCCGCTGCTGCAGCGTAATCGGCGTCACGTCGATCAGTTCTACCTCATCGGCAAGCCGCAGGATGCTGTCCGGTACCGTCTCAACAATTGTCGTCCCGGTAATTTGCTCGACCGCGTCCTTCAAGCTTTCGAGATGCTGTACATTAAATGTTGCGATAACGGAAATACCCGCATCGAGAATTTGCTGTACATCTTCATAGCGCTTCGCATTGCGGCTGCCCGGTGCATTCGTATGCGGCAGCTCGTCGATCAGCACAACCTCCGGATTGCGCGCGATAATTGCATCGATATCCATCTCCGTCATGTTCTTCTCGGCATCGACCACTTTGCGCGGCACGATCTCGAGCTTGCCCGCCTGCTTCAGCGTCTCTGCGCGGTCATGCGCCTCCATGAGGCCGATGACGACGTCGATCTCTTTGCGCAGCAAGTCATTGCCTTCGCGCAGCATCATATACGACTTGCCCGCGCCAGGCGCCGCGCCGATGTATACCTTGAACGTACCGCGGCGGATGCGCTCGATCTTCTTCTCGACCTCTTGCGCGCTAAGTCTGCGGTACGGCTCCGATTGCGAAACCTGCTGCGGCACCGAACGCTTCGCCGGCAATACGCGCTCGCCCTCATGCTCGGCACGGTCTGCCATGAAGAACAAGTCGATGTTGCGCACTTGCTTCAGCACTTGGCCTGCAATCGAGCCTTGCCAGAACTCTTGCGATCTGGTTTGCTTCGAGTGCCCCATAACAATGCGCGTCGCATTGATGAGCATCGCATATTTGATAAGCGCCCGCGGAACCTGCCTGCGGCTGCTCACCGATATTTCGCGGAAGCCTGCATCGACCTTCTCGGTCAGCTTCAAGATAGAACGCTTGAACGCGTCCCGTTCCTTCGTAGGCTCCTGATTGGAGTCCGCGAAAACGACAACCTGCAGGTCACCGCCGAGCCGCTTTGCAATTTGCTGTCCGCGGCGTATATAGATAGAACCGTTCCAGTGATACTGCGCTGCGACAAGAATCCGCTCCGCCGCGCCGGACGGGCCGATAAAGCCCTGCTCCTCGCGGTACTTCTCCAGCGATTCGTTGACGCCCTCGGCCATCAGCCGCAGCGACAGCTCCCGCAGCTTGCCAAGGTTGCCGCGCTTAAGGAGGCCTGGTTCTTTAATGTTGCAAAGCCCGTCGTTCAGGCGATTCAGGATGGTCTCCGGTGATACGTCAATGAGTCGCACCTCGTCCGCGAGCTCCAGTGCATCGGCCGAAACGGTACATTCCGCCTCAATGCCGGTCAGCTTCTGAGCAAGCACGGTGATGCCATCCAATTCGTACACATTGACCGTTGTAATGACGCTAATGCCATGGCTGAGCAGGAAAGTAATATCCTCAAGACGTGTCTTGAACTTCGCATCCGGCCGATTCTCATGCGCCAGCCCGTCAACGAGCAGCACCTCCGGATTGTGTTCCAGAATGGCGTCCAGATTAAGATCCTTCTTCTCTTCTTCGCCTTTATACCAGTGAATGCTTGGAATCCGCTCCAAATCCGCGAGCTGCTCGACCGTTTCCGGACGGCGCATCGTCGACACCGCACAGACAGCAACTTCAATACCCTGCTGCTTCAGCGATTGACCCTCCCGCAGCATATGATACGTTTTGCCCGAACCGCTAACTGCACCAATGTACACTTTCAGACGGCCGCGATGGATTTTGGAGATAGATAATAGCAATTCCTCAGGGGTTTTACGGCGGTAACCAGCCATAACAAACTTCGCCTTCCTTCCTTCACCTTTAAACTTTCCCAAACTTCGTAAGTCTATTGCCAAGATGCTAAGTAAAACTAATAAATTCTATAATGGCGCACAAAAAAGAAGCCTGTACGGGGGATACGCCTCTTAAAGAAGAGGAACGCCTCTCGCGGCTTCTAAACACAAGTATCTAAAAGTGTCTATATGCACGATCATTCGTCGCCTCTCTCGATTACGCTTACGAGGTTAGCTGCCGGATTCGGGCGTGAGAGTCGCCCTACCTGAAGGTTGTAGCCTTCAAGATTCACCCCAATGACTGCGCCAAGACGACAAGAAGTTCATCGTTCCATACGCTCGTCATTACTAGTGGTTCCCCCGATTTCTTAAGCAAAGAAATTCAGCGTTTCATTTAACTTGCTTCATGTTACGCTCCCAGCCACTCTTTTGTAAAGGAATGCCGCAGAGAATGCACTCTCGTTTACTGCCAAGTTAGGTGGATATAACGCTTACACTAATGCCCTGCTCCAGCATCCTCTGCCTATCTCACTATATCGCCGTTTCTCGCAAATAGCTGACATTTGACAGTGGTCTGGAGCCTTCTAGGTTAAAATGATCCCACGATCATCTCGATCGACTTCAGCACAAGGCCGATCAGGAAGCCGCAAACCGCGCCGTTGACGCGAATCCATTGCAAGTCCTGGCCGACTTTATCTTCAATTAACTCGACGAGCTGATCGTTGTCGAGCCGATTCAAATTCTCTTCCACGAACGAGCCGATCCGCGTATGGTTGCGCTCGATCAGCTGTACGATCTGACCCTTCAGCCAGTGCTCGGCATCCGCTACAAGCTCGCGGTTCGCTTCGAAGCGATCCAACAGCTGCGAGAGCAGAGGCCAGACGCGGTCTGCGAACGACTCGTCGTGCAAGAACGCGATGCCCTTCTCGCGCAGCGCTTCGAACAGACGCGACAGTTCGCCTTCCAGGTCAAAAGCATTCAGCAGCTCGTCGCGCAGCTGATCCAGCTGTCCCGACTCGGCCAAGCGCGTAATGAGCGTCTCTAGGCCGCTGTGCAGATGCTGCATTATGGCTGCGCGGCGCTGTGTGCCCGGCACCTTCAGCTCATGGATCTTGTTCAAGATGAAGTTCTGCAGCATTCGGCTGAGCCGGTCCTCATCCAAGGAGGCGATAAAGGCGTTGACGGCGAATTGCATGATACCGCCGAGGTTCAAGCTCTTCACGAGCTGCATCGCCGAATTGCCCAGCTCGCGGCGCATGCCTTCCGTGCTGGCCCACGCCTCCACACGCTCGAGCAGCAGATCAAGCAGCCGCTCGTCGGTGCCATTCTCGGCGGCACGGTGCAGGAAGCCGCGCAGCAGCGCTTCTAGGTCGATGCGCGCAGCAACGGAGCGGATCTCGCCCGACAGCAGCGGCACGACCTTGTCGGCCGGAATGCTGCGCAGCGCAGTCTCCAGCAGCTCCGGCAGCCGCTCGCTGTACACGGCGGACTGCAGCGCATGGCGCAGCGGCGGGAGCAGTTGCTCGGCAAGATCGAGCTGGTTCAGCTTCTCGATCATGCTCTCTTTGGCGAGCAGCCGCTCTTCCAGGACGCGGACGATGCCGTCCGACATCTTCTTCCGGTTGCGCGGCAGCAGCGCCGTATGCGGAATCGGAATGCCTAGCGGGTGGCGGAACAGCGCCGTTACGGCGAACCAGTCCGCGAGACCGCCGATGACGCCCGCTTCGAAGCCGACATGAAGCAGGCCGAGCGCGCCGTCCTTGAACGGAATGGTTGCGGCGAATCCTGCTGCCATTATGCCGAGCGATATATTCGCAATTTGTTTATTTTTTCTCGATTCGTTGGCCATAATCGTTAAGGCTCCTTCTATTAGTGCTATTTACACCATACCATTACATTCGAATCAGTTCAAAATCACGCCAGTGCTCAAACGAAGAGAGACAAGCTTACGCAAGCTTGTCCCTCCCATGAAGCAGTTGAAATTACATCCGTTGTTAGTTGTTCTTCCACCGCTCCAGCTTCGGAATCCCGCGCGTGAAGAAGCCTGTCAGAAACTTCGGAAAGCCCATGCCGACCATCTTTCCTTTGACGAATTCCTGCATTTGCGACGCCGTCATGTCAAGCATCGTGAACTTGCCGTCCACGTAGCAATGGACGCAATACTTCAGGCTCTTCGAGCCGCCGGCTTCCGTTCCGTTCTTATCGCCCTTCGCAATCGGCATGCCGCAGCTCTGGCAGTTCTTGTAGCTTACGCTCACGTTTGGCGTCCGCCCCTTCTGGAATATGATGGGTTAATTATATGCAATTATGTAGAGCCTGTACATGGCACGCGTTGACAGAACCTAGTCTCTTTTTTCAGAGCTTGAACAATAAAAGATGCCCCGCAAGTCACACTCTACTCGTGACTTTGCGGGGCACCTTCTCACGTGCGTGCCCAAGCGGCAATCGCCCGGATATCCGCCGGCGTGGTCCGGCAGCAGCCGCCGATCAAGCTGGCGCCTGCTTCATGCCAACCCTTGGCGCTGCAGCCGTAGCTCTCGGTCATGCCGCTTGAATGCCACGTCTTATCGGACGGATCATAGATCTCGCCCGAATTCGGATACACGAGCACCGGCTTCGCCGTATTCGCTCGGATCTCGCTGACGAGCGAGCCGATATACTGCGGCGGCGTACAATTGACGCCTACAGCAGCCACCTGCTCATACGCATTCAGCCGCTGCGCGCATTCCGCAATCGTCTCTCCGCTGCTAATGCGCTGTCCATCCTTCGCGCTGAAACTGATCCATGCATACACGCCGGGGAATTCGGCTTCAAGCAGCTTCACAAGCGCCTGAGCCTCCAGCAGGCACGGTATCGTCTCGCATGCGAGCAGATCTGCTCCCGCTTCGACTAACGTGCGCATCCGCTCGCGGTGGAAATCCATCAACTCCGATTCCGTCAGCGCGTAGTCGCCTCTGTACTCCGAGCCATCCGCGAGGAACGCGCCATATGGCCCTACCGAAGCGGCGACAAGCGGCTTCGGTCTCCGGGCGCGATTCTCCGGCAGTACCTCGGTCCAGAATGCATCCCGCGCCTCAACAGCGATCCGCACCGAGCGAATAATAAGCGCATTCGCTTCAGCTTCGCTGAGTCCGCGGTCGCGGAAGCCTTGCACCGTCGCTTGATAGCTTGCCGTAATGGCCACATCCGCTCCAGCCTCGAAATAATCCCGGTGCACCCGGCCGATCAAATCCGGGTTCTCCATCAGCACCTTCGCCGACCATAGACGGTCGTTCAAATCACAGCCTTGGCTCTCCAGCTCTGTTGCCATCGCACCGTCAAGGATGAGCATGCGGTGCTGCTGTAACATTGTTTCTATCGGATTCATCTGCCCTACCTCTTCCTTGTTACCTCTTCCATGTTCGGCCATCGACCGCTAGCCCTATACCGAACGGAATGGATCCGTTACCGCCTGAGAAACGGCAACCTCTGTCGCTGTTCCCGCAAGAGCGCCAGCCAAGTAGCTCGCTACGCCTTGCTTCATGATTTGCTCGATATGGTGTCCCGCGTCAATGAGCGCGAAGCCCGCCGCTCGCGCATCCTGCGCGGTATGATAATCGATATCGCCCGTGACGAGCACATCGGCGCCTGCGCGGATGGCGTCGCCGATGAACTTGCCGCCTGAACCGCCGAGCACCGCCACCTTGCGGACCGCCCGCTCCAGCTCACCGACAACGCGCGCTGCATCCAGACCGAACACAGCTTTTACATGGCCAGCAAGCTCACCTAGCTGTATCACCGATGGCAGCAGACCGACTCTGCCGATCCCGTAGCTTTTGGCCTCATGATCAATCGGATAGATATCGTAAGCGACTTCTTCATACGGATGCGCCTTGATGACAGCCTGCACGGCTTGCTGCACGAGACTCTCCGGCACGACTGTCTCGATTCGCACCTCTGCCACTCGCTCCAACACGCCTGCCTCGCCGATGAACGGCTGTGCGCTGTCTGACGGCATGAACGTTGCTTCACCCGCTATATTAAACGAACAATTACTGTAATCGCCGATATGACCGGCACCGGCAGCAAACATCGCGTCCAGCACCTGCTGATGATGCGTCTGCGGCACGAATACGACGAGCTTCTTCAGCTTCTCCGTATGCACGACCTTCAGCACGTCCAATCCGCCGCGCAACCCCAGCGCCTCGGCCAACAGATCATTCACGCCGCCTTCGGCAGCATCCAAATTCGTATGTGCGATATAAACCGCGATGTCGTGCTTAATCAGCTTCGCATATAATTGTCCCGCAGGGCTGTCGGATTGCAGATCTTCCAGCGGTCTATAAATGATCGCATGATGGGCGATTATCAGGTCAACGCCTTCCAGTACGGCTTCATCAGCGACCTCTTCCGTCACATCAAGCGCGACAAGCACCTTGCGGATGTCCTTCTTGAGCGTTCCGAGCTGAAGCCCGATACGATCATTCGGCATTGCAATATGTTTCGGAGCAAGCCTCTCGAGCCGTTCAATTACGGTTAATCCTGTTGCATAGCTCATCGTTCCAGCTCCCCTCTGCCGCCGCTACGCTCTCAGCGCTTTGCTGAGAAACTGCCGTGTACGCTCCTTGAGCGGATTCGTAAACATTTGCTCGGCCGTTCCTTCTTCGACAACAATGCCATCCTCCATGAACACGACACGGTCAGCCACTTCCCGGGCAAAACCAAGCTCATGCGTCACGATAATCATCGTATTGCCTTCACTTGCCACCTGCTTGATAACGGACAGCACCTCATCGACAAGCTCGGGATCCAGCGAGGACGTCGGCTCGTCGAACAGCAGCACTTCCGGATTGAGCGCAAGCGCCCGTGCAATGCCGACGCGCTGCTGCTGGCCGCCCGACAGTTGCGACGGATAGTGGTTCATCCGATCCTTCAGCCCAACCTTCTCAAGCAGCACTGTGCTGATCTCCTTCGCCTTCGCAGGCGATAGCTTCTTCACGTCGGTTAAGCCGAGCATGACATTTTGCAGCACCTTGAGGTTCTTGAACAGATGGTATTGCTGAAAGACCATTCCCGTAGACAGGCGAAGGGCGAGAACGTCCTGTTTGCTGGCAGATGCGGCGTCCACCGTGCGGCCATTGATCGTGATGCTGCCGCTTGTCGCACGCTCCAGAAAGTTGATGCTGCGCAGCAGCGTTGATTTGCCGGAGCCGCTCGGGCCTAGAATCGCGACGACTTCACCTTTGCCGACCGTAAGATCGATGCCCTTCAGCACATGCTGCGAGCCGTAATACTTATGAATTTGCTGCAATTGGATCATGAAATGGCACTTCTTTCATATTTTCGTATTCGTTTCTCGACGATAACGAGAACGCGTTCAATGATGATGCACACCGGCCAGTAGATGAGCGACACCGCGATGAATACTTCGAAATAGGCGAGTCCGCGGGCTCCGATGATCTTCGCTTCGCCCATAATATCGATGACGCCGATGACAAAGACGAGCGAGGTGTCTTTGATCGTGCTAATGAACGTATTGCCGAGATTCGGGAGCGCCACGGTCAGCGCCTGCGGCAAAATAATCTTCAACATCGTCTGCGTCCGCGAGAGACCGATGGCATCCGCCGCTTCGAACTGTCCTCTGTCAACGGATTCGATCGCCGAACGGATGGTTTCGGACAAGTAAGCGCCCAGATTGAACGAGAATGAAAGCAGCACGTAAACCTCCGGCGAGACGTAGTTGACGTCAATTCCGGTCATCCAGCCATGCTGTGTCTGGAAATAGTAGATAAACTTCGGAATGCCGTAGAAAACGAGATAAATCTGCACGAGCAGCGGCGTCCCCCGGACAAAAGAGACATATAACGCAGAAAGGGGCCCGAGAACGGGCACCTTATACAGCCGGATCAGCGCAGTCGCGAGTCCGATCGCAATACCGAGTACCATGGACGCAACGGAGATCCAGATCGTGACCGGCAAGTATTTGAGAATATGAGGGTATGATTTGATCAAATAGTCGATATCAAGCAGCTTTTCCATCTACCGTTACCTTCTTCGCTATTATTGAGGGATGTACTCGCCTTCGGTCCATTTCTTCGACAGCTCCGCCAGCGTGCCGTCGTCCTTCATCGCTTTCAGAATCGGGTCGATCTTCGCCTTCAGCTCTTCGCCTTGCTTGTCCTTCGCGAATACGATGCCGATGTTGTCGGACGTTACAGGCTCGCCGACGATTTCGAGATCGAAGCTTTGCTTCTTAATGATCGCGCTCGTCATAACCGGATCGTTCACATAGGCGTCGAGGCGGCCAGTCTGTACGTCTTGCAAAATATCAGCAGGGCTAGTGCTCTCGCTGTATTTCAGATTGATCTTGTTGCCGTTCTTCTTGTTGTAGTCTTCAAGCAGCACCGTGTAGGAGTCGCCTGCAACAGCGCCGACATTCTTGCCTTCGAGGTCCTTCAGCGATTGGATGTCCGTTCTGCCCTTCTTCACGATAATAACGGTCTGCGATGCAAAATAAGACGTGTCCGAGAACAGGTACTTCGCTTCGCGCTCATCGCTCTTCGCCACTTCGTCCGCAATCAGCTGGATTTTGTTCGATTCCAGCGATAGGAAGATGCTGTCCCATGTCGTAGGCGAGAAATCGAATTTGTAGCCGTCGAGGCGCTTGTCGATTTCCTTGATCACTTCCACGTCGTAGCCGGTCAATTCGTTCTTGTCGTCTATGTATGCGAATGGCGGGTAGTCGTTCTGCGTGCCGACGATCAATGTTTTCTCTTCGGAATTGGCGCCGGAGTTGCTTGCGCTATTGCCGTCATTCGATCCGCACCCGCTCAAAATGCTTGCCAATAGTGTTAAAGTAACGCCGAAACCTGCTACTGCTTTTGTTGTTTTCATGTACGTGTTCCCCCAGTTTACTTGTTGTCGACCAATATCCAATCAAATTAGTCGGATTTAAGACTAATTATAGTAATCCTCTTAAATTTTACAAGATGAACTTGTTAAAATATAGCCCTTGCGCCAAACAAATTCGACAAATACTGACTTTGCTGTGTCGAAAACCATGTAGATGGTGAAGAAGAAAGCAATTGCGTAATCAGGCGAGTTCGACTAGAATAATCGTTATAGAGGCGAAAGTTAAAGCGGTTTAATTTTCGTGCTGGAAGGTCTGAGTGATTGGTTTTAAAGATTTATGCGATTAATTTAGCGGGTTAATGAATTGAGAAGAACGCTTAATGCGATGAATAGAACGGTCGTTCGCGCATTAAAGTTTAACCGCTTTAATTTTGTGCGTAGGAGATTGGTCTTATGAAGGTGAGCATATTTGATGTCGCGAAGAAGTCCGGTCTCTCCGTCGTCACCGTATCCCGCGTCTTGAACGGTGCAGGAACAGTGCGCGAGAAGAACCGGCAGCGCGTGCTTGATGCTATGAAGGAGCTTGATTACCGCCCAAGCGCTGCTGCACGCAGTCTCGCTCGCGGCAAAACAGGCATTATCGGCCTCATGCTCGCGACATTGCAGGATTCGTTCTACGACAGAATTGTAAGTGAGATTAACGAGATTCTTGAAGAGCATGGTTATTACCTCGCGGTGTCTGTTACAAAGTTCCCGCCGGGTGAAACGAGCCATTATCTGATTCAAGAAGACCGGGTAGATGGACTTATTCTGCTCTCCCCTACCGAGGAGGACCACTATATTGAAGAGCTGAAGCGGCGCAACATTCCTTATGTGCTTATCGACAATCAGCATGAGGCGAACGACGACTACTCCGTAACGGTGAACAATTTTAAAGGCGGCTATATGGCGGGACAGCTGCTGACTGAGCTAGGCTGCCGCTCTATTGCGCATCTTAGCGGGGATGAAATCTACCGCAGTACGAAGGAACGCCGGGCTGGTTTTGTGAAGGCGCTCGATGATGCGGGCTTGGAGCCTTTTGAGCTCATTCGCGGAAAATACGAGACCGAGTTCGGCTATCATACGGTCAAGCGCTGGATTGCTGCTGGACAGCTTCCCGATGCTGTCTTTGCCGGGGATGATTATATCGCCGCTGGTCTTATTAATGCGTTCAAAGAATCTGGCATTCGCGTGCCGGAGGATGTGTCGGTCGTCGGCTACGATGATCAGGATATCGCTTCGATGCTGCGTCCTTTCGTCACCACGGTCCGCCAGCCCGCGAACCTGATTGCTGAAGCAGCAGCTGATCTTCTACTCCGGCAAGTCGGCGAAAGCCAATCCGGAGATGAGGACGAGGGTAAGGATGAGGCTGCCCGTCTTATTGGCCAACGGGTTGATCCCGAACTCATCGTGCGTCAATCCACTAGAAGCATTGGAACTACAACTAAGGAGTGAACAAGAAGATGGCTTACTATGTTGGCATAGACGCCGGCGGCAGCAAGACGCATGCGCTCGTAACGGATGAGCATGGGCATGTGCTGGGCAAAGGCCAGAGCGGGAACGGCAACCATCAGATCGACGCCGCGGAAGCGGCGCGCCACTTGACCGAAGCCGCCGCTGAGGCGCTGCAGCAGGCTGGCATTCACCATGCGGATGTAGCGCATGCTTACTTCGGCCTTGCCGGCGCTGACCGCGAGACGGACTTCCGCATTCTGCGCCCGATTGTGAGCGCGATCGGATTCCCGCGATTCTCGATCGCGTGCGATACGATTATCGGCCTCCGGGCAGGGACAGACCGCTCCTACGGCATCTCCGTCATTTGCGGCACCGGCACCAACTGCGCCGGTCGGAATAAGAAAGGCGAGCAGCTGCAGGTTGGCGGCTTCACATACATGTATGGCGATTTTGGCGGAGGCGGAGCTTTGAACGAAGAAGTGTTCCGTTCGGTTATCCGTGCTTGGGACGGCCGCGAGCAGCCGACGCTGCTGACGGGTCTGCTGCTTGCTCGGCTTGGTTATACAAGCGTTGAAGACATGTTTAATGATTATCTCGATCACAACAAGCGCGTGCCGGTAGATGTGACGAAGCTGCTCTTTACCGCTGCTGCTGAAGGCGATGCCATGGCGATTGAGATTTTGAACCGCCAAGGTGTCGAGCTGGGCAAATCCGCCGCTGCTGCTGCCAAGCGGCTTGGCATGGGCGAGGATACGTTCGATGTCGTGTTAACAGGCAGCCTCGTTACTCGCGGCGACACCGGCGGATGGATTCGCGGACCGCTTGAGCGAATCGTCCATGAGGTCGCGCCTCATGCCCGTATTGTAACGCTGACGGTCGACCCGGTATTCGGAGCGATTTGGGCGGCAATGGAAGAGTATGGCTTGACGATTAGCACGGACGTTTATGAGCGTATGCGGGCTTTGGGAACTTTTGACGATATTCAAATTCAAGAATAGGACGTGAATGATAATGGCAGACGGATTGAAAGTAGTTGTAATTGGCGGGGGATCTTCGTACACGCCAGAGCTGATTGAGGGCTTTATTCGGTTCCATCATGAGCTGCCTGTTCGCGAGCTATGGCTGGTGGACATTGAAGCAGGCCTTCACAAGCTTGAGATTGTCGGTAATTTGGCCAAAAGGATGGTCGAGCGTTCGGGACTACCAATCGAGATTCATCTGACGACAGACCGCCGCTTGGCGATCAAAGACGCGGATTACGTCAGCACGCAAATGCGTGTCGGCATGCTGGAAGCACGCGGCCGTGACGAGTCCATTCCACTGAAGTACGGTGTCATCGGACAAGAGACAACTGGGCCAGGGGGCATGATGAAAGCGCTTCGGACGATTCCGGTGCTGCTCGACATTTGCCGTGATATCGAGGAGCTGGCGCCGAATGCATGGCTGCTTAACTTCACGAATCCAGCAGGTATCGTAACGGAAGCCATTCATCGCCATTCGAACGTTCGCAGCGTAGGTCTGTGCAACTCGCCGATCGGCCTGCGGAAATGGCTCACGAATGCCTATGAAGTCGAGTCGGAGCGCATTTATACCGAGTTTGTCGGTCTGAACCATCTGCACTGGGTGACACGTATCGATATCGATGGCGAGCCGAAGCTGCCACAGCTGCTCGGCGACACCGAGGGCTTCAGCGCGAAGAACGTGCCTTCCAAGGGCTGGGATCCTGCTTTCCTCCGCTCGCTTGGCGCGCTGCCTTCGTACTATTTGAAATATTTCTACATGACAGACGAGATGCTGAAAGAACAGCAAGAGTCGTTCGCTCGTGAAGGGAACCGTGCTGCGGTCGTAAAACGCGTCGAGGAAGAGCTGTTCAAGCTGTACAGCGATCCGGATCTGAGCGAGAAACCGAAGCAGCTGGAGCAGCGCGGCGGCGCGTTCTACTCCGAGGCTGCGGTGAACCTGATGCGCTCGCTGCATAATGGCACGAACGACATTCAGACGCTCAATGTCGCGAACAACGGCATATTCGACTTCCTGCCGAAGGAAGCATCCATTGAAGTGAACTGCGTCGTCACGAAGACGGGCCCGCTGCCGCTGCCGCTGACGAACGTACCGACGCATGTGAAAGGACTCATCCATGCGGTGAAGACGTACGAGCAGCTGACGATCGAAGCAGCCGTAACCGGCGACCGCGGCATCGCGCTGCAAGCGATGGTCCATCACCCGCTCGTTCCGAACGTCGACATCGCCGTCAAGCTGCTGGGCGAGATGCTCGAAGCGAACCGCGACTACTTGCCGCAGTTTTTCCCGCAGGGGTAAGCGGGGAGCACGTTCACAAACTGACCGCTTGGCGTACTACCGTTAATCGATGTGCAAGCATGGTGTATACGCGTAGTTAAGTAACAATGGGTTGGAATTAAATAGCCGAGAGAGCAATATGCTCTCTCGGCTTTTCTTTTTCCATGTTTCATTGGCCAAGAGAGCGTATATGATCTCTCGGACTCCATAACTAGTTAGTTCCTCGCCACCACGACGTCGAGAGCCCCCATTCGGATCTCTCACCTGTCATTTCGCGCATATCTGATTCTGAGAGTGCCGAATTGGCTCTCTCAGCTGCCACATCCAGTTAATTCCTCGCTACCACGACGCTGAGACTCCCCATTCGGATCTCTCACCTGCCACTTAGCGTATTTCTGCCGCTGAGAGTGCCGAATTGGCTCTCTCCGCCTCACTTCCGCAGCAACAAATACAAGAAATACGGCCCGCCGATGAACGCGATCATAATCCCGGCGGGAACGCCGGAGGGATCGGCGATGCTGCGGCCAATCGTGTCGGCGAGCAGCAGCAGCCAGCCGCCCCTGAGGATGGACACGGGCACGAACATTTGGTGCCGCGTGCCCACCAGCGCCTTGGCGATGTGCGGCGCCATCAGGCCGATGAAGGCGATGCCGCCTGTCACCGAGACAGCCGCGGCAGCCAGTGCGACAGACACAATCAGGAGCACGATCCGCTCCTGATTGACAACGAGACCCGAGCCGATCGCCGACGATTCGTTCAGCGCCAGCAGGTTCATGGCGCTCGCTTTAAACATCGCGTACGGGATCAGCACGATGAGCCACGGGAGCAGCGCCCAGATGAACGGCCAGTCGGTGCCCCAGATGTTGCCCGCGAGCCACTTTGCAATGAAGTCGACCTTGATCCGGTCCGCCGACGAGATCACCACAACCATCGCGCCGGATAATGCAAGCGAGAAGCCGACGCCGACAAGCACCAGCCGCACCGGCTGCAGTCCCTCCCGCTTGCTGTACGAGAACAGATAGATGATGCCAGCCGTCAAGAAGGCCCCGGCAAAACCGACCACAGGCAGCTTATAGGCAAACGCCCCCGTGTCGATCGGCACGTACAAGAAGAAGATCGCAATGGCGAAGCCAGCGCCGGAGTTGATGCCTACGACGCCAGGGTCGGCCAGATCATTGCGCGTAATGCCTTGCAGGATCGCGCCAGACAGTGCCAGCGCCATGCCGGAGAGCAGCGTCACGAGAATGCGCGGCAATCGCAGCGAGTACAGCACGAATTCTTCTTTGATATCGCCGTTCCCGAACAAAGTCGGGAGCAGCCGCTTATAAGATAGCGAGGAAGCGCCAAGCCCCAAGCTGATTACAATGGTGAGCAGGATGAGCAGCAGCAGTACGCTCACGAGCATACGCTGCTTGCGAGCAAGAATGGATATCGAAGAACCGGACATCATGGCTGCAGTTTCACTCCTCTCCGAACGATGAACAGGAAGAACGGCAGGCCGATCGTCGCGATGATTGCTACTACTGGCGTTTCATAAGGAGCATTCATCGTACGTCCCAGCGTATCCGCCAGCAGCATGAAGACCGCGCCCCAGATCGCCGACATCGGGATAATCGTCCGGTAATCGATGCCGAACATGGCGCGCACGATATGCGGAATCATCAGCCCGATGAATGCCATATTGCCCACAAGCGCCACCGACGCACCGGCAAGAAGCGCAATAACGATGTACAAAATAATCTTCACATAGACCGTTCGCAGCCCCAGTCCAACCGCCACATCTTCATTCAAGCTTAAGATCGTCACCTGTCTGGACAGCAGCACCGAGATGCCGATTCCGACAATGATGAACGGCGCAATCGCTTGAACCTGCCCCCATGTCGTCCCGATCAAGCCACCGGCAGTCCACATTGTTACGTTTTTGGATACTTTGAAAATAAGCCCAGCACCGTCCGACACCGCATACAGAAACGCGAGATCGCCGAGCCCGCCAGCACGAGGCGAAGCGGCGACAAGCCGCCCTTCTTCACTGCGCCGAGTCCCAGCACGATGACCGTCCCTCCAGCCGCGCCGATGAAGCAAGCGACCATAACGCCAAAATACCCCGTGTGCGGCAGCATCGTCACCGTCAGCGCCAGCGCGCAGTTCGCCCCAGCCGTTAGACCAAGCAAGCCGGGATCGGCGAGCGGATTGCGCGTGAGCCCCTGCATCAGCGAACCCGATACAGCGAGCGCAGCGCCAACGAGCATGCCCGCCACCTCACGCGGCAGGCGGATTTCACGGAGCATCGTAATCGTATCCCCTCGATCCTGCGTGAAGAGCACATGCCACAGATCGCGGAATGTCGTATCCGCAGCCGCGAACATGCCGACTAATGCAGCAACACCAAGCACGAGCTTGGCGGTGGTTCCAGCCGGACCTGAACGTTTGATTTCCACATCCACATTCATCATCGTCTCTCACATTTCCCTTTTCAAATTAGGAAGAGGAATGCTCCATAAAGGAGATTCCTCAATGAAGTCAGGCAGCACTTCCGTAGATAATGCGTAGTAGCCGTCCTTCTTCGTCATTTCCTTTACCTTCGCCGGCATTGGCAATCCCATTGCTTGGTACAGGATTTCAGTTCCTCGGCCCCATGCATCGCCGTACACATACAGCTGCTTATCGTAAGACTCGATAACGGAAACCGTCTTATCCGCTCCGATCTTCGCTTTAATCTCCTCGCCTGCTTTTGCAGCACGTGCCTTGAAATCATCAATCCACGTTTGCGCTTCTTTCTCCTTGTTCAGCAGCTTGCCGATCTCCAGATACTGCGTCAGGTAATCGACCTTGTTGTACGTGTACACCACTGTCGGAGCAATTTGCCTCAGCTTATCGAGATTCTTCACGTTATCCATGCCGATGATCAGATCCGGCTTCAGCTCGAGAATCTTCTCCACGTTCTCGTCCGAAACTTCCGCCACATCCTTCAGCTTATCCTGGAAGTTCGGGTTCGTCTTCGACCAGGAGTCCACGCCGTTGATCGGTACGCCAAGCTTGATTATATCGCCCGTAAATCCAGCCAGAACAACGACGCGCTGCGGGTTCGCAGGCACTTCTACCGGTCCTGCTTCGGACTGGTATGTAATCGTACCGGACTCCGCCGATGCATTCGTTGCTGCTGCGTCATTTGTTGCTTCAGCATTGTCATTCGCAGCTGCATCGCCGCCTGCATTTGCAGTCGTGTTTGCTGCCGCATTCGTATTTGCATTGCTCGCATTGTTCTTATCGCCGCTGCTCCCGCATGCGCTAAGCGCCAATACAAACAAGAGGACAACCGGAATTAACAATCTGTTCATTCCTCACGCTCTCACTTTCATTGTACGATTTTGTTGATAATGATTATCAGTATCAGGACATCTCAAACTTTACATGTGCCATTCATCCTTGTCAACATCTTTTTGAGAATGAATCTCAGTTAACATAACGAGGTGGCGTCGCAAGATCAGCAGTGGCGCAGGCTCCAGCAAATATGGCAAAGAATTCACAATTACATAAATGAATGTCGCGTAAATCCGCGCTTATCTGCTAAGAATCGACTTTATTGCCCAGGCAATGATCTTTAAATATACGATGGAATACCGAGAGAACATATACGTTCTCTCAGGGTCGAAAACGCGCTGCCGCCGACGATTGAAGATTCTCCATAAAAAAGAGCAACAAGAACGGGAACTCCCCTGCTCTTATCACTCTTCTGTTCACTCTTCGTGTTGCTTCGTATTAAAGCTCAGCCGCAATCTGCTGGCGGTATTCCGTAGGCGTTACATTCATTTTGCGCCGGAACACTTGCGTGAAGTGACGTACGTCGGCATAGCCGATCCGCTCCGCAATTTCAGCGAGCTTAAGGCCCGACTGCTGCAGCAGCTCTTTGGCTTGTTCAATGCGCAAGCTGATGACATAATCCTTGTAGCCCTGACCTGTCTTCTGCTTGAACAGCTGGCTGAAATATATCGGATTCAAAAAAACGACCGAGGCGACCCTCTCCAGCGACAGTTCCTCGTTGTAGTGCGCCTTCAAGTATTGCAGCGCAACCTCAATGGCTTTGTCACCGCTGCCTTCAGGCCTGTCGCTCGCTACAGGGGCAGTCGCTTGGCGCAGACGACGAACCTCCTCAGGAATACGGCTGAACTCCTTAATATCGTCCGAATAGGTGATATGGAAGGGTACCTTCAAGTAATGGCTCAGATGCTTATGCAGATCCTGTGCCAGCCCTTCCTCTGTCTTGTTATTCTTCAGCTGCACCAAGCCAAGCAAGCTCTGCCGGTCGAAGCTGACGACGAAGCCTTGGCCATGCAGATCGATCAGCTCCGAGAGGACATTTTCGATAATAAAATGCTCCAGTTGAACGTTCTTCACCGCTTCCTCGATCCGCACCATTACGAGGCGGAACTCCGGATAACGCTCGATAAGCGGCGCAATGTCGAGGTTGCCAAGCGCAAGACCGGACGCCAAACGCTGAAACACCGCTTCGCGCAAGTATTTCAGGTTCGTCTTCAAGAGCTCGCCCTCCTTCGTGGAGGCCGTCTCTTCCCTTGCCTCTTCGGCTAGCTGATCAATCAATTCCTCTAGCCGCTGCTTGCCGATTGGCTTCAGCAAATAATCGCGTGCACCTAGACGCACCGCCTTCTGCGCATAGGAAAACTCCGAGTGCGCCGAGATGACGACCCACTTCACGTGCGGATACTTCCGGCGGGACATCTTCATAAATTCTAAACCATCAATACCCGGCATCAAAATATCAGTCAGCACGATATCAATCTGCTGGCTTTCCAAAACGTGCACCGCTTCCTCCGCAGAAGCGGCCAAATGGACTTCATATGCCGGGAATGCCCGCTTAATGGTTCGTTTCACACCTTCACGAATGACGCTCTCGTCATCCGTAATGAGGATACTCACTGCCATATGCAGCTCCTCCTTCCTGCCTTCGATCGCAAACCTCTACTGACAAGGAACAGTAATAATTACCGTGGTTCCTACATCCGGTTCGCTCCGCAGCTCAAGCCCGTATGCTTCACCATACATATGGCGAATACGCCGCTGCAAATTGACGAGCCCAATGCCGCCTTCACGCCGAACTGCTTCCAGTCCTTCCTCATCTGTCGCTGCTTCCTCAGGCTTATCTAGTAATGTATTAATCCGTGCTAACTTGTCAGCATCGATGCCAATACCGTTATCCTGCACCATAATGTGCAGCTTCCGGTCCTCTGCTTCAATAAAGAGCCGCAGCTTCCCTTCCCGGTCAATCAGCGGCTCCAGGCCGTACTTTACCGCATTCTCAATGACAGGCTGCAGCGTCATCTTCGGCAGCGGCACATTCATCTGCGTATCATCGACGTCGATATCCACGGTGAGCCGCCCCTCGAGACGTGTCACAATGATGGTCAAATAATGCTCCGTCTGCTCGATTTCCTCTCGCAAACTGACGGCTACGCCTTGATCCCAATGGCTGCTGTAGCGGAACAGCCGGGACAATGACAACACCACTTCCCCGAGTCGGTCATGCCCCTTCTCGTCGAGCATCCAATAAATCATATCGAGCGTGTTATATAGAAAATGCGGATTGACCTGCGATTGCAGCGCTTGCAGCTCCGCGTTCTTCTCGCTGACCGATGAAATCTTCACCCGCTCGATCAGCTCGGCGATCTGATTCACCATCTGATTAAACGAGGCGACGAGGATATTAATCTCCTGATAGGACGTCACATTAAGCGAGCCGCGGAAGTTACCGATCTCAACCTGTTTCATCTCAGAGATAAGCCGTTTCAGCGGCGAGGAGATCGTCCGAGAGAATATGGTCGCAATGAGAATCGCAACGAGAACAAGCGCGGCGCCAACATAGATGAGAAAACGCTGCGTCTCAATCAGCTCCACGTTAAGGTCACGCTCCGGCGTCACGCTAAGCACGGTCCATTCGGCAAAAGGCAGCTGCGACGCCACAACGAGATTCCCGTCATTTTCGACAACGACGGGTAAGCCGCTCTTCGGTTTTGGCAGCTCGGACAGCTTCCCTTCGTCCCAGGTTTGGGACGTCGATGAGATGACCTCACCGCTGCTCGACATCAAGTAAACCTCGCTATGTACGCCAAGCTTCAGGTTCTCCATCGCACTAATGATCGCCTTGGAGCTCGTCTCGAAGAGCACGATGCCGACTTGCCGGTGATTATTCAGATCGTAGATCGGCCGCCCAAATGCAAACACGGAGCGGTTCTCATTCTGATCAATAATAGAATGCTTATAAACCCCGAGCCAAACCATACTGCCGCTGGATTGCCGAATTTCTTCGTACCAGTGCGATTTGGTGTACTCCGGGTCGATCACATTCGCATAATTGCCGTAATTGTATACTTTCCCTTTATCCGTCAGGACATGAATGCCGATCAGATCTTCCTGCGAGAGGAAGACTGCACCGAGAATATTCGTAATCGCCTGCTCATTAAAATAATCGACAGCAGGGCTGTCGACTGATGGCGTACTCATAATTCGGGAAAAATCATTGTTGCCGATGACAGACTTGGACATGCTGTCATAGCCTTTGAGAAGAAGATCAAACAGGCCTGCCGTCTGCGAGACGTTCTGTTTGGACAGGCCGCTAACCTTCTCTTGGAACTGCACCGTTGTCCGGTTGTAATACAAGATGCTGACAATCAGTACGATGGCTGACATGCTGATGAGAAACAGCACGAACAGCCGGTACTGAATGGAATGTAATCCCCGTGACACGTTCGCGATCGCCCTTTCCTCCGGGCTCCCCGATTATCCTTTAACTGCACCTGCAACCATACCCTTCGTAATACGCTCCGAAAGGACGAAGTATACAAGCAGTACCGGCAATGCGCCGAGGATAAGGAAAGCACCAATTGCGCCATAGTTAACGTTGTATTGGCTGACAAAAGTATATACACCGAAAGGAAGAGTTTTCAATGATTCTTTGGATATAAATGTCGCTGCCATGATGTACTCGTTCCAGATCGTAATGAACGTCAGGATACATACAGTCATAATCGGCGGTACCGAGATCGGCAGAATGATGCTGCGGAAGATCCGGTATACGCTTGCGCCATCCATGAACGCCGACTCTTCGATCTCCGCTGGGATGCCGCGCATGAATCCGCTTAGGATAAAGACGGCAATCGGCGTGGAGAACGTGATGTAAGGCAGAATAAGCGACCAGCGCGTGTTCAAGATGTGCATGTGTTTAAACATAACCATGAGTGGCAGCAACGTTGCTTGCATCGGAATCATCATACCGAGCAAGAACACGAGCGTAACAACTCCGCCAAGCTTCCATTTGAACCGGGAAATCGCATAAGCGACCATCGCGCTCAGTACGATTACGCACAACAGGGTAACCGTTGTTACAAGCACGCTGTTGCCGAGGTATTGCAAGTAATGTCCGCCCTTATATGCGGCTTTATAGTTAGCCCATTGCGGCGAGCTCGGCAGCGAGAAGAAGTTCGAGCCGAGAATTTCCTCGTTCGTTTTGAGCGAGTACATCACTAGCCAAAACAATGGGTAAATTTGCGTAATGACAAGGATCGAGAGAAGCAGATACACGAGCCCTTTTTTAAAACTTGCCATGATCTATTGTTCTCCCCTCTTAGGTGTACTTTGCTTCGACTTTTTTGAAGACGAAATTGATGAATACCGTGAATACCAAACAGATGAACACGAGTGATGTCGCTAGTGCGCTTCCGTATCCGTACTTCAAGGATAGGAACGACTGGGTGTACATATGTGTAGAGATCGTATCTGTCGCGTGTGCAGGGCCGCCGCCAGTCATAACCCATACCAGATCAAACGCCTGCAGGGAGCCGATGAACGCGAGGACGATCGAGATTTTGAAGATCGGGATAACCATTGGGTAAGTAATGTACCAGTCGGCTTTGAAGCCTTCTGCGCCATCGATCTTGGCTGCTTCATACACTTCCGTCGGAATGTTCTGCACGCCTGTGTATTGAATAAGCAAGTGATAGCCGAAATATTGCCATAGGGATACAAAGTACAAGCAGTACATCGCAATCTTCGGCTCTGTCAGCCAGCTGCGTGTCCAGCTTTCAAGTCCAAGCGAATTCAGAATGCCGTTGAGCATACCGCCCATGTCAGCCGGGTTGTAGATCGTTTTCCAAAGTTGGCCGATGATTACGACCGAGAGAATAACAGGAACAAAGTAAATCGAAACAAGGGTGTTTGCTTTACGAACATAGCGGTTCATCAGTGCTGCTACGAACAAACAGACCGGGATTTCCAACATAGAGAATACTGCGTAACCAAGCGTGTGACGCACCGAAGGCCAGAAGTTGGTGTCGTGGAACAGCATCGTTTTAAAATTATCGAGCCCGATAAATTTCGCCTTATTGATGCTATCCCAGTCCAGCAAGCTGTCATAAACAGCCACGAGGATTGGTACGAACACGAGGCCGATGTAGAGAATCAGACACGGCAGGACGAAAACTGCAATTGTACGGGCCGGGACTTTTAAAACATTCACGTGGGTTGCCTCCTGAGTCGTTAATGATTGTAAAGAAAGTCGAATGCGGATGGAGATCAGCTAGTGCCTCCACCCGCAAACGACTTATCCATATTTTAGAGCTTACTTGTTCGAGTCGTATGCCGATTGGTGCTCGTTTGCAACGTTCGCAGGGTCAACCTTTTGAACGAACATGTTTTGGATGCTGCTAAGGTGAGCTTGTGCGATTGCTGGCTTCATTGTGTTATCGAATGCAAGGTCGCCGCCTTTAACGTTCTTGAACAGGTCAAGTACTGCGATTGCAAGGTCGGAGTAACCAGCTGCTTTGAAGTCGCCAGTCATGATTTGACCGCTGCCTACTGCGTTTTTCAGTTCGAACTGCTTCTTAGGCATTTCTGTCATGAAGTAGTTCAAGAAGTCTTTCGTTTCTTTCAGGTGCTTGCTGTTCGCGGAGATCGCGAAAGCGGAACCTGGAGCAAGCATGTATTGGTCTGGATCGCCTTTGCCTTTAACTGTAGGGAACTTGAAGACGCCAACTTTACCAGCTACAGAAGAAGCGTCGATTGCGCCAGTTTCCCAAGTACCCATGATGTACATGGCTGCTTTACCTGTTTTGAAGAGGTTACCGCCAGTGTTGTAGTCAAGGGAAGTTGCGCCGTCCGGGAATGCTTTTGCTTGGATCAGATCTTGGAAGCTCGAAACAGCGCCCGTGAATGCTGGATCTTTAAATGTTTTCTTGCCATCAAGAACGTCTTGCAGGAAGCCAGGGCCGCCGTTTGTGCGAAGAAGAACGTTCATGAACAAGAACGAACCTGTCCAGGAGTCTTTCTCGCCGATCGCGATTGGCGTGATGTTCTTCGCTTTGAGCGCTTTAACATCAGCTACGAGATCTTCGAACGTTGTTGGTGGAGCCGAGATGCCCGCTTGTGTGAACAAGTCTTTGTTGTAGTAAACAACTTCGATGTTGTTGCCGTCTGGCAATGCGTATACGTTGTTGTCGAAGCTGTAGGAGTCAAGCAGACCTTTTTGGAATGTATCTTTCAGGCCGTTCTGATCGAGCATGTCGTTCAGCGGTGCAAGCAGGCCAGCGTCAACATACGGCTTCATTTGTGCGGACGGGTTCACGATTGTGATGTCCGGTACTTCTTTGGAAGCTGCTTGTGTCTTCAGCTTCAGTTTTTGTTGGTCCGTGTTCAGGGAGTCCAGCTCGATCTTAACGTTCGGGTGGTCCTTCTGATATTGGTCAACAATCGTGTGAAGCATTTTGTACGAAGGTGTCTCAGGGTCTGGGTAAATGTTTTGGAACGTGATTGTTACATTCTCAGCAGCTGGTTGGTTTGTACCAGCGTTCGTACCTGTATTAGCCGAGTTGTTTGCAGAATTGTTGGTATTATCGTTTTTGCTTCCGCAAGCTGTTGCGCCAAGAAGCAATGCTGCCGCAGTAACTGCGACTGCTGTTGTTTTTAATGCTTTGTTAGCCATTTCTCTAATCCCCCTCGGGTTGGTATACGCTTATTATCATGCACTTAGGCTTTACCAACAATGCGTGAAATTAGGGACTAGGGTTTGTGTTTTCAAGATCAGCATGTAGAAAAATGTCGCTCGTGCTATGATAAAACTATAATTTTTCAACCGAAATGGAGGGAATTGGAAATGCCGTCTATGGATTCGATACGTAATATTTATTGTGTAGGACGCAATTATGCCCTTCATGCCAAGGAGCTTGGCAATGATGTGCCGGAGGAGCCGATGATCTTCTCGAAGCCAACGCATGCGCTGCATCCGGCGACAGGAAAGCTTGCGCTGCCAAGCTCGATCGGCGAGATTCATTATGAGGTGGAGGTCGTTGTGCGCATAGGTGCGAGCTACCGCCCAGGCATGAAGGTGGACGAGCTGATCGACGGCATCGCCCTCGGCATCGACCTGACGGCGCGCGATGTGCAGTCGAAGCTGAAGGAGAAGCGTCACCCGTGGCTGCTTGCAAAAGGTTTCGTCGGCTCCGCGGTGCTGACGGCGTTCACGGAATTTAGAGGAGCGGATGAGTTCGAGGCATTAAACTTCAGCCTCATTAAGAATGATGAGACGGTGCAGCAGGGCTGCCCGAAGGATATGATCTTCCCGCTGCAGCAGCTGATCGACTTCATCGGCTCGAACATGGGCCTTGGCGCCGGTGACATCATCTACACCGGCACGCCGGCCGGCGTCGGCCCGCTCGCCGATGGCGACACGCTGGAGCTGCGCCTCGTTTCCGGCGGCAGCGAAGTGACGTATGGTCCGCTTTATGTGGACATGGGGTAAGAGCGAGCGCGCTTGGCGCCAGGGATGAGGGAATGTGAAAAGAAGCCGAGGGCCCGTTGGGGATTCCTCGGCTTCTTTTTTGAGCGGATGCGGGGCTGGGAAAGGACGAGAGAACGCATTTGTTCTCTCGTCTTTGTTTTTGGTTAGTTTTGGCGTTGAGAGCGCGTATTTGTTCTCTCGGCGTTATTTTCGCGCGGTGAGCTGGTCCGTGAACGGATGAGAGAACGTACTTGTTCTCTCAGCTTTGTTGCTTCGGAAGGCCTGCCTCGCAGCCGCCATTATACTTATCGAGAGCGGCTTTTCCCTCTCTCGGCGGGCGATTCGCCTGTTTTCTCGCCTGAGAGCGGGTTTTGCCTCTCTGGGGAGCTAAATCCGCGCGCTGCCGCTCATTCCGCTTACTGAGAGTCGGTTTTTCCCTCTCTCACACACTGAATCTTCACCGCCTGAGCTCGATCCGCATACTGAGAGTCGGATTTTCCGTCTCTCAGCGCAGAAATCGCCCAAATCTCGAACTGAGAGTCGGATTTCCCGACTCTCAGCACCTCAAACCATGCAAATCCCCGGCTTCGCACCTCCGAGAGTCGGTTTTCTCGACTCTCAGCAGCGCGAATCGCCACTTTCATGCACGAGTGTCGGATTTCCCGACTCTCACTCAACAACCGTGATCCGACTCGGAATGTTCGCCAAATTCGTGCACACGATCTCGACTCTATGATCGGCATGGAGCTTCTCCAGTACATCAGGCACAATGATTTTGTAAGGCTTCAACTTACCGTCGTCCCGCAGCACGTGAATGATCCGGCCTTCCTTCTTCACGATCCGGCCTCGAATCGTTCGCCTCGCTTCGGTCAACAGATCGATCAGCAGCACAACGAGCAGCCCAAACAAGACAAGGCAAGCGAGAAAAAAGATAAAGCCAAATATCGCCGGCATCATCTGATGATCCATGGTCACCAACCGAATGACAGCCAGCGTGAATTGCACTGCGAATAGCACAACAAGCAGACCGATTGTTTTGTGCGGCTTCAGATGCATCGCGACTTCCCCCAGTCCCCCAAGCAATCTTTTACTACTCCTGCAAAAACCCCTGATCTACCGACTTCTGCACCAACTCCTGCGCATACTCCCACAGTCTATCCGAGGCATCCGCAATCTCCCGATTTCGGCTTAACACCTGACCGCTCGTAATCCCATATTTCTGCCACGTATCCCCATGATTATGATGATTGTGAATGAGTGGCTGCAGCCGATCGAGCGCACTGGCAAATTTGGCTTCTTGACTCTCTTTACGCTCAAACTCCAGCCACAGTTCCTTCAGCTCCGCCGCCTGTTCCTCCGGTAGCAGCCCAAAGATCCGCTTAGCCGCATTCATTTCCCGCTCGAACTTATCCTCATTGCCCTTCGTATCATAGGCAAACGTATCGCCAGCGTCGATTTCGACCAAATCATGAACGAGCAGCATCCGCAGCACCTTCAGCAGATCGACCTCCGCATTGGCATGCCCCTGCAGCACCAGCGCCATCATAGCGAGATGCCATGTATGCTCAGCGTCATTTTCAAGCCGATCACCGCTCATAATCTTTGCTCTGCGCTCCACTCGCTTCAGCTTGTCGATCTCAATCAGAAACGCCATTTGCTTGCTAAAATTGTCTTCCATACGATCACTCCTATCGTCCAGCCTGCCGATTTGACAGAATTTAGTTAATAGTATACACGATTAACGAGGTGAACGGACCGTCAGACGCTCAAGGACTTGCCGTTCAATAACAAAAAGCCCATCCCCGGACATCAGCATCCAGGAATGGGCTTTACTCACTTCTATTCGTACAGCGCAAGCGACGTCAAATTAATCGCAACCACTTTGTCATCCTTCAGCTTAAAATCCAGCGACAACCGCTTCGTCTTATCGATATAGCCGATCGAATCGCCGAGCGTGTAGTACTCGTCGCCGTACTGCTTCAGCACTTGTTCCTTCGTATCGCCGAGCCTCAGCCCCTTGGCAGTCGCGACCTCCGGCCCGATCGAGTACCCGATGACCTTGCTGTCCATCGTCGTGTACTGATAGTCTTCGTACATGAACAGGAACGTCCGGCCGCCATCGTTCATGGTCCGCTCCGGCTTGCCCAGCTTGTCGACAAGCTCTTTCTCGGTCATGCCGAGTTCCACGTCTCCGCCCTGCTCTGCGCTCAGATCGGTCGAGCTCACCTTATCGCTTACCGACAAAGGCGTCTCGCTCTTGCCTCCGCACGCAGCGAGCAGCACCGCGAGGCCGAACACCAGTACAACCATTTGCATTAACCTTTTCATCGTAAAAATAATTCCATCCCTTCAAGACGTGACCCGCCGCAGCACGTCAAGCCAGCTTAGCTTACAGCATGCCCCGCAGACGGTCCGCAAGCACTTGCATCATGCTTCTCAGTACGTCGATATTTTGGAAGCATAACGCAAAGACTTGATCGCGGTGCAGCTGAAGCACGACCGTCCGGTCAATCGCCGTACAGTCTGCCGAACGAAGTCCGCTGTCGATAACTGCCATCTCGCCGAAATACTCGCCCTCGCCAAGTGTCGCGAACGTCTCGCTGCCTTTATGAATACGAATGCTTCCCTCTATGATACCGTACAACGTATCGCCGTAATCATCAACCCGGCACACCGATTCGCCAGGTGCATATTCCACTTCTTCCACAACTTGCGCAAGCTTGATGACATCCTCCTGCGATAGACGCGCGAAGAGCTCGATCTTCTGCAAGATGAGCACCCGCCGCAAAATCGTCTCGCTCTGCATCAGATGCGCATTCGCCGTTTCCTCATCCGCCGCCTCTACCGAGACTGCCACTTCCTGCTCCGCAGTCGTCGCCGGAGCAGCCGCCGTGCGCGCGAGCTTCGAGCGCAGCCGCCGCGAGAGCAGCCGCATCATCTCAAGCGCGATGCCGGTGCGGTCGAACATGACATCATAGAAGGCTGCCGAATCCAGCCGCAAGAGCACGAGCTCCTCCTCGGCCACAACCGTCGCCGTGCGCATCCGATGCGTAAGAATGGCGGTCTGCCCGAACGTCTCGCCCGCGACGCGCTCGTTTACCTTGTCATTGCCTTGGTACACAGCAGTTCTGCCGCTGCGGATAATATATAACGCATCGCCAGGATCGCCCTGACTGAACACCGTGCTGCCCTTCGGATAGACAAGCTGCTCCATCCGCAGCGCGAATGCCGCCAGCTCTCTGCCTGTCAGCCCTTCAAACAGCGAAACCGACTTCAGCATGGAGATACGCTCCATCTGATCGCCAAGCCACACTTCGTCCACCTGCGCCGCCGAAGCCCCAGACTCCCCTGCTCCGGCACCAACTGATATAGCTCCGTCGGCAATCCGCTTACCGCGTCTAGCAGCGGCAAACTGAATAACTTGGCACAGCCACTCATCGCCTTGATCGTACAGCCATGCCAAATTCGGAAGCACCGCCTGCTCCCGAGCAGCTCCCGCGCCAGAGCCAGCCGCGCTCCCCGCAGCAATACTCTGCGGTGCAGCCATCAGCTTCGCCAGCTCCATCCGCAGGTTTCCCTGGACGAGCTGATCGATAACTTCCGCCGCATTCGCCTGCTGACGCGCCTGACCTTCGGTCCAATTCACATAAACAGCGCTAATCGTGCTTGCATCGTAAATAAAGCCGAGCAGCTGGAAGATCCGTTTGTTCATCGCAAAACGCGACTGCTCAATAGTCTCGGCAACTTCACGATAACCATCCACTGCGCCGATATCCCGCTGATACGCGGTAAACTTCCAGTACAGATCAAGCTCCAGATAGATATGCATCTCCATCCGCTTCGAATCGATGAACGAGATTCCTTTGCGCATGCGCGCCATCGCCTCAAGCAGCTTGTCCCGGAGATCGAAGCTGGATGCCGGATACCGCTCCACCAATACGTCGAATGCCGCTTGGCCGCCGATGCGCTCGAATACTTTCGGCAAATATAGCACGACGGCATCCTGCTCGAAATACAGCACTAGCAGCGGCAAAATCGTCTTCTCTTCATATGCGGCGAGCGCTTCAACCGCCGGCTCTCTCGTCTCGTTATGCTGCAGCAGCGGCACGATGTGCGGCACAAGTTCCGCCACGCCTAGCATCGCAGCCGACTGCACCGCATATTTGCGAACCTGCGGCGAATCATCCTTGAGCAGAGGAATGAGCGGCTTGTAGAATTCGCGGATCCCAATCTGCCCGAACAGAATCGCCATCTTCATCCGTTCGTCTTCGTGCGAGCTTTCCATAAGCTGCTTCAATGTACCGACGGCGCGGAACATTCCATCAATGCCATAGTACTTAATTAAGCCCGCAATCGCGGCGGACTTCAAATCCATATCCTCGGCAGTGAGCCGTTCTGTAATCTCGTCCAGGTACTCTTCCTTCGCATACGCAGACAGCGCCAACACCGCACTTGCCTTAACGTGGCTAGAGCCCTCCTGCTGAATCTGTGCAAGGAGCGTCTCCTCTTGCCCTGCCGGACGAACCCGCTCCATATACCGAAGGGCCTCCACGCGCACTTCTTGCGCCGGATGCTGCAGCAGTCCTTCCATATGCGGCATCAGGTCAAACCCGTCTACCTCTTGCAAAATCTTCAGCGCATACAGCACCTGTGCCTTATCGGGATGCGTCAGCGTCCCGGTTAATACAGCAAGGCTAGCTGGGTCCATCAGGTCGAGCTGACCTTCCTGCAGATCATGCCCTCTCGTCTTCAACGTGGACAGAAGCGCCTTCAAGTAAGCGCCTTTGACCTTCACCGCTGCAAAAATACAGACGCACAGCAGAGCCAGAATAACATAGCTGAACTGCTGCGTCGTGAGCAGCTGCGAAAGCCCGATAAGGCTGATCGCCGCTACGCCTTTAGCGCCGTTGCGGACGATGCCGTCGAGGAAGCTCTTCGCCTGATTACGCCACTCCGGCGGAACCGGGAACATGATGAGCTGATTGACGGAGGAGTTGATCGTATCGCCAAGCACCTTGTCGCTGCCCTTCACGATGACGACCATAGCCAGCACCGGCATGAGCAGGACGCCGAGACTGCCTGTGAACAGGGCGATCGGGAACACTAGAATCGCCGCCATAACGCCGAATCGCGTCAACAGCTTGCCAGCGATGAACAACTGAACGAACAGGGCGAGCAAGCCGGAGAAACCGTAGAAGCTACCCATGAAGCCGGCGAGGGCATCAGAGGGCAGCGTACTCTTCAGGATGACTTTGAACTGATAATCGATCAGCGTCAGCGTGATGACGAGCGCCGCCGACATGATTGCGACGTACTTCAGATGCGGTACGTTGTGGAACATGCCGCCCTTGCTTTCTTTGGCCGCCTGCTTCTTCCTCGATGATGAGCCAGCCTGCTGATTCTGCTTGCGAACCGCGAATACGCTCGCATCCGAGCGCCGTCTCAATTGAATAACCGCTACAAGCGCAATAAGCTGCATGCCCGCATAGAAGAAAATAAGGTTCGACGTGCCCACGAGCGGAGCGACGGCCTTCAGCCCGAAACCGCTGACGATGCTGCCGATCAAGCCGCCGCTGCCGACGAGGCCAATCGTTCGTTTTACTTTACGCTGATCCAGCACCGAGGTCGCAAACTGCCAGAAGCAGACGACCATCAGGAAGTTAAACACGTCATAACCGACGTAGATGACCGGATACACCCATTTGAAATCGAGCCCCACACCGAGCCTCGAGAGAAGCACGAGCGATGAAAGGAGCGGAATCAGCACATAAATGAGCTGGTCCAGCCGAAACCGCGGACTAATTCGTTGAAAAAGAAAGCCGATCAGAATAAGCGCTGCCGCTTGCGGCACATACATAAACGACAGCTGCGAGGCGCCAAAGTGGGACAGGAACAGCGCATCGGCTGCCGTTCGCCCAATCGTCGAAGCCGAAGTGATGGCAAATAAATAGAGGACCAGGAACAGCACCTTCGTGTATTCTTCCTTGTCCTCTCCGAACCTCTGGATCGTTTGGGCGATCATCCCTGATTTGATTTTCATCCCCGCAGCTCCTTAATCGCAACTCGCATATTTCTCTATTTTATACCAAAAATCTGGTTCTAGGGAACTAGAGAAAATCGAAAAAGGAACTGCCTGATAGGCAGTCCCTCATACAAGATTTATAGATGGCTATTCACTAACAGGCGGGGGGGTCTGTTCTTCTTCCGCAGGCTCTTCCGGCGAAACGAAGCCGCGTTCATCTACTCTGCAGTCCTCGCAGATCCAGCTCCGACCGACCTCGCCATGACCGTTTACTTTCCCGCAATGCTCGCAAGTAATTGTTTGCATCTTCAGTCTCCTTCCAGGGCGGATTGATCTGTTACATACACACCTTTATTAAAGCAGATCGTGCCCAAGGATGCAGTGATGTTCGTCACACGAGCAAGGGCAATTACCATCACCGTCATGGAGAAAACGAGCGCGCGATGAGTGAACTCAATCCAAGCATGGATATCCCAGGTCCACGGTGCGATCGACCCGTTACATAGCGGCCAGCTCTTCCCGCAGCCGGTAACCGAACCGGTCAACGTATCGACGAACCCGGATAGATTCACGATATAGACGACAAGGACGGTCAGCCACCCTAACCGGATTAGTCCCTTCCCCTGCTTATTCTGAATCATATGCTGTCAACTCCTTTGTGCTACATTGCGCTGCTACTTAATCTGGCATCATCTTAATCGCTTCCTCGCCCTAGAACGTGTGATTCCCGTCACATTCTCCGCCGCGGTCAAACATCGTTCAAGTCTTTTCGACTATTTATCAACATGGGTGAAAATGTTCCGATTGGTGTGACTTTCATCACATCACTAGGGCGCATTCTGAGTTATGATGTAGGCAAAGTGTTTACGGGAGGGCTGAGCTTGGCAAACGGACAGCACGTTGGAACGCCAAACACGGCATGCTTCTCCGCCGTGCAGTTATCCAGATTGAAGAACGTCATGCAAGAGTGCAAGCTTAGTGCAGGCTCGTTTATATACAGGGAAGGCGATCCGGCCGACAAGCTTTATTTTCTCGTTCACGGCAGCGTACGGATTACGAAAGCAACCGATGACGGGAGACAGCTGACCATCTACTTGCATCAGCAGGGGGATCTGTTCGGCCAGGTCGATCCGTTCCACGAATCGGCGCATTCGTTCGGCGCAGAGGTAATCGAGGATGCCGTGGTTGGCATGATTCCGCGCAAAGCGCTGGAGGCACAGCTATCGCAGCATGGCGAATTTGCCGTGGAGTTTATGAAGTGGATGGGGCTCATGCACCGGATGACGCAGACCCGGATGCGCGATCTCATTCTGTTCGGGAAGACCGGCGCGCTCTGCTCGCTGCTCATTCGGCTTGTCAACACGTATGGCGTGGAGTCGTCGGAAGGACATATTAAAATCACTAGGAAGCTGACGAACACGGAGCTCGGCGACATGATCGGAACCACGCGCGAGAGCGTCAATCGGATGTTAAGTGATTTGAAGAAGGACCAGATCATATCTAATGACAAAGGCTACCTGGTCATCGAGAATCTCGAGTATTTGCGCAGTCTATGCTTCTGCGAGAAATGCCCGAAGGAGATTTGCCGGGTTTGAGGAGAGGAAACCGAGAGACCCGTATTGGGTCTCTCAGTTTCTTTTTCGCGCGGTTTCGGCGCATTTCTGCTAATGCAGCCCGCCAAACCAGCTTCTTTCGCCATTCCCGACGCATTTCCGCTAATGTAGATACCTGGAAGCCCTTCTTCGCTCGGATTCGCCGCTTTTCCGCCAATGTAGATACCTGGAGGGCCTTCTTTGCTCAGATTCGTCACTTTTCCGCTAATGTAGATACCTGGAGGCTCTTCTTTGCTAGGTTTCGCCGCTTTTCCAGCGCATGTAGTCCACCAACCAGCTTCTTTCTCGCTCGACCACCATTTTCCCCACATATAGTCCACCAAACCAGCTACTTTCGCCATTTCCGCCGAAATTCCACTAATTGTAGTCCACCAAACCACCTAAATTCCACTAATGTAGTCCACCAAACCAGCTTCTTTTTCGCTCCACCACCATTTTCCCCGCATGTAGTCACCAAACAGCTACTTTCGCCATTTCCGCCGTGAGCGGTATTGCATCTATCAGCAATTTTTCGCGCGATTTCGGTGCCGAGAGTGCCGATTTGGAGCTCTTGCGCCTCGATTTGTGCTCGGCGCGCGGGATTTGCGTGCTGCGAATCGGATAATCCCACTCTCAGCCAAAATCCCGGCCGTTTCGCTGCTGAGAGTCGGCGATGTAGGAAATAAAATAGGATTCGTGACCACGTGGACCAATCAAAAACGGAACGTTTATTCCATACCCAATGAAGAATCAGAAGAAAAGCTGATATTGAAGAAATCAGACGGATATTTCTTATTCCTCCAGGAGTAATAGAAAAAGGTACAGCTCCTCCAAATGATGAGGGTCTGTACCTTTGAACCAAGAATTAAAGTTCAGCCAATCCCCGGCAAGTCAATCAGCATAAACGTTCCGCCGTTCGCCGACGTAATCGCAAGCTCCGTCACCTCCGTGATGCGCGCTGCGTCACTGCGGTTCAGCGGGTTCGTGCCATTCAGCGTAACGTCGCCTTCGTAGACGAACAGGTAGATTTTGCGGTCAGGTGCTTGGCTGAAGTTTACGGTCTTGCCCGCTTCCAGCTTCGACAGGTAGATCGACAGATCCTGATGGATCGTCACAATCGACTCACCCTTGATGTGGTTCGACACGATCGGCAGCAGCGCATTGACCATCGCCTCCTGATCGTAAGCCTTCTGCTCATAAGAAGGCGTAAGCCCCTTCGCCTCTGGCAGGAACCACAGCTGCATGATGTTCGCCACTTCCGTGCTCGACGAATTGACCTCGGAATGCAGGATGCCCGTTCCCGCCGTCATCCGCTGCACTTCGCCTGCGCGCAGGATCTCCTTGCCGCCCGTATTATCTTCATGCGCCAGCTCGCCGCTGATCACAACCGTCACGATCTCCATATCGCGGTGCGGATGCGTGCCGAATCCTTTGCCAGGTTGAATATAATCCTCGTTAAATACCCGCAGCGGGCCAAAATTCATGTTGTTCGGATCGTAATAATCCGCGAACGAAAAACTAAAATTATACTGAAGCCAACCGTGGTCCCCCGAATACCGGGATGATGCCGGATACGTCGTAATCATGAGTGGAGCACTCCTTCTATGCTTATGTTTTTTATATTCACTTACTTTATGTAAGTATGATAGTGTGCTATAGTTGACCTTGTCAAGGAGGGATCATTATGGACCATTTGTACATTCGCCACACTGTCGGCGGCCGTTTATTTCTTGATTCGAAGAAGCATGAAGTGACCTTTACTATTGTACCTGCAGGCGACCGCGAAGGCTGGAAATTGACCATTGACCTTGCGGACGCTCAGATTGCGGAGGACCTCTGCCGGCATAACGATGAGCTGAACATCTTCGTCATCGAGAACGGCGCCGTCGACAAGAAGACATGGTATTATTCTACACACGGACTCGTCGAATATAACAACGCCGATGCGAAACTAACCATTCTTGCAGACGGCAAAATCGATTACAACGTCTAAGACCTCCATCGCGCGGTTACACTAGTGGAACATTCTGCTAGCAGCGAGGCGAGTTCAAAACACATGAATACTACGATTGAAACGATTATCCGATCCATTGCCGCATTCGTTCTCATCATGATTATCGCGCGCATAATCGGCAAACAAACGTTAACCCAGTTAACTTATCACGATTTTGTCGCTACCATCACGCTTGGCGCAATTACGGCGAATTTGGCCTTCAACACCGACTTGAAGTCGTGGAATCAGATTACGGCATTGCTGACGTTCAGCGGAATCGCTTTCCTCATTGCCGTCATATCGCTGCGAAGCCGGCATTTGCGCAAGTGGGTGTCAGGCAAGCCGACCATCGTCATGGAGAACGGCAAGATTCTGGAGCATAACCTCCGCAAGCTGCGCTTCACGCTCGATACGCTCAATCAGGAGCTGCGGGAGAAAGATATTTTCGACATTAATGAAGTCGAGTATGCGGTGCTCGAACTGAACGGCAAGATTTCCGTACTGAAGAAGCCGCAGTTCCGGCAGGTGACGAAGAAAGATCTTGGCGTGAAGACACCTGCCACAAACAGCTTCCCCGTCGAGCTCATCATGGACGGCAAGCCCGCCGTTACCAATATGGAGAACAGCGGACTTGATATGGACTGGCTGAATAAGCAGATGCGGCGCCGGGGATTAACGCTCGATGATGTCTGTTATGCGGTACGCGGAACGGACGGAACGGTGTACTTCGATTTGTACCATGACCAGTTGAAGCATCCGATCAACACCGAGTAGCCGCCGCCCCCAGTCCAACACCTTACAACCTTACACCCAGCCCCAGAAAAACCCGTCACGCTCCCAAGCTGCGCGCCCGCCGTGCAGCTTTTTAAATATTTTCTTCACTTCTTTGTCGATCGACTCATTGCCGTTCTCGTTGACGTAAATAAAGCGCTCGCCGTAATGCGCTTTAATATAAGCCACCGCCTGCTCCTGACGCAGAATCCCCGCCGTTTGCAGCTCCTTCAGCATCCACTCCGCCACTTCCTGTGCCGTATGCTCCATCATTTTCACACATCCTTCACTCAAATCTATTGTTACCTTTACCTGGAAACCCCGTATGTATCCTTATCAAACGCATACCTATGAATAACAGCCCGTATCACCAAAAATTGATCGTGGAGGGGTACACTTATGCAAGTCGTCGAACCGAATCCGAGGAAAGCCAGAGTGAATATTCGAGCTTATATTTGGTTTGCTGTCCTGATCGTCGTCGGCCTGATCGTCGCTTTTAACGGCTTTGCCACTGTCCAATACGGCAACGTCGGTCTGTACAAAACGTTCGGCAAACTGAATGATAACATACTGTCGCCAGGCATTCATATGAAAATCCCATTCGTTCAGAGCATCATCCAAGTGAACGTGCAGGTAACGAAAGCAGAGACGGATACGTCGGCTTCTTCCAAGGACTTGCAGCCGGTGTCCACGCATGTCGCGGTCAACTATTCCGTAGATAAAGCAGCGGCTTACAAGCTGATGAACAACGTTGGCGGATCGTTCGACAGCGTCATCGTCAATCCGGCGATTCAAGAGATCGTGAAGGAGGTTACGGCAAGGTATCCGGCGGAGGATCTCATCGCGAAGCGTGATATTGTGGCAGGCGAAGTGAGGGAACATCTGACGACGCGGCTTGCGAAGTACAACCTGATCGTCGCCGATATTAACATCGTGAACTTCAAGTTCTCCGATGCGTTCAACCAGTCGATCGAGGCGAAGCAAGTCGCGCAGCAGCAAGCGCTGAAAGCCGAGAACGACCTGAAGCGCGTGCAGATCGAAGCGAAGCAGAAGGTTGCGCAGGCGCAAGCGGATGCGGAATCGCTCAAGCTGAAGAAGCAGGAAGTAACGCCGGAGCTCATCCAGCTGAAGCAGATCGAGGTGCAGGAGATGGCGGTCGATAAGTGGGACGGCCGTCTGCCAAGCGTAACAGGCGGCGCGACGCCGTTCATCGACGTCAACTCACTTGCGGGCGGCAGCGGCAGCAGCAGGGCCGTGAGTGTACCTGGCACGAGCAGCGAGGATCAGTCGGCTGCGGATGATGCAGCGGCAGCGACTGCGGACGGCTCGAACAGCAGCAACAGCAGCAGCAAATAGGCGGTAGGCAAAGAGGCGCAGGAGCTTAATCCTGCGCCTCTTTAATGCTAAGAAAGGCTTAGCTTTTCAATCATTTATTCGGCCCGAATAAGATCAGTATACGAGGTCGATCTAGCCGATTATAGATAACAAACGATTAGGAACCGTTTATGACAGCCCGCGGGAAGGATTCAGACAATAAAAAAAGCCCCATCAGATGGTTAGTCCGATGCGGCTTTTGCCGGTTTGCTCCGGTTATAGACGATTTTTTTGATACTATCACTGGAGAGACAGTATTGTGAACAGAGCTCATCAATGGTCATCCCACTGGCAAAGTGGCAGCGAATCTCTTCGTTTCGCAGCGAAAGCATTCGCTTGCCGCCGGAGTTCTCTCCCCATTGCTTCCTTGTACCTTCAGGCGCTGGTATGTACACCATTCCGCCGCTTACATATTTCTGTATTTCCTTCAATAATTCCGATGGGAAAATAACGTATGCATTCCTATATTTTTTCATATCGCTCTGCTCCTTAAAATTTATAATCTTTAAGGCAGCAAAGTCTATCCTGCAAACTAGGCGGTCAAGCTGTTTCTGAAGCTCCATACAAACAACCGCCGTTGTTTATAGTGTAGACCTTGCATAGAGCTTCTAGTGAATATTGCATTCAACATTCGCATCTCCTCCTTTCGTCTTGTTTTTTTTGGAATTATTTTCTATAACTCCTCACTCACCCTATTCGTCGCCATGCTTCGAACTCCTGCTTTCTTCGTTATGCAGCTGTGCATGAAAACGCGATAACACGCGCAAAACCACTTTGTTTAGCGAATGAGCACTTCCTTTGTCACCCGTGCAGGGACCGGCTTTCGGACCGCGAATATCGATATAAACTACATCTGAACGGAGTGATTGGAATGATGGAACTTGTTAAAAGCAAGGATGCGGCTGAGTCGCTGAACGTGAGCCAAACGACGGTCAAACGCTGGGCTTCCTATTTCCCGCACTATTTCCAAAAGGACCGCTTCGGACACTATATCTTCACACCGCAGGATCTCGCGATGCTTGGCCTGATTAAAGCAGCGCTGGAACGCGGCGAAACGATGGATCAGATCGTGCTGCCCGAGCCTCAGCCTCAGCCCGAACCAGAGAATGAAAATGCCCAGCAGCTCATAAAACTGCAGGCGCTGCAGGAGTCCGCATCAGCAATGAATGAGGCGGTACAAGAAGTCGCAGCTGCTGCCGCCACTCTTGAGCAGACAGATCTTCAGACCCGCCTCCGCAATGTCGAACGCAGGCTGGACCAGAAGGCCGACGAGGTCGTCGTCGCCCAAGTGCTGCAGCACCGCGAGGAGCTTGATGAACTGCGCCGCATGGTTGATATGCTTGCCACATCCATCGAAATGTCTCGCAAGCCATCGATGGCAGAACTTCAAGCAGCAGCAGCCGAGACAGCAGCGTCATCATCCAATGGATCGCCTTCACGCAAGCGCGGCTTGTTCCGTTCATTGTTCGTTTGGTTCTAGGTCGTCTTCGTCTTGATATAGTTAAAGCCCGGTCCCCCCTGTGGGGCCGGGCTTTCTTGTCTTAATAGCTCTTCGTCGCCAGCTCATTCAGCGGCTTGAACGTATATCCTTGCTGCCGCGCCGCGTCGATTATTGCACCGAGGGCTTCCGTGTTGTCCTTCGAGACGGAATGCAGCAGGATGACCGCGCCGGGGTGCAGCTGCTTCATCACATTGTCGTACGCGTAACGCCAGCCCTTCTGCGCACTCGGCTCCCAGTCTCGGTAAGCGACGGACCAGAACACGCTCGTATACCCCTGCTCCTTGCTCACCGCCAGCACTCTGCTGTTGAAGATCCCTCTTGGCGGGCGCAAATATGTCATTTCCTGCTGTCCGGTCAGCTCAGCGACAGCGGTCTTCACCTTCGACAGCTCCGTGCTGATCTGGGTGCTGGAGATGACGCTCATATCCGGATGGCTCCAGGAATGGTTGCCGACCAGATGTCCCTCCGCTACCATGCGCTTCACCAGCTCAGGCTTGTCCTTCACGTAATGGCCGGTTACGAAGAAGATCGCCGGCACGCTCTTCTCCTTCAGCACATCCAGAATCCGAGGCGTATAGCCGTTCTCGTAACCGTTATCGAACGTCAAATACAGCTCCTTCTGCTTCGTATCCCCTAGAAAGATCGCCCCATGCTGCTCAAGGATCGGCTGGAAACCTTCCTCCTTAATAGAAGGCAGCGCGCCTCCCACACTCTTCTTGAATCCAAAATGGTACGGTCCGCCGGTTGGTGCCACAGTTGCATTCTCATTCTCATTCGCATCTGCATGTGCAGATAAACCGGTCGTCAGCAGTAGTGCAAGCAGCATCGCTGTCAGGGTCGCGCTGAGCACGGCTCGTTTTTTTCGCATCGTCATCGTTATGGATTCCCCACTTTCATGCTTGGCTTTATTTAAGAGTAGGATTTCACCATGTGCGGGAATTTATGTGAGCCATAGTTCTATGTTAGAATAGGCGAAGCAAATGTTCTTGATGGGAGAGGCGGCAGAGCAGGATGGCTACGATTGTTAAAATCCGCGGCAGCGTGTTTATCGGGGGACTGCAGTGGCTTCCGGCCATAACAGATCCGGCAACCGGGATTACATACGAATATGCGGGCGATGCGCGCGAGTTCTCGCCGGAGACTGTAAATACGGGACGTTCGCGCGTGGAGCAGGAGGTCGTCGTTGATTTCGTGAAGCGCAAGCTGTTCGCATTCGCGAATACAGGCTTAACGTCGCTGCGGCAGACGATGCCAGGCGGCTTGACCGAGATGAAGCAAGGCAAAGCGCCGATCGATGGCGTGACGGTCGAAGGTGAAACATGGGGCGCTATGACCTGCTCGTTCGTTATGAAGGCGAGCGTGGCAGACCCGCTTAGGGCGGATGCGCCGACGATGGATTATGAGGTGCACATTACCGTGCATGAAGAAGACGGCAAGGCCACGGTTCGAGGCAGCCATGTCGGCTTCCCTTGCTTCGAGTTCTACAAGCAAGTGGACTTCGGCGACTTCGAGCAGCTGTATACGCATGATTTTCGCGTGACGGACGATACACCTGAAGCGATGGACGGCGAGATGGAATACCATTTCGAGCGGTCACTATAAAATAAAGGAGGGGCGACTATGGCTTTGTACCGCAGACTAGTAACGGATGCAGATTTCACCGAGGCGATGGAGCGCCAGTTCCGGCTTCGCGTCTACAAAGACGATCACATCGTCGACTCCGACGGCGTCATTGTCCGCTTCGACGACAACACCGTCGTCAGCCAATCCAGCGTCAGCGACGTGGCGTACCACGACCGCGCGGCGTGCGAGTTTTTTGAGATTCGGAAGCGGTAGGCGGCTGAGGCCCGCGACAGGGCTCTGGAAGAGCAGACCTCTATTCGCGGTTCGCGACCTGCGATTCGCTCATGGCTATACCTCATGGCTATACCTCATGGCTATATTGGATATTTCCACTATAGAAACGTGAAAATCGGCTTTTCACGCTCCTATGTTGGAGATATCCACTCATTCTGAGCTGTTTGGCGCCAAAATCGGCGCTGAGCAGTTTTTTTGTAGAAAAAATCCAATACAGCATGACAAATTGTACTTTTTCGGCGAAAATGAGTGGATTTTTCCCATATAGCAGTCCACTCGCTTGGTCTGTGCCGCCAATCATCGCAAATGCTAGCAGGTAAATTTATCCATAGGCCGAATATTGAAGGAGTTCAGTTTTTTCATAGGAGGGGTAACATGAAAGAAGTGATTTTCACAAATGACGCTCAAAAGCCTGGTGGCATGCCATATTCCCAAGCCATATCTCAAAGCCATTCTAGAGGCATCTGGGGCGAAATTATCAGATGTTGTTAAAGTAACTGTATTTCTAAGTGAAGGTGCTGAGTTCGACCCCTTCAACGATATTTATAAGGAATATTTCTCCGAGCCCTACCCCGCAAGAACGATAGCACCTGCTGCTAATATGGGATTCATGGTGCAAATCGATGCAATAGCTCATATCTCATAATCATTTTCTATGTCGCAATGAATATAACCTGAAATGTAAAAGGACGCTGCCATCGCAGCATCCTTTTACATGTTCACATATAAAAACTACTCCACCTTAACCGACTTAATCTCGAACGGCTTGAACGACAACGTGATCGTGCCGTCCGCGCTGATGCTGCACGGCTCGAGCTCGTCCTCCAGCAGGTTGACGATGCTCGCCCGCTTCGCCGATGCCGGCAGGCGCAGCGTAATCCGGTCGCGGCTGCCCGTCGACTCGTAGAAACGCAGAATCATACCCGTTCCGCGCTCCTCCTGCTTCACGGTATCGAGGATAACCGAGCGGCTGTCCAGCTGCAGCAGCGTTTGACCAGCCGACGACAATCCGCCGCCTGCACGGGCCGCGCTCGCACCGGCTGCAACCGCAACCGCCGGACTGTTCAGCTCGGCTGCCCGGCGAACGACATCTGCCGCGCGCCAATCTCCCGCATGCGGCAGGAGCGAGTACGTGAACTCGTGCTCGCCCTGATCAGCTGCCGCATCCGGCCATTTCGGCGCACGCAGCAGCGACAGGCGAAGCACGCTATCCTTAATGTCGTAGCCGTACTTGCAATCATTGAGCAAGCTGACGCCATAGCTGCCTTCCGAAACATCCGCCCAGCGGTGGCTGCACACCTCGTATTGCGCCTGCTCCCAGCTCGTATTCCGGTGTGTCGGCCGCTCCAACGCGCCGAACGGAATCTCATACGTCGCTTTGGTCGCGAGCACGTCAACCGGGAACGCGACCTTCAGCAGCTTATGGTCCTCATGCCACTGCACGCGCGTCTTGAAATCGATCCGCTTCTCCCCGTGATACAGCACGAGATCCTGCGTAATCCGCGATTCGTTCAAGCGCCATTCGAACCGCAGAATATCAAGCGCCTCGCCGGAGACGATGACTTTACGCTCCACAAGCTCAGCCGCCCCTGCGCGATGCTGCTCGTACTTCGGATCGATATCCCACGCATCCCAATACAGCGGTCTGTCATGGAAGAATTGAAGCTCGTTCGCCTTCGAACCCTCCGGCAAAACTTCACGTTCCGCCGCTTTATCGTACATACGAGTAATCTCGCCGCGCTCGTTAAACTCCAGCTTGTAGTGCGGCGTTTCCCACGCGCTCAAATCCTGCTCACGATGAGCGCCAATGCTACCGGCAACTCCAGCTTCACGTTGCTCGGAGGCAAGGCGCAGCCAAACCGTTTTGTAACCGAAAGCCGGGATGCCCTTCACTGCAACCGCCAAGGCAGGCTTCACGCCCTCCGCTCCGGCAATCCAATCTGAGCCGAGCAGATTGCCCGCCTCATCGTATGCACGCATGCCGGCAAGTTCCAGGTCACCATCGATCAGAACCGTCTCGTCCCGCTCCCAGCCAAGGCTGTTAAACACGACATACGGCGTCCCCTCGCCAGCACCTGCATCAGTATCAGCACCAACACCAGCGCCTGCAACAACCTGACCCGCAATCGTACGAAGCGCACGGTTCAGCTCCTGCTTACCGATTGCGAATACTTCCTCATACTCCGCGGCAGACGTCACATACGATTCCGTAATCGCCGTACCCGGAATGATATCGTGGAACTGGTTCAGCAGCATCAGCTTCCAGCCCTTCTCCAGCGACTTCACAGCCGCAGCCGCGGCTGCGGCCGCGGTTACGTCATCCGAAGCTCCAGCGTACAACCGCGCGAATGTGCTCCAAATTTCAGCATCCCGGTACAACACTTCGGCTTTGCGGTTATACCGTTTATTCCGTCCGTGAGTCGTTAGCGTGCCGCGGTGCAGCTCCAAGTAGAGGTCGCCATGCCACTCCGGCAGTTCTTCCGCCACCTGCGAGACCGAATCGAAGAACGCGCCGGCTGTGCTGAAATTGCTCACAGGAAGGCCCGGCATAAGGTCGCTGCGGTGCACGAATTCCACCATCTCGCGCGTAACGCCGCCGCCGCCGTCGCCATGACCGTAGAGCAGCATCAGCTCGCCGAGTTTATCCTTTTGGCGGTACGCTTCCCAATGCTCCTTCACATCTTTGGGGCGCGTATGCTCATTAACGCCGTGATTCAAGTAAGAGACGATCGCAGTTCCGTCGATGCCGACCCAGCGGAACAGCTCATGCGGGAACTTGTTCGTGTCGTTCCAGTTGAGCTTCGTCGTCATGAAATAGTCCATGCCCGCCAGCTTCAGCAGCTGCGGCAGCGATGCGCTATAACCGAACGTATCCGGCAGCCATTCAATAGTCGCGCGCTTGCCGAATTCCTCGCTGTAGAAGAGCTGTCCGTGCAGCAGCTGACGAACGAGCGACTCGCCGCTCGGAATGTTCAGGTCCGGCTCAATCCACATCCCGCCGACGAGCTCCCAGCGATTCTCGGCGACGGCCCGTTTGATTTTCGCATAGAGTGCAGGGTCCCGCTCCTTCACCCAGGCATACAGCAGCGGCTGGCTCTGCGAGTAGACGAAATCCGGATACTCCTCCATCAGCGACGTCATCGTCGAGAACGTGCGGCTTACTTTGCGCACCGTCTCACGGACAGGCCACAGCCACGCGATGTCGATATGCGATTGCCCAACCATATGCATCTTCCCTTGCAGCGGCCCCGCTGGGAACCGCTCGCGCACACGCGCAGCCAGCGCGTTCTCAATCTCAGCAAGTCGCTCGCCGCCGCTCCACTCCGCTTCCGACAAGCACTCAGCCTCTCGCATCGCATCGTACAGCAAGTCCAGCAGCTGCTGACGTTCAGGCGCAGAAGAATCCTCGGGCAGCAAACGCGTCGTTTCATACATAGCCTGCACAGTGCGGAGCAAGCTCTGCACCGGCTTGTTCACACGAACAAGCGTAATGTCATACTGAGAGATCGGCTGAGCCTTCGTCTCTTGATTGTTCAGCGGATCGAACGGCTCCGGAATCGGATCGTACAGCTCGATCTCAAGCAGCGGTGTAAGGCCTGCACCGTCCAAATACAACGGTACAAAATTATGATTGCGGTCCAGACCCTGATAGGAAGCACCGTTCACGCGCAGCAGCCCTTCCCCGCCGCCGTTAACCGTCAAACCGGCTGTTCCATGCTCCCACTCGGCAGGAATCGTAATTTGCTTCTTCAGAAAATAAGTAATTCCATGCTTTCCGTCGAGTTTCAAATCAGCGCTGAGCTCAACCGTAAACTCTTCACCGCCATCTAACGGTTCATATTGCCCCGGCAATATATAGCGCACCTTGCGCATTTCCCAGTCCTTGAGCGGCATCCGCTCTGCCCATTGGCGTTCCGTTAAGTTCCGGATAAAACGATGAATTCGATACATTTCCTACACCTCATCCTGTACAACGGCAAGCGTTGCACGTATTACGTCTTCTGCGTTTCGTCCAACCATAATTTCGAATTCCCCAGGCTCCACGACTGGCTTCAAGTCCCGGTCAAGCATTTGCAGTTGTTCCCGGCCAATCGTGAAGCTGATCGCCTTCGTCTCTCCCGGCTCCAAAGCAACACGTGTGAAGCCCTTCAACTCCTTCGCCGGCCGCGTGATCGAGCTGACTTTATCGCCAACGTAGAGCTGAACAACCTCAACGCCTGCGACCTCGCCCGTATTCGTCACGTTCGCCATAGCAACCACCTCGCCGTCAGCTCCGATCTGCTCCGAAGACAGCGTCAAATCGCTATACTCGAACGTCGTGTAGCTGAGGCCGTAGCCGAACGGATACCGCGGCTTCACGTCCATCTCCAAGTAGCGCTTGCCACGGCTGCGCTTACCGTAATAATACACCGGAAGCTGACCGACATGCTTCGGTACGGAGATCGTCAGTCTGCCGGACGGATTCACATCGCCGAACAAAATATCAGCCAGCGCGCCGCCGCCCTCTTGCCCCGGATACCAAGCTTCCAAGATCGCATCGGCGTGCTCGTCAATCCACGGCTCCACGATCGGACGGCCGTTGATGTACACCACGACGAGCCGCTTGCCGAGCTGATGAATGGCCTGTGCCAGCTCCAGCTGCACGCCCATCAAGTGCAGGCCCGTGCGGTCAATGCCTTCCCCGCACTCCATCTCGCTCATCGCGAGGCCCGATACAACCGATGCGCCTGTGCGCAGGTCGATCGTGCCTTCGCCAAAGTCGCGCGCGCTGGACCCGCCTAGCGCGAGCACGACCACATCCGCCTGCTCCGCGGCTGCAATCGCGGAAGCGAAGCCTTCGCGCGAGTCGCCTTGAATGCGGCAGCCCGGCGCATACAATACGCGCTCCTCGCCAATCGCCTCGCGAATTCCGGCGAGCAGCGTAACGACGTGCTCCTTCGGCTGCGGCGACGTGTAATCGCCCAGCTGATTGTAACCGTTGTCCGCGTTGGGTCCAATGACCGCAACCTTCCCGCTGCCGCTGCCGCTAACAAACCCCGATTTCGAGAGCGGAAGCACGCCTCCCTCATTTTTCAAGAGTACAATCCCTTGGCGTGCAATTTCACGTGCTAGCGTTGCGTGTTCCTCGCTGCCAATCACCTTCGCTGCTATCGCCGGATCAACATACGGGCGATCGAACAAGCCCAGCTTGAACTTCGCTTCCAGCACGCGGCCTGCCGCTTTATCCAAGTCCGCTTCCGTGATCAGGCCTTGGTCCAGCGCTTCCTGCAGATGCCCCGCGAACATCGCGCCGGACATCTCCATATCGATGCCCGCCTTCAGCGACATAGCCGAAGCTTCCGCACCATTGGCGGCGACATCATGACCCCACGCCAGCATATTAATGGCGCCGCAGTCCGTAATGATGAACCCGTCAAAGCCCCACTCCTCGCGCAGCACCCCGTTCAGCAGCTCGTCGTTCGAGGTGCATGGCACGCCGTCGATCTCGTTGTACGCCGGCATAATCGACATCGCGCCGGCCTCCACGCCTTTGCGGAATGGATACAAGTCCACTTCATGCAGCTCGCGCTTGCCGATATGCGCAGGCCCCGCATTGCGTCCGCCTTCCGAAGCGCCATACGCGACAAAATGCTTCAGCGTCGCAATGAGGCTCGCTTCTCCATCAAGACGCTCCCCTTGCAGCCCCTTCACGGCCGCAGTCGCCATCTCGCCGATCATATACGGGTCCTCGCCGAAGCATTCCTCGGTACGGCCCCAGCGCGGATCGCGGACCACATCGAGTACCGGCGAATAGGTCGCCGCGCCGCCTTGGCTGCGCGTCTCGAGCGCAACCGCGCGGCACATCTCCTCATAGAGCGGCACGTTCCATGTGCTTCCGATCAATAAGGGCACAGGGAATACCGTCGCGCCAATCGCCATATGGCCGTGCGAGCATTCTTCCCCGAACAGAATCGGAATGCCTAACCGGGATTCCTCAATTGCATAACGCTGAATTTCGTTGACCGCGCGTGCGCCTTCCTCCGGAGACAGCCCGTTCTCAAGCGTCACTTCCGTCCACGGGTCCGCGCGAAGCGTACCGTAGAGGGAGCCAATCCCTCCCGCTCGAACCTGCTGCTTGAACTCTTCACTGAACGCAATCGTACCGTCTTGTTGCTTGTCGTACATTTTCCAGCCGAAGGGCTGCGTCAGCTGACCGATCTTCTCCTCCGTCGTCATCCTCGCCAGCAGATCCTTCACCCGCTCAGCAGGCAGCCTCGCAGCATCCTTATACAGCATAATCCTCTCCCCAATCTCCCCAAGATAATGACAGAAGGAAGTACGCGCATAGGCGTACTTCCTGCTAGTTGCAGCTATGGTATTACTCCATCTCGATTACTTCTTCTCGATAGCGGATTGATAGATTTGGATGTATTGTGCCAGGTTCAGGCCATCGAAGCCTTTCACGTAGCCATCCCAATCCTTCTCAATGTCCTTATCGCCGATGATGAATTGCGCCATGTTCGTGTTGACATAATCCTTAATGGATGTCGCGAGCTGCGCAATCGTATCTGTGTCTTCCGGTTTCACGTAAGTGCCGGAAGGATAGCTTTCCTTCGGTGCAAACGGTGCATAAGTTGCCGTTGCGTCAGCAAGACGTTTCTCGTAGCCTGCGCCTGTAAGCGGATCTTGCGCCGTTGCGAAGAGATCACGGAATTCCTTCGACAGATCTTTCGGTCCAAGCAACGACCAGCTGTCATTGCGGACGGCGTTCGGGTCCACTGGCTGCAGGTTGGAGAAGCTGTATTTGGCAGGCTGTCCGGAAATATTCAATTCGCCAGCGTCAGCTTTCTTCCAGCCAATGCCTTCCTTCTGGCCGTACTCGCTGAACAATGCGCCTTCTTCGCTGTATGCATAATCCGCGATCTTGATTGCCGCGATTTGCTGCTCTTCGCTCGCTTTGTTCGTAATCGCCATCGGGAACTCGCTGATGCCTTGCGACATGCCTGCCAGCTGCACGCCTTCAGGTCCTTTGAGCGGAGGCACGATTACCCAGTGCTTCTGACGCTCGTCTTTGTCTTCAAATGCTTTAACCAGGTAGCTGACAAGCGCCGTTGTAATGGAGCCGACGATTTCGTCGCCTTCACGCTGGCCAAGCTGGCCAACCGCTTGGTCGTTCTGCGTGAATACCGCTTTGTCGATCAAGCCTTCGCTGTACAGCTTGTGCATGTAAGCGAGACCTTCTTTCCACTGCGGTTTGTTCGCCGCAAAGTCAACCTTGCCGTCCGTTACCGTCAAATACTTGTCGTTATCGTTGTAAATAAAGGAGTTCATGATGAACGCATCGATGTTACCGTTCCAAACGCTTTTGTTCGGAGCGCCTGTAAGCGGAATTTCGTCTGCTTTGCCGTTGCCGTTCGGATCTTGCGTCTTGAATGCCTTCAGCACGTTGTACAGCTCATCCGTTGTTGTAGGCACTTTCAGGCCAAGCTTATCCAGCCAAGCTTGGTTCATCCAGTACTTCTGCGAGAACGTACAGTGGTAACATTCGTTCAGGCGCGGAATGCCGTAGATATTGCCGTCCGGCGCTGTCATCGCTTCTTTCATGTACGGCTTCTTGTCCATCATCGCTTTGATGTTCGGCGCGTACTTGTCGATCAGATCGTTAAGCGGAATAAGAACGCCTTGCTTGCCGTAAGTCGTCAAATCCGAAGTCGTGAATTTGCCTTCAAGGAACACTTCCGGATAGTCGCCGCTCGCAAGCAGCAGCTGTCTGCGGTCAACAAGCGCGTCCGTTGGCGCAAGGTCCCATTTGATTTTTACGTTGAACTTCTGTTCAACCAGCTTCGTATAGTCGTTGTCCTCAAGCGGTGCTTTACCTTGTGGAGCGAAGAAGCCGATGTCTACAGGCTCGGCAGGCGTTTCAGCCTGATTCGAGGAATTGCTTGCGGCATTGCCGCTTTTCTCTGTGTTATTCGATGTGTTGTCACCGCTGTTGCTGCCGCAAGCGGACAGCACGATGCTGCTAATTAGTATAAGCATTAACGATACCAAGATGGACTTTTTCAAAAGTGGTTCCTCCTTATGAATGGTCTTCGTTTGCTGCAGCTGTCTTGAAGTTACCTTCAGACAGTTCCCCCTGACTCTATGACACTAAACCTTGTTGCTCGACGTTGCTCGCATTCCTCTGCCGCCCCACCTCCAGCCAGAATTCACAATCGCATGCTATGGAAATCAGCCCTTAACCCTTCAAGGATCCGATCATAACCCCTTTTACAAAATGCTTCTGCACGAACGGATACATAATGAGCACCGGTACGCAGGCGACGACGATGAGCGCATATTTCAGCACTTGCTCGAAGCCCTTATCCCGCAAGCTTTGCGCCGTATTCGCCAGCATCTCCGGATCTGCCGCATTCAGAATGAGCAGGTTCCGAAGCACATACTGCAGCGGGAACAGATGCTCCGATCGGAGATAGATGAGCGCATCGAAGTAGGCATTCCAGTGTCCGACCGCATACATCAAGGTCATAACCGCGATAATCGGCTTGGACAGCGGCAGCGCAACGCTCCACAGGTAACGAATGTCCCGGCAGCCGTCAATTTGCGCGGCTTCCTGCAGCTCGTGCGGAATAGAAGCCATGAAGAACGTTCTTGCAATGATAACCTGGAAGACGGAGAGTGCACCTGGCAGCCACAACGCCCAGCGCGTATCCAGCATGTGTAAATTTTTCACCAATAAGTACGTCGGTATGAGCCCGCCGCTGAAAAACATCGTAATCATCATGAGAATCATAAAGAAGCTGCGGCCAGCCATCTTCTTCTGCGAGAGCGGGTAGGCCATTAATATGGTGAACGATACGTTGATGAACGTACCGACTACCGTATAGACAAGACTGTTGTAGAAGCCGAGCATCAGCTGCGAGCTTTGGAAGATGGACTTGTACGCCCGCATCGAGAATTCCACGGGGAACAGCCACACCTGTCCGGATACGACCGCATCAGGCGAGCTGAGCGATGAACTTAGAATATAAAGCAGAGGATACAGAACCGTCAGTGTCAGCAGGGCAAGCAGCGCATAGATCACGTATAGCAGGACGCGATCCCCGAACGGTTCTCTTATTTTTTGTTGAATGATCATGTCGGGCCGCCTTTCTACCACAAGCTGTTTTCGGAAACTCTGCGCGCAATTGAATTCACAACGACGAGCAGGACGAGGTTGATAACCGAGTTGAACAATCCCACTGCAGACGAGAAGCTGAAGTTCGCCCCGAGCAGACCCACCTTGTACACATAAGTCGAAATTACCTCGGATGTACTCAAGTTAAGCGGATTTTGCATCAGGTAGATTTTCTCGAAGCCGACCGCCATGACGTTGCCCAAGCTGAGAATGAGCATCGTCACCATAATCGGGAAGAGCGACGGCAGATCGATATGAATGATCTTCTTGAACCGGGAAGCTCCGTCCATGCGTGCCGCTTCATAGAGCGACGGATCGACGCTGGCGAGTGCCGCGATATAGATAATGGAGGCATACCCCATCTCCTGCCATACCCCTGACCAGACGTAGATGGATTTGAACAACCCCGGCTCACCCATGAAGTTGATATTCGAGAAGCCCAGGAAGTCGAAGACGCGGTCCACGACGCCGACGTGCGGCGAGAGCATCAGGATGATGATCGATACCATGACGACCGTCGAAATAAAGTGAGGCGCGTAAGTGATCATTTGAACGGATCGCTTGAAGAAGCCTGTCCGTATTTCATTAAGTGCAAGCGCCAGCAGGATCGGTACCGGGAAGCCTGCGATTAATGAATAGAAGCTGATTAGCAGCGTGTTCTTAATGAGGAGCGGAAAGTTCGGCGAGTGGAACAGGTTGTGGAAATGTTTGAAGCCCACCCATGGGCTGCCGAGGATTCCTTTAATGACGTTAAAATCTTTGAAAGCGATGATTACCCCGAACATCGGGATATAATTGAAAATAATAAGATAGAGCACCGGAAGCAGGATGAGGAGATACAGCTCCCAGCTTTGCTTCACTCTATTCCATGTCTGCGCCACCTTAGCAACCCCCTTTAGTCAGAATCGTTCTTGTGTAGGTCGATCTTAGCCCGTTCCTCGCTTCTCCAGCAATTCGTAAGATTCTGTAAAGATCACGATTTTCGCAAATCCGCGCCAGACCTGGCTTTTTGCGCATGCGAAAGATGTGTACTCCTCTTTTTTCTACGGCACGAGTTTTTCGCCGGGGCATGCTGAAGCCTGCTGCAACAACGAAAAAACCTTGAAGTCCGCCGCTGCCGCTGGCCTGACTCCAAGGTTCGAGAAGAATATTGCATATACGGCTTGCTGCACGAGCGCCGCTAGCCTGTCTGCTGTTTGCGATAATCGCTTGGCGAGACACCGGCAATGTTCTTGAACGCGCGATTGAAGGAATTGTAGTTAAAGTAGCCGACTTCCGTGCTAATTTCCTGAAGGGATTGGTCCGTAGTGAGCAGCAGCTGCTTCGCCTTGTCCATCCGCAGCCCAATCAAGAAGTCAACGAAGTTATAACCGTACTCTTCCTTGAACAGCTTGCTGATGTTCTTGGCATGAATGGTGAACTGGTCGCTTAGATAATCGAGCGACAGCTCCGGATTGTGATAGTTCCCTTCGATAAAAGCACGAATATCGCTAATAACGGCACGCGTCCGCTGCGAATCCTTCATCGCCTGCAGCTTGCTCGTCATCTCTTCGAAGATGTGCAGGCAGCCTTGCTTCAATTCCTCTAACGTCTCCCAGTTTCGTCCGAGCGTGAGCAGCTCTGCGCCCGTATCTTTCCATACGCTGCGATGATCCTTGGACAGCTCCAGGAATACCCGATTCAGCTGTTGATGGAGGAACTGCAGGAAGCTCTCAATCTCCTTACGCGACGAGATCGAATCTTGCATCTGGTCGAATAACGCAAGCGCTTGCTTCCGCCAAGCGCCGTCCGAGATTCGAATCGACTGCGATAACGCATGAATGGTACCGAAGTAATCATGCACGCGAAGCTCAGAGCCTTCGAGCTCCGTAGAACGAAGAACTCGCCCTGTGCCGAGCACCGCCTTGTACTGCAGCAGGTTGCCGGCGAACTCGTGGGAGCGGCGGATTTCTTCCAGATTATCGGCCATGCCGTGAACGCCGATCGTAACCGTGAAGCTTAAGTTGCTGTGCACCCACTGCACGATTTGCTCCGCTATCTGGCCGCTAAGCTCTTCGCCATCCACATCGTTCGGCACCCAGATGATCGCCGACATGCGACGGTCCGATATCCATTCCGCCCATGCCGTCGCCTTCTGAAGCGCGGCCATCTCCCCCGTTACACTGGAGACGACGAATTTCAGAATCGATTGATCCTGGCGGTTGTAAGCTTCGATAAACGGTTGATACCGATCGATTTCAAACACGAGCACGAACGCCTGCGAGCCGGCTGGATTCACCTGCAGGGCAAGCAAGTCTGCCTCCCATTCCGACTCACGGATCGGGACAAGTCCTTCAACCGCTTCCTGGAACCGGTGCTTCTTGCGCATGATGAATGTTTTCTGGTTCTGCTGCATGGACTTCGATGTTTCTTCCAGCAGCTGCTCCAGCGCGCCTTGAATAAAGCCAAACTCGTTTCTGCCAGACTGCTCATGATACGGATTGATTAAAGAGCTTGTCCGAATAATGGATACAAGCTGACTGATCGGTTTATAATTGCGGCGCGTTACATGGACAACCCATATCACGCCAAGCAGTACAGCGACGACAGCAATAATGACCCAGATGTTGTAGAAATTGAGCGCAATATGAGTCAGTCCCCCAGCCGATGGCCCGCTCTCGACCGTCCAGCCGGTATAAGGGGATATGTAGTGCGACAATACACTGCTCTCGCCATTCGCCCCGGCGTCAGCCATGAGCGTAGCGCCTTGACCATCCGTAATTCGCATGTACGTCAGCTTCGAATTGTACATCGGCGCAATCGACTTCTTCAGCTTGGATAAGCTGACATTGACGACGATATACCCTTTCTTGACGGTCGAGAAGTGCGGATAGCCCTGCACCAGGGTAATCACATCAGTCGCGGTTGGAGCCGCCGTTATATAAGGATTGAAGCTGCGCTTGCCTGTCCATTTGCCGGCTGTCGCCTTCTGATTGATATACGTCTGAATGAAGGGCCGATCCCCGAATGAAGCGGCTTCTCCCGAACCGTCCCCGAGGACGAAGTTATCTTGCAGCCGAATTAAATAAACCGAATCGATAATGGCGTAGTTCAGCTTCCAATCGTCCATCAGCTTCGTCGCCTGGATGTTGCGATACACATCGCTGTTATCCGTATTAAAGAACAACCGAACCTCATCGGCCGTAAGCGTGTCGCGCAGCACTTGATAGTTCAGCGTCTTCAGCGAATTGTCCGTGAATAGAACGACCTGCTGCGTCAGAAATTCGTTCGCTTTAATCGCTTGTTTCCGGTTCTGCTCATTGAGCGACTGGAAGAACACGACGAATAGAATCGTGACCACGACAAAAAACACGGGAAGATAAGATAAAAGCAATTTGCGGAACCAGCTGCTGTTCATGTGGACCCCTCCTCCTTTATCTAATCATCCCGTGCCTAATCTAAGACATCTATTTTACATGATTTGTCGAAATGATTCCAACTGAATCCATTACCAACCGTTTATTTCGTCGAAATGCGGAACACATGCGCAATCGGCGCTTTGCCTTGCAGTTCGCTTGCCGGCAGCTGGATCGTTACGCCTTCGTCGTCTTGCGAATAGCTGATCGGCTCATCCGATGCAAGCAGCTCGATGCCTGTGATCGTATCCGTATACGGGATGCGGATCTGTTCCGACAGTTCCGCATCTTCGCTCGCATACAGATACGTTGCATATACCGTGTCATCCTTGCGCGTAAATGCACATTGACCTGTATAATATGGCGCGCAAATCCGCGTGCCGTATACCGCTTCGCCGTATACTTTCATCCATGCGCCCAGATCCTTCATGCTCTTAAGCGCGCCTGCCGGCAGACGTCCGTCCGGCTGCGGTCCAACGTTAAGCGCCAGGTTGCCGCCCTTCGCTACAACCTCCATCAAGATGTGGACGAGCTGGCGTGCGGACTTGTATTTGTCCTCGAATTTGAACGAGAACGAGGTGCCGATCGTGATGCAGCTTTCCCATGGCACATTCAGCGGACGATGCGGAATCGTCTGCTCCGGCGTCACATAGTTCTCGTATGCGCCGCCAACGGTGCGGTCAGCGGACAGCAGCCAAGGCTGCGTCACTCTTGCGCGCTCCACAACCTCGCCCAGTCGGATATCCTGGCTGACGCGGCCGCCTTCGCGTACCCAACCCGCATCGAGCCATAGAACATCGATGCGGCCGTAGCGCGTCATCAGCTCCATAATCTGATCATGCGTAAACTGGACGAACTTCTCCCACAGCTCCGGATTCTCTTGCGGGTTATACGACGGTCCGCGCCATGTACGCGTGCCGCGTTCCATGCCTGGCGCCCAATAATACGGCGTATGCCAGTCCGCCTTCGAGAAGTACGAAGCAATCGCAAGCCCTTTGTCCCGGAATGCGTCGAAGACGTTCTTCGCGATATCGGCGTACTTATGCGTGTGGAACGGCGTTTGTTCGCCAGTAATGCGGTATTCCGTCGTCTTCGTATCCCACATGCAGAAGCCGTCGTGATGCTTCGTCGTGAAGATCAGATATTTGAAGCCGCCGTCCGCAGCTGCCTCCGCCCACTTCTCCGGCTCGAAGCGAAACGGATTGAACGTCTGATTCAGGTCGAAATACTCCCGTTTCATCTGTTCATAATCATTCGTCCAGTCGACGTCGTTTCGGGACCAATCGCCGTCATCGTCACTCAAAATCCACGATTCGACCATTCCGATCTGGGAATAAGGGCCCCAGTGCATCATTAGCGCCAGCTTCTGATCCTTGAACCATTCGAGCCGCTCCAGCGTGACGGGATTGTCCGGCTTCACCCATTCCGCTTCGCTGCTGTAATTATGGACGCCATTCTCGACCTCATGTACCGTTTCGTTCTCGCTCATCTATTTAACCTCCCTAATCATTCACGGAAACAATTATTCAATATGGAAACCATTATCCAAGTATCTTGTGCAGCTTGTTTTCTTGCATCAGCTTCAGAATGAGCTCGCCGAACAGCGTATTCGCCCATGCGAACCACGAACGCGTGAAGTTTCTCGGATCATCAACGTCGAACCCTTCGTGCATGAAGCCCGTGTCGCCGTCCGTATCGATCAGCAGTCGAACCAGCTCGGCCACTTCTTCTTCGTCCGTCGACGTGAGCGCCTGCATCACGAGGCTGATGTGCCAAATATAGCGCGGCGGCGTATGCGGGCTTCCGATACCGCGGGCGCGGATGCCTTCGTAATAGTACGGATTGTCCGAGCTTAGGATAAACCGGCGCGTGTTCTTGTAAATCGGATCATCCTTCGCTGCATAGCCGAGATAGGGAATCGACAGCAAGCTTGGCACGTTCGCGTCATCCATCAGCGCGTAATTGCCTTTCCCGTCTGCTTCGTAGGCGTACATTTCGCCGTAGACCGGATGCTTATAGATACCATGAGCTGCGATGCCGCCATCGATGTCGGCCTTCAGCGCCAAGGCGTCAGTCTCCAGCTGATCGTCACCAAGTACATCTGTCGCGAGTTCCGCCAAATAGCCAAGCACGACGCTTGCGAACATATTCGCCGGAACAAGGTAGCCGTATGCGCACGCATCGTCGCTTGGACGGAAGCCCGACCACGTCATGCCTGTATAGGCGACCGGCTCGCCCATTCCATTGTTGTGGATCGTGTCGCTATATGGTCCCGATGTGCGGGTGAATCGATATGGCGACTGCTCCATATGATGCTGCTCGGTGCGCCACAGCTGCACAATTCGCGCCGCTGCTTCACGGAATGTATCGTCGAACGGAGCCGTACGGCCCGTCTGCTTCCAGTACAGATACGCGATCTGGATCGGATAGCAGAGCGAATCGATCTCATATTTGCGCTCCCACACCCATGGGTTCGGTTCAGGCAGCTCCGTGATGTCGTCTTCCCAGCGGTTGTTATTCGCCTCTTCGTTGAACGCATTGGCGTAAGGGTCCATCAGAATGCTGGTGAACTGCCGCTTGAGCAGCCCTTCAATGATGCGTCCAAGCTCTTCGTCCTCGGAAGCCAATTGAATATAGGGGCGAACCTGGGCGCTCGAGTCACGCAGCCACATCGCCGGAATGTCGCCGGTAATAACGAAGGTTGAGCCGTCCTCCATCAGCCGTGTTGTCGTCTCGAGTGTATTCGGGAAACATTGCTTGAACATCCGTGCAAGCTTCGGATACGGCGCGAGCTCCTTCTCCGCTCTAGCAAGTACGTCTAAAATCGATTGAGGCATTTGTTGCAGTTGCAAAGTGGACACCTTCTTCTATTGGAATTTTGAGATAAACTAGCTTGGATTCTGATCGAGTATATGCGAATCGGTAAACCAGACTACGCCATGCTCCGTTCCATGCAGCTCAAAGATAATAATCTCATTGTCGCCCTCGCGCAGCAACGGTCCAGGTACATACAAGGTTCTCTGCGGCCCTTTGTTCCAGTAGCGGCCTAAGTTGAAGCCGTTCAAGAAGACGACGCCTTTCGTCCAGCCCTTCATGTCGAGGAACGTGTCCGCTGCTTCGCGATCCGTTACATGCAGCGTTCCCCTGTAGAACTTCGGAGTGGATGAAGCAAGACTGGAATCGCGATTTGAAAAAGACAACTTAGACAAGTCCGCAAGCGGCAGCGGTCGAATCTTCCAATCGAATAAGTATTGGAAGCCTAGCCTTACCCCTTCGGTAATGCCTTTATGATCCTTCAGGAAAGGGCCGTAATTGATTCTGCCCATATTCTCCACGAGAATGTCGAGCGTCGCCCCGCCTTCAGGCACTGTGATCGTTACGGATTGCGGCACCGGATTCCGTTCGATAACCCCTTGGTACACACCGTCCAAGAAGATCGGCGCTCTGTCCCGAACGTCATGCAGAACCAGCTGTTCCGCCGGGCGAGGCCCGGAAATCCGCGTCGAATATAGAATAAATCCATATTGCTGGCCTACCCGTTCCATCGGAAGCGGCGTAACGGATTGCACCTGCGCGGACAGCGCATCCAACTGCTCGAACAAGTCCGCTTGCTCTGTCAGCTGGACTCGGCCGTATGCTTGTTTCGGTGTTGCTGGCGGAAGCTCGAGCTCTGAAAGCGGAATATACTTGGCAATCACCTGCCGTGCGGCAAAATATTTGTCCGTCGGTTCCCCCGTCTCATCGAGCATCGCATCATAGTCGTAACTCGTGACGGTCGGCTCATACAGATTCGGTTCCTGGCAGTTCGCTCCATTGTAGAAGCCGAAGTTCGTCCCGCCGTGGAACATATAGAAATTGACGGACGCGCCGATACTCAGCATCTCGTCGAGTACGCCGGCTGCATCGAGCGCATCCCGCGTATGATGGGTTTTGCCCCAGTGGTCGAACCAGCCATTCCAGAACTCCATGCACATAAGCGGTTCGTCCGATTGATAATCCTTCAGCTTCGCGAAAGCCGAAGCAGGGCCAGAGCCGAAATTGACGGTCGACAGCACACCAGGCACCGATCCGCCTTGCAATAGCGCATCTGTCGGGCCATCCGAGGTAAACAACGGTACATCGATGCCGCGCGCGATGAGTCCGTCCTTCAGATACGCCAAGTACTTCGCATCATTGCCGTAGCTGCCATATTCGTTCTCGATTTGCACCGCGATAATCGGTCCGCCGTTCGTACACAGGAGCGGCGTAAGCCGTGGAATCAGCTCATCGTAATACGCATCCACCTTGGCTAGATACGCGGGGTGGCTGCATCTCAGCTGTATATAAGGATCTGCCAGCAGCCATGCCGGCAATCCGCCGAATTCCCATTCTGCACAAATATACGGGCTTGGCCGAACGATAACATGAAGTCCGAGACTGCCCGCAAGCTCCACATAGGCGGCAACGTCAGCCATCCCGTCGAAACGAAACTCGCCTTCCTTCGGCTCGTGAAAATTCCAAGGAATGTACGTCTCCACCGTATTCAATCCGCAAGCCTTCAGCTTAAGCAACCGGTCCCGCCAATACGCCGGCAAGGTTCGAAAATAGTGCATCGCCCCAGAGAGCAGCCTAACAGGCTCGCCGTCATATACGAAACCAGATTTCTCTATTGAAAATGGACGCAACCTGCTCGCTCCTTCCCTACAATATTAAAACTAAGGATATACGCGAAAAATGCACAGCTCAACGGGATTTTTTCTCGCAGTTCTCCTTTTTCCTCCTGCCAAGCGCCACTTCACCATTTTCGCGACAGGCGTTTCCGGCGAAAATCGTGAAGTTCGCGAAAAAAAAGCGTGCCGCCCTAAGGCAGCACGCTGAGTATGGAAAAATGCGCAAACTGAGGTGCGAAGAAAGAAAGATCAAACTCGCTCTAAGCGGGTCAGCGTTACGCCTCTTTCCGCTTCACCGGAACATAGATGTCCATCTGCACGCCATCGCGGTCCGGATTGCTGCGCTCGTCATACAGCTCAAACTCTGTCGTGCCTGCATGCTCGTAACCGGAGTGCGGGAACCATTCACTGAAGATCGCGCCCCATGTGCTCTGGATCGAGTTCGAGAAGTCATTGCCAGGTACGAGAGGCGTCGTGAACACAGCATACTCCGCAGCGCCGAACTCGCGGCAGACTAATTCGCTGTCATCTACGCCTTCGAAGGTGTCCACTTCCATCCCGATCATATATTTGAACCTGCCTGTCTCCATATCGAAGCCATAGCAAAGTCCGAGTTCCACCCAGCTGTCCTTATGAATGCGGTTCGGAATGCGGCGTCCCCAGCCGCCTTTAATGTACTCTTGCCAGAACGCTGGAATTTGCTTGTGATTCTCTCCGTCACGCGTCGTCGTATCAAGCTCGAAGCCGATTACTTTGAAAGCTGGTTTCGTCTCTAAACGGTAATCCATTCGAATGCCTCCCAAATAAGGATTGAATTTGCGCTGCAGGACGTTCAGCTTCGAATAAGCGTCAGGCTTGATCCTCTGCTTGCGGTATTCCGCCGGCGTCAGATCGAACATACGCTTGAATGCGCGCGTGAACGTTTCATGATTTTGAAATCCGTGTGCAAGTGCAATGTCGAGCAGCTTATCGTCCGTATGAGCCACTTGATAGGCCGACCCCGCCAGACGCCGTTTGCGCACATAATCCATCACGGTCTCGCCCGCCATGTTCAGAAACACGCGGTGAAAATGAAAGTCGGACAAGTTCGCGATTCGCGCGAGGTGAGATAATGAAAGCTCGTCCGCCATATGCGCCTCTACGTAATCAATGGTCATCTGAATCTGCTTCAAGTAATCGGGCCTCATGGAAACGATTGACTCCTCTCATTTGCTATCCCCATTGTACCGTATATACGCACGCGTGTTCTTGATGTTTCTTGCCATAAAACAAAAAAACCGCCGGCATTTCAGCCAGCGGCACCCGTAATTTACGCAACTTACTTGAACTTATCCGGGAATTGCTTGATGATCCCGTTCGCGATCGTATCCGACATCATGAAGAGATGCGTCAGACCATCGTCGAATGCCTTAATTTCGCCGTCCCAATCCTTCTTCAGCCGTGTCGTCAACAGTGCGGCAACAAACTCCAGATGGCGGTCTAGCAGTGACTTCATCTCGTCGTAGGGTAGATTCGGATTCGCTCCGCTCAGGAACTTGGCCATATCGTCCCCGTTCTTGTACCAAGCTTTGTTCAGCTTCTCGACATCTGCCTGGTTCCCCTTCATAGCTGCATCTACGATTTGGCCAGCCAACAAAATATGCTCACGCAGCAGCCCTGCCAGCTTATTGCCCGCTTCCTCGCCGTAATAAGGCTTGATGGCATTTCCAATGTCCTGCTGGTTGCGAAGCAGTCGCTCAAGCACCTTGTCTTTGTCCGGAAGGTTCGAGGTTGCCCCGATAATATAGGAATGCGTGTAGACCGCATGATCCGTCCATAGCCTTCTCAGATTGTCCTTGAGTTCCCACATCGGCTGTGTCCAGCAAGCTGCGTTATGGTTGCGGGAGTGGTCCAGCGCTTTGGCCTGTACGCCTGCCGGAGCCAGACATAGGGTTAGAGCAAGGCAAAGCAGTATTGTTTTGATACAGCGATTACGCATGGTTGTCGTTCTTCTCCTTTTTTGAGAACGGGTAATTGTGGAAATTTTCCTTTATTGTGGACGTTTCCACACATTTCATGCATAGAGGTCCCCCGTGCAAAAAGTAACCTTGCCGCATGTAATAGTACCAATGTGCGGCTGCATGCCGAACTTCAAGGGAGGCTGATAGATTCATATGGCAAGTGCGACGACTAGCGCAGGCAAGATGACGAAAGGCTGTGAAGGGTGCCGGAGAGTTCCGGTTCGAACCGTATTCACCACAGGCATCCTCCGGCGCAATCCGGGAACGAATTTCGCGTTGGTGGATCTGGTCAACTTAGGCAAGACCATCGCCAGAGAAATGAAAGTGGAAGTGTTCGATTGGTCCAGCGGACTGCCGGTTCCGCTGACGCTGACGCCTTGCAACCAGGCGGCCTGCCTCGTCTCGCTCGCTCCCGGCATGTCGAACTTCGTCTTTGCCGATGTATCGAACGCGCAGTTCAAATACGAGGTTCGCATCAGCCGCCGTACGGTGAACTTCAGCTTGAACTTGTGCGTCTGAAGCGGAGACATGGCTGCCTGTAAAATAAGAAAGGGCTTCTCTCAGCCGCTGATGGTTGAGAGAAGCCCTGGAACAGCAAATCCGTCTCGTACGCCCCGATAAACTCCGAGAGTCGAGAAATCCGACTCTCACGCGTAAAACCAACTAATTACAATCACGAGAGTCGGAAATTTCGACTCTCACAACGCAAACTGCCCCAAATCGCGTCGGAGCCATCGTTGAGAGTCGGAAATTCCGACTCTCAGCATATAAAACACCCCGTAAGCCGCACCATCACATGTGCCGCACGTTCTATACGCGCTTCTTCCATGCCTTCTCCCGCTCGCCGATGAGCGGGAACTCGCCGATGCGCAAGCGCGCGCTGCCATACGGCACGAGCGTCAGCTCGGCGAGCTCTTGACCCGCCGTCTTCGGATAGATCGGCGGCGTTCCGGCGTTGTTGCCTTCCATCTTCCACTCGCGGACGAGCTGCCCCGTCGCCTTGAGGCGCACCGGCGCGTGCTCGGCGTCAAACGGCTGGTACGGCACCTCGGACAAGCTTGCCTCGAATTTATTATCGGCGAGCAAGCCGTACTTCCAAGGCGAGCCCGGGTATACCTCCCAATCGTGGAACATCTCCCGCTTCGTCAGCAGCTGCCAATTCTCTTGAATCGGCAGCGCGAATACAAGCGGTCCACGCTCGACGCTGATGGCGTACAGGTTGCGGGATATCGTACGAACCTCCATCGGCAAAGTCAGCGTAAGAAGCTCGCCATTCACCCATTCCCGCTCCACGCGCGCATAGCCGTTAACGACGTTAAGCTCCTGCTTAACTCCGTTAATTGTTAGGCTTGGCGACTCGCACCATGCCGGGATGCGAAGCGAAATGGCGAAATCCGCGCTCGCGCGATCCAGTGCCACATCGATAGTAACCGTGTCGCGGAACGGATACTCGCCGCTGACCGTGAGCGTCGCTGTAGCTGCCGCATCTGTTGCGGAAGCCCCGCCGCCAACCGGTGCTTGCACCGTGCAAGGCGCATACGACACTGCCGCCAGTCCGCTGCGGTTATCGCTCATCCATAGATGCGACGTCAGCTTCGGCCAGCCCTGATGCATGTTCGCCGTACAGCAGCCGAAGTTCGGCTCGAGTCCGAACAGATTCGCCTCCGGTCCGTTGCTCCAATTGCGCGGCGCCACGTTGCACACGACCTGGTTCACTTGCTGATCGTACTGATGCGCGCGCCAATCCTTCGAGATTGTCGCAGGCAGCGCGTTGAACGCTACCTTTTCGAGAATGTCCCCGAAACGTCCTTCGCCGAACACCCGTGTCAAATGCTCCATCGAATACATATATTCGACGACAGCGCATAACTCGACGCCTTGGCTCGGATGCGTGCCGGACAGCCATTCATCTCCGGAGAACATGCCGTGCGCCTGCCCGTGATACGTCATCAGGCTGTCGATGCCGCGATGAACCGCTGCGCGCTCCACCTCTGCGCCGCTCAGCTCATATCGGATGCCCGGCGTCTTGATGCCCATCGCCACGTTCACGACATGCGTCGTCCAGTCCCACTCTTCAACCTTGCGCCAGTAAGGGAAGTCGTGAAAAATATCCGTCCAATCGTTCGTCTGCTTCGCCACTATGTCGGCAAGCTCCAGAAGCGGTGCTTCGCCGGTTTCCCGGTGCAACCACTGGATACAGAGCAGCATCTCGGCACCGCGCGCTTTTGCCCAGCCTTCGAGCGGCATCGCTTCAATTCTGCTGCGGACATAGCCGAAGAACTTCGTCAAGAACGGAACGATACGCGGATCGCCAGTCGCTTCCTTGTACTGCGTCATCACCTTCAGCATGATCATGTAATGCCACCAGTCATGCTTCTTGTTAATATCTTGATTCACCGATTGAATCGTGCCTTCGGGACCGAAGGAGCCGTCCTCCTTCTGGCTGGCGAGCGACCATTCAACCCAGCGCTGCGCTTTGGCAATCAGCTTCTCATCTTCGAGCAAGTAGGCAAGCGGCAGCATGCCGTCCAGATAGTATGGACCGCGCTCCCAGCTCTCGCCGCTTCCGCCAATCCAGCCGTTGCCCGGACCAACGTCGCCCCAATGCTCCTCCAGATGGCCCGTCAGTCCGTCTGCTTGAATGCGAAGCTGGTTGCGCAGCCAGCCTGCCGGTTTAATCGCGCCAAGCGGCAGCGCCTGGAACGCGGTAGCATTCAGCTTTCTCATCGTCGATTCCATTCTCGCACGTCTCCCTTTGCACACCATGATAGTCGAACATCTCCTCTTGAATATAGCACGGCGGCCACGGTCGGCCGATAGCCGAACACAACAAGAAATTGTCCGATTACAACATGAAGATCAAGCTGGCAGGGCTAGTACAATGCGTCATAATCTCTTATCATAAAAGAAATATATCCATTCGTACCCGCGAAGGAGCGCACGATAATGTTCCGATTCACCTCTCCGCCTATGCCTCACCATATTACATGCGGCGAAGACACCTATGCTCCCGGAGCTAGACATGCCGAGCGCGCCAGCATTGGCGTATTCGACCTGCTCATCGTTACGAAGGGCTGTCTCTACATGGAGGAAGAAGGCATGGTGCTTACCGTTCCTGCGGGTCACTATGCGTTTCTGCGGCCTGACCGCTTCCACCGGTCGCGAATCCCGTGTACGGAGGAAACGCATTTCTATTGGCTCCATTTCCAAACGCTCGGCAGCTGGGGCGAAGTGAATGAACAAGTGCCTTTCACGCCGCCGGTCAGCAATGAGCCGTACATGCAGATCGAAACGTTCGTGTACCATATTCCGCGATCCGGCGAGCTTCGTACGCCGGAGACGGTATACAGCTGGATGCGCCAGCTTATAGCGCTCCGTCAGGACCCTTCGGCCGCGAGCAGCTTCCGCCAGCAAGGCATCTTCCTCGAGCTGCTGCTTCAGCTGCAGGAGGAAGGCGGCGAAGCCGCACGGGACGCTCATCTGGCGGTAGCCGATGAAGCGGCCGCGTTTCTGCGGCTCCATTATCGCGAGCCGCTCAGCTATAAGGAGCTGTCGGAGCGGCTGCATTTTCACGCGAACTATATTGCGCTGTGCATGAAGAAGGCGTTCGGCTGCACGCCGCTAGAATATTTGACCCGCTATCGCATCGAGCGGGCGAAGTATCTGCTTATTCACACGAACGAGCCGATCGGCACCATCGCCGAGGAGACCGGCTTCCTCACGTTTCCGTACTTCGTCCGCTGCTTCGGCAAGCATACGGGAACGCGGCCGAAAGCTTTTCGCCAGCGCTATCGGTAAACGGTATAATAAAAACAAATGTGCAAGGATGGAAAGGAACTTCGACTGTGACTGTGAGCAACTCACTGACGCTGTCCGCGATCATGTCGATGTGCGGACAGCTTTCGTATAAGAAAGGCGAAGCCGCATTTCGCAGCGGCAAAGTGACCATTACGCGCTATGAGCCGGACGGCTCGCGCTGCGAAGCGATCGTCAAGCTGCAAGAGCGCTTCGACGTGAGCGTGCGAATCGACGAGGACGGCGACGTCGCAGCAGGCTGCAGCTGTCCGACGCTGTCCTCGTACGACAAGTACTGCTCGCATATCGCAGCCGTACTCTTACAGCTGCATGATGCGCAGCAGGCGGGACGCGCGGAAGGGAAGCCCGCTGCTGCCGCTGCGGTTGCCGCGCCGGATCGCGCTGAGCGTGCGGCCGATGGCGAGCTCGCCGCAAGCCTGCTCGGGCTGTTCGCGCATAAGCAGCCGCGTCTGCCTGTCGGCGCGCGGTCGATTGTCGAGTCCCGCGCGCTGCTGGACATCACCTTCATCGTCAAGCCGTTCGCTTACGGCCGCAGAAACCGCAAGCGGCTCTTCGGCATCGAGATGAAGGCGGGACTTGCGCGCCCATTAATCGTGCAGCAGATTCGCGGCTTCCTCGCGCATATCGAGCGGGGCGAAGCGTATCCGCTGTCGAAGGCGTTTACCTACGACCCGATCGTGCATAGCTTCCACCCCGCCGATTACAAGATCATGAAGCAGTTGATCGCCATTCAGCATCAGGAGAGCATGTACCGCGAGACGACGAGCGCTTATACGATGCATGCCAGCCCAATGAGCGGCGAGCGAATGCTGCTCATTCCGCCCTACGCGTGGGAGTCGCTGCTGCCGTCGCTGACGAAGGCGCCATCTACACTACTTGAGCATGAAGGCGTGCAGCATGAAGGCATCGTCATCTCGGACGAGCGGCTGCCCCTGCAGTTCAAGCTCGGTCAAGGCGGCGGAAATGGACGGAACGGGGCGAGGGGCAGCAGCAGCAGTTACCAGCTGGATGTTGAAGGCCTTGATCGGATGACGATCATGGAGGACTATGGCCTCGTCATCGCAAGCGAAGGCAAGCTGGCGCCGCTTCCGCCCGAAGGCTGCCGCAGACTGACAGATCTGCAAGAGCTCCTGGAACAATCCGGCGCGCGGGATCATGTCGAGATCCGGCCGGAGCAGATCGAGCCGTTCATGGAACGCGTCATCCCGGGTCTGTTGAAGCTCGGCAGCGTCCATATCGCCGAGGCGGTCGAGAACCGCGTCACCCATCGGCCGTTGAAGGCCCGGCTCTACTTGGACCGCGTACGGGACCGGCTGCTCGCGGGGTTGGAATTCCACTACGGCGAGCTAATCATCAATCCGCTCGAAGCGGATAAGGATGTCACGAATCGTGCCGGCGGGCTTATTCTCGTGCGCGATGGCGAGACGGAACGGCGTATCCTCGCACTTATGGAGGAAGCCGGGTTCGCGAAGACGGAAGCCGGTTATTTCATGGAGGACGAGGAAACGGAGTATCAGTTTCTGTACCATATCGTCCCTCAGCTAGAGAAGCTGCTGACGGTCCATGCCACTTCGGCGGTACGGACCAGAATTCATACAGGCGGACCGCCGCCGAAGGTTTCCATCAAGATGAACGAGCGGACGCATTGGCTCGAATTCGAGTTCGATATTAGCGGCATTCCGGAAACGGAGATTCGCCGCCTGCTGCGCTCGATGGAGGAGAAACGCCGCTATCACCGCCTGCCGAACGGCTCGCTCATGCCGCTCGAAACCGAAGAGCTGCAGGAGATGATCCGGTTATTTAACGAGGCGAAATTCACGGTGAAGGATCTCACCGCAGCTGGTATACACGTTCCTCTGCTGCGCGGTCTTCATCTCATGGACAACTTCCGCGGCAGCAAAACCATCTCGCTCGATAAGTCGTTCCGGCGGCTGCTCGACAACCTGAGAAGCCCGGACAACCTCGACTTCCCGGTGCCGGACAGTCTTGCGCATGTGCTTCGAGACTATCAGGTATACGGCTATCAGTGGATGCGCACGCTGGCGCATTATCATTTTGGCGGGATATTGGCAGACGACATGGGGCTTGGCAAAACGGTGCAAAGCATCGCGTTCCTCGTCTCCCAGCTGCCTGAAATCCGCGAGCATCGGCTCCCTGCCATTATCGTGGCGCCCGCTTCGGTCACGTACAACTGGCTCCACGAGCTGCGCCGGTTCGCGCCGCAGCTTCGGGCGGTCGTCGCCGACGGCACGAAGGTCGAACGAACCCGCATATTGAACGGAACAATCGCCGCGGCAGCGGGTGCAGGCGCAGTCGATGCAGCCGACGCGGATGTGATCATCACTTCGTATCCGCTGCTGCGCCGGGACGCCGAGCTGTTCGCGGGACGAGCGTTCCATACGCTCATTCTCGATGAAGCGCAGGCGTTCAAGAACTATACGACCCAGACGGCGCAGACGGTGAAGCTGCTCGAGGCGCGTTATCGGTTCGCGCTGACGGGCACGCCGATCGAGAACCGGCTCGAAGAGCTGTGGAGCATCTTCGATGCCGTCTGTCCCGGCCTGTTCCCGAAGCGGAAGGAATTCGCGGAGCTCACGCGCGAGGCGATTGCGAAGCGTGCCCGCCCCTTCCTGCTGCGCAGGGTGAAGACCGACGTGCTGAAGGAACTGCCGGAGAAGATCGAGACGCAGCTTGCAGCCGAGCTGCTGCCCGAGCAGAAGAAGCTGTACGCCGCCTACCTGGCGAAGCTGCGGCATGAGACGCTGAAGCATCTGGACAAGGATACGTTCCAGCGCAATCGGATACGCATCCTTGCCGGGCTGACGCGTCTGCGCCAGCTGTGCTGCCACCCTGCCCTGTTCGTCGAAGACTACGAGGGCAGCTCCGCCAAGTTCGAGCAGCTGCTCGAGCTGATCGACGAATGCCGCAGCGCCGGCAGGCGGATGCTCGTCTTCTCGCAGTTCACGCAGATGCTCGATATTATCCGACGGGAGCTGACGCAGCGCGGCGTGCCGTTCTTCTATCTCGATGGCAGCACCCCTTCGGCGGAGCGTGTAGAGCTGAGCTCCCGCTTCAACGACGGCGAGCGCGAGCTGTTCCTTATCTCGCTCAAAGCCGGCGGGACAGGACTCAACTTGACCGGCGCCGACACGGTCATTCTGTACGACCTGTGGTGGAACCCGGCCGTCGAGCAGCAAGCTGCCGACCGAGCGTACCGGATCGGACAGAAGAACGTCGTCCAGGTGATTCGGCTCGTCAGCCGAGGCACCGTCGAAGACAAAATGTTCGAGCTGCAGCAGCGCAAAAAAGACCTCATCAGCGAGGTCATTCAACCCGGCGAGGAGGCACTGTCCGCCCTGACCGAGAATGAAATCCGCGAGCTGCTCATGCTCACCTAATTAAAGAACAGGGCTGTCTCTAAGGTCACTTCATGACCTTGCGAGACAGCCCTGTTTCATTTCCTGATTAATTACAACGTATTACTTCGTCAATCCTTGGTACAGAATCGCCAGCATCTTCGCTGCTTCTTCGCGAGTTGCCGCTTTCTTCGGCGCGAAGTACACGCCTGCTTGATTGCTCGTCGTTGTTCCGTTGATGATGCCTGCTTGTTGAACCGCATTTGCAGCGTTGACCGCGAATGCCGAGATTTGCGAAGCATCCGCGAATGCAACTGGTTTCACGTTCTTCGGCAGATCGTAATCAACAACATCTGCGAATCTCGTGATCATAGCAACCAGCTGTTCTCTCGAAAGGCTTGCGCCCGGATTAAACATACCCTCGGAAACGCCGCTCGTAATGCCTTTATCCGCTGCCCACGCTACAGCCTTCGCGTAATACGCGTTAGCTTTTACATCATTGAACTCATTGTTTGTGTAGCCAGTCAAATCTGCTCCCGCGATTCGCGCGAGGATCAGAACGAAATCCGCACGAGATACATTTGCTTTTGTCCCGAAGCTCGAATCCGTTGTTCCTTGCAGGATGCCGCGTGCTGTCAGGTATACGATTTGATCCTTCGCAAAGCTTGCTGCCGTATCTTTGAAATTCACCTGCTTGTAAGCAACCGCGTAAGTCGAGAAATGCCCCACTTGGAAGCTTAGCTTGCCGGTAGCCTTATCGTAATTGGTCTGAGGCACCATTACGATATCGCCGTTGTCTGCAATATAGTAAATCACGATTGCGTTGCTGTCTTCTCCCGGAGCTGGCGTGTATGCGACTTCAACCGTTGCCGTACCGCCGCCAAAATCCGAAACATGCTTGCCGTCTGCCGTTACGGAGAACTGATAGACCGGATGAGAACCGATCACCGCACTCACGGCCGATTGCGCGCCAGCCGGCAAATTCGCCATTACGTCCGATGCGCTAACGCGCTCGATCGATAGGGATACTTCACCGGAGTCAGCCGCTCCGGCCACTGTAGATACTGCAGTCTGGTCGAATGTAACTCGCGCTACCCCGCCATCAATCGTTACAGCCGATACCTTGCTGCTTGCGATTTGGTCGACCGATTTCGATGGAAGCGTAATGGTGTTCTTCGTTGCATTCGCATCTGCTACAGCTTTAATTTCCAGCGTGCCATTCTGTCCTGCTGTACCGCTTGCCGTCAGACTAGCCAATGCTTCATCAATTTGTTTATCCGAGACCGTTGCCGCAGCCTTGCCCGAGCTGTCTGTAACCGGTTTGACCTCAGTTGTAACTTTAGATCCGTCTGTACTAGGCGTGGTGCCTGTATTGGCCGAATCGTCAGGCTTGCCTGTGTTGGAGTCTGAACCTCCTGTACCACCAGATCCGCTGCTTGGGCGAGCTGTTACCGTTACTTTCGCTTCAGCGACACCGTAGCCATCCGCGCTGAGCGCCGTAATAACAGCTGTACCTGGAGCAATCGGCGTGACTTGACCGTTCGGATTGACTGTTGCAACTGCAGGATTCGACGAAGTCCATGTTACTGTCGATGCACTGCCGCCTACCGGTGCTACCGTTGCCTGAAGCTGCTGCGCCGCATCTCCCGTTAGGAAGCTCAGTGCATTTGTATTCAGCGTAATCTTCGTTACGTTCAGTTGAAGCGCGGCAATCGTACCGCCTACTTCATTCGCCACTAGAATCAGTGGCAATCCTGTCGGACTTGCCGTCGCTGGAATAAACTCGATGCCTTCCGGACCAAGATCCGTCTGAGGCGGATTGCCTCCCGTTCCTTGCGCCGTGAAGTCCCGCGTATTGATATAGTTCGCGAATGCCGGATGCGTTGGATCAGTAACATCATATGTCATAACTCCGCTGATACGCTCGAGACCAACGAAGGCGAACGCTTTGTCGCCAACCTTGCCTACCTTCACATACTCCGGCTCAGGACCTTTCTTCGGACTGCGCTTGTCGAACGCGACTTCCTTATGGTCGGAGTTGAAGTATGCAGGCAGACGCTCAGCCGTAATTTTCTCAAAATCATTATGGCTGTCATACACTTGCGATAGCGTGCTTGCATCCCAGATGGAGAATGAACGGCCGCCATACAGGTAAATGCCATCCGGCCCCATGTCGCTTGGCACTTCGACGCTGTCATAAGGCGTCTTGTTGTTGACCGTCTTGCTCGCCAGGAAATGCGCTGCTGCCGAGTTCGGATCCAGATTGCCTTTAATCGCGCCAATCGTGGACACGTTCGATCTTATCGGCAACTCATTATCATTAAGCCATTCCGTACCATCACCTTCGTTCGCTGTGAACAGGTACGTCGTGCCGCCAACCGAATACGTATCGATACCGTCCGGCATATACATGCCTTGGAACGGAACGTTCTCGAACTTGATTGCGCTGTCCTTCACCAAGTCCAAAGCATTATCCGAAGCGCTCAAGTCTTTATAGCCAAGTCCTTTGACGGAAATAACGGTTCCGTCCGCAATATTGATCGCTGCAATCGCGTTGCCTTCCTGCAACGAAGCATAAGCGATGCTCTCGTCGGCGGACAGTGCGATATACTCTGGCTCCAGATCGTATACAGCCGCTGCTTTGGATGCTGCAGGACCCGTAATCATTCCGCTCGCGTTCGTTGTGCCGCGCAGATGAACATTATCGTCAATAACGCTCTGATCATCGAATCTTACGTGTTTGACGGTACCCGCCTTCGTATCGACAACTGTAATGGAGCCATCCGGATCTGCGCCGGCCAATCTCGGCTCGCCTTCATCGGCAGTCAGTACATAACGGCCGTCGCTCGTTACTTTGACCATATCCGGCTGAACGCCAGCCTCATAGTACGTCACATAGTTGCCTTCCGCATCGAATACAAGAATAACGCCATTTTTCGTATACGTCGCTTCTTGAATCGCCGCATAAACAAGATTGCGCTTCGTGTCGATGTCTACGCTAGTGAAATCGCCGTAAGCGAAGCCAGGCACATGATCCGTCACAACATTCTCGATGTTAATCTTCGTTGGATTCGCGGATGGAACGCCGCTGCTGTCCAAGCTAACGATATCGAGCGTCGCTGGACGCGAGGAACCGTTAACCGAGTAGAACTTATGATTGTTCGGATTGTATTTCACAATCTCCGCTACGCCGCCGTCCGCATTCGGCGTGCCGGCAATGAACGTTCCAAGCTTCGTGATATTAAGCGTATCGGCATGCGCCGTGTTCACATTCAGCGTGAACGTCTTGGATGCCGTCGCTTCTGCGTTATCGGTAATTATTACTGCAACCTCATTGGACGCTGTCGCACTAACGTCAGGCGTACCCGAAATGACACCTGTTGTCGAGTTGATCGACAGTCCGGCAGGCAGACCTGTTGCATTGTACGTATACGGAGTCGTTCCGCCAGTGACAGCAACAGTTGCCGAGTAGGCAACACCTTTGGATGCATCCGGCAAAGCACTCGTGGAAATAGCAAGCGGGCTCGGCGGAGGCGGAGTTACGCCCCATGCGCCGTCGGTGCTGCTGCGCGGTCCGTAGGTTGCAAGATTCGGGTCGCCGACCGTCATATTTCCGTAGATCACCTCTACGAAATCGTTCTTGTTATTATCCGTGTCTGCAAAGTTAATACGGCGAAGTCCCGCGTTCTTGGATGTTCCGCCCTTCGTAGTTCCAAGAGGACCTGAACCTACAACCGGACCGGCAGGGTAAGCGGTTTCGTAGCCATCGATGTCCGTTTGTGGATTTGGTGGATCGATGGGGTCATTATCCCCCGTACCGAGCATGTCCACGTAGCCGGCAGGCTTGGGATTATTGCTGAACGGGTTCACATTCAGAACCTCATCCAACTTGGTCTGATTGCTCATCAGAGCGAGCTTCATGCCTTTATTTGTGAAAACGATAGGTGTTGAATCACCCTCTAGGATGAATTCCATGTCTTTCTTTGCACTTACATCCAACTTCGTCGTTGGCGTTGCTGAAGCAGCTCCGCGAATAAGGAAGGAGGAGTGCGCCGCTATCGTGCCAGTAAGTTTTAACATCTGCCAATCGCCTGTAGGACCTATCGCCGAGTCATCATCACGATCAGCATATTGAAGTGACCACTGGCTTAAATCAACAGCAGAATTCGTAGGATTGTAGAGCTCGATGAATCCATAGTTTACAGCGCCTTTAGTCGATGTGCCGGATCCAAAATACTGATTAATGATGACGTGCTTTACAGTTGGATCATAATTGCCAGTTGCATCATACGGTGTGCCTGGTACAACTACCACAGCAGCATCAGCAGCCACAGGACTTACAGACAGCAGAGCGCCCGCCACTATTTCTGCGGAGAGAAACAGCGACAATAGCCTCTTGTTCTTCGGTTTCATTCGCCTAAACAACCCCTCTAATCATTAGTTTGGTTCATTATAGGCAAGGTTTGTCCGCGAAAAATTAAAAAATAATGGTGATTACGTAAATTTCTCAGAAAATAATGCGCTCATTTACAAAAATGCAAAAACAAAAACCGTACCCATTCTTGGATACGGTTTTCAATATTTTCATATACGGCGTTACGAATTGCTGACCTGTCTACTTGTCTCGCCCACTCGCGACCTAACGGACTCTGGAAGCGTTATTTGGCCAATTTCGCCGGTTTTGTAACTCTAACGGACACAGGAAACTCTATTGAACCCAACTTACGAGTCTCACGCACATTTTGGGCCAATTAGCGTCTCTGGAGTCCGTTACATTTTTCCGCGCCCGCCCCGCGCACCACCGCCACCACCATTACCTCGCCGCATTCAGCTCAATCACATTATGATCCGGGTCGATGATGAAAATCTGCGCGAAGCCCGTGATGCTGTTCCGGTTATTCCTGTGCGGGACGCCGCACTTATCCAACCAAGCGATCGTGGCGTCGAAGTCGGCCACGCGAATGGCGAAATGCCCGTCGCGCGTATCGATGCCGCCGCTGCGCTTCGTCTCGCCTTCGTGCACGATGAGGTGCAGCTGCTGCCCGCCTGCCCCAATCGCATACCACGCGCCCGGAAAGTCAAACGCCGGCCGCTCGATCTCCACAAGCCCGATCACATCGCGATAGAATGCTTGGGCCCGCTCAATGTCCGATACAATGATGCTTACATGGTGGATACCTTCATGCTGCAGCATAGCTACAGGTCACCGCCTTTTTTTTCCATTATTATAACACTGCACCGCGCCTGCGGGCACTAATTCGCATCAGGCAGTCCGAATAGTTTCGTCCACTTTGTTCCATTATCAGTCGTTTTGTATACCCCGGAGCCCATCCAGCCGGTCACTGCCATATATCCTGTCGCTGCAGATACGAAGGATAGCTTCCCTTCGAAGCCAGGCACGCCGCTCGGCAAGTTGCTCCACGTCTTTCCGCCGTCAAGCGTACGACCGAATTGGACCTGTTCGAGCGCACCGCTTGAAGCCGTCATATAGGCCGCCGAATGGCCGATGACCGCCATATCCGTCGGTTTGCCTGCCGGTCCTGTCAGCGTGCCTGGCGGTATGTCCGGACCTGGAGCCGGGCCGCCTCCCGCCGACGAATTCGAGATGACCTGCTTCCAATGCGCGCCCGCGTCTGTCGTATGAAACGCCGAATACGAGGTTTGCGACATGCCCGAGCCGCCGTACAGAATGACCCATACATCCGAGCTGTCTGCGCCGTAGATCGCGCCGCCGTAGTTCGCCTCCGACTTCGCGGTGAGCGATAGTGCCCACGTTGCGCCGCCATCGACGGTCTTCATGACCTCGTAGCCGCCGGTTGCTTTTACAATAATCGCCCATGCTTTATCCTGCGACATGAACTGGACATACCGCGTGTTCGGCGGAGTTGTTACTTTCGTCCAGCTCTTCCCGCCGTTCGTCGTCTTGAACGTGAACTGGTGCGTGAAGCCGTAGCCGACATTCTCACTCAGAAACTGAATCCGGTCGAACCCATATTGCCCTGTCGGAATCCATGTGTAGCTCGAGCCGCCGTTTGTCGTCTTAAGAAGCGTGTTCTGCTTCTCCGCGCCAGTCCGCGCCAGTACATAGCCGACTGAGTTAGTCAGAAACTGCATCTGGCTGAAGCTCAGCTTGCCTGTATTATAGATCGCCTGCCAGTGACAGCCGCCGTCCGATGTGCCAATCATAAACCCGTTACCTGCTGCACGCCCGATGTTGGCACTAAGGAACTGAATCGACTGCAAATGCGCGCCGCCCGAGTCTTTCATCGGCACCAGCTTCAGTCCGTGATCATCCGTCCGGCAAGCAGCCGGCGCAGAAGCCGTACCTACACTCGCAGCTGCTGCTTCTGCCGAAGTGCCCGAAGCAGCCATTCCGCTGAGCAGCGTTCCAACGAGCAGCGCAGCAGCGGTCAGCGTGGACATCATTCTTCTCATCTTCCATTCACCTCTTTATGAATTTCACTACCATAAGGTATCTATTTCTCTCCCTGCTCTATTCGACGAGGGTGCTGGTGCTTAAGTTGCAGGACGAATAACCGCTAGGCAACCGCCTGCGTATTATTATAAAATTTCCTAAGACTGTTACTTCTAACCAGCGAAGGGGAGACAACAATTGAACAAAATAATACGCTACTTCACCACCTCCATCTTAGCATTCACGCTCCTATGGACAGCCGGTTCAACTATAGAGGATGCATATGCCGCCCCGCTCAAGCAGCCTATAGGAGGACGACTAAATTACTCGCAATTGACGGCTTATATTCCCCGCAACGGCACAGTCGTTTCGTTACAATTCGGCATGAATAAGAGCGAGATCGACGTTCAGCTCGGCAAGCCGCAGGTGATCAAGACGCTGAGTGGCGATTATTATCGATACGGCGAGGATGTCACGATCGGATATGCAGGCGGGAAAGCTGCGATGATTGATCCAGGTATGGAAGGCACCATCCGCAGGAAGGTGAAGTCCGGCCAAAGCTGGGCGCAGTCGGCTGCGCTGCTCGGAGCACCGTCTCTAGCGGAAGGAAGCGACCCCGTCTATGTGTACCAAGCGAATTCCTACCAGTTCAAGCAGCTGCGAACAGCGAAGGAACTGAAGGCGGCTGAGGCTGAGGGACGCTCCGATATTTACAAAGTCGTTGTATCACTAAACGCATTCGGAGAGATAAGCTCGGAAGTGATGTATCGTACGTCTTACAAACGTGCTGTTAATCGCAAAATACAGCTTGCGAGCAGCACCGACGGGCTCCCGCTAACGCCAGAACCGTTCGTGCTAGACGACCTATCGGTAACTGACGAGCTCGGCCGCACTGTTCGGCTCGGCATGGAGATGGCGGACGTGGACAAGCTGCTAGGAAGCTATGATAGCTATACCATATCGCTTCCCGTCCATGAATATGACAGCATGACCGTCTATTATCGCGGAACGAAAGCAGCCGGCATCAGCCTGAAGGAAGAACCTGCTCATCTGTTCCGAACACTGCGAGGCATAACCATACAGAGCTCGGCTGCTGTACTGGAACGGCTGTATGGCAAACCGACAGCTGCCGAGCAATCGTACTGGACGTACTATTTTACGAAGAAGGCATCGGGCTTGGAGCTTTTATCTGAACTTCCAGCAACACCAGACTCCGGACTCGCCTCATACGATTACGGACTTAGCGTCATTCTTAGTGGCGGACCGACACCCATCATCACGTACCTGCTGATCGGCGATAAGATGTTCCTTCGCGAAATGCGGTAAGCCTATTTTAATACTCGGTTCATACTTTCCAAATCTCCCGTTAATACTTGGCTGCTATACTGGGCTTAAGTTGAAGGAAAAAGGAGGGAATGACGAGATGAACCACACACCTGCCATTGTATACGCCAATCGCCTGTGCGACAGCGACACGACGACGAACAAGCTGATTTACCAAATCAAGCAGGACAGGCTGTCCTCCAAAGAGCTGGATAAGCTGCAAGCCAGATGCAGCGCCGAGCTGAGCGAGCTTCGCAATGAGCTGAACGAGCTGCTGAAAGAGCTTCGCGCTATCGCAGAAGGCAGCAACCGTCCGGCTGCAGAGCCCCGCAAGCACGCGGCATAACAAAACCGACTTCCCCCTAACCATGAAGCACATGGCGGGCGAGTCGGTTTTTTATTTCTGCTATTAAAAGCTTATTCTCGCTTATGTAGATGTGGATGGAGAGGCAACTTCCCAGCGATTCCGGTACTGTGCTAGCCGTTTGTGCATGGTGCTCGGCTCCATCGGCAGCAGCAGTCGCAGCTTCACGATCCACTCCTCGAAGGAGTCGAACGAAGCGAATTGATTCGCCGTTTCAGGCGACATGTATATAAAATATGGCGAAGGATACGCTTCGGTCAGATGGCGCAGCGCCGTATCGATCGGCGTATACTTCTTCCGCTTGCCCTCGAAGCCTTCAATGACAATCGACGTTCCTCTGCCCTCGTAATCCTGTTTCCACTCGTTCAGCTGATCGAGCCGCTTGTAATAGGCGCGGACAGGCTCCTTGCTCATCCGCCTAACCGTCTCCTCATGCAGCGGATATAACACGAACCTTGCGAATGCCCGCTCACTAGCCAGCTGTGCGGCAAAATCCAGCTCCGCCTCCGATGTATGCTCGAACGTATCGTAATAGATGAGTGTCCCTTTGCTCGTTTCCTTCGGCTGCTCGTAGCCGTACGGAACGTTATAGGCGAGCGATTTTTCTTTGATGGCGAACCCTCCTATGAATGGTCATGAATTCCCTTAGAGTTCGAGTATACCCTGACAAGGGCAAAACGATAAGAGGCAGTCTGTATGCCATAAAAAACGTTTTTATTAAATTTCGCGTACTTGCTCCAGGCTAATTGACGGAAAATGGAAGTCATGCTACGTTTACGATATAAAACGTTTTTAGAGGGTGCGTGCGATGAACAAATCAGACCGCAGCGTCACGATTAAAGATATTGCGCGGGAAGCCGGCGTATCGATCTCGACCGTTTCATTCGCCTTCAACGGGACGGCTCCCGTCGCGCAAGAAACGAAAGACCGCATCTTCGAGGTTATTAAGAGGCTGAACTATCAGCCGAACTCTGCCGCCCGCGGGCTTGTCACCCGCAAAACGAACAATATCTGCTTATTCACCCCCCATCCTGCTTCAGACTTCTTCTCCTTCGGCGGCAACAGCGTCTTCTCCCATCTTCTGCAAGGCATCGGCGAGGTGCTTGACCAGAAGGACTACAACCTGCTTATTTCCTGGGACAACATCGGCCATAAGGCCAAAACACCGAAGCTCATCAAGCTTATGCGCGAGCGTGCCATGGACGGCGTGCTGATCTGTTTGCCGAATCAAGATTCGTCGGTAATTGAAGAGCTGTCCGAGCATCATTTTCCCGTCGTCATCATTGGCAGCAATGGGCTGAAGAATCAGGTTAACTCTGTTGACGTCGACAATTATGACATCGCTTTCCGAAATGCGCAGCATATGCTTCAGCTTGGGCATACTCGTATTGCCTTCATTAGTCCGGGGCCGCTCGAGTTTCTCGTGTGCGAGGATCGGCTGGAGGGTTATCGCGATGCGCTCGAGGAAGCAGGCATTCGCTTCCGCGAAGAGTATGTGTTCATCGGCGACGAGAAGGAGCGAAGCGGCTATAATGCTGCAGCTGCATTCATGGCGTTGAAGGAGCCTCCGACAGCAATCGTTAGCGGGCGCGATGTTCAAGGCGTCGGCGTTATTGAATATGGCCGCGAGCATGGGGTGTCCATTCCGGGCGATGTCGCGCTCATCAGCTTCGAGAACTCCGAGCTGGCGGAGAAATACGGTATTACGTCGGTGACGACCGATCTGTACGAGATTGGCAAGGAAGGCGCGAAGCTGCTGCATAAGCTGCTCACCCGCAAGAAGGACCGCGGCGCGCAAAATATCGTCATCCCGTCAGAGCTGATCATTCGGGCAAGCTGCGGCACGAAGCCGACTACATAGTTTGATGGAGGGATATGAGTTGAAGTTTGCAAAAGCACTGCCGATCTGGCCCGCCCGCCTGGAAACGGCGATGAATATAACCGGCGGCTTCCGCGCGCAGCTTATGGATGCGGAAGGCAATCTGCCTGAGAGCTGCACCGTGCGAGTTACCGCCTCCGCGCGATACCGCTTATTCGTCAACGGCGTCTTCGTCGGATGTGGGCCAGCCGTTTCCCCTCATGGTTATTATCGCGTCGATGAGTGGAACGTTCTTAATGACGAGTATGCGACCGGACGCCCGAGCATCGTCGCGATTGAAGCTGCCGGCTACAACGTGAACAGCTTCTATACGCTGGATCAGCCTTCGTTCGTGCAGGCGGAGGTCCTGGCGGATGGCGCGGTTATCGCGGCGACTGGCGTTACAGGAGCCGGTGGCTTCGAAGCTTTCGTGCTGCCGGATCGCGTGCAGAAAGTGCCGCGCTACAGCTTCCAGCGCCCATTCATGGAGGCGTATCGGCTGAAGCCGGATATGCACCGCTGGCGCTGCGATGCAGAGACGAAGCCCGCGGAAGCGGCGGAAGTAACTGTCGCTGAAGGGAAACGGCTGCTGCCTCGCGGCGTGAACAAGCCGGCCTTTGATGCGGCGTCGCCTGCAGCCGTCGTTGCGCGCGGTTCGGTATCACAGCGCGACGAAGCTTTAGAGCCTTGGCGTGACCGGGCTTTAACGGATATTGGGCCGAAGCTGAAGGGCTTCACGATCGACGAGCTGGAGCTGCTGCCAACCGACGAGCTTGGCAAGCTGCGGACAAGCTGGCAGGAGCATTGCGAGCCGAAGCTGTCAGGCGAGCTGCACCTGGAGCAGCATGGCGCCGCGATACTCGCATTGGATTGCAACCGTACCGGATTTATCGGAATCGCTTTCCGGTGCGAAGTGCCTTCACGTATTGCGCTAACCTTTGACGAGATTCTGACAGACGGCGATGTTAATCATCTGCGCATGGATTGCTCGAATGTTATTTATCTGGAATGCGAGCCAGGCGCGTATGATTTCGAAACGATCGAGCCGTACACGCTGAAGTATCTCAAGCTCATTGCGCTCGAAGGCAGCTGCACGATGACGATATGCACGTTCCGGGAATACGCCAATCCGGATACGGACCGTGCCGGATTCAGCTGCTCCGACGAGTCGCTTGGCGCCATCTTCGAAGCGGCGCGTGAATCGTTCCGGCAGAACGCCGTTGACAACTTCACGGACTGCCCTTCCCGTGAACGCGCGGGCTGGCTGTGCGACAGCTTCTTCACCGCTCGCGTCGAGGCCGATCTGACCGGCGACAATGTGCTTGAGCATAACTTCTTCGAAAACTTCCTGCTGCCGGAACGGTTCGAGCATCTGCCCGAGGGAATGCTGCCGATGTGCTATCCTGCGGATCACTATGACGGCACGTTCATTCCGAACTGGGCGCTCTGGTTCATTCTTCAGCTGGAGGAGTTTAGAGATCGCGGCGGCGATGAGCAGCTGATTGCTTCGCTTCAGCCGAGAGTCGAAGCGCTGTTGAGTTACTTTGAAGGCTTCCGCAACGAGTTCGGGCTGCTCGAGAATCTCGAGAGCTGGGTGTTTATCGAGTGGTCGAAGGCGAATGATTTCGTGAAAGGGATCAATTTCCCGAGCAATATGCTCTATGCCGGTGCGCTTGAAGCTGCCGCACGGCTGTACGGCATCGAGTCGTACTACGATGATGCGGCGATGGTGAAGCAGATGATCCGGGAGCTGTCTTACGACGGTTCGTTCTACGTGGATCAGGCGATGGAGGATGCGGACGGCGTGCTGGAGGTGACGGACAACCGCACCGAGGTGTGCCAATATTATGCCGCCTTCTTCGGCATTGCGGATCCGGAAGAGCAGCGCGATTGGTACATGAGCCTCGTGCATGATTTTAGCCCGATCCGGCATGCGGACGAGCCTCTGCTGGCTGACATTAGCGGCATTCATCCGGCGAATGCGTTCATCGGCTATTATCTGCGGATGGAACTGTTGTCGCAGCTTGGTCTTGCGAAGCAGCTAATCGCGGAGATTAAGGCGTTCTTCAGCGTCATGGCGGAGCGTACAGGCACGCTGTGGGAGCATAATCGGACGACGGCTAGCTGCAATCACGGCTTCGCTTCGCATGTGGTGCGCAGCCTCTATCGGGATGGGCTCGGCATTGCGTCGGTAGACCGCAAGCAGCAATCGGTCGCTATAGCCTTCATGGATACGGGATTGGAATGGTGCAGCGGCAAGCTGCCGACGCCGGAGGGCCCAATTGAACTGGACTGGCGCGTCGAAGGCGACGAGCTTCACTACCGGCTTAGTGCACCGCAAGGTTATGCGGTCACGATTGACAATTACAGCGGCAAGCAGCTCGTTACCGAGTCGTAAACTTATATAGGAGGCAGTTGCAGATGTCACAGCAGCAGCTTGAGCAGCAGTATCAAGAAATCGGCGACCACCTCGTGCTCACCGATGGTGTCGTGAAGGGCAGCATGTTCGGCGACCAATGTTTGAAGATCAATAAGAAGGCCTTCGCCATGTTCTACAAAGGCGACATGGTATTCAAGCTGCCGGAGGGCAACAATGCGGCTGCACTTGAGGGCGCAGCGACGTTCGAGCCGTCGCCCGGCAAGCAGATGAATGGCTGGCTGCGCGTGCCGAATGACCATGCGGAGCAATGGGAAGAGCTGTCCGGAGCGGCGCTGCAGTACGTGCGGTCGCTGACGGAGTAGCTCGTCCGCCAATAAAAGAAGCCTCCTCTCAGGTCCACTGAAAGGAGGCTTCTTCTCTATTAGGAATTAGGAGCTCATTAGCTTCAGCACCCGGATTCCAGTGCCTTTGCTCCGCTCGTCCTTCCGACCTGTGCAGCGAATCGTAACCTGCTGTAAGGCGCGGTCTGGCTGGTATGGGAACAACACGAGAATCGGACGATATGCAAGCAGGCACCATTCGTCGAACAGAGCAACCGTCGTGAAGCTCTCGCCGTTATCCAGCGAATATTCCATGATGCCGCTGTCCGGTCCATGCAGCAGCACAATCCCCGCACGATGCCCCTCCACGGCAAAAGATAGCTGCTCTCCTTCGTCCCCCTTCGCAGCAAGATGCCTAATGTCATAACGCCAGTTCATGTGCGGTTGATCTTCGCCAAGCACTTGCGTCGTGAATCCACTGGCAGCAATCGCAGCATCGTCGCAATCGAGCATCATGGCATACTCATAATTCCGATCGTCCAGTCGGTCTGGGAGCAGCTGCTCCGTATCCGATTTAGGCTCAGATTCAGATTCATGCTCAGATTCAGATTCATGCTCAGCCGTATCCGCTGTATCCGCCGTAACAGCACGAACCGCTTGCTCCAGAAATGTCTCCACATAGGAAGCATATAATGCATACCCTTCGTCATTCGGATGGACGCGGTCAGGAGCCAGCGCTTCCCATGTCACAACGCCGGCATTAATCCGATCCTGAACGCCCCCGGCAAAATTAACAGAGGGGATATTGTAATGCGCGGCTACCTCTTCATGTACGGCGATATTAAATGGCAGCGTGTCCGACAAGTTTTTGTCCGCTGCCGTATATACGAAACACAGCTCCGTCCAAGGAGACAGACGGCGGCACTGCCTTACGATCCCCTCCATCCCTCGGATGGACTCCTCCCGATCCTCGCCATCGTTGACACTGAACTCCACGAACAGCAGAGCAACCTTGCCCTGACTCAGCACATGGGCTTGCAGCCGATGAGCGCCAAAGGTGGAATCCGTCCCTCCAACTCCTGCGTTGATGAACGTAAACCGCGAATCGGCGTAACGATTGACTAAATACTGGCCGCTAAGCGCTCGCCAGCTCGTCTCATCTTGCCTGGAAGCACCTGCTCCTTCCGTAATTGAACCCCCTAAATAAGCTACCGTGAGCTCTTCTCCGCTCAGCAGTTTGTCTGCAAAACGCGGTATTCCTGATCGCATCGCCATATGCCTGGCATCCAGCACAAGTTTCACGTCCCTTCGTAGAATGAGCCCTTCCGAATGAAATCGGAAGGGCCTTTGATCTAACAACGGTAAGACAACTATCTTATGGCGTTAACGACCCCAAGCTGTTCGCCGCCATCGGTTCTTGCGGTGTAGGCATGGTCAAGCGATGCTTCAGCAATATCTGCATAAGCCCAATACGTGCTCGGTACATCCTTCCACGGCAGATTCGCTTCACCATAGAGAGGACCGCGGCCGAGTACACGATTAATTATAGCAGCCGCCTCGGCGCGAGTCAGTGCGAGATTCGGACGGAATGTGCCGTCCTCGAAGCCTTTAATAACGCCCGCGCCCTGTACGTTCAATATCGCCTGCTCCGCCCAGCTGCCCGCGATATCCTTGAAGCCTGCGCCTTTTTTCACGTCACCGGTCAGCAGTGCGGACACGAGGCTTGCCATTTCGGCACGCGTAACCGGCTTCTCTGGCTTGAATGTGCCGTCTGTGAAGCCGCGCATGAGTCCAAGCTTCGTCACTTTGGCAATCGCTCCTGCTGCCCAGTGTCCCGACTTCACATCCTGGAAGCGAATTTCACCCTCTGTTCCCTCGCGCGTAACGACGCGTGATAGAATCGCGGCCATTTCGGCACGTGTAATTTGGCTGCCAGGCTTGAACAGACCGCCGGCGAAGCCTTTCATATAAGCCGAATGATTGCTAGTGACGACCTCATGTTTAACGATCGCAAATGTGCTGAATTTGTCAGTCGTAAACCGTAAGCCTTTGCCGCCGTTCCACTCCACAATTACGGCTTGCTTATATTCCGTCGTGCCATCGCTATGCTCGATATACACGCCAAGCTGCCCCGGCTCGAGCCCGGCAATAAGCGCTGCATCAACAGGCAGTATGACATCGACAGCTCGACCTTGGAAATTCGTCTCGATCGCGACAGGCTTTCCAATCAACGCTACCTCGCTGCCGCCCACCGCAGCTGTAACGACTGCTGCCTTGTTCGCTCGATCCTCGATTTGCCCTTGCGCAGCCGTGTCCTTCACGGGAACGAACTTGAACGCCGCATCACCGTCATAGCCTTGCAAGGAAGCATTCGGAATCTCGATGCCTGCGCTCGCCGTATCGATGCCCAAATCGAGCCCGTCATCAGCCATCACCTGCTTCGACGCCTGCGGAATCGTGACATTCGTCTCCGATACTTCGCCCTTCTCATCCGGAATGACAATGGTAGCCGTATGAACGCCTGCAGCCTTAAGCTTCTCCGCAGCGCTCTTCGCCGCATCCTCTCCGAATGTCACCGTATCCTGCTTCGTACCGTTAGCTTGCGTCGTCCGCGTAATCGCAACCTGAATGCCGTCGCCCGATGCGCCAGTGTTCACATTGCCATTAATTATCTCCGTGCTGCCCGATCCTACAGGCGGCGTTGATGTGCCTGAAGTTGGCGGTTGCGCCGCGGAAGCTGTCGATACCGTATAATTCAACCGGTCAATAAGCAGCAGATCGCCCGATTTCTTAACGATCTTAACCGTATGCTGACTTCCCGCAAGCCCATCAATGCCGTATAAATGCTGCAGTAAGAGTCGTTCCTCGCTGTATGCATTTACCGTCGTCTTCAAGACGCCATCGACATAGATATCCATCTCGCCTTGAGCCGGACCCGTTGGTCCCAGCAGCTCGATGCCCGTGCCGATAAACGTATACGTAACGTAGTCGCCATTAATCGCTGTCGCATGAACATCCTGCTGATAATCACCGTCAAAGCTGAAGCTCAGCTTCACACTGCCAGCCGGGAGTGATGCCAGGTAGCTTTTCTTAATCGTGACTACGGTACCGCTAACCGTATAGTCCGTTCCCTTCACAAGCACTGCGGATCCGTTCGAAATAATGCTGAAATGACTTGCACGCTCAAGCAGATTCACGGTAAGATCCGTCTGCTCGGACGGATTGCGGTCGAATGCCGCCGTGGTTGGGTCAATCAAATCCGCAATCCGAACCTTCAGCATATCGAGCAGCATGTAGTCGCCGGACTTTTTAACGGCCTTAATCGTATGCTGGCTGTCCGTCAACCCATTAATTTCATAAACGATCTGTTTCGCGAGCCGCCCGCTGCTGTGTGTATCCACCGTCTGCTTGAACACGCCGTCGATGTAAATATCCACCTCGCCCTGAGAGCTATCCATCTCCGTAATGTACTGTACGCCTGTGCCACGGAACGTGTACTGGAACGAATCGCCGTTGTGCTGGCTGTACTGAACATCGTCCATGTAATCGCCCAGTCCTCGGCCAGAGTTTCGGGTCCAAGAGCCATCATACTGAATAGCCGGATCATCGTTATTGATGCTCGCATACCTTCCTTCTGGGGTAGGGTTCGACACCGGCACGCCGGTCACCGTAACCGCGAAGGTTTGACTATCTCCGCCTGCAAAATCAAACGTAAAGTCCGTTTGACCTTCCGACAGTTGAGCCAAATAAGCTTGTTTGATCGTAACCATATTGCCGGATACCGTGTAGTCGCTTCCTGCCTCGAGTGTCGCATCGCCATTGCGAATACCCTTCAGTGAATCCGCGCCAAAAGAAAGCGTCGTCGTCACGTCCGATGGGTTGCTATTATCGAATGCCTCTTCAGTCGAACCAAGAAGCGAATCGCTCGTTACCTTCAGCGCATCAACGAGCATAAAATCGCCGGAGGAGTTCGAATGTTTAACGGCCTTAAGGGTATGCTGACCGCTTGGAAGATCCGCGACGCTGTAAACCGTTTGACCAGCCCCCCGCGTACCAGAGCCGGAGGTGTTGACCGTCTTATCGAAGACATCATCGATGTAGAAGTCGATGCTGCCCTGCGAGCTATCCGTTTCCGTAATAAAATCGATGCCTGTTCCGTTGAACGTATACGTCAGCTGCGCACCATCCGCTTGCGCATAATGCACATCGCCTTGATAATCGCCAAAGTTGCGGCCTGTACTGGACTGCCAGCCATCCGAATATACAATGTCAGCATTATTGTCGTTCATGACGGCATAGTGACTGGTTGGCGCATCGAGCGTTGTTACTTGCTGCTCTTGCTGCTCCTGCACTTGCTGCTCGTTCACCGTTTGATTCGAAACGGAGGAATCGCTAATCGCAACCTCAAGGTCCTGCGAGCTTGGCGCGACTTCATAGCCGCCGTTTCGCTGCCACTCCCCTACATACTTCATGCCGGTATCATCATCGTTCACGCTTGAGATGCCGCCGCCGCTCGCTTTCACTTTGAACAGTCTGGAAGCATGCGGCTGCAGTTCTTGCGCTGTGTAACCTGAAGCGAAATTCCCCAAGTCCTTATGACTCCACAAGTCGCGAACCGATGCGCCGCCATTTAAGCCAATGTCGCTCCAGTTCACGGAAACATTCGACTCCCTGGAGCCGAGATTGAATAGCGCAACCGTATACGTGCCGTCGCCGTTATTGGCGTACCACACTTGGCTCTTTGTCGCCGTGGACACCGGATGAGCCGGATGCCCTGCCTGATTGACCGCAATCACCTCGTCATTGGTCAGCAGCGACAAGCCATAGTCATCCAGCTTCGTCATATCATCGCCCGTATACAATTGCGCGGAGGACATCGCCCACAGCGTCATTGCGCTCTGCCGCTCGTCCTTCGTCAAGCCGTCCATCGAGCCATTGCCGATGTCGAGCGAGTCGAAGTCATTCCAGCCGCCTGGGCCGGCATGGCGCCACCAAAGCGCTGCATCCGGGAACAGCCGGGCAATATTCACCCATTGCGTCATGCCGACATTGCTGTCGTACGACTCCACATCCCAATCGACTCGCCAGCCGTTCGCATGGGCTTTCCAGAAGTCGGCATAGTTAGGGTCGAGCGCCCAAGAAAGCTCGAACCAAATTTTATGATCCTGCCTCGCCAGCGCCTTGGACCACGCTTCAACATCGCCGCGGGCATCGATCTTCGTATCATTGTGGCCAGAGCCCGGCGTGACGCTATCGAACTTCACGAAGTCAATGCCCCATGAAGCAATGAGGTCCGCGATCGAGTCGATATACGCCTGCGCGCATCCTTTGGAGCTGTCAGATTCGAAGTCGATTTTGTAGCCGATTTCCCAATAGTCCGCTTGACGCAGCGGCTGTGCGGCAATATCCTTCATACTGCAGCCAGGCGCACCGTAGATCGGCAAGTCAGCATCATAAGCGGCCGGGGATAGACCCGGGATCATATAAATGCCGATTTTCTGTCCATTATGATGAACGTAATCAATGACATTCTTGAACCCATCCGGATACAGCGTTGTACTCGGAATAGGCCTGCCATACTCGTCCATGCCTCCATTCCAGCCAGCGTCGATATTTATGTATTCGTAGCCGTGCGACTGCAGCTTCTCGTGCATGGCGTCAGACTGCTGCTTGATCTTGGCCGCCGACGTCCAGTTACCTCCCGGACCGTCATACACCTGCAAGCTGTAGCTGCTCCAGCCCATGTAAGGCTTCGTCGCCAAACCGTTATCTGCAGCCTTGGCGACATCCTTCGCCGGGATCAATCCGAACTGGGCAACGACAAGCGAAGCTAGCAGCAGCACGAACCCGCTCTTTTTCAGCTTCAATTTCACACCAACATCTCCTTCACAAGCACCTTGTAGAGCGCTTTCATTTTTAATGAGGTTCATTGGCTAATGCAAGTCAACGACAATTACACTGATGGTTTCTACTCTGACAATTGCACGACTAGCAAGAAAAAGACGCTCTGGCTAGCCAGAGCGTCCAGCACTTCCACGAGAACTTATTTTTTGGAAGAATCGTACGCTTTTTGCAGAATTTCAAGGTAACGGTCCAGCTTCAGGTCTTTCAAGCCTTGTACATACGCATCCCAGTCCTTGTTCAGATCCTTGTTGCCTGTAATGAACTGAAGCGCGCTCTGCTCGATGTAGTTCTTGATGTTCGTTTGCAGCATGCTTGCTTCGTCTGTCTCCGACGGATCGATCCATACCGACCAAGCCGGGAACAGCTCTTGTGGCTCATGGCCTTGGTACAGCAGCGTTGCGTTATACAGACGGCGCTCATAGCCTGAAGGATCATAAATATCAGTCGCCTGTACGAAGCTGTCGCGGTAAGCCTTCGGCATATAGAAGTGGGCAACGCCGCTCCAGCCGGCATTGTGCGGTGCATCGCCTTCCTTCGCAGGAATCGGTTTGAACTCCGCTTTCACGCCTTCGCCAAGCGCTACGTCATTCGGGCCAGCCTTCTCCCAGTCAATGCCCTCCATACCCGATGCGCCGTTCGTTTGGCCTTCCGGCGTGAACATATAGTCAACGAGCTTAATAAGAGCAATTTGCGCTTCTTTGCTTGCTTTGTTCGTAATAACAAACTTCGCGCCTGGTGCTACGCCGCCGCCGTCATGCGTTGCAAATTGCGCATGCGGCCCTTGAAGCGGAGGTACTGGATTGTAATCAGCGGAGTACTTATTGCCTTTGTCGATGTTAACGAAGATCGCCGGGTGCATGCCTGCGCCTGCGCCGAGAATTTGCGTATCCGCATTTTCGCCGATTTTCTTGAACGCTTCGGCATTTTGCGTGAATGCGCCTGGATCAATGAGCTTCTCGTCATAGAGCGACTTGATGTATTGCAGGCCTTCTTTCCATTCCGGCTTGATGGCAGCCGATTCTACCTTGCCGCCAGTCAGGTTCAAGTAATTGCGGTCGTCGTCATAGACGAAGCCGTTCATCAGGTACGGAATGACGCGAACGCCGAAGTCCTCCGTCGAACCGCTCAGCGGCACTTCATCCGCTTTGCCGTTGCCGTTCGGATCTTTGGTTTTGAACGCTTCCAGCACCTTCTTGAAATCTTCCGTCGTCTTCGGCATTTGCAAGCCGAGCTTATCGAGCCACTTCGTGTTCAGCCACATCTTGTTCGGGTAGGAACAATGGAAGCATTGCGCATAAGCGACAAGGCCGTAGATATTGCCGTCCGGCGCCGTATTAAACGCTTTCAAATCCGCGTTCGATTCCATCGCTGCCTTGATGTTCGGCGCGTATTGATCAATCAGATCGTTCAGCGGCAGCAGCACGCCTTGTTTGCCGTACTTCAGCACGTCCGCCTGAGAGAACTGGTCAATATAGGCCGGCAGCATGTAAGCGTCCGGGTAATCGCCGCTCGCAAGCGAGATTTGGCGTTTCTCTTTCGCGCCATCCGACGGATTAAGCTCCCAGTCTATTTTCATCTTGAATTTGTCTTCTACGAAAGCGGTAAATTTATTGGTCGGCAGGTCAATGCCGGACTCTTGAATTGTAAAGACCTTTACCGGCACCGGATCGCTTGAAGCTTCGGAATTGCCAGCATTATTGGATGCTGCCGTCGTATTCGTCGTGTTCGACGCTGCTCCATTATTGGCGCCGCTATTCGACGTGTTGTTCGCTGCGTTGTTGCCTCCGCATGCAGCCAATATCATACTGAAGGTGACGAGTGTTGCCGCGATGCTTCCCATTCTCTTTTTCAACTGTGATCGCTCCCTTTTTTAGTGTATTAACAAGTGCCGAACGAACCCCCTACATTACATACCTATCTCCCCTTTCAAGATGAATCGGTTTACCAGATTCCGCTGCTCTGCCGGACTGCTGGCTAGCACACTTGCGGCACTAGCCTTTTACAGAACCGACGAGCATGCCTTGCACGAAGAACCGCTGCACGAATGGATAAATAATGAGCACCGGAAGCGTGGCTACGACGATTAGCGCATATTTGAGCAATTCAGCAAGCTGCTGACGTTCCACCTGTTTCATCGCGTCCATGACGCCGGAGCTGTTGTTCTGGATAATAATGCTGCGCAGGATGAGCTGCAGCGGGAACAGCTTCGCCGACTTGAGATAGATCAGCGCATCGAAGTACGCATTCCATTGGCCGACCGCATACATGAGCACGAGCACCGCCAGGATCGGCTTAGACAGCGGGATCACGACGCTGCGCATGAAGCGCAAATCGCTGCAGCCGTCAATTTCGCTCGCTTCAATCAGCTCTTCGGGAATGGATGACATGAAGAACGATCTGGCGATAATGACCTGCCATACCCAGATGGCATTCGGGATGAGCAGCGCCCAGCGCGTGTCTATGAGATGCAAGCCTCGGACGACCATATACGTCGGGATCAACCCGCCGCTGAAGATCATCGTGAACGTAATAATCATCATGATCGCGCTGCGTCCGAAGAACGTTTTGCGAGACAGCGGATAGGCAATCATGACGGTGAGCGCGACGCTAATGAGCGTGCCGGCTGCCGTGTAGAACAGCGAGTTGCCGTACCCCGTCACGATTTGCGGGGTATGAAAGAGCGTCTCGAAGCCTTTGAATGAAATGTCCACGGGCCACAGCCATACCTTGCCGGAAGTGACCGCTGACGGGCTGCTGATCGAGCTGCTCAAGATGTAGATAAGCGGATAAATGACGGCAATCAGCACAAGCGTCAATATCGTATACACGACGGCCATGAACAGCCGATCGCCAGCCGACTCCTTGATCCTTGTTCTCGTAGTTATCATTGAAGACATACGTTTCTAGCTCCTTCTACCACAGACTGTTATTCGAAAACCGTTTGGCCAAGCCATTGACCAGCACGAGCAGCACCAAATTGATCACCGAGTTGAATAAGCCGACCGCCGTTGCGAAGCTATAGTTGGCGTTCAGCAAGCCGATGCTGTACACGTAAGTCGAGATGATTTCCGAATTCACGAGATTAAGCGGATTTTGCAGCAAATAAACTTTCTCAAAGCCGATCGCCATCACGTTGCCCACATTCAGAATGAGCACGATGATGATCGTAGGAAGAATGCCAGGCAAATCTACATGCCATATCTTCTGAAAGCGAGACGCGCCGTCTACCTTCGCCGCCTCGTACAAGGTAGGGTCAATGCCTGCAAGCGCTGCCAAATAAATGACTGCGGAATAGCCTGCCGTCTGCCAAATATCGGACCATACATAGATCGATCGGAACATGCTCGGCATGCCGAGGAAGTTGATCGAGTCCAGGCCGAGATGATTCATCAGCACATTGATAAACCCGAGCCGCGGCGCCAGAAACAGCATGATGATCGATACCATGACGACGGTCGAGATGAAGTACGGCGCGAACGTTACGAGCTGCACGAACCGCTTGAACCTATTGCTGCGCACCTCATTTAGCATCAGCGCAAGCGCAATCGGTATCGGAAACCCGGCGAGCAGCAGGTAACCGCTCAGATAAATCGTGTTCTTAATGAGATTCCAGAAGATCGGATTATCGAAGAACAGCTTGAAGTTCTTCATGCCGACCCACGGGCTGCCCCAAATGCCTTTAATAACGTTGTAGTCCTTGAAAGCCAGAACCGCGTTCAGCATCGGATAATACTTGAAAATAATAAAGTACAGCAGCGGCGGTATGACGACCAAGTAGAGCTGCCAATGCTTCGCAAAGCTTCTCGCCGCTGCGCTGGACAGGCGTCCTCGTCTTCTCTTTATGGATGCCCCTGTCTGTTGTTCAACTGCGATTTCCACGTTCAATCCAATCCCTCCCAGATGCCTCTAAGCGCTGCATGATAACGCTTTCCACATGACCGATCATAGTGTCCCCGGCCGCTTCCGGCATAGGTACATTTGCGGTTTTCGGCGTACATTTGCCCCGTTTTCAGGCGGACAATTGCCCGCAGAACGGCCATTTTCCGCTATACATGCAAAAAAAAGAACCCCGGCCGCATCCAGCGGTCCGGGATTCTCGTTTATTTGGTGTGGTTGTCCAAGTATTCATCATAACCTTGCTGCATGATGGCTAAATAATCGGACAGCCCCATCTCGTTCAAGCCTTTCACGTAGGCGCCCCAATCGGTGTCCAAGCTCTGCGCGCCGGTAATAAATTCAAGTGTATTCTGATCGATGTAGTTCTTCAAATTCGTCTCCAGCACGCTCGCCCGCTGGGCATCAGCCTCATTCACCCAAATCATCCATGCCGGGAACAGCTCCTTCGGCTCCTTGCCCGCGTACAGCTCCGTCGCTTGCTGCAGCCGGCGCTCATAGCCGTTCGGCGCATAAATGTCGGTGTCTTGTACCCAGGTGTCCCGATACGAGCTCGGCATGTAGAAATGAGCCGTACCGATCCAGCCGGAATTGTTCGGCTTGTCTGGGTTGGATGGAATGCCGGCCTTCCTCGGAGCAACGCCTTTGCCAAGCGCTGTTTCACCCGGCAGAGGCTTGCGCCAACCGACGCCCTCGTCACCGGATTCCGCGTGGAGCTGTCCCTCTGGCGTATACATATAGTCTACCATTCGGATAAGGGCGATTTGCTCTTTCATTGTAGCTTTGTTCGTAATGACAAACTTTGCCCCAGGCGGAATACCGCCATCATCATGAACCGCATAAGCCGCATAAGGGCCCTTCAGCGGCGGCACGGGAGCGTAAATGCGCGAACGATCGCTCCCCGTCGAGTCTGATGCGAAGATGTCCGGATGCATGGCTGCGCCCGCTCCAAGAATGACGTCTCCTTCGTTATCGCCAAGCCGCTTGTAGGCTTCCGAATTCTGCGTGAAGGCACCGGGATCAATAAGCCCTTCATCATAGAGCGACTTGATATAAGAGAGCCCTTGCTTCCATTCCTGCTTATTCGCCACCGTATCGACCTTGCCGCCGGACAAAGCCAAATAATTACGGTCATCGTCATAAATGAACCCGTTCATCAGGAATGGAACAAGATGCACGCCGAAGTTCTCCGTCGAGCCGCTGAGCGGAATTTCGTCCGCCGCGCCGTTGCCGTTCGGATCCTTTGTCTTGAATGCTTCAAGCACCTTTTTAAAATCATCCAGCGTCTGCGGCATGGCCAAATGCAGCTTGTCCAGCCACACTTTGTTCAGCCACATCTTGTTCGGATAGGAACAATGGAAGCATTCGCTGTAGCTGACAAGCCCATAGATGTTGCCATCCGGCGCGGTGTTCAGCTCCCTGAGCGCAGCATTCTGCTTGAACGCCGCTTTAATATGGGGCGCATACTTGTCGATCAGATCGTTCAGCGGCAGGAATATCCCCTGCTTCCCGTATCGCAGCACCTCCGCCTTGGAGAATTGATCGATGTAGGCGGTCAGAATATACGTATCGGCATAGCTGCCGCTCGCGAGCGAGATTTGCCGCTTCTCCTTCGCGCCTTCATAGGGAATCGCCTCCCAGTTGAAGTGCACGCCATACGTCTGTTCGAGATAAGTCGTGAAAGAGCTTGTCTGCAGGTTCTGTCCGCTGTCCTGCTGTGCGAAAATCGTAATGTTCGTGCTTCCTTGATGCGGTCTCTGCAGCTTCGGAGCTTCCGAGGAGCATGCGCTAAACAGCATGCTGCTCATGAGCATCCATATGATCAGGCGAAGCTTCATCAGCATGCTCGCTCCCTTCTTGCCACTAGTCAAATGATTGCCGGTAAGCGCTCGGCGCTACGCCCATAACGCGCTTGAAGGCGCGGCGGAACGAATGCGAGCTGTTGTACCCGACTTGCAGCGCGATTTCGTCCACCGTGTACGACTTGTCCTGCAGCAGCTCTGCGGCCCTGTCCATTCTCACCTTCTCCAGATGATCGGACAAATTCGTGCCCGTCACCTCTTTGAACAGCTGCGAAATATATTTCTCCGGCCGTTCCGCCTGCTCCGCGATGCGGTAGAGCGTCAGCTCCGAGTCCCCATACTGCGCTGCGATAAATTGCTTAATCTGCTCGACCGTCTTAATATGCAGATCGTTCTTCTTGCTCGTGATCATGCCGCACATCGCTTCGATAATGCGGTCTAGCTCGCTTCGAACCGCTTCAATGGTGCCTGTCAGTTGAATCTCCAGCACGCGGTTCTTCACTTCCTCGAACTGCTCGGACTCGGCGAACGCCTTCTGATCGAGAAGCTTCAGCAGCGTCCCCTTCAGCTCGACGATGAGCTGGTTCGCCATCTCCGGCGACAGCTCGCGATCCTCCGTATTCTGCTGCATGACCGACCCCACAATGCGCTTCGCCTCGGTCTCTTCCCCGGCGCGAACGGTACTTATGAGTCGCAGCTCCATGTCGAGCGGGTAGTAATAGGTCGCGCTCTCCTGGCGAATATTCGCGTACCACAGGAAGCCCTTGCGCTGCATGTAATCGGCGTAGCCCATCGTTTCCTTCGCCTGTTCGTACGAGCGGCTCACTTCCATCTCTGAGGTGAACGGATCACCGAACGAGCCTGTCACTGTAATCTTATATTCGCTGAACATCATGGCCGCGAACGGCTCGAGCAGCTGCTCGATATCCGCCATGCTCAGCTGCTCATCCGTTTTCTCATGGGTAGCTGGAAAAATCGCAACAACGCGATCCGAACCCAAGTCAGTCATCAGAATTCGGCTATCGACGTCGCGCAGACTTTGCTTGAGCAACAGCCTCGCCGCGCTCAGCTCATTCAAAATCTCTACCGAATCGAGTCCCGCATACCCATGGATGTGCAGGATGCCGACGTAGCCCTCGCGCAGCGACAAGCCCACGCCCGCTTGCGAAGCGGCCGCGCCAATCTCTTCCTGCGTCTGAAACTCGCCTGCGACCAGCCGCTTCAGGAATGCATCGCGGATAAGCGGCAGCTGCCGGTTCAGCTCTTGCTCCAGTGCCCGGTTGCTCGTAATAATGGTCGAGATGTTCCCTTGCAGAAAGTCGTACTCGTTGCCGCTGCGCCCAATAGGCTCATCCTTGCCAAACTGCTCCCGCATGACGCCGAGCAGCCGATTGATCGGAGCGCTGTTGCGTAGTGACAGAAACCAGCCTACAACTAGACCAACAAGGATCGCGATGCCGGTAACGGACCACGAGATATACTTAATATAATTCGCATTCTCCATAAGCGCCGAACGTGGAATGCCCGCCCGGTAGATCCACCCGGTAGACGCCGAGCGAATGGTAATGACAAGATCATCCTTGTAGAACTGGCTCTGCTTCTCCTTATTGAACGCACTGTCCGCATTCATCGCCATCGTATCTTTCTCGTCGATACCGAGCATGCTGATCGCATCGCCCTGCGCATTGCTGACGTAAGTCCAGCCGCCATAGCGCTCCTTCACCCCGGAGAGGAGACTTGCAATCGTCTTCTGGTCGATGAGGACAACGACCGTTGCCGGGGCTTGTTCGCCGAAGCTGTCCAGTGGAAGCGATTGCATATATGAAATGACAGAGGTCGAAATGTTGTTCAAGGAGAAGGGCATGAGCGGCATCACTTCACGGCTGTGCGTCTTGTCCATAATCATGCTTTTCCATTGCTGCATACTCAGCTTCGTATAATGCGCGCTATCGTAATAGTGCTCCGGTCTGAAATACGCGGACCCCGGCGTCAGCACAACGTTATAGTTGCGCAGATAGATGTAATAGTTTTTCAGAAAATCATTCGTCTGGCTGAACACCATAACTTCCTTCATGATTTTCCAAATGCCGTATACGTTGCCTTCGTCGCCGCCGCTGCGCTGCTTCTCGTTCATCAGTACGTACAGGTCCTGATTGAGCGCAAGCTGCCTCGTGAAGCCTTCCACCTCAGCCATCCGGCGCTCCAGCATTTGCTGGCTCTTCTGAAGCTGTGTCACGCTATTCTCAATGGAGATCGATTGCGTCACGGCGATAGAGGTCCGGTAGGACATGTACCCGGCCAAGCTCGGAATAATGAGGATTACGATATATGAGATCAAGAAATTGCGAAAAATTCTGGAATGCCTGTTCACACGTCGTCCCCCCCGCTTTTTCCGTATCTCACTCATTATATCCTCTGCTTCGGCCGAATGTAATCCTCCAAAAAGGGAAAGACAACCGCAAGCATCCTTCGCTGCAGTTGCCTCCTATGGATCTATCGAAGCTGCTCCTCAGCCGCGAACGCGCTGCGCTCAAGCCGGCAGCTCTCGCCCGCCGCAAGCGTAATCGGCACGATGCCTTCTCCGTACCGCACCACGGTCTCTAGCTGTGCATGCGAATGAATCGTCGCTGTGATCAGCTCGCCGCCCTGCCATTCGATATCAACTTCAGCGTTCCCCCTGGCGCGAAGTCCGGTGATGCGGCCTGTATGCCACTGGAACGGCAGCGCTGGAAGCAAGTGGATTTCACCCGCGTGACTTTGCAGCAGCATCTCCGTGACCGCCGCCGCTGCGCCGAAGTTGCCGTCCGCCACGAATATATTCGTCTCCGCCCCGGCGATGCCCGCCTTCGAGTACGTGAGCAAATTGTCAAAGCACAATTCCGCAATCAAATACGATAACTGATCGTACGCGCGGTCCCCATCATGCAGCCGAGCAAAACTCGCCGCGAACAACGCGAGCGTAAACTCGACATCTTCCAGTCCTTCGTCGCGCATCCGCATCGTAAGCGTGCGCCTTGCCGCTTCACTCAGCTCAGGCGTGCCATGCGGCGTAATCTGACCGCCCGGATACAGCGCGTACAGATGCGACAGATGGCGATGGTCAGGCTGCGCCTCGCCGTAATCCTCCAGCCATTCCTGCAGCTGCCCGCTCTTGCCGATCTGAAGCGGCGGCAGCAGTTCAATCGCCTGCCGCAGCCGCTCGCGAAGCGGTTCGTCGACGCCCAGCTGCTCGCTTGCTTCCAGGCAGAACGCGAACAGATCGCGCACGAGCGACTGATCCATCGTCGGTCCCATCGAAAGTGTGTAGGAACGATCCCGAGAGCCGCCGACGTAGAAGCTGTTCTCCGGCGAGTTGGACGGACCGGTCACGAGCCAGCCGTACTTCGGATGGATCGTCATATAGTCCAGGAAGAATAATGCCGACTCCTTCAACACCGGATACGCCGACTCGCGCAGGAAGGATTCGCTTCTTCCGTACTCATAATGTTCGCGCAGCTGATTCGCAATCCATAGCCCGCCGGTCACATTGAGTCCCCACGAATAATGCCAGCCCGGCTCCGTGAATCCCCATGCGTTCGAGAATACATGAGCTGTCCAGCCTTCGCAGCCGTAGTAGCTTCGTGCGGTTTCCCGCCCCGCTTCCGCCAGCCGCTCAATGTAGCGCATAAGTGGCAGATGGCACTCGGCCAGGTTCGCCGCTTCGGCCCCATAATAGTTCATCTCGCTGTTCACATCGAGATGATAATCGCAGCTCCATGCCATCCGATTCGCTTCGCCATCGTTCCAGATGCCTTGCAGATGCATCGGAAGCGGCGAATCGTGACGCGATCCGGCAATCATCAAGTAGCGTCCGTATTGGAAGAACAGCGTGAACAGCTGCGGATCATCACCGCCGCCGCGAAGCAGCCGCACCCGCTCATCGATTGGCAGTGCCGAAGCGCCGGAATCGCCGAAGTCAGCTTCAACTCTTCCGTAGAGCTGCTTGAAATCGGCAATATGCGCCTCTCGCACCTGAGAGTAGCCCTGCTCGGCAGCCTGCTTCACCCGGCTCGCAGCCTCCTGCTCCCAAGCTTCGTCCTCCCGGCGGTAATCCGTTTCCACCGCAAAATAAATCCAAGCCTCGTCGGCGCCATCCACAACAATAGCAGCGTCTTGCAGCGTTACTGACCCGCCGGCTGCGACGACATGGACCGCCCCTCTGCTCTTCACACCGCAGGTACCATCGCTATGCATCGTCTCGGTTGCTTGGCTTTCGAACACGAGCATATCGTCGCCAGAAGCGCGGGCATCGAACCGATCTGTCCGTCCCTCGAGCCGAAGCGTGAAGGCTACGCCGCCGACTGTTATCCCTTCACGCCGCACATGAGAGGCAATGACGTTGTTCGGATGCGAAGCAATCGTTTCGCGGATGAGGCTCGAATCGTCAACTGCCATGTTCTTACTTGTGCTCGTTCTCGTGCTCGTGCTCACTGCACGATAAACGGCCTCCTCCAAGTTCAGCTCGCGCGTCATGCTCTCGCCTTGGTCGCCGCCTGCAAACGACAGCCGCACATCGCAAAGCGACAGGTTCGTGCCGAAGTTTCGCTTCTCCGCCTGCAGCAGCCGGCTTGCCATTTCTTCGCCTTCCACGTAGTTGCCCGCATAGAACAGCTCCCGCATTGCATCAATGTCGCTCTTCCCCTGCGACGCCGTCACCGCTGGCTCCGACTTGCCCGACCAGTAGGTCAATTCCGTGATACACCACGTCTCACTTGCGCCGTCGCCATACACGACTGCTCCAAGCCGGCCATTTCCGAGCGGCAGGCCTTGCTTCCAGCCCGGTGCCGGTCCATCGTATCGAAGCTTCATCGAGTCGATCTCCTCCTATCGAACCGCATTCGCTGCAGTTGCTTATTAATCCGCCAGTTCAGTTTTAGTTACCCTTGCGGATGCTGGTACAGTTCTTTAATTTTCATAGGATTTATCGTATCATGGACTTGTATTTCCGTATTTGTTAACCCATCCATAAATTTGACGATTCATCCGGTAAATTCGCTATGACTACGGAGGATTACGATATGACTACAGAGGATTACGATATGAGGACTTTAGCGGAGCTGACGCCCTTCGTCGGCGATTCGATGCCTTACTTGTACGACGGCAGCTCGAATGAAGGACTGCGTGTATGCAGCGTCTATGCCTTCCACCTCTTCACGGATGGCCCCGGGGAAATGGAAATCGACGGGGTACGGTATCCAATCGAGCGGCGAACGCTGATCTTCCTGCGTCCCGGTCAGCCGCATGCTTTCCACATCTCGCCGAAGCACCCGCTCGCCTCGCATAACTTGTACTGCGATATGTGGGATAACCGCGATCCGGTATCCCTTCACCGTACCTTTATCTATGCGCCGAATCCGTTCCGGCTGCATGAGCAATCGACCTCGGAGCCATGCGACGAGCTCGATACGCTGCCGGGCGTGTTCTCGCTGCAGCCGTACCCGCATCTGTACGATGCTTTCCTTCATATCGTGAAGCTGTATAACGAGCTGCTTCACTATCGGAGTGAGGCAGTCAACAGCTTACTGTACGCATGGATGCTCAGCTGGCATCATGCCTGCAGCACACGCCAGCCGCACGATTATCGAATCGTACGGTTGTTGGAGCAGCTCGAGATGAACCCGGAGCGGCGCGAGACGGTCGAGCAGTGGTGGACATTGTGCGGCTTGAAGCGAACCTACTTTCACGAGCTATTCCTGCGCGAGACCGGCATGACCCCGAAAGCTTACCAGCACCGGCTATGGATGAAGCGCGCCATGCATCTGCTCCAGGAGAGCGATCTCAGCGTGACCGCCATCGCTGATAAGCTGGGCTATCCGTCCATTCACCCCTTCACGCGCCATTTCACGGCGTATTATGGCGTCAGCCCGAAGCAGTACCGGCAGAATCCGCGCAAAAACCTGTAATGATGCACAGCAAAAAGCCGACCCCCGTAGGGTCGGCCTTGAAGGATTAAGAAGCCACGCTGCCCGTTTAGTTACACCTCATGCAGCCTACTTGCGATTGCTATGATGGATTTATCCACTCATTCCATCCCGAATTGGCGATTCTTCGGAGCTATAATGGATTAATCCATTCATTTCCGGCTGAAAAGTCGATAATAGCTTCAAACAGGTGGAAATGGGTGGATTTTTCCAACATGGACGGCAATTCCTCTATATTTCGCAATTCTATAATGGATATATCCAATACAGAGATACTCGTGCAGAGCTCCTGCTACTGCTACTGCTACTGCTGTGACAACCGTTATGGTTTTCTCTACAGACAAAGGACTCATGCATCAACGCATGAGCCCTTCGCTTCCATTCCAATCTTACTGCTATTTCGCCTCTTGCAGCGCACGCAAGCCTAGCGCGAGCGAGCCGCACAAGCCCGCGTTGTCGCCAAGACCTGGCGGCACGATGTAGCTGTCGATGCCGTCCAGCACCGCTTCAGCGCTGACGTAGCCGTTCAAGTTCTTGCGCACTTCCGCGCGGATGAGCGGGAACAGCTGTTCTTGGTGCATAACGCCGCCGCCAAGAATGATCTTCTTCGGCGACATGAGCAGAATCGCGCTCGATACCGCTTGTCCGATATAGAAGGCTTCCATCTCCCAAGCCGGGTGATCTGCGCCGAGCTCGCTGCCTTTCATTTTCCATCTGCGCTCGAGCGCAGGCCCTGCTGCCATACCCTCCAAGCAATCGCCGTGATACGGGCAGAAGCCTTCGAACGTATCTTCCGGATGACGGCGTGTCAGCACGTGACCGCCTTCTGGGTGAACGAGGCCGTGCACCATTTTGCCTTCTGCATAAACACCGACGCCGATGCCCGTGCCGACCGTATAGTACAAGCAGCTATCAAGTCCAGCCGCCGCACCCCATGTCGCTTCGCCGAGCGCGGCCGCGTTCACATCCGTATCCCAGCCGAATGGCACGTCGAACACGTTGCGCAGCTCCGGCAGCACCGGATAGTTGCCCCAACCCGGCTTCGGCGTCGTCGTCACATAGCCGTATTGCGGGCTTGTCGGATCAATATTAATCGGTCCGAATGAGCCGATACCGATTGCTTCAACCTTTTTATCACGGAAATAGTTAATGACATTAGCAATTGTCTTCTCCGGCTGCTCCGTCGGGAAGCTCACCCGATCCTGGATGACGCCGTCCTCGCCGCCAATCCCGCAAACAAACTTCGTTCCACCTGCTTCTACCGCTCCAATCAACATGCTCCCCATATCCTCCTACTCGGCTTCCCGATGATGGCTTTAACTACTACTATGCAAAATAGCAAAATTACCAGCCAGCGGCAAGTTATATTTTGCCGCGCAGCCATTCCCACACGGCGTGCAGGGTGAGCCACTTATTCGTGAGCCCCATCCCATTCACATAAGGCGCCTGCTCGCGAAAATAATCCGGATGCCAGCCAATAATCGGCACCCCGCAAGCGCCATCCGGGCCGTACTTGTTATGGTTCCAGCCCGGAAGGAAGCTTCGTCCCGCTTTCATAACAGATTCCCCGCTCCTGCCGATACCTCCGCCCCAGCCGCCGAAAGTGCCCAGCTTGCAGATGGCGTCCGTGATCTTGCCGCCGGACGCCGGTGCTCCCGCGTTCGTCGCATACACATACAACACCGATGGCCGCAGCTGCTCCGGTATACGGCAGCGCGGCGAGCCGATCATGACGACGATCGGGCTCAGCCCGCTGTCGTCATGCTCCAGCAGATGCATTGCAGCATGCACTGCTGCGACGCCGCCTCCGCTATGGCCGATGAATATCGTCCGGCCGCCGCCCGACGCAGCGTCATGGCCGCGGCGCAGCCGGCTCTCTCCGATTGCCGCGAGCGTTCGCCTGCCGCCGATCGAGCGCGCCGACCTGCGCGGACCCCGCTGCATGTCCCGCCCGATTTCCCAAATCTGCGGCAGGACGTTGCGTGACCAAGTGCCGTACGGGAACAGCAGCTCCGATGCCGTTACATCGTACCCTTCCCGCGCGAGCTGGCCATGAAGCGCCACGCGGAAGCCTTCCATAAACAGCGGCGCGGTCGCGAGTCCTGCGAGCAGATAGAGCGACACCTCGCCTTTCGCTGCGCCGCCGCTACTCACCGGCAGCTGCCCCTTTGTCCGCTGCCGGCTTCGGATGCTTCTTCGCGAATTCCATCGCCGCGACGATCCGCTCCATGTCGCTCGGATGCGTGTCGCGGAACCAGCGAACGAGCAGCGGCGGGTTCAAGTCGCTCAGCGTAACGAGCGCGGTCTTCTGCTGCATGGAGATGGAGCCGTCGGCCGTGCCGAGCGTATCCATCGCGTACGCATCCGCCGCCGACTCCGCCTGGCGAGACACATAATTGCTCACCGGAAGCGACGCGAACGACAGCAGCGACACGATGAGCAGCAGCAGCGGCAGCGCCGACATATCCGAGCGGCTGCGAATGCCAAGCCGGTCCCCGAAGCGGCGGATCGACCACGTGTAGATCCAGCCGCCAATGACAATCATGACGAGCGACGAGCCCACTGCACCAAGTGCGCTCCATTCGAGATGGTGCATCACATAATGCCCCATCTCATGCGCCATGATGAGCAGAATCTCCTGCTCGTTCAGCTGCTTCAGCGTCGTATCCCACAGCACGATGCGCAAGGATGAGCCGATGCCGGTGACGTAGGCGTTTATCGCGTTTGTTTTGGCGGACATGTCCACTTCATAGACGCGGCTCGCGGGGATGTCGGATTTGGCAGCAAGCGCGAGAATTTTCTGTTCCAGCACCGGGTCAGAGAGCCGCGTAAAGTTGTTGTATAGCGGATCAATGATAACCGGCTGCACGTACATCATAAACACCGTGAATGGCACCGAGATGAGCCACAGCTTCAACCACCACCTGCCTCGGCGCGACAGAATCCAGAACGCAACCGCCGTAACCGCCAGCAAGGTGACATAGCCGACGCCGAGGGCGACGATCTTATCCCGAAGCCAGCCGAGCCAAGGCTGCGTCGAGATGCCGTAAGACTTCGACAATGCAAAGCTAAGCGCGCGCAGCGGCAAATACAGCACGAACGACGCAGTATCCACGAGCAGCACGAACAGCGGAAACCGCACAATAAGCGGCAGTCTCCTCCGCTCCAGCGCATCCCGCCAGTAGCGAGCTAGCCCGCCGAACAGCAGAAATACATAGATGAGCCATTCCCAAGGCGCGCTAATGAAGAAGATCCAGTTGCGCATCGCATTCAGCCGCGCGCTGTCCGCCAGCTGCTTGCTCGAGAAGAACGCAGCCGGATCGGCTGGTGTTCCTGCATACGAAGAAGGCACATTGTTCGGCGACGTGTACCACACATAAGCGGTCACCAGCGCCGCGTAGACGATGAATAGTACGAACCATATGAGCCCTTTAGAACGACGACGTCGAGGCATCGAAACAACTCCTGCTTTTCCAAAGTTTAGGGTAAACTAATCATAGCATGTTTCGTCTAAGGAACGTAATTTAGCAAAGGAGTGTGTATATGAAGGGCGTAAAAATCTATGCAGCTATCATGATTGCCTTGGGGTTATTTTGTATCGTCGTTGCGCTTGTTCCTCCATACGTAAGCACCACGCGTATAGTCCTCTACTCCGCCGTTGGCCTATGGTCAATCTATAACGGCGTTAGACGGCTGCGCCGGTAATGAAGAAGGCCGACTCCTTTAAGAGTCGGCCAGATTTTCGAGAAAGAGGAGCTATGTTGGATAAATCCAATAAGAAGAACGATTTAGGCGGTAATTGACAGGCTATAGTGGAAAAATCCATTCATTTTAACTGAAAAGAAGAGAAATGACCCCATTCCGTGAATATGAGTGGATAAATCCAACATAACTTCAATTATAACCTAATATCTGGATATTAGAGTGGATAAATCCAAAATAGCACCAGTGTGCTTACCGAGTCACAGAAGTGAACAAATCCGTCGCCACTCGGCGCACCTGGGAGTTCTCGAGCATTGAGCCGACTCCCTTAAGAGTCGGCCTTTTTCCTGTCTTGCTCTATTTTTCCTGTCTCGCTCTGTTTTTCCTGTTTTGCTCCGTCTTTCACGTCCGGCTATGCTTGTCCAATCTCCTAAATCACTTCACGCTCATCGTTGCCCGGAAGCTCCGGGAACGGTGCATGCGGCTCCGCCTGGTACCAGAACGTCGTCGATGCGATGTCGCTCTGCTGCGGCAGATAGCGTCCGCCGGAGCGCCAGCCAAGGTCCTGAATCGTCACGCGCAGCTCCGAATCGAAGCGGATCGGATCCTGCACATGCCAGCGATACATGCCGAAGCGCTGCTGGCTGCGGTACAAGCCGTCCGGCTTAATAACCTGATGCATGCCGAGAAACGGCGTCGAGTACACGCCATACTGCCCTTGCGGATGCTCCCAGTTCCACGCCCCGCCAAAATAATCCTCCGTCCCCGTGCCGCAAATCGTCGGGAACTCCGCGTCGCCGTCCATGAAGAACTTGATCTCGCCTTCGCCCCACCAGCCCGTGTTGTTCACCTGCCAAGCGAGGTACGTGCCGACGTAGTGGCCTTTGCCCTTCACGCCGTCAATCAGGGTATGCACATCTTTATAAGGAACCGGATTGCTTCTTCTCCACTGCGCGTGGAAGTAGGCCATATCCTCCGGCACATCTGTAAGCGTGTAGTCGATCTGGTAGTACAGCACCGCTTTGTCCGTCTTCGACGTATTCTCCATTGTAACTCGAGCCGTTCCGCGGAAAGGCATCTGCCAGTAGCTGTTCATTCCGCCAGCCGGATTAACGGCTACCGGGAAGGAGTTCACATTGCAGCGCTCCTGCCAGCCGTTGCAGAAGAAATCGCCGACAGGCACTTCGACCGAAGGCGTCTCCTCATTGTCCCAATAGAAGCGAATAATCATATTGCGCCACGAGCCTGGGAAGCAGGTCAGCCAAATATGCTGAATCGCACCGGGACCTTCAATTTCAGCCATCGTTAGCGTCGCGCCAGGTTCAATTTCCACCGAGGGCGATACTTTCCAGCCTATGCCCAGATCACGCGCACAGTTTTTGCCGGTACCCTCAGTCGCCATAGCGCCTTTGCCCGGTTCCCCTGTGAAGTTCTCCGGACTGATCGATCTCGTCTTCGCGTTCGATAAACGTGCGAGGTTGCCAATCCCCATATCAAGGCCGTTAAAGTTATACACGTCGCTGCTCTCTCCCTATCACATTGGTATGTAAACGGTTACTGCAATGAACATGGCACCAATGCTACCTTGATTTGCCATAAAGTGTCAATCCCCAATTCTAACAATCCCTGATGTTATGACAAAAAAAGCAGCCGTTCCTTCCGGATCGGACTGCCCCTCTGCCCTGTTGCCCTGCTGCTAGTCTATTTGCCCTGCATTAACCGCTGCTGCTCCTTCCAGTACGCATCCCAGTTCGCAAGCGTCTGCTGCACCGTTGCTTTGCCAAGCAGCATCTCCTGCTCCAGTGCCGTGGATACTTTCGACCATTCATTATTTCCCGGGTATTTAATCGGCGTCTGATAGTATAAGTAGGTATCTGGATCATTGGTCATATCGATCAACGTTTTATACGGACCTATCGTGAAGAAAGGATCTGCAGCAGCCGTCGTATGAATGGGCACGAGCCCATACGCCTTGCCGAACTTAATATTGTTCTCCGGACTCGACAGGAACGCAATCAGCTTCCATGCCTCGGCCTTGTGATCGGACGCCGACGGAATGCCCCAGCCCGCTGCGCCGACCGTGATCAGCGACTTCCCGCTCGGTCCCTTCGGCATCGGCACTGTCGCCCATGTACCCGGCTTCATCGACGACTGCAGCGTTTGAATGACGTCGGAATCCTGCAGCAGCATGGCCGTCTGACCGGACGTGAAGGACTTCACATGTTCCTCGAATCCCCAGTACACCGATTCCTGCGGCGAGGCGTCCTTATACAGATTCTTATAGAGCGTTAGCGCTTCTTCAGCCTGCTGCGTTGAATAGATCGTAGCGCCGCTTGTTAGAAAAGCACCGTCCGTCAAGTTTATTTCTTGTCCGTTGTACGTTCGGATCATGGCATCAAAGGTACCGTTCGACCCCTTCGCTCCACGGAATGCGAAGCCGTACTGGTTATGAGCCGGATCGGTTAGCTTAACGGCGGCTTCGTAGAGCTCTTCCCATGTAGACGGCGGGGAAATATTCGCCTTCTCGAACCAATCCTTACGGTAGTAAAGCTGGCGTTCGTACAAGCCATTCGCCAGAAAATACAGCTTGCCATTCACGCTGCCAACGGTTAGCGGAATTTGCTGCACTGTCGCATAATCCTGCCAGCCCGCGGTATACGCATCGAGCGGTTCGACATAATGCTTGTTCACGTAATCCGCTACGTTTATCTCACGAATTTCAATCACATCAAGGTCCTGTTTCGTTGCCAGCATCGTTTCGATCGTAGCATCCGCCTGATCGAACGGCGGAGAGATCAGCTCCACATGAATCGCAGGATTCTCCTGCTCGAACTGCGCGATAAGCTGCTTCAAAATTCCCGTTCGCTGCGGGTTCGTCAAGCTTTCCATCATCCGCAGCCGCACGTTATCCTCTGCTGCACCGCTAGCCGCTTCTACGCCGCTGCCTGGCTTGTTATCTGCTGCCTGATTGCTCCTTGCCGATTGATTATCCTTCGCACTGCAGCCCACTGCTATAGCAGATATAAATAACAAACTAAGCAATAGCTGCATTCTTCCTCTTGCCATTGTTCCCATTAGCGCCTACCCCCTGCCTGCATAAATTGCATTCTCGGCTATTCGCTTGGCACAATCGTCTGGGAACAGCGGACGGCTGTAGTAATATCCTTGCGCGTCGTCGCAGTTCAGCTCGCGCAGCAATTGCACCTGCTCCACGTTCTCCACACCTTCTGCAGTCACTTTCAGACCAAGGCTATGCGACATCACAATAATGGACCCGACTATGGCGCGTTCCTTCGGGCTTTCAATCATATTGTCGAGGAAGGACTTGTCCACCTTCAGGCGTTCAATCGGGAAGTTCTTCAGATAGCTGAGCGAGGAATAACCGGTGCCAAAATCATCAATCGAAATCTTGACCCCTAAGTCCGATAGACCTTGCAGCGTTCGAATAACCTGCTCTACATCGTGCATAGCGATGGACTCGGTAATCTCGAGCTCCAGATACTGCGGTGCAAGCCCCGTCTCACGGAGGATGTATGCCACATTATCGACGATGCCAGGGCTCTGGAACTGATGAATCGACAGGTTCACCGAGACATGAACCGGAGGCAGACCGGCATCCTGCCACGATTTATTTTGCCTGCATGCGGTATACAGAATCCACTCGCCGATCGGGATTATGAGGCGTGTTTCTTCCGCAATCGGGATGAAATCAGCCGGAGAAATCATTCCTTGCTCATGATGCTTCCAGCGAACGAGCGCTTCAACGCCTACCACTTCGCCGGATTCGACATGAACCTGCGGCTGATAGACGAGCAGCAGCTGCTCCCTCTCCAGCGCCTTGCGCAAATCCCGCTCCAGCTCAAACTTGCCGTACGACTTCTTGTCCATCTCTGCATCGTAGAAACGGTGATTGCTTCGGCCGCTCTCCTTCACGCTGTACATCGCCATATCCGCGTTCTTGATCAGCGCCGGTCCGCTATCGCCATCCTGCGGATACATGCTGACGCCGATGCTGGCAGAGACGAACAGCTCTTTGTCCTGATAATAAATCGGCTGCTGGATGAGTGCGGCAAGCTCATGAATCACCACTTCAATCTCGAAATCGTCTTTGACGTTCGGCATCAGGACCAGAAACTCATCGCCTCCAAACCTCGCTGTCGTATACGACTTCGGCAGGTGCTGCTTCAGCTTCGCCCCAATATCGACAAGCAGCTTATCGCCTGCGCCATGCCCGAACGTATCGTTAATGAGCTTCAGCCTGTCGAGGTCGATAAACAATACGGCAAAACGCAAGCCTTGCTGCTTCGAAAGGACAACTTCCCGGTCCAGCAGCTCGTTGAACAGCTTGCGGTTCGCCAGGTCGGTCAAATGATCGTGGTAGGCCATGTACCGAATCGCTGCGTTGCTTAGTCTGCGCTGGTAGAAGAAGTTGATCAGAAATGTCGCGATGCCAATGAGAACGATGCTGATTAACATAGTGTTGCGAAGCTTCGCTGTATCCTGGATGAGCTCGTTGACCGGAAAAACCGCCTCTACCGTCCAGCCAGTCGAGGCGAGCTTGCTCGTTACGACCAGGTGTTCCTTGCCATCAACTTGAACAAAAGCTTTGCGCATCAAGTACTTCGTCTCATCCCGATTCGTCTTATCCGGTGCAAGCAGTGGAATCCGGTACTTGTCGCCTATAATGCCTTGATGCGACTGGCTAAGCAGCAGACTCGCATCGTTCAGCAGCACGAGCTCTCCTGTTTTGCCAAGCTGGGTCTCGGCAAGCTCGTCGTTAACCTCCTGCGAGGAGATTTCAATGAACAGAATAAATTTAATACCGGACGTCAGTTTCAGAATGCGGCTAATGGCAAAAGAAGGCGATTCAACTCCAAGAAAGCCGTTACGTCTCGTCTCAAGCCACACATTGCGCCCGTCCCCGGCAATCGCCTGCTTGTACCAATCGCTGTTCACATAGGCGAGTCTTGATTCCGAAGGACCGACAGTTGAAATTTCTTTGGCGGAGGTGTCTAGCGGGAATAAATGAACGTCCTTAATGTCTGCCTTATTGAAGAAGCGCACGGAGAGGATTGACTTGATTTGGTTAGCGGCGTTGTAGCGGTCCAGCTCGTCGCTCTGCATGTCGCCGTAGGTTTGAAGGCTGCTAAGTATTCCGGCGTCTGTGATGACGTTGTAGGTGAGGTCCTCGTAGCTGCGCAGCATCAAGTTAAGCTCATCGACCGTTTGCATGACGGTCTGTTGGGTTGCAAGCGTCATTCTTTCTTTCAAAATCACTTTGGACTGCGAGTAGGAATAGAAGCTGATGCCAGCTACAAGCACAGTCGATATGATAAGTATAAATAGAAAAGGTTTAAAGCTTGGCGTCAACGTCAATTTGCCTCCATTCGTACCAGATCCGCGGCTTGCGCTATAGGACTGGAGGATCATTCCATTACCAATTTACCATATAGCCGTTAGTAAAGTTATTTATAAGTGTTAGATTTATATATGGTCCGCACAAAAATAAAGCGTCCTTTCGAGCAGAAGGGCGGCAGGAGCGGCACTGACCATCGTCAAGCTTTCGTAGAAGAAAACTCCAGAGCTCATCTTGAATAACTGGATATATCCAGTTATTTCGGTCGTTTCTGCTTACAAGACATCGATTAACCCGAAATGATAGTTCCAGTTATTTCGGGCTACCGGAGCGAAATCACTTCAAATAAATGGATATTCCCATCTATTCATTCACAAAGAAAAAGACCGCCATTCCCCTGGCAGCCTTCCTCTTCCTTCAACCAACCTATTTAAGCAGCTGATACAACGTATCGACCGACTGCATCGCATATTCCCGCTGCACCGGTTCTCCGCCTTCAACGAGGACGAGGCACGGTACACTTGCAACCCGCCACTTCTCCCGAAGAACAGGCGCGTAGTTGATATTAATTAAAGACACCGGCACCGAAGCGCCCGCAGCTTCCGCAATTTCAAGCATGCGCAGTCCGATCTTGCACGTACCGCACAGCGGCGTGAAGAAGAACACCGCTTCCTTCTCCTTTGCAGCCGCTTCCCGTTGCAGCCATTGCTGTTCCGTTACCTCTTGCATCGCCATAGCGGCATCCACCTCACTAGCCACTCACTACAGACTACTTTCGCCCGTAATCCGCCTTAATCTCGCCCCATACCTTCGTCTGCCACTTCAATACTTTATTCGAGTACGTATTCGTTTGCAGCCAGCGAACCGCGCGGTCGACCATGAGCCAGATCTCGGCTGTAGAGTCATCGCGGACGAGCGTTGACGAGACCGCCTTCTCTCGCACCCACTTGAGCGCATTGACCGAGTCGCTATAGACGGTTTTGTTGCTGCCAAGCTTCTTCAGATAAGCAAGACCGTGCACAATCGCGAGAAACTCGCCGAGATTGTTCGTTCCCTTCGCGATCGGCCCAACTGCAAAAATCACTTCGCCCGTCTTCGTATCCACGCCTTTATACTCAACGGGACCCGGGTTTCCGTTCGTGCCAACATCGACGGAAATGCTATCATAATCGATCTCCCCGACCTCAGCGGCAGAGACCGGCTTGCGCTTATACGGCGAGCCCTTGCTCCCCCCGCCGCTGCTGCCAGCGGAGCTGCCTTGTCCCCAATTTTTCTTCCAACCGCCCTGATACGCTTCCTCCGCCTCCGCACGGCTTTCGTACGACTTGAACTTCGCATCGTCAAACCCGTTCGTCTGCAGCTGACATTCCGCCCAGCTTGCATATACGCCTGGTTTTCGACCGACCCAGACAACATAAAATTTCTGCTTCGCCATTAGACACCTTCTTTGACTAAAGATACACACCGTACAATTGCATTCGGTTCCGGCCCGACTGCTTGGCTTGATGGAGCGCTGAATCCGCCATCCCAATGAGCTCGGCCATCCCATCGCGGCCAGACGGCTTATGTGACGCAACACCACCGCTGATCGCAACCACCAAGCTGACCTTGGAAGCGCGATGCGGAATCTCGAACTCCGCGACCTCTTCACAGAGCCTAGCTCCAATCGCTGCCGCAGCTGCTTCTTCTGCCTCCGGGAGCAATATAATAAATTCTTCACCACCGTAACGGGCAGCGAAACCGCCAAGCGGCTGGACGAGCCTCTCGAGCACAGCAGCCGTTAGCTTCAAGCATTTGTCGCCTTCTTGGTGACCGTACGTATCATTATACGCTTTAAAATAATCGATGTCGCACAGGATGATCGAAAGCGGCAGCCCCCCTTGCACAGCGAGCCCCCATTCGCTCTCTATCGTCTCGCCAAAATATCCACGGTTCGCAGCTGGCGATAGCGAGATTTACTCTCATGAATCGCCGTTCAAGCCGGACTCATACTGGACAACCTCTCCCGCCCATGCGCGGTCGTAGATGGTCCTCATATCATTTTGCCGTTCGGGCGGAATCAAGTCCCTCAGCAAACTGTTGTGTTCCTGTTGAACAGAGCGAAGTGTTCGATGAACGTGATAAAAGCGGCTCCACATGAGAGCCGCTGTAAGTAAGCTTATGAAAGTGATTCCTATCAAAATCCAGATCAACATGAAGCGGCACCTGCTTGGCATATTCGAATTCATCGTTCTATTCGACGAAAGCCTCGTAAAATCCTCTAGGTGCCTGTTCGTTGTTGGCGATTATACGATAAATAATTAGGAGCTGAGCGGAAGCGTGGACAGCCGAACTTCGCCTGTCTCTACGCTCATATGAAGCGTGCGACTCACATGGCCGCCGGTTTCGGACTTCACTGCTCTTATTTGGAGTCGATCGAGAATCGACTGAACTTGCTTAATGTTTCTGCTGCCGATCCGGTAATAATCGCGGCGCTTAGGCTCCGCTCCACCGAACAGTTGAATAACGAGATCGTTCTTGCGGCATCCGTATTTCTCCACCATCATCTGGATGAGAAGCGGTACGCCTGTCGTTGCAAAATGCCCCGGACGACTCTGTTCGTCCCGATTCGATAACGGCTCGGGAAGTACTATATGCACGAGACCTGCTGCTTTCTTAATTGGACAGTAGGCTGTAACCGCCACGCAGGTGGATAAGGCGAATGTGGTTATGATGTCGATCTTGTTGTTTGAACTTTTCCATTCGCCTAATCCAACGACTTTGTTCATGCTGACTGACTCCTATCCTTTGCGGCGGTTACTTTTCTAAGCTGCAACGTCAGTATAGCAAGCAATTGTTAGATTTTTTCTGGGGTGAGCAGAACGATTAGAAGCAATTTACTCACACTTTATTTACATTTTTCGATGATTAATGACTGAAGAACACAATTTGGATGAAGAACAGAACGGCAAACAAGTAGAAGATCGGGTGAACGTCCTTCGCTTTGCCGCGAACGAGCTTGAGAACCGGATATACGATGAAGCCGATGCCGATCCCTGTTGCGATACTGTAAGTCAGCGGCATAAGGACAACGATCAGGAACGCCGGAAATGCCTCTTCGAGATCACTCCAGTCGATCTTCCGCAGGACGTTCAGCATCAGGAATCCGACAATAATAAGCGCTGGAGCGGTAATCGCAGGAATGCTCGCGAGAACGGAAATAATCGGCGAGAAGAACAGCGTGATCGCAAGCAGAATGCTGACTACGACAGCCGTAAGTCCCGTACGTCCGCCCACCGCGACGCCTGCGCTCGATTCGATGTAAGCCGATGTCGGGCTTGTGCCAAGCAGCGCGCCAACCGAAGTACCAACAGCATCAGCGAGCAAAGCGCCTTGGGAGCGCGGGAATTTATTGTCCTTCAGCAGCCCGGCCTGCTCCGCCACGCCGAGCATTGTACCTGTTGTATCGAACAGAGTAATGAGCAGGAAAGTAAAGATAACCGAGTATAACCCTTGAGTAAACACACTGCCAATATCAAGCTGGAACGCCGTTGCATTCAGACCGCTAGGCAAGGATACGATCGAATCCGGCATATGCAGCTGGCCAGTGAAATACGCGATAATCCCGGTGATGAGCATCCCGATGAACAGGAAGCCTTTGACCCGGTAAGCCATAAGAATAAGAGATATGATAAGACCAACGACAGTCAGCAGCGTCATAGGCTGCGTCAGATCGCCCAGTGTAAGCAGCGTGGCTGGCGAATCCACGATAATTTTTGCATTTTGCAAGCCGATGAATGTGATGAATAGACCAATCCCCGCCGTAATCGCATGCTTCAGGCTGGATGGAATGGCATCGAGGAGCATGTAACGGAATGGAGTGAGCGACAACAGGACGAATAGAACGCCGCCTATGAACACCGCTCCAAGCGCAACCTGCCACGAGAATCCGCTTCCACCAACGACCGTGTAGGCAAAATAAGCGTTCAATCCCATACCCGGCGCAAGCACGATCGGATAGTTCGAGAACAGCCCCATAATAAGTGTAGCGGTTACACTAGCAAGCACAGTCGCTATGAATACGCCGTGAAAATCCATGCCAGCCTCGCTCAAAATACCAGGGTTAACGATGACGATGTACACCATCGTCAGGAACGTCGTGATGCCGGCAATCACTTCCGTGCCAACCGTCGTTCCTCTTTCTTTCAGCTTAAACAGCTTGTCCATGAAGTAAAGCGCCTCCTGTTTCCTATTCAACGTGTATAGCATCCCCCAAATAAAAAAACCTAACCTCGGGCACAGGGGTGCACGCATAGACGTGTCCTGTGCTCGTAGTTAGGATTCTTTGGCTCCTTGTAGAAACCCTCAAACCATATTATTGAGGATATACGATCAGTAATGGCAGATTTAATTAGTTAGGCAAAACCTTTACTAGATTAATGGTTAACGGGAGAAAAGTCAATGCTTTTTGATTCATTTTGACGAGAATTCCCGAACTATGAGAGTTCTCATATAATAAATGTTCGGAATTTAGCGAATAGCGAACATTAGTTCCATATATCCATCACAAACCTGATATAATAGTGAGAAGCTATAATTATCGCTCTTGGGAGATACGACGAACGATGATGACGAACCTTGAATACGCGATCGACGATGCGCAGTGGCAGGAGTTGCTGACGCAAGTGGCCCGGTATTTTGACGCTCTGACGATAACGCGGGGATTTCAATATTATAAGCAAGGCGCTGTTCTTGGCGTAACGATGCCGAAGGCGAATCAGCTGAAGGCTGTTGTCGAAGGCAGCGAGAATTATTCGGTGTCGCTGGAGCTGCCGAGTCTGGAGCAGCGTTCCTGCACCTGTCCGGCCAGCAAAGACTGCAAGCATATGGTTGCAGCGCTCCTTCAATATGCCTCGCTGCAGGAGCGGTCGGTGCATGCGATTGTGAATGCGGCTACGGCGGCGCGAGCTGGCGCTGGAGGTTCGGCTGCCGGGAAAGCCGGTGTTGGCGGGAAACCGGCGGCCGTGGCGAAACCGACTGTTTCGGCGGACGAACTGGAAAAGATGGCGGTGCCCGCGTGGCATCAGCTGTTCACGCGTGCGCTTGGTCCGACCAACCAACATGCGAGATCGATGCATGAGGCGAGGGAGATTTTGGCCGTTATCCTTAGCTTGAAGCCTCCCCTATCGCTGCTCATGGATCAGCTGTATGAGCTGCATGCGCATTTGTTCGCGCTCGAGAAGCTGGTCAAGCCCGCGCAAGAGGATTGGCGCCATTCGGGGCTGTTCATGGGTTACCATACACAGCTGGCGATGGATGAGATGCTCGACGTGACAATGCGCGGATTCGCTCAGAAGCTGCCGATCTCGGAGGAGTCGGAGCTGTGGCCGCGCGTAACGGAAACACTCGTTTATTTGCGCGAGCAGATGCTGAAGGAAGATAAAAGCCTGAACTGCTTCTCCAAGCTGTATCATGCCTGCTGGCGGTACTGGATGAAGTCGAATCTTACAGGTCCGCGGCGCGGACTGGTTGAGGAAGAGCTGCGGCACCTGAAGGACGCCGCGGCGGAATTGGGCAGCTCACTGTCCAAGCTGCCTTGGACATTCGCGCAATGCTTGATGTACTTATATACCGAGCAGGACGAGGCTGCGTGGGAATTGCTTCGTGGCGCAGGCGTCTTGCTGCCGGGGCAAGCCTCGCTGTTATTCGAAGCGCTTCAGCAAGAGGAAGCATGGACTAGACTCGCCGATTGGCTCGTCGAGATCGGCCCGCAGCTCGGCAGCTTCCGCACGGATGAGCTCGCTACTTACGGCGATTATTGGGCTGCCGCGCTGGCGCATGTACCGGAGGCGGAACCGCGCATGTGGACGACGCTCGCAGCGATGCTGCCCTATTCGCGGACGCTCTACGAGGATGCGCTTATTGCGCACAGCAAGTGGCGCGAGTGGATGGACTATCATATGAGCTGCGGCCGCGAGCCGCTAGACTTCCGCGCTACGCAGCTGAAGCCGATTGAGAAGGATGCGCCGGAGCTGCTGCTTCCCTTCTATCATCAAGCGGTGGAACGCTACGTGCTGCTGAAGAACCGAGACAGCTACAAAGCTGCGGTGAAGCTGCTGAAGAGGCTGCTTAAGCTGTACCGCAAGCTCAAGCGGGAGGAGCGCTGGGAGCAGTTTATGGATGCTTTCGCCGCTCGTCACAGCCGGCTTCGGGCATTGCAAGAGGAGCTGCGGAGAGGAGATCTGCTGCCGTGAAAGAGCTTAGGGATGCGGCAACAAGAGGTGATCAATCGTGAGCACATATACGGATACTTTAATTATACAAGTGAGTTTAACCGAGCATGGCGATGCGCTGATCTATGGCGCAAGCCCAACCGGCGGGTATGCGGCGGGGTTGACGGTGAAGCAGCGGCTGTTCGCTTGGCATGAGCCTTCTTTCTACGGCACGGAGCTCGAAACCCAGAAGGTGCAGGAGCTGGAGCTCGTCGTCCTCCCTTCCGAGCAAGTCATTCCGTTCTTCGCCGAGCGGCATCTGCTCACGCATATCGAGTGGGTCTGGGAAGGCGATGCCGCGAAGCTCGCGGAGCTGGCGCCGCTCGTCGCCGCGAGCCTTGAAGCGCGCTCCATCGTCCCGAGCTTTGCCGCTTACCGCAAGGGGAAGCTGGCGTGGCTATGGGACGAAGCCGCTCTTGAAACCGCAGCAGTGACGAAGCTGCGGAAGGTGTTGGACGCACGCGGCAGCGGAGAGGCTGGCGATAGCGACGAGGACGGCGGAAGCTTCGCAGACGGCTTCCGCGCGGCGTTCTCCGCCGCCGCGTTCGCCCGCCGCTTCGGTAGCGAGGAAGCGGCCGCGGATTTGCGCCGCGATTATCCGCTGCTGTTCGCGCGGGAACGCGGCGGCATCGCAGCGGCCGGCATGGACGCGCGCGCGTGGCTCGTCGCCATCGGCTGGAAGGCCGACACGGCGCCGTTCCGGCCGCTGCTGCAGCTGCTGGAGCCGATAATCAGCTCCGAAGGAGACGAACATGGCGACGGCAGCGAAGCATGGCGGCTGCAGCTCGTGCTGCAGGATCGGCACGAGCCGTCGATGCTGGCGCCGGCGCGGTTAACGCGCGCCGGCGAAGCGCTTGGATCGTGGCCGGCGGCCTGGTCGGCGCACGTGCATGAGCGATCCGCCGCGTGGCTGTCGCAGCTTCAGGCGAACCTGCCTGAAGCGCGTCTTGCCGGCGGCGGCAGCGATCTCTTGAACGGCCCGCTCAGCGATGCGGAGGCGTGGCAGTTCTTGACCGAGGACAGCCAGCGGCTGCTATCGGCTGGCTGGCAGGTGCTGCTTCCAGGCTGGTGGGAAGCAGCGAGCAAGCGCAAACCGCGCCTGCGGGCGAAGGTCGGCTCGGACGCGGGAGATCCCAAGGGCAAAGCCGCCGCTGGCGGCAAATCGCTGTTCGGCCTCGATTCGCTCATTGATTTCGACTGGCGCATCGCCATTGGCGACAGCGACCTCACCGAGTCGGAGTTCGCGGAGCTCGTCGCCCGCGGCGAACGGCTCGTCCGGTTCCGCGGCGAGTGGGTATCGCTGGATCCGGCGCTCATCGCCCAAATCCGCAGCGCGATGGCGCGGGTCGGCAAGAATAGAGGCCTCACGTTCCAAGAAGTGCTGCAGCTGCATTTGATCAAGGAGAATGCGGCCCAGTGGGCTCAGCGGGCAAAGGATGAGAAAGCCGCAGCCGCTTCAGACAATACTGGTGAGGACGAACGAGACGAAGAGCAAGTCCAGCTCGAAGTACAACTGGAGGTCGAGCTGAACGAGCATCTGAAGCATCTTATGGGCCAGCTGACACAGCAGTCGGAATGGCCTGAAGTTCCGATCCCTGCCGGCCTGCAAGCGGAGCTCCGGAGTTATCAGAAGGACGGCTTTGCTTGGCTTGCTTTTCTGCGCCGTTTCGGGCTTGGTGCTTGCCTTGCCGATGACATGGGTCTCGGCAAGACCGTTCAGTTCATCACGTACCTGCTCCATGTGAAGGAGCAAGCCGAGCGCGGCGGTGCGCGAGGCCCTGCCCTGCTCATCTGCCCGACTTCCGTTCTCGGCAACTGGCAGAAGGAAGTTCGCAAGTTCGCGCCGTCGCTGCGCATTATGCTGCATTACGGCAGCAAGCGGCTCACTGGCGATCCGTTCTGCGAAGCCGCGCTGGAGGCGGACATCGTGCTCACCTCCTTCGCGACGGCCGCGCTGGATCAAGAGACGATAAGTACCTTCCATTGGTCGGCGATCTGTCTCGATGAGGCGCAGAACATCAAGAATGCCGGCACGAAGCAGTCCGTCGCCGTGCGCAGCTTCCACGCGAAGCATCGCATTGCGCTGACAGGCACGCCGATCGAGAACAGGCTGTCGGAGCTGTGGTCGATCTATGATTTTATCAATCCCGGGTATCTGGGCAATGCGCGCAGCTTCAATGAACAGTTCGTGCAAGCCATCGAGCGGGAGCGCGACGAGGAGAAGACGCAGGAGCTGCAGAAGCTCGTGAAGCCGTTCATGCTCCGGCGTAAGAAGAAAGACCCTAACATTCAGCTCGACCTGCCGGATAAGAATGAGATGAAGACGTATATTCATCTGACGGCTGAGCAAGGGGCGCTCTACGATCAGACCGTTAATGAGCTGATGACACAGGTGCCGAAGCTTGAAGGCATTCAGCGCAAAGGAGCGATTCTGTCCGCTCTGACGCAGCTGAAGCAGCTTTGCGATCATCCGATTCTGCTGACGAAGGAGCCTATTCCCGAGATTAGCGAGAGCGGCGAATTCGAAGAGAGCGAATCGCTCATTATCCGCTCCGCCAAGCTGGAGAGACTGCTTGCGATGGTTCGGGAGCTGCGGGAGGAAGGCGAGCGGTGCTTGATTTTCACGCAATATATCGGCATGGGGCAAATGCTCCAGCGGGTGCTCGCGCATGAGCTGCAGGAGCCGGTGCTCTACTTGCACGGAGGCACGTCGAAGACGGGCCGCGACCGGATGATCGAGCAGTTCCAATCGCAGACGCTGCCGGCGGAGGAACAGCCGAATGTGTTCATTCTGTCCATCAAGGCAGGCGGTGTCGGGCTGAATCTGACGGCGGCGAACCATGTGTTCCACTTCGACCGGTGGTGGAATCCCGCTGTCGAGAACCAAGCAACCGACCGCGCGTATCGGATGGGGCAAACCCGCGATGTGCAAGTGCATAAGTTCATCTCGCTCGGCACGCTCGAGGAGCGTATCGATGAGATGCTGGTCAGCAAGCAGCAGCTGAGCGACAACGTCATTACAAGCTCGGAAGGCTGGATTACGGAGCTGTCGACCGATGCGTTGAAGGATTTGTTCACGCTGCGGCGTGACTTAATGGAATAGAGTAAGGCGGTCCTCAGCAGGACCGCCTTTTTTATAATTCGCGAGTGATTGTCCCGTCACCCAGCTATGTGGGATAAATCCAACAAAAAAGTGCTGTTTATGCGAGAAATGCAACCTATGTTGGATAAATCCATTCATTCCTGCTCGAAATCACCCATTTCAGCCCTTCCGGCCGAAAATGAGTGGAAAAATCCAATATAGGTAAAGAAACCAGCCGAATCTGGTCAAAATCGTTGGATTTATCCATTATAGCTGATGCCCCGATGCCCCGCTCCGTTAACTCCCCGCCGCTACTTCACCTCAACCGCAAAATAATACTCCGCCTGCCCCTGATCCAGAAACCATTCGCAGTGGATGCTGTATTGGTAAATGCCTTTGACCTTCGGGACGTAGTACGAGTCGCCCGTGAACCCAGCGCTCATATTCTTCAGCGTCAGCTCCTTGATCCGCTCCGGCGCTTTAATCTCGATCTGTGCTCCGCCCTTCACTACAACTGGCTCCATCTGCGCGATCGAGGCATCTACGCTCTGGCAGCTTGAGGTGTCGTCGCCTGCCGGGCACCACGTGTAGCCGCTGAGCTTCACCTTCATCTGCACCCCATCTACGGAAACGTTCGGTACTGGCGGGGTATCTTCATTGACCCACTGCGACTCGACCGTCCGAGCCTGATTCTCTGTCAGCCTCTCATCGCTGCGATTGCCAACAAGATAACCGCCATAGAATGCACAGCCGAGCATGATTAGAATAATAAACGCCATTAGCCCTCTCTCACGCATCGCCATTCCCCCTTATCAACCAAGACGGGGACTGCGGTGGGAAGGTTGCACAGGGCCGAACACGGCAAAAAGGCCGCTATGCGACCTTTCCGCACCCTTATGTATAGCTGCGGCACGCCTACACCTTCTGCACCTTGAACACAAACTTCCACTTCGCCGTGTTGCCCGAGTAGCGACCGCGGTTTTCGACGATAGTAACGTTAAGCGCTTTCGTGGCGCCTTTACCAATGGAAGCTACTTTCACCGAAGCGGCAGCTTCGCCGTCATCCGGGTATTTATCTTGCTCTTGCGCCTCAGCCTTCAGACTCACCGTCCCGGATGCACTCACGTTCAGAACGATGGATCCGCCTTCGTCGAGCTCCTGGCCATTGACGTAACCGCCATACCACCACTCATTGCCGACGTGGTTGTTCGAGACCATCTGCGCACTGACTAACGTTACTTTAACTTTGACCGTCTTCCCCGCAGCAGATAGCGACGGTGCCGACACGACAAGCACCAGCACGAAGCAAAACAAACTTTGCAGCAATTTCCGATACACTTATCTCATCCTCCCCAGGATTAACAATAACTTCCTAAATATACCATGAGCGGGATGATTAGTGCATTGGTAAAGCTTCTTCCGCGAGCCGATACGAAAACTACAGTCTCACTTCAAACTCCGCGCCTTCCACCCATTCACTGCGCTCAAAATCTCTCCCTCTCACGAGCACCCGATCCGCATACACATCGACATAAAAGCCCTGGCTGCCATCCTTATGCTCATCCTCATCGGTCCATAAGTACGCCGCCGATGCCGCATTGAACATCGCCGGAAGTGTGCCGCCCCCATCGAAATAGGTATGCGGCGCGCCAAGCTCCCAGTGGGTATGACCCGTAAAAAGGATCGCTTGCCGATGCTTCTTCAGCACGGCCTTCAACTCTTCGTCCTGCGTAACGCCGTACCAGTTCTGCGCTTCCAATGAACCGGCCACCGTATCTTTGAGCGGCTGATGCAAAAAGATGAACACCGGCTTATCCGTTGCTGCTTCCTCCCCAAGCTTCGCGTCCAGCCATGTCAGCTGCTCATCCGACAGCGTACAGAATAAGCCGATTCCCTCTTCGGTCCCGAGAAATATAAAATGATATCCGCCGATCCAATGGTCATGATACATGCCCGTCATCCCCGTCTGCGAGAGGAAGAGCGGTATGCAGCGCTGCCAATCATCACAGATATCGTGGTTGCCGCTCGTCGCATATAACGGCGGAAGCCCCGCCTTATTGCGATCCCATATCTGCTTGAACGTCTCGTACTCCTCAAGCTCGCCGTTATCCGTCACATCACCGGCATGCATAATGCCGCAGCTTTCAGGCGCATGAGCCGCTATATCCTTCAAAGCGCGGTCCAAATTGCGATTATGCTCGTGCTCCATGTCGGTCACAATATGCGTATCCGTAATGACTTGGAACGAGAGCAACGACTTCTCAGCTCTATTCTCCACTCTATTACCCACTCTATTCTCCATTCTACTTAGTCCCCTCCGCCGCTTGAAACCTTCAGCCCGATAACGCCGACCAGAATGACGCCGATCCACAGAATCGAAGAAACCGGCAGCCGCTCATGAAAGATAAAATAGCCCGCCAGCGTAATCATCACGATGCCGACACCTGACCATACCGCGTACACGACGCTGACCTGCAAATAGCCGAGCGCGAAGTTGATCAGCGTGAAGCTCGCCGCATAGCAGACGAACATGAGCACCGATGGAACTAATTTCGTGAAGCTTGCCGACAGCTTCATGGAGATCGTTCCGGACAGCTCAAGCGCAATAGCGATCGCTAACAGTATCCAGCCCATCGTCGCCTCACTCCTCTGTATCGTCATGCGCGAACCCTAGCTCTTCATAAGAGAGAATGATGACATCCGCGTCCGGCAGCTTGGATGCCGCAGCTGCCCCGCTCTCTGGAGCGATGCCGATCGCAACCGCCGCCCCGGCGAAACGCGCCATGCGCATATCGCCATTCGTATCGCCGATGATTGCCGCGTCTGTTGGCTGAATGTCCAGCTCACTGCAAGCGAGCAGAGCCATATCCGGGAAAGGCTTGCCCTGGCTGACGAGGTCAGTCCCGATAATCGCGTCGAAATAAGAGGTCAGTCCGAGCCACTCCAGCTGCTTCACTGCAGCGGCTGTCTCATCGGCAGTCACAACGGCAAGCTTAAGCCCTTGCTCGCGGCAGCGCGCCAGATAAGAGACGACGCCAGGGAGCGCCTTCGCTGCCCGTGCCGCGTCCAGCTGTCGATCCGCATGCTGTCTGCAATGCAGCACAGCGATCTTCGCCTCCGCCCATGACATGCCGGAGAGATAGCCCTGCCATGCCAGGACGGCGGTCAGGTCTTCAATCGTACCCATCGCCAGCGGCCCGTTGCGGTCATAATCGACAATCTCGCCGCCCTGATGGCGCGTGCCCCACAGCGACGCGATATCCGCGCTTATCGGCGGCAGCCCCCGCTCCGTTAGCTGGTTCGCAAACTCGGCAAGCATATGCTCCGTCCACTTGCCCCATGTATAGATGAAATCGATGAGCGTGCCGTCCTTATCGAACAGAATCGCCTTAATCGGATAGCTCACGCCTGCTGCTGTTAAATTCGCCACACATACCCTCCTCTTTTTCCCTAACTATAAGCGAAGGAGCGCTGAACGTTCAATATATTTTTAATGAAACGGGATTATTGCACTAAATTATGCTAATATCAATATATATTCAATAATTATTGAACGATATGAAGGATTGCGAGGAAAGAACGCGATGAAAAAATCAATATCGGGCAAAATGAAGGAGCCCTCCTCCGCGCGCGAGGAAATCCGCGTGAAGGTCATCGATGCCATCGCTCAGACGATGGACTTATATGGCGTTAATTATTCATTCGGTCAATTATATGGCATCCTCTTCTTCGAGGACCGGCCGATGACGCTGGAAGAAATGCAAACGAGCATGAACATGAGCAAGAGCAACATGAGCTATGCCGTTCGCTCGCTGACCGATTCCAAGATGGTCTCCAAACTCGATGAGAAAGCGGGCCGCCAAGACTTGTATGCGGCGGAGACCGACTTCTTCAAAGCATTCCAGCTGTTCTTCGCCTCCAAGCTGCAGCGGGAGATTGATGTAATGACAGCCGCGATAAAGCCGGTCATTGAGCCGCTGTCCGAGACGATCCTCGCGCTGGAAACGAGCGAAGAGGAACGGAAGCTGTGCTTGCAGGACTTGCATAAGCTTCGTCATGCGGTCCGTTATTACGAGTGGCTGCAGCAGTTCGTGGATAAGCTGGAGGACGGGCAGTTTTTTGAAGGACAACAAATAGGGGACTAACTGTACGAAACGTACGTTAGTCCCCGCTTTTTGCCGCCGTATATTAGTAGCCCATTTTCCGCTCAAAAGCCTGCGCATCCATCTCGCCTTTGATGAAGAGTCGCTTCAGAAGATACGGATTCTGCGAAGATGTCGTCATGCCGTCATCGAACGTGAATGCATACGTATAGCCGCTTTCAGCCACAATATTGACTGTCTCTGCACTGCGCAGTCCGTACGGATACGCGATTACATTGGCAGGCACCGGCAGATGCTTCTCCAGATCCTGCTTGGAGCCGGCAATTTCTTCACGCTGTTCCTTCGTCCCATGAAGCGGCAGATAAGGATGTGTCCGCGTATGCGACATGATATCCCACCCCGCACGGTACAGCTCCCCCGCTTCGCTCCAGTTCATGTAACTGCTCCCGCCAACCCAGCTTGTAACGAGGAACTCCGTTGCCGTAAATCCATATTCGCTAAGGATCGGATATGCATTCGTGTAGTTGTCGCGATAGCCGTCATCGAACGTGATGAGCACCATCCGGCCGTCATTTTGCAGCTTGCCCTTCATGAGTTCGTCGAATTGCTCCAAGCTGATGCTTCGATAGCCATGATCATGAAGCGACTTCATCTGTGCCTTGAACTCACTCGTGCCGACGATGTACTCGCCCTTCTTCGCATCCGAGATCGAATGGTAGCACAGCACCGGAATTTGCACCTCGCTCGTGGGGCTTGACGCAGCAACGGCAACCGCCTTCTTGAAGGCGAGCAGCTGATCGACGGTTATCGTAAGCGAAGCCACCATAAACAGCCCGATTGCGATTATGAAGTAAAGTTTGGTTCTACGTATCATGCCCTATTCCCCTCAATCACCATACGAAATCATATTAAACATAACAAAACCATACTATTTATAAAACAAACCATTCAAAATGATAGTCGTCTATGTTACGATAACATAGTTTACTAGAATCGAATGGAGTGAACTTTTTTAATGAAAAGCCCCGCTCTTGTTATCCTTGTTCCTGCCGTCGTTTGTTTCCTCATGGCGCTATCTGCGTGCCAGCTCTCTGCCTCTTCCAAGAAAGTCCAGCTTACCATCTCCGCTGCCGCCAGCTTGAAAGATAGTCTTACTGCGATTAAAAGCAGCTATGAAATAAGCCATCCGAACATTGACTTGAGGTTCAACTTCGGCGCATCCGGTACGCTGCAGAAGCAGCTTGAGCAAGGCGCGCCTGCCGATCTGTTCATCTCCGCAGGCAGCAAACAGATGGATGCTCTCGTGGATGAGAAATTAATAAGCAAGCATGCAACTCTGCTGTATAATGATCTCGTCATGGTTGTCCCAACTGCTTCGGGAAGCACATTGACGTCTATCGATCAGTTATCCAGTTCAGCGGTTAAAGCGATCGCAATCGGCGAGCCGGAGTCTGTCCCAGCCGGCCAATACGCGAAAGATACGCTTAGCGCGTTGAACCTATGGGATGCGGTTAGCTCCAAGTTGGTCTATGCCAAAGATGTGCGACAGGTGCTCACCTATGTGGAAACCGGCAATACCGAAGCTGGCTTTGTGTACAAGACGGACGCCCTCACTTCGATGAACGCGAAAATCACCATCACGGTAAGCCCGGATTTGCATAAGCCAATCGTCTATCCGGCAGGCATCGTAGCAGAAACGAAGCACTCGAAGGAAGCTGCTGATTTCTACTCGTACCTGCAGTCCAGCGCTGCAGATGCTGTTTTCACCAAATACGGCTTTAAACTGTAATTGCAACTTTAGCTGCAAGAAGTCTATCTCCTAGGATGATGATTCATGGACTGGCCTACATTTCTTGAACCGATCAAGCTATCGATTCAAATTTCGCTCATTGCGAGTATAATCATGCTGCTCCTCGCCTCCATCATTGCATGGCGGATGGCGAAAGCCCGGTTCATCGGCAGGAGCGTTCTCGATGCGCTGTTCATGCTCCCGCTTGTGCTGCCGCCAACGGTTATCGGCTTCTTGCTGCTCGTTGCGCTTGGGCGCAGAAGCTGGCTCGGGAAGCTGTATGAAGCGCTGTTCGGCGGACCGATTATTTTCACATGGGAGTCCGCTGTTGTCGCAGCAGTCGTCGTCGCTTTCCCGCTTGCTTATCGTACAATGAAAGCCGGCTTCGAGGGAATAGACCCATCGCTGGAAAATGCGGCAAGAGTTTACGGCGCTTCGGAGTGGCAGGTGTTCCGGCACATTACGTTCCCGCTCGCCTTCCGCTCGGTCACGACGGGCTACATTCTCGGCTTTGCCCGGGGGCTCGGCGAATTCGGCGCTACGCTGATGATTGCGGGCAACATCCCCGGCCGGACGCAGACGATTCCGACGGCGATCTATGTCGCGATGGATGGCGGAAGCATGAAGCTCGCATGGGCTTGGGCCGGTTCCATGATGGCGCTGTCGTTCATCATGATGCTTATCGTGAATCGTATGGCCAAAGATTGAATGGATATGATTCGATATGCAAAATGCCCTTCGTGCGGCGCGTTCATGAGCGCTGATTGCGAAGGGCATTTCTGTTATAGGTGAGTTACGTGTCCAGCAATATGCTGCCTGTGTCGGACAGGTCGTAGCCTTGAATCGTCCGCAGCTCGTTCTTGAAGGCGTCCGACTGGATAATGTGCAGCACCGTCTCGATCCACTTCATATTGTCCGGTCGCTTCAGCATGACGAGATCGTAACGCTCCGCGATGAGCGGAATGAAGTCGATGCCGCCGACGATGTTCGCCGCCTTCTGGAAGCCGATGCCGACATCGGCTTCGCCCGCGGCGATCCGGCCAGCGACGGCGAGATGGCTGTGCTCGACATCGACGTAGCCGAGCAGGCTGCCGGCCGTAATGCCGTGCAGGCGCAGCTGCTCATCGAGCAATACACGTGCGCCCGAGCCTTGCTCGCGGTTCACCAGCTTCAGCCCCGGCTGGCGCAGATCGTCCCAGCCATGCAGCTGCTTCGGGTTGCCCTGCCGCACATAGAAGCCGGCGGACCGCGTCAGCAGATGGACGACGGCGATCGGCAGGCCGACCAGCAGCCGCTTGATGTACGGCAGGTTGTACGTATTCGAATCGCCGTCGAGCAGATGCGTGCTGACGATATCGGATTCGCCCTTGTACATGGAGATCAGGCTGTCCATGCTGCCGACGAACGAACGGAGCGGGCGCACGCCCGGCTGCTGCTTCTCGATATGCTTGCTCAGGATGTCGAGGCTGATATCGTGGCCGGTGATGACGAGCGGGCGCTCTGTTGATACAGCCCCGGCTCCGGCTCCGTGCAGATGCTGGAGCATCGGAGTGGCCGCTGCCCGCTCCTGCTGCAGTTGCTGCTGTTGCATTGGCGACGTTGCTTGAATGCCTCGCGCGCGCAGCTTATAGGCTTCAATATCCGATGCGTCGACGCGGATTTGTTTGCCGACACGGTACGAGGGCAGCTCGCCCTTTTTGATGAGATCGTATACAGTAAGCTTGGATATTTTCAATAACTTCGCTATTTCTTCGGTCGTATAAGACGTATCGCTAGTCATGGACACCTCTCGCGTCAGTTCTAAGTAAGTTGCTTGTTCCCTCCATTATAGCAGAGCGAATTTGATTAAAGCACGGCTTGCCCTTTTGTTTTCCAAAATGATACGCTCCGTTCCTCCTTGTCTCCTCGCACGCAATGATAGTATGATGGTACAGCACTTACAGGCACTATAGGCACTATAGGCACTTACGGGCATTTGGCTCTTGAGCATCATCAACCAGAAGGATAGGGCACCTATGAAAATCAAAGATTGGGATTTAAATTTGAAAATCCGCCTCGGCGGCGAAGCGGCGTTCAACGTCATCTTCTGGACGTTCTTTCCGTTTTTATCGATCTACTTCTCCGAGCAATTCGGCAAAGGCTGGACCGGCACGCTGCTCGTGCTGTCGCAGCTATTGAGCGTATGCGCGAACCTGCTTGGCGGCTACTGCGCCGATAAGTTCGGCCGCAAGCGGATGATGGTTCTCGCCGCATTCGGACAAGCATTAGGCTACGGCCTCTTCTCGCTCGCGGCATCGCCGCTCTTGTCGATGCCGGCGCTCGGCTTCATCGGCTTCTCGGCGGCAAGCTTCTGCGGCGCGATCTATTGGCCGTCCAGCCAGGCAATGGTCTCCGACGTCGTTGATGAGAAGCATCAAGCGAGCGTCTTCGCGATCTTCTACACCGCGGCCAACGTCGCGGTTGTTATCGGGCCGCTGATCGGCTCGCTCACGTATACGGAGAATCCGTATCCCGTACTGGCAGCGGCGGCGGTTATCTGCGCAACCCTCGCGCTCGTCATGAACGCGAGATTACAGGAGACGCGCCCTGCGAAAGTGGCTGAGCGCATGCGGGCGAAGGATGGCCAGCCGTGGTACCGCGCGATTGGCGCGCAGCTGGGCGATTACCGCGTCATCGCGACGGACCGCGTCTTCCTGCTCTTCACCATCGCAGGCATCCTGCTGTCGCAAACGTTCATGCAGCTCGACCTGCTGTTCCCGGTCTTCCTGAAAGAAACGGTGCAGCTGTCGACGTTCTTCTCCTTCGGCGACTGGGATCTGCAAGTAACCGGCCAGCAGCTATTCGGCATCATCGTCTCGGAGAACGGCCTGTTCGTCGCCCTGTTTACGGTTGTGATCACGAAATGGATGACAAGCTTCCGCGACCGCTACGTCTTCATTGGCGGCGCAGTGTTGTACGCAGTCGGCATCTACATGTTCGGCCTCATGTCCTCGATCTGGGGCTTCACGCTGGCGATTGCCGTCTTCACCGTTGCCGAGCTGATGTCCGCCGGTCCGCAGCAAGCATTCGTCTCGCGGATGGCGCCAGAGCATATGCGCGGGCAATATTTTGCCGCTGCGAGCCTTCGCTACACGGTCGGCCGCACCATTGCGCCGCTGACCATCCCGCTCACCACCTGGATCGGCTTCCCCTGGACGTTCGGCCTGCTGGCTTTGCTCGCGATCGCATCCGCATTCATTTACAACGTCATGTTCAATCGCTTCGACCGGCAAGCTGCGCCGATTAATGAGGCCGCTTAGGCAACCAGCAATAATCGAGGCTGCAACACAAAAACCCCACAACCAAGGTTGTGGGGTTTTTGCATCCTCCTATATGACCGAGATTTCGCTCATTCACTCGGCAAGCTCAAAGTGAAAAGAACTCCTCCATCACGCACCACAACCGCTCCGCTTCTACCATCTCGGTCCACGGCTCGAAATGCGGCTCCATCGCCTCGCCCCAATCCGGGGGCGAATTGGTAGTCGTAAGCTGCCCGACGCGGGGCTGCTCAACGATCGACGGAAGCTCGTTATACGAGAAAATATATTGGTCGAAGCTGCCGATCATGTAATACTTGCTGAACAGCCGCGGCTTCTCCTCTTGCAGCTGGTAGTGCAGGAAGACGTAGCTGCTGTACATCTCCGGTTTCAGCCGCGCCAAGCTGCCGATGCGTTGCTCCGCTCTGTACCCCGAGTGCCGCCAAGGCACCTCATCTACATTCGGCCAATCGTCGTGGAAGATATCATTCATGCGCAGCTCATACGTCCCCGCTTCGCCATCAAGAGAAGGCCAAGCCTGCAGCAGCGGAGTCAGCATCTCTGCGTCCGTCCAGATACTGTCGATCTGCTTCGCTGATTCCAAATACGTGAACAGATAGTTGCCTTCACGGAACACGCTGCACACAATCGCGCCCCGCTCCCTCAGATTGCTCTGCAGCTGCTCCTGCTGCGCCGCCAATTGCTCCACGAACGCCTCTTCCATACCTGGCTTTATTGCAGATACCCACATGAACCGCTCGATAGCTTCCCTCATTTTTTCAGCGCCTCCCAAGGCTCTTGATAGGATGGTTCATTGACATAACGCTTCGTGCCGAGTTCAAGCGTCGTGTGGCAGCCCGGCTCCAGCTCCACCAGCAGCCATTTGTCATTCACGACCGCCGACTCCTGGCTCGCTTTCGAATTATATAGGCCATCCGGCAGCTTCTCCAGCGTAGTAGCAGCACCGAGTTGACTGCCATCATCCGCAGTAGCGCCGAACACCGTGTATGCGACATCGGTGAATTGATGCTCGCCGAACGCTCCGGCTTGAACAACCAAGCTGCGCCGCTGCGTCGGGTGCAGATTGACGAGCTTCACGACTGTCCGGTCCGCTTCCACCTTCTCCACAAGTGCCGCCACATCAGCCGGCAAGCCCGGACGCCGCGCGTCAGCATCGAAATAACGAAGCCGCGCCATCAATAGACCGCCGTTGTAAAGCGGAGACGGAGCTCCAAGCGTCAGCTGCAGCAGTCCCTCGAGTGTAACGGTGTTGCGGATTTGGAAGTAGTCATCTTTATATCTGGCAGGGTCCTCTGCGTCCGTCCGCATGAAATTAATCCGGTGGTACACTTGCGCCATATTGTAGTTCAGAATTTGCTCCGGATAGTCCTCGAACTCCCCGGCTAAGTAAGAAGTCCAGGCGTAATCATGACCTGCCTGATCCTTGTTGCGGTAGTATTCGATATGATTCCAGTCCGGCTTCGCGTAGTTGCGCAGCGACTTCAGCAGCTCATGGTCCGTCTCCTCCATCGACATGTACCACAGATGCGTCGGGTAGACCGGCTCGATCGGCATGAACTCGAACGCCCCGTCTTTCCATAGCACCGTCTTGCCGTCGTCCTCAAGAAGCACGCTCTTCGTGTGATAGCCATACCAGCCGGGCTCGCCGAACTTATAAGGCACATACCGCGTACCGTCTTGGACGATCGCCTTCTCGTTCATGATCGTCAGCTGCGAACGGAGAAACTCCGCGTACGCCGGATCGCGTTCCAGGAGCAGCGCATTTTGTGCAGCGACGCCGACGCCTTGACCGACGCTCAGCCAGCCATGCGGCCACGTCCAGCCGTACCAGCCGCCGTACCATTTTCCACCGTTATGCTCGCCAATCTCGCCGTTTAAGCCTACGTTGTCCGGAATGAGACCGCCATTGCGCTGCGTGCGCTCGATCCAAGCGTCGACATAGCTTTTGACCCACTTCTTGTACTTGGTGTCACCCGTATGCAGATAGGCGTTCGTCACCATGCTGGTCGCCAGCAGATTGAGCGGAATGTCGCCTTGGGAGCAGCGTTCCACAATCGCCTGGCCCATCGCCATAGCGCCCGCTTCATGCTTCAGATCCTCGAACGAGCCGACACCAGGCACATCCTGAAAATGCAGCCCGTAGTTCCGCATCCAATCTGCATAATGCCAGCCGCTGAAATGCACCTTGAAATTGCGGTCCGTCGCCCCCATACTGCCGGAATGCGGATACGGAATCATATGATGCTCTTCATCATAATTGATGACTTCCGGGTCTTCGTTCAGGAACAGCCCGGCATACTTCATCGCCCGCTCCCGAATGGTCGCATCGCTCGGGTCCATCAGCCCCATATGATAGAACATCGTGTAGCCTTCGCCTTGATGGAACCAGTCGTAGCCCTGCTCGTACTCTTTCTCGACCATTTTGTGGCCGGTACCGGAGTCATAGCGCGCGAATTGTACGGTAATGGCGTCGAATTCCTTCTTGGACAGCTCCTTGAACTTCTCATGACCGCCAAGCACATAATATAACGGCCAGTTGAAAAAGCTCTCGTACATATCGTCCAGCGCATCGATGCCCGTATGATTGTCCGTCGTGGGCCAAAGCATCGTGCCGTCCGGACGTATATACCGCTCGATCAGCGGCTCCACAGCTTCGTTCATTAGCGTGATTAATTGCCGTTCCAACAGCGCCCACTTCGGCGGTTCGTAGAACGCCAGATTCGCTCGCAGCTTAAGCATACCCGTTCTCCTTCTTCCACTGCTCGAACTCGATCCGAGCTTCGGCATTCGGCGGATAGTGCGTATGCAGCGACGCCCCTTCGTCCAGCTTCATCTTGATCCATCGTTCCTCCAGCTCGTCATGCGCTCTTGCGCTCTTCACGATCTCCTCCACGCATTGCGGCGGAATCGCTACCGCGCCGTCGCGGTCCACGAGAATGATATCGCCCGGAATGACGGACACGCCTCCGCAGCGAATCGGCTCATTGAAGCCGACGGACATGAGCGAACGCGGAATCGCGCCGCCGTGCACGCCTTTGGCGAGCACAGGGAAATTCACCTGTTTCACTCGCTGCAGGTCGCGGATACAGCCATCGACGACGATTGCTTGACCGCCTAGATAACGCAGACGACGGGTGAAAATATCTCCAATAACGCCGGTTTCCATATGGCTGCCGGTATCGATCACGAGCACATCGTTCTGCTTGATCGACTCCAACGCCGTCCGGTGCGGCGACTCTGTCAGCTCCGTATACTGCTGCTTCACGAGGTCCTCGCGCAGCGGGATGAACCGCAGCGTAACCGCGCGGCCGACCGCGCTTTGCTGGTCCTCCGGGAAGCTAAGCGGCATCACACCTTGCATATATTGGTTGCGGTAGCCCATTTCGACGAGGGAATGGGATGCGGTGCTGACGCTGACAAGCTTCAATTCTTCGAGCAGTTCGTCGCTGACAGTATGCGTATTGTGTACGATAAAGGCCATAGTAGAAGCGCTCCTTCTTAGTTAGGTTAACCGTAAATGAAATTAAGCAAATAAGGACGGCGTATCTGCAAAAAGAGACAGGACCCGTTCGTGATCCTCCGGCGCGAGACCCACGCCATCGCAATACGAAGCGTTCGCGCGCAGCGAGCGGCTGGATGCCGTACCCGTCAGCGTCACATGGATGTCCGGGTGCTGCAGGCTGAAGCGCATCCCCGGCTCGATCAGCCCTTTCGGCTCGGAGCGGCGCAGGAAAGCCAGCTTCTCCATGCGCTGCGCAGCCTCGGCGCGAATCTCCTCGCCGAGGAATTTGGCCGGCGACTCGGCAATGAGGCCCATGCCGAGCACGCTGCCGTTAATGACGGCGATGTTCTTCTCCCTCGCCAGCGGAATGATCTCATTCGCCGCGGAATAGTCGAGCAGCATGTACCGGGCATAGAACTGAATCGCATCGAAGGCGTTCGTCTCCATGTATCGCTTAAGCAGCGGCAGATCGCGGGTCGTTACGCCGAGGAAGCGGATCTTGCCCTGCTCCTTCAGCTTGAGCAGCGCCGGAATGGTCTCGTTAATAATGAGCTCGTACGGCTGCTTCTCCACGTCATGCAGCTGCATCAGATCGACGTAATCGGTCTGTAACCGCTTTAGACTTTCTTCAGCCGAACGGAGCACGTTGTCGCAGGTGTACTCGAAGTCATACCGGACCGCTTTTGTCGCAAGCACCACCTTGTCCCGGCGTCCGCCAGCGAGCGCCCGTCCGATGCGTTCCTCCGACTTCCCCATTCCATACAGCGGTGCCGTATCAATAAAGTTAATGCCCAGCTCGAGCGACTCATGCACGACTTGTTCGATTTCTGACTCATCGATGTCGCGGAAGTCGCCGCCGATCGGCGCGCCTCCAAGGCCAAGCTTTGATACGCGAAGTCCTGTTCTGCCAAATGTCGTATATTCCATTGCTAACGCTTCTTCCTTTCTTATTTAACGAAGTTAACGAGCTTGCCAATGCGATCGATATGAATATCGATTCGGTCGCCGCTTTGCAGGGTGAACGGCTCGGGCGGAACAATGCAGGTGCCCGTGAACAAACAGACGCCATCTTCGAAAATATTATCCCGGAACAGGTACGCCGCCAGATCGGTGATACTGCGCTTGAGCTGCCCTACGGAGGCCGAGGCTTGCCATAATTCCTGCTCATCTCTGGCGATAGAGCATGTGATGGTCCAGTCGTACGGGTTCTCTGCTGGGTCTGCGAGACGGATGGCCGGCCCTATGGAGCAGGAGCCGTTCCATATCTTCGCTTGCGGGATGTAGAGCGGATTCGCCTTCTCGATGTCCCGCGCGCTGAGGTCGTTGCCCGCCGTGAAGCCTGCGATTTCTCCGTCATACGTCAGCACAAGGACGAGCTCCGGCTCCGGCACTTGCGAGAGGGAGTCCGTTCTTAAGCGGACGTGCCCGCCTGGGGCGCCAAGCCGTGATGCTGTCGACTTGAAGAACAGCTCCGGACGGTCTGCCTCGTACACTTTGTCATAGATCGTCGGCTCTGATTTCGCAGCGATGTTGCCTTCGCCTTCGCACTTGCACTCGCACTCGCCTTTACCTTTGCTTTTGCTGACAACTTCCGATTTGGCGGCACGCGTGCGCTCATACGTCACGCCTGCAGCCCAGACCTCAGCCGGCTCATGCGGCAGGAGCACCGCTTCGGTCTCTGCACGCCAAGGTCGGACCGCCTCCGGATTGTCCGCCAGCCAGCTGCTTACCCATGCCTTCGGCGCGGCTCGTTCCGCTCTCGCCGCCTCCAGCAGTGCTGGAAACGAAGACACCGGCAGCTTATACGCGATGTCTTCATCCGTCAGGGCAAGCAGCTCGATCGCCTGCGTTGATTCGTTCATGACACGTACAATTCGCATGCCATCACCTACTGAATATATCGATTTTGTTATTTCTCTTATCCACAAACTCAATATATACTATTAATAAAAGGAAGAGGATACCTCGATTTTGCGAACGATATCAATATTTTGCGATAAGGAGATTCAGCCATGTATGACGCGCTATTTACTGCCCGGCCGGATTTCGACCGGTTCCCCGGCTTCCCGCTGGCCATCGGACATATTTACGACGAGCCGGAGCATTCGATTAATGGCACGACTTATCAGCCGACCTTTTATAATCTACATTTTGTCGTGAAAGGCACGGGATGGCTGCGGACCGAGCACGGTAATGTCGAGCTGAAGCCGGGCATGGGCTTTCTGTACGGCGACCATCCGCAATACTTCGGCACGAGCGGCGATGATCCGTGGGAGGTGTGGTGGATTTATGTTGCTGGGGAAGGCATGAACAGTCTGCTCGGGGACAAAGCGATGCGGGATGTATGGGCATTCTCGTACGTGGACAATGAACGCGTGATGGCGATCGTGTATGAGCTATGGGCAATTGCGAAGCTGAACGATGCGAGACAGGTGCCGAAGCAAGCGGCCCTTCTGTATGAGCTCGTGCTGGAGCTGCTGCTCCACGCGTCCGATCTCAATGCCTCCGGCCAGCGGAGCTTATCGCACACGATCCGGCGCGCTGCCGAATATATGCGCATGAACTGCGCCCGCAACCTGCCCCTGCAGAAGCTTGCGGACCTATGCGAAATAAGCCCGGCATACTTCAGCCGGACTTTCCATGAAGAGATGGGCGTTCCGCCGCTCACCTACTTGAATCATCAGCGCATCGAGCTGTCGAAGCAGATGCTCATGGCGACTTCGAAGCCGGTCAAGGCCATCGCGCTCGAGGTCGGCTTCTCGCAGCCGAGCTATTTCATCGAGCGGTTCCGGCTGGCCGAGGGGGTTACGCCGACGGCTTTTCGCGAGGGAGATTCAAGGGAGGGACGGAAGTAATGAAGAAGACTTTAGCCATCGTCGGTGTTGCTGCTTGCGGACTCGTCCTACTAAGCTTTTTCTAGTATCACTCATTCAAACCAGGATACGTTTATAAAAATGGAACATGGAATTATGTATCCTATGATGAGGCCTTCGGCAGAAGGGTATCTCCGATCGATGTGAGGAAGGAAGAATTCAAAACTTTAAAGTACAAGGATTTTGCAAGAGACAACACCCGTGTTTACTTTAAAAGCGGAAGAATAGAAGGGTCTGATCCAGCCACATTCCAGATCATCAGCGACAACGGTAGATTTCGTTATGCAAAAGATAAGAACCATGTATATGTTTATGCGAGAGACGACTGGACCATATATAAAGTCATACATGCAGATCCGACTAGCTTTGAAGTCATCGGATTCCCGTATTCCAAAGACAAGACCGATGCCTATTGTGGCAGCTTACCACTCTTTGTAGATGACGTAACAACATTTCAAGTAACAGAAAGTACAGGCTCTGCTATAGAGTCTTCCGCTGATGTTTTCTTGGGCGGTAACAATGATCTGATAGATACATCTTCCGAATATGAACGGAACAAGCTTGCTTATAATCGCAAAAAGTATGCGTTCATTACCGAAGGCGTGATTTATTCGGAAGATGGCGCAGCAAGAACAGATACGCTTACTTATGCAGGCTATAGATTAGAACCAGATGCCGGATTCTAAGGAACCGTACAGCGCTTATTCGGCGCAAATCCGACGCTAAAGCACGCTAAGGAACTCCAGCCACCTTATTGCGGTCATATCGAGCGGGAATGCCCCATTTTGCCCGAAGTAGTGCTTCTGGAGTTCCTTAGCATTCTTGAGGTGCTGATTTTGCTCAATTAGCGTCTCTGGAGTTCCTTAGGATACCAGCGTAACATCGAGGCTGGTGCCCAAAGCAGCACCCGCCCAATCCACCGCATAGGCAGCTGCATATGATGGGTTCGAACCTACTTAAAGGAGTGGTAACGCCTTGTATCAATACCAACCCAATCAGGTAAGCCCTACAGCGGTAAGCCCAGCCTCGGTCGGCCCGAACCCGAATCAAATCTACACCGTTTCATCGATTGACCCCTACATGGTTGATGCACTGCGTCGTTTAATCGGCCACTGCGTCGTATTCGAGACAACTCGCGGCGCCATCGAAGGAATCATCATCGATGTCAAACCTGATCATGTGCTCCTTCAGCTCCAGCACCGCGGTCAAGCATGCGTGCGCATTGCCGAGATCGTTTGGACGATGCCTGTATCCATGTAATAAATAAAAAGCAGTCCATCTCAAACAAGAGGTTGGACTGCTTTTTCAGCGAGAGATGGGTTTTCCGACTCTCGGGCTCCATAGTGTCCCTTTTCGTCGATGGATACTGAGCGAGAGACGGATTTTCCGACTCTCGGGCTCCTTAGCGCAGCATTGTTCCCAATGCCAATGCAGCCAAAAAGCCAAGAAAGCGCCCCCACTCAGGGACGCTTTCTTGCTTTCACTTTAAATATTAAGCCTGCGGCACAATCACATAACGCGAAGCTTCCTCAGCCGCGCCTGCGTGCTCGCCTTGGATAACCCATCCATGCGATAGAACCGATGCGACGCGTTCTTGCTGCGCCGGCGTCAGCTCTGCAACGACAGCCTCGTTGCCCGCATCGAGGACGAGCTCCGGCTCCAGCTTGAAGGCAACGTTGATCCAGCTGCGAATGCCGCGGATCGTGTTGTATTTGATTTGGTAGCCTGTGCGTACCGCCGCTTCGAACGTCTCCGGTTCACGCGTGGCGAATGCCGTCAGCTCCTCGTAGTTGAACTCATAGATGCTCGTGTCTTCCTTCGGCAGCTCGCCCTGCATCGTCTTCTGGATGATCTCGTCATCCGACCAGCCGAGCACGCGCAGAGACTCCATTAACAGTGCGTCCCATTGGGACAGCTTCACTCGTTCGTTCACTTCGTTCATCTTCAGTCCCTCCTCCTAGCCTGGCTCCTATTCCAATTCCTATTCCATTGCTACAAAATGCCCCGGGCTCACTTCGCGCAAGTCCGGAATAACCGAGCCCGGTTCTCTTACCCATTCCACCCGCTCGCTTACGACGTGAGGGTCTGGAACCGGAATCGAAGACAGCAGCGCCTTCGTATACGGATGTAGCGGATTGTCATACAGCTCGTCGCTCGGCGCAACCTCAACGAGGCGGCCGCCGTACATAACGCCGATACGGTCGGAGATATGCCGAACCATGGACAGATCATGCGCGATGAACAGGTACGTCAAGCCGAATTCGCTCTGCAAATCCTCCAGCATGTTGATGACCTGCGCCTGCACGGATACGTCGAGCGCCGAGATCGGCTCGTCGCAGACGACGAAATCCGGCCGTACGGACAACGCCCGCGCGATGCTGATCCGCTGACGCTGACCGCCGCTGAACTCATGCGGGAAGCGGTATAGATGCTCGCGCTTCAGCCCCACTCGCTCCAGCAGCGAAGCGACGAATTCCTTGCGCTCCTCGCCGCGCTGCAAGCCGTGAATGTCCATCGGTTCCCCGATGAGCTCGAGCACGTTCATCCCTGGATTCAGCGATGAATACGGATCTTGGAAAATCGACTGAATGCGGCGGCGATATGGCTTCAGCTCCCGCTCACCCAGCGCGGATAGATCATGTCCGTCATAGTGCACTTCACCGGATGTATAGTCATAGAGCCGAAGCAAGCAGCGTCCAACCGTGGACTTGCCGCTGCCGGACTCGCCGACGAGACCGAACGTCTCGCCGCGCTTGATTTGGAAGCTGACGCCGTCTACTGCCTTCAGCACGTCAGTCGTACGACCCCAAACGTCCCGGCCCTTCGTAAAATGCTTCTTCAAATTGCGCACGTCAACCAGCAGCTCATTATGCTCGCTCATTGCACCCGGGCCTCCTCTGCACCTTCTGCTAACCAGCACATATACCGGTGGCTTGGCGATACTTCCGTCACCTTCGGCAGCGCAGCGCATGTCTCCATCGCATGCGGGCAGCGCTCCATGAACGGACAGCCGGGCGGCGGGTCGAGCAGGTTCGGCGGCGTGCCTTCGATCGGAACGAGCCGCTCCTTGAAGCCGCTCTCCCGCTTCGGCAGCGAACGAAGCAGCCCCTTCGTATAAGGATGCTTCGGACGATAGAAGATATCCTCAACCGTACCTTCCTCCATCACCATGCCGCCGTACATCACAATAACTCGCGTACATACTTGAGCGACTACGCCGAGATCATGCGTGATCAGCGCGATCGACGTATTGGAACGTTCTTTGAGCCGGCCAAGCAGCTCCAGAATCTGCGCCTGAATCGTCACGTCGAGCGCCGTCGTCGGCTCATCCGCAATCAGCAGCTCAGGCTGGCAGGAAAGTGCCATCGCGATCATAACGCGCTGGCGCATGCCGCCGCTGAACTCATGCGGATATTGGTTCACGCGCCGCTCCGGCTCCGTGATGCCGACCTGGCGAAGCATCTCAATCGCTTCGCTCAGCGCGGCCGTTTGGTTTAAACCCCGGTGGCGGCGAATAACCTCCACCATCTGCTTGCCGATCTTCTGCACCGGATTGAGTGCCGTCATCGGGTCCTGGAACACCATCGCGATCTGATTGCCGCGAATCTTGCGCCAATCCTTATCCGACAGGCGCGACACGGACTCGCCGCGGAACTTGATGTCGCCGGCAACCATCTTGCCCGGCGGCGGCGTGAGCGCCATGAGCGCTTTGGCCGTGACGCTCTTACCGCTGCCGGATTCTCCAACGATGCCGACCGTCTCGCCTGCATCAATATGAAAACTTACGCCGCGAACCGCCTGGTTCTCGCCACCCGCGGTAAAGAACGATACCTTCAAATTTTCGACGGACAAGAGCCGTTCTGCCATCTGTCGTTCACTCCTTTATGTCCACCGCTTAGCGCCGGCTCAGCTTCGGCTCGAAGCCCACGCGAAGAATATCGCCCAGCACGTTGAAGCTCAGAACTGTCAAGAAAATAAATAAACCCGGGAAGATCGCCATGTAAGGCGCTTGTCCGATATAGCCCTGCGCATTGTTCAGCATGCTGCCCCACGTTGCGGTTGGCAGCTGCACCCCGAAGCCCAGGAAGCTTAGAGAAGACTCCAGCATAATAGCGGAGCCGATCGTATTCGATGCACCAACAATAATAACAGGCATCAGGTTCGGCAGAATGTGCCGGATGATGATGCCCAGCGAGCTCTGGCCGGAAGCTCTCGCATACAGCACGAATTCCCGTTCCTTGGCGCTCATCGTCTCCGCTCTAATAATTCGGGAGATGCTCATCCACATTAAGAAAGAAATGATGAGAACAATGCCAGTTACGCTCGGCTTTAATAGTACGCTGAGCAGGAGCAAGAGCAGGAACGATGGGATCGACATAAACACTTCGACTGCCCGCATGAGCACGTTGTCCAGCCAGCCGCCGAAGTAGCCGCTTGCGATGCCAACAATAACACCGATGGTTGTCGCGAGCAGCATGGATGTAAAGCCAACCAGCAGCGACACGCGGCCGCCGTAGAGTGCACGCGAGAAGTAATCCCGGCCATAATCGTCCGTGCCGAACCAATGCGCTGCACTTGGCTTATGCAGACGCTCCAGCACATTTAATTTATTCGGATCATAAGGAGCAAGAAAAGCAAGGATCGCCCCTATCGTGAAAATAACGAGAACAATGACGGCTGCGATGCCCCATTTATTCGAAAACAGCTCGTTACGCACATTTCTCCATTTGCTGCGATTCATGAGGTCACCTCGTCTGTTTGATTCTTGGATCGGCTACGCTGTACAGCAGGTCTGCGGCTAGATTCCCGAGCATGAGCATCAAGGAAGAGAATAACGTAACGCCCATAATGATCGGATAGTCCATCCCTTTTGCAGCAGTCACGGTAAGTGAGCCGATACCCGGCCAAGTGAATACCGTCTCTGTGACGATCGCACCGGCGACAAGCTCAGCCATCGACAATCCAAGAAGCGTAATGACAGGCAGCAGCACATGCTTCGTAACATGCCGAAACAGAATCGCAGTTTGATTCGAGCCGAACGCATATTGAATTTGAACATAGTCTTCTTTCAGCTGACCAATCGTACTGGAGCGGATATAACGCACATAACTGGACAAGAAACTGATCGTGAGAACCGAGCAAGGCAGAATGCCATGCTTGATCATATCAAGCGCGGAATCTTTACCAATCGTACGCATCCCCATACTCGGCAGCAAGCCCAGCTTAAGCGCGAAGAAATACATGAATAGAATGCCAAGCCAGAAAAGCGGGATCGAAATGCCGATGTAAGCCAGCAAATTCACGAGCTTGTCCACCCAGCGGTTCCGGTATGCGCCCGCGAGCAGCCCGAGCGGAATCGCAAGCAGCACGGCAAGAGCAATCGATATGCCAACAAGACCCGCAGTAGCAGGCAGACGCTCCAGGATCTGACCCAAGACAGGCTTATGGTTAACAAGGGAGTAGCCCAAGTTTCCGGTCAAGCATTCCTTCAGCCAGTGAAAATATTGTACATAGGCTGGCTGATCAAGACCGAGGTTATGCCGGACGCGTTCGATATCATCGGCATGCATGCTCGGCGTAACGAAGTTAAGCACCGGATCGCCTGGCGCCATCTTGATCATAGCAAAGCAGACAATCGATACGAAGAATAGCATCGGTATCGTCTGCAGCAAACGTCTAGCGATGAGTTGTCTCATTCGTTAAGTCTCCCTGCTTTGTGTAGCAAAAAATAAGCTGGTGTTACCCAGCTTATTCTTTGTGATTTGTCTTATTTCAAGTAAAGTTTGGACGGATCTTCGAAGATTACGACAGGCTTCAGAACGGCTTCGTCCACGCCGCCGAATTGCTTATCGAACGCAACGATTGTTTTCGTGTATCCGATTGGGTAGATTGCAGCGTCACCAGCGATAATTTCTTGGATCTTCTTGTATACATCTCCACGCTTCGTTGTGTCAGCTTCAGTCGAGCCTTGTTTCCACAAGCCGTCTGCTTCTGCATTTCCGTAGTGGAAGGAGTTGTACAAGCCGTTCGTTGTGAAAAGTACGCTGTATGCATCTGGGTCGGAGCCCATGATATAACCGCCAACGAACAGGTCGAAGTCAGTTGCCTTCGGATCGTAAGCTTTTGCACCGAATGCGGATGCATCCAAGCTTTGCAGTTCAACGTCGATGCCGATATCTTTCAGCTTCTGTTGCACGTACAGGGAGATTGCTTCTTGAACTTTATTGCCGCTTGTTACGATGAAGCGCAGCTTCAGGTTGCTTACGCCCGCCGATTGCAGAAGCTCTTTCGCTTTCGCAACGTCGTTATCATAGGTTGGTACATCATTCGTGTGGTACAGTGTGTCTGGTGTCAGGATCGAGTGAGCCGGATCTGCATAGTCTGCGGAAGCATATGCAGCTTGGATAACTTCATCACGGTTCAGCGCGTAGCCGATCGCTTGACGAACTTCTTTCTTCTTCAGCACGTTAATGTCGCTGTTCTCGTTGAACGCGAGGTAGGACAGACGGCCTTCAGCGTATGGCAGGATATCGAACTTGCCAGTACCTTCAATTGTGGAAACGTCTTGCGGATCCAGGTATTTCACGTTAATCTCGCCATTCTGCAGGGCAAGGTTCGCAGCATTCGTGTCTTTCGCAACACGGTAAGTGATGGAATCCAGATGCGGCTTGCCTTCAAAATAGTTATCGAAACGCTCAAGCGTTACATACTCGCCTGTTTTGTATTCTTTGAACTTGAACGGACCGGAACCGACTGGCGCCGCGTTCTTCGTGCTCTTCTGGATATCTGTTTCGTTCTCGAAGACATGCTTCGGAATCGGAGTCAGCTGAACAAGCGTTGCTTCGAAAGCCGGGTTTACTTGCGGAAGCTTGAATTCAACCGTCAGGTCGTCAACCTTCGTTACTTGAACCTGCTTGTCCCCGAATACGAGGTAATCGCGGAAGAAGCTGTTCTGGTTCTTGTCAAGAATCTTATCGAAAGTGAAGACAACGTCATCAGCAGTCAACGGTTGTCCGTCGTGCCAAGTCAGGCCGCTCTTCAGCTTCAGCGTATAAGTGAGGTTATCAGCAGATGGCGTCAGGCTCTCTGCCAAGTAGTATGTTTTCTTGCCGTTGTTGATTTGGAACAGCGGTGCGTACAGCGCTTGGTCAATCGTCAAGCTTACGCGGTCGCCGGCATAGATCGGGTTAAGAACATCCGGGTCAGCTCCTACTGCAACGATAAGGTTGCCCCCGTCTTTCGGCGCAGAAGCGTCAGTCGATGCGTCGCCGCTGTTAGCAGTACCCGTATTCGTTACATTCGAGCCTTTATTCGAATTCGCAGCCGAATTGTTGTTTGCTGCATTTCCGCCGCAAGCGCTAATCACGAGTGTTAATACGGCCAAAACAATTACTACGGATAAACTTTTTCTTTTTCTAATCATGCTGTCAGCCCCTTCAATTTGATACGAGTTTGATTTGATATACCGAATTATACATCGGAATACTCGGAATTACAATAACCTGCCGAAACATTTCACTAGATTGATAGTTGACCCTCTAAATTATACTCGAATCGCAATAAATAAAAAAGCAGTCGAATCCCGTCGAAACAACGGAAAAACGACTGCTTATTCAAATCTTCCTATACTAGACAAAAGCATTAACGATTATAGTGGTAGCTAGTCTTGCCCGTGTGATATCCGGTGTTGATCGAAGCATCCGAAGTGCTCTGATCTACAGGGTTTGTGCTCTGATCTACAGGGTTTGTCACTTCATTGTCTGTTCCGGAATTTGTTCCGGAGTCAGTACCAGTATCGCCGCTCACATCACCATTAGAACCGGAGCCTGTGTCCGAACCTGTGTTACCTGTTCCTGTACCAGGGTTGCTGACATCGTCAAGAACACGGCGCGCCGTTACGAATGTACGGTCCCAGGAGCTGCCATCGAAATCGGAAATCGTCACGCCGATGCCGACACGGTATGTCTGCAGCAGCTTGCCGTCGCCGATGTAGAGGCTTACGTGATTAATTTTGCCGTCCTTGTTCGTGTCCGAGAACACGAGGTCGCCAGGCTGCAGATCCGCTTTCGCTACCTTCGTACCTACTAGCGCTTGCTGTCTGGACGAACGCGGCAGGTCAATTCCGTTCTGTTTGAAGATATATTGAACGAACGACGAGCAATCGAACGCGCTCGTAATGCCGGATTTCGCACCGAATTTATAATCTACACCTAGATATTGTTTGCCTGTCTCAATGATATTATCCACCAGGCTTGTCTCAGACGCAGACGCGGCTGCCTTAGAAGCTGCAGTCGTTGTTGTCGTCTTAGCAGCTGTCGCTGCGTGCGTCGTGCCTGGCGCTGCGATCATGCTGCCGCCAATCGCCATGCAAAGGCTCATCGTGATACCGATCATTTTATAATTGAAACGTTTATTCGCATTTGTTTTAGTCATGTTTAAGTTCCTCCTGTTGTTTGAATTGTAGGTTAGGAATTTAATTGAAGCATGTGGCCGCTTGGCCGACTGCATGTGTTGTATTCGCTTGCCTAGAACACTATACCACAGCGAAAACTCCCACTATTTCTCAATGAGCACGCATCTCCAGGCCACTCGCCGATCCCGCTCGATTCTGAGAAAAAGATGAGAAAAACTTAATCAGACACACGTTGACGACGCTTTATAGACAAAAAAGACCAGCCGTGTTTCAATCCGGACTGGCCTCCCTGTATATTCGTGGGAAAGTGCTCTATAATTAAGGGGATAGATCGCTTACAGCTAAGAAGGTGGATACGTGTTTCGCAAATTCCGGATCGGGCTCGCGCAGAAAATGATCATCGGCTATATCGTCATCATTTTGCTCCCGACGCTGCTTATTGGTTCGTTTTATTATAAACAGATGCATAATAATGCCGTTAAGGATTACGCCACGAACCGTGAATACCTCATTCAGCAGGTCGGCTCCACCTTCCTGATGAACTTAAGCCAGATCGAGATGATTCACGACATGTTCCAGACGAACCGCACGCTAAGCGGCTTGCTGTCCGGCAAATATACAACGGCGTCCGATCAGGTGTACGTGTACTTGAAGGACCTCGTCCCGCTATTCGCCTTCTATAAGAATAGTTCGACCTACATCGACCGCATCCGCGTGTACAAATTGAACCCTGACGTGCTGAACCTCGGCGCCAGCATCGTTGACAGCGCCAGCACGATTGCGCCAGAGGTGGACAAGCTGAAGCTGGGCGAAGGCTACTGGCTGCAGCAGATCGTCGATAACAGCCCGGATGCGCTGCAGCTGACGTATTACAAGAAGCTCTATAATGAAGACTTCACGCAAGAAATCGGCGTGCTGGAGATCCGCCTGAAGCAGAATTTCGTCAGCAGCCTGCTTCATTCGAATGATCCGAACGGCGCCAATGCACATTACTTCTATGTCACCGACAAGAACAACGTGCTCGGCACGAATCTGATTACGGTCTCCAACCCGGCCATTCCGTTGTCCGATGACGACGAGGAGCAGATTCTATCCTCGATCAAGATGCCGCAGCCTTATCAGTACTTCGAAGCATCCAGCGGGGAACTGCTCATGAACAAATTCGAGGTGCCGAAGATGGCAGCGACGATTATGGCGCTAACGCCGACGGACGAGCTGTTCCAGCGTACGAACAGTCTCGTGAGATGGTATGTGCTCGTCATTGCAGTCCTCCTGATCATCCTATCCGGCGCATATTTCTTCATCTTCTCGACGCTCGTGCAGCGCATTCTGAAGCTCGGCCGGCATATGCGCAAGAACTTGCTGACGCGCTACGACGAAGACCGCGGCAGCGACGAGGTCGCCTTCCTTGTCTCCTCCTACAATGCGATGGTCTCGCACAATGACGAGATGATGCGGAAGATCAACGTTTCGCAGCTGAGGCAGAAGGAAGCGGCTTACTTGGCGCTGCAGGCGCAGATCAATCCGCATTTCATCTACAACGGACTTGAGGCAATCCGCATGGCTGCCGAGGAGAACGATGATCCGGACGTTGCGAAGATGCTCTATGCCCTCGGGCAATCAATCCGTTACAGCTTATCGCGAAGCAATCATGCGCGTCTGAAGGACGAGCTGTCCCATATCCGCAGTTACCTGGAAATTTATAAAGTGCGTATGGAAGAAAGGCTGCAGTACGATATCGTCGTTCGGGACGAAACGCTGCTCCTTCGGGAATGCCCGCGGTTCATTATTCAGCCGCTCGTCGAAAATGCCATTATTCATGGCATCTCGAAGTGCAGCAAGACCGGGATGCTTCATATCGAAGCGTGGCTTGAGGGCGACCTCGCCATCGTCGAGATTCGCGACAACGGCGTCGGCATGACGCCGGAGCAGCTGGATATGATGCGCCGTAAATTGGACGGCGAGATTGGACCGCCAGAATCCGATAAGCCTGGCGGGATTGGCGTGATGAACGTCCATGAGCGGATGATCAGCCAATTCGGTCCAGCCTATGGGCTTCAGATTACAAGTGAGCTCGGGGAAGGGACAACCGTCACCTTGCATATCCCGAGAAAGGGGGAGTCAACATGAGGCTGTTAATTGTCGAAGATGAGGCGCCGATTCTGCGGGGGCTGCTGCGCAAAGCCAAAGCGCTCGACCTGCCGTTTCAAGAGATCGCCGGCGCTTCAAGCGGCGTGGAGGCGCTTGAGGACTTGCGCCAGCACCCGGCCGACCTCGTCATGACGGATATCAATATGCCCCAGATGAACGGGCTGGATTTCATTCAAGCGGCTTACAACGAAGCGTTATGCGGCAGATTCATCATCCTGACCGGCTACGATGATTTCTCGTATGCCCGAAGCGCGCTGCGGCTGAAGGTCATCGATTATTTGCTTAAGCCGATTAACGACGAACAGCTCGGCGAGCTGCTCACGAAGGTAGGCGAGCAAATTCAAGCGGAGCTTGATCTGCAAAATGAGCAAGAGGAGGAAGATGAAGAAGAACTGAACGAGGACAGCTTCTCAGGCGAGGAGGACAAGCCAGACGCCGGCAAGCAGATGCTCGAATTTATTGAGGCGAATTACCAGACCGATCTATCGCTAAGCTCCGTAGCCGAGCATGTCGGACTCCATCCGACCTATGTCAGCTTCCTGTTCAAGAAAGAAACCGGCATGAATGTGCTCGCATACATCCATCAGCTGCGTGTCGTGAAAGCGAAGGAGCTGATCGTGACGCGCCCGAACTTGCCGCTGAGCGAGGTAGCCGTTCTAACCGGCTTCGAGAACCCGCGGCACTTCTATAAAGTGTTCAAGAAGCATACCGGCATGACCCCGCGCCAATTCGGGGAATACAGCCAATCGAGCTCCTCCTAGACGCTAGACCTCCTAGGCACGCTAACGAAACGCGAAACGAAACGATAATAAAAGGGCTGCCCCGAAGCCTGCGATACGTTGCAACCTTGACAGCAACAGCATCGCATGCTCCAGAGCAGCCCTCTTCTATTCCTTCGATATTGCAGCGTACTTCTTGCTCATCCAATCTTCGACCTTCGAGAGGCCAAGCGCCTCCGCCTTGCTCACCATCAAATTATACTGCGCCACGCTGCTTTCCTCCGTATCCGCAAGTATAACCTTCGTCTGCTCGCCGCTGATCAGCTTCTTGACCTCTGCAGCGATCTTCGCCTCCGCCGAATCGGATGGCGGATTCACGCGTGCGAGCAGCGAGTCGTAGACGGTATGCGCCTTCTCGATGCGCAGCGCCTCCATCACTTCCGGCTGGCCCTTGTCATACGCGGCCAGGTTCGCGATATTGCCGTGCACGCCGAACGTCCACGCAGCAACGCCGTACTTCTGCACCCATTTGTCGAAGCTCTCGTACTTGTCCTTCCGATACTGCGGATCGAAGACGGGATACCCCTCCTTCGACATGTGCCAGTGCACGCCTTCGATGCCCCAGGCCATCAGCCGCTGCCCCTCTTCGCTGCGCAAATATTGCAGCAGCTTGATCGCCACGTCTGGATAGCGGCTCTTCTTCGTCACATAGGTGCCGACCAAGCCAACCGTATCATTCACATGCTGGAATGAATCCGACAGCGGCGACGTAATCAGCTTGGCATGTGCATGAATGCCTGCAGCTTGGTAGGCGCTGTTCGCCGCATTCGCGTCGTACACGTTGCGGATGAAGGCGAATGCCTCGCCGGAGTCACGCTTCTCCATGTACTGCTCATGGTTAAAGGTAAAGTTCTCCGGCTGAATCAGCCCTTCCCTATATAGCCGGTTCAGGAACAGATAATAATCCAGCAGCTTCGGATTGCGCAGCTGGCTCTGCACCTTGCCGTCATGCAAGTACATGCCGTCCACGCCGAACCGTTCTTTGAAATAGGCACTCCAATGCGATATTTCATCGAGCAAGAGCGGAATCATATCCGGGTGCTCCGCTTTCACGCGAAGGAGAATATGCTCTAAATCCGTTAGGCTGTTCAGCGGCGGATTACCCAGCTGCTTCATGATGTCGTCGCGAATGGCGAGCGCAGCCGTGTTCGCGTCAGCCACCGCATATGGATTATCCATATCCGCTTCCGACCTGTAGAAGTTGCGAATCGTATAGAAATGTCCGTCCGACGAAGCGTTCAGCCGCTTCTCTTCATCCGATATCTCAAACTTCGGCGTGTACGCATTAATGAGCGAGTCCCACGCATAGCTTGTCGTCTTGTTCGCGAGTCGGTCTGCCAGCCGATCGGAGTAGATCATATCCGGCAGGTCGCCTCGCGCCAGCATTGAAGGCAGCTGGTTCTCATCCGTGCTGCGGATAATCTTCAGCTTCACGCCTGTCCGCTTGGTCAGCTCCTCCGGTATAGGGCCCGTGAACGAATCTACCCAGAACCACGGCATATCGACAAAGACGGTCAGCGTAATCGGCGTCTCTGTAATCGCCGTCTTCTTGTTGTTAATCGCTTCGTTATTGGTAGTCGTCGTCGGATACTGGATGGAGATTGGCGGCTCGTTCACAACCTTCCCTGGCGACTTCTCCCCGGATCGCTGGCAAGCGGTCATCTGAATCACGCTGGCACACAGCACAAGGGACAGCAGCACCTTTCGGCTGCACTTGACGGTCCCGGCATTCATCACCATACCCCCTCCCAAATTTACACTCTTCTCATTGTAACCATTTTCGCCTGCGTTTTCGACATGAGCTGCAGGTAACCATTATAAAAGAAGCCGACCCCGTGTAACAGGATCAGCTTCTTCCCTATCCAAACCTATTCTTTAACTGCACCGATCATCATGCCGGAGACAAAGTACTTCTGCATGAACGGATAAACGAACAAGATCGGAATCGCGGCAATAAACACCTGCGATGCTTTGATCGTACGGTCCGATACGCGGCTCATCAGCTCCGCATTCGCTCTCGTAATGACCCTTGTGTTCGAATCGACGAGAATCGTCTGCAGGTACGACTGCAGCGGATAGCTCTTCTGATTGCTCATGTAGATAATCCCGTCAAACCATGAGTTCCAGTGCGTTACCGCCGCGAACACGACGAGCGTCGCGATAATCGGCATCGACAGCTGAAGGTAAAGCGACATCAGAATACGGGTATGGCCCGCACCGTCAATGAACGCCGATTCTTCTACTTCCTTCGGAATGTTCCGGAAGAAGTTCGACAAGAGGAGCACGTTGAAGACGGAGATTGCGCTCGGGATTACAAGCGCCCAGATCGTATCATACAAGTGCGTATTCTTAACGATCATAAAGGATGGCACCAAGCCGCCCGAGAAGAGCATCGTAATAACCAAATACCAAGCGAAGAAGGACTGATGCTTGAATTGCAGCTTGCTCTTCGACAGCGGGTACGCGGCCAGAATGGTCAGCAGCATGCTGATTACCACGCCTAGAACAACACGCTCAACGGAAACGCCCATCGCATTCCAGAACTCGGAATTTTTAAGGATATATTCATACGATTTCATCGAGAACTCCACCGGCCAGAAAGTAACCTTCCCGGCTGTAACCGCCGTACTCTTGCTAAGCGAAATCGCCAATACGTGAACCATCGGAATGATACAGCTTAGTGAAAATATGATGAACATAAAGCCATTAAGGCCTTGAAATATACGTCTGCCTAATGAACGATCTACCACTTGCGTTCCCTCCTATCTCCTAGAAAATGCGATGATCCGAAATTTTGCGAGCGATCATATACGATACAGTGATGAGCACTAAGCTGACCACCGAACGGAACAAGCCAATCGCAGCGCCGAGTGAGTACTGAGCCTGCTGAAGACCCATCCGGTATACCCATGTATCGATAACATCGCCTGTCTTGTACGTTTCTGGAGAATAAAGCATAAGCACTTGCTCGAAGCCTGCGTTCAAAATATAACCAAGGCTAAGCGTAACCATGAGTACAATTGTCGATTTCATGCCTGGAAGCGTAATATGCAGCGTCTGTTTCCAGCGGCTTGCGCCGTCCATAACAGCAGCCTCGTAAAGCGTCGGGTCGATTGTCGTAATCGCAGCCAAGAAGACGATCGTGCCGAAGCCGGTAATTTGCCAAGTCTCAGTACTTACAAGAATATAAGGGAACCAGGATGCTTTGGATAAGAAAATAATCGGGTCTACGCCGAACTTGCCGAGTATCGTGTTAATGAGGCCCTCGCGAGAGAGCATATCGCGGAAGATACCGCCGAGAATAACCCAAGACAAGAAGTACGGGAAATAAATAATCGTTTGTACCGTGCGTTTGAATACCTTCGAAATAATTTCGTTAAGCAGAATGGCAACCGCAATCGCTGCAACTGTTTCTACAATGATCTTCATCGTAGCGATGAACAAAGTATTGAGAATAACTTGCTTCACATCCGGAATATGAAACAGACGCCTAAAGTTATCGAATCCAACCCAGTCGGAATGAAGGAAGCCGAGCGCCGGCTGGTACCGTTGAAACGCCATTACAACCCCTAACATCGGGAGGTAGGCATATATAAACAACACAACAACCGGGGGAATCAGCATGAGATACAGCGCTAGCTGCTTCCTTGGAATTTTGAACGCATTCATAAGCTCGCTCCTAACCACTTGTAATTACGATAAGGCTAGAGAGTGCGGATGCATGCGCCTCCGCACTTCTCATGCCTTCGAACAAAGTTGTTCTTATTTCTTCTCGTCAAACCACTGTTGAATGGACTCGCTGTTCTTCGCTTTGAACCAGTCGTTTACTTCCGGCGTTACGACCGAACCGTAAAGCGCATCGTATTGAGCCAGGAAGTCGTCGTATTCTTTGATGTCAGCGCCTTTAACAACGTTCAGGAACATGACATCCCAAGCCTTCTTGATGATTGGCGCGTTGTCGAGCATGTTTTGCGTAGGCATTGCCGTGTACTCGTTCATCTCGAAGCGTTTCTCTTTGATGTACTGGTCAACTACGCCTTCGCTGCCTTTGCTTGTGTAAGTCAGGTAAGGAGGGAAGCCGTTAGCGTCGTTCTTATCTTGGTATGCTTTCGCTTGATCATAGAACGTTTTGTATGCTTCCGGCAGCTTGTCGCCTTGGCCGTCTGTCATCGCTTTCTCTACGGCCTGGAATCCTTCATAGTTGAACGATGGGTTGTACATGTGCATTGGGTAAAGCGTGAACACGCCGAAACCAGACTTAGGATCTGTGTTGTATTTACCGAATTGCATCGTGTCCGGATTGTTGTTCAGATCGTGGAACAGGTTCTCCATTTTCACAAGCGCTTCCGGGTTCTTAACGCCTTTCTTCGCTACGTTTACGCCAAGGAGCAACGTAGCCGTAACGGAAGATTTGCCCGGTTGGTCGTCAGCGGAAGGAATGCCGACAGGCTCCCATTTCGCATTTGGGTTCTCCGGGAGAATCTGATTGAGCGGCCACCAAGCATCCCACATACCGCCGAACACAACTGTCGATTGGCTGTTGATGACTTGTTCGTTGTACTTCGTATCGTCAAGCGTTGCGAAGTCCGGGTGGATGTAGCCCTTCTTGTAGTACTCTTGCAGCTTCAGAAGCGCTTTGCGCGTATTCTCGCGGGACTCTTCGCCGAACATGCCGTTCTCGAGCTCGCCCTTGCTGTTCTTGATCCAGATATCCGGGTAGGAGTGGAACATGTTGAAGAACGCGTTGCCAATACCCCAGTTGTTCGAAGTCAGGTTTGCATCCGCAAGCGGAATCGGATATTTATCGTTCTTCTTGTTGTCGTAGTCGTTGTTCTTGAAAGCCTCAAGAACCTTGTCCAGATCAGCGACTGACTTCGGCTCGGACAAGCCAGCCTTCTTCAGATCATCTTCACGGATCCAAAGCATATTCCCTTGGTCATGGTAAGTCATACCGTTAGGAATACCGTAGATCTTGCCGTTTCTTGTAACGCTGTCAAGAAGGCCTGCATAGTCGCCTGTCAGGTATTTCTTCATATATTTTGTAGCGTAGTCTTGCACTTCTTCTGTCATATCTTCGAGCTGACCTGTGGATACGAGCTTCTCGAATTGCTGAGGCGATACGTACATGAAGTCTGGCAGATCGCCGGATGCGATCATCAGGTTCATCTTCTCTTCAGCCTGCGAGTTCGGTGCGGTCCAGTTATATTTCAGCTTGATGCCAAGCTTGTCTTCCCATGTTTGGGTGTAGATGTTCTTCTCGATCGTCATGCCGTCAATCGCGTTCTTCGCAACGCCGTTGTCCGTGTGAACCGTTGTGACTTCGATCGCTGGGGAGAACTTGCCGAATGGATCTTTAGCAGGTTCAGCATTTGGATCAAGAAGCGGTTTCGTTTCCGTTGTTCCGTTGTTGCCGCTGTTCGAAGAACCGCTGTTGCTAGTATTAGCATTGTTGCCGCCGTTATTGTTGCCGCAAGCTGCCAGAGATACAGATAACGAAAGAATGAGTGTAAGCGATGCGAGTTTAACACCGTAGTTCTTTTTCATACTTGTTAATCCCCCTGTTAACCTTATTGTAATCTTGCTTGTTAGGACTGTGCGGTCTGCTTCTTGGGAAGCTTGCGCAGTGGTTCTATGATGACATCACCATCGGCGGTTGCCAGACAGATGAGGCGCTGCCCCGCTGCCAGCTCGCTTGGCGAGATCAAACAATCTTGGGTGTCGTGCTGTTCGACGCTGCCTTCAACGACTGTGCTGATACAAGTTCGGCACGTGCCGTTGCGGCAGGAGTACGGAATGCTTGCTTGCTGCCTGATTGCAGCATCTAGAATGAACTCTCGAGGCGCGACTTCGAACGACTCGCCCGTCGCCCCGATCGTTACGCGATTATTACTGCTCATTGTAATCGCTCTCAATCCTTTTCATTTTTTCTGCAATCCGCGATAGGAACGGCTCGTAATCCCAGACCTTGTTCACATCCTCAACGTACTGGTTATACCAAGCGAGCGTCTTCTCCATCACTTCTTGCATTTGCTCGTAGTCGTTATTGAATCGGTGCATGAGCCACTTGTGACCGTATTTCAGGTGAATGGCTTCATCCGCCCAATCGTAATCAATATGATGCGCAGTTTGCAGGTCTCCGAACCGTTCGAATTCGGCTTTCGCCTTCTCTCGATTAGCAGGCCCATCGATCTCGAACCGGTGGAGCAATGCCATCAGGTCCAATTCGTTGCCGCCGTTCGTGACTTGGGAAGCGTACGTTTCTTCGTAGACCGGTACGTCCACGCCAATCTCGAAGCCCCATTCCATCAGCCTCAGCTCGCCCATCTTCACATGCCTTGCCTCGTCGTACGCCCAGCGTGCCAGATCGAGGTAAAACTCCCACGGCATGTTGTCCCATTTCCAAATCGCCAGGCCCGGCGCTTCAGCTGCCCAAATTTCGGTCAGATGATAAATCGCCTGCAGCACTTGAATTTCAATCGGGGACTCCGCTCGCTTCGGCGGGATGGAGCATGGCGCCGGAACGAATCTCGGATCGCGTGCGGCTTTGGCCGGCATCTCGTACGGTTGTCGATTCGCGATAATCCATGCGTCAGCCGCTTCTACAGCTGCTGCCTCTTCGCCGGTGACACCGTTTCCAACAATGCCTCCGATACCTTGCAAGTACGTGCGAATGGCGTTTCTCCATTCACTTACATCTTCCTTCGGCAGCCGCGTATCCCGAATCTCGCTCACATGATCGATCTGGCATTGGATCTGCTCCGGGAATCGCCACATAAAAGCAATTGTCGGTGCATCGCTGATCGGATCCGCTTGCTGCAGATAAACTTGATACTGCTGCTTCAGCTCTTGCTTCACCACATCGTAGACGCCTGCGAGCAGCTCGTTATCGCCTTTGCAGCGAATGAGGAGCGACAGCAATCGGCTAAGCTGCGGATCGTGGTTGCCATCAACATCGCGGCGCGGGTAACGCAGTTCCATAATTCGTGTGCGAAGCGCGTCGGCTCTTAGCGAATCCTGCCAGAGGTGATGCGGCAAATCTTTATTCAGCTCCCAGTTCGATACACTGATCAAGTAACCGCCGAGAGTTCTCATTATTTCTTTCTCAACTAAGTAGAATCGTTTCAACAATGCTGAAGCTTCTTCAACCGTGCGCGTATGTTTATGCTGTCCGGCGAAGAGCAAATGGCTTGTTGACATCCGTCCACCCCCTCAAGAACTATACTTAAACTATACAGCAAGCGCTTTCAGCTTTAATACGGATCATTTTTTATATCCATGTGTCCATTTTTAAGATCGGACCGTGTCGAACCGATTCAAATTTACATGTAAGTGGATGGGTGTCAGACTAGGAAAATATATCCGTTTTGGTGCGGCCAAAATAAAAGCCCAGGCATAATTGCCTAGGCTCCAGCTTTATTCCCAAGGGTATTTCGTGACCAAATAGTCGGCGAATTTCTTGCTCTCTTCCCGGCGGTGCTTGCGCATTTGCGCCCGCTGCTCAGCCGTTTCGTGCAGCTTGCGCTCCTCCTCGGTTTCCGGCACTATCTGCGGCACAGGCACCGGCTTGTTGTCCTCATCCAGCGCGACGAAGGTGAGAAACGAAGTCGCTGCGATTTTGCGCTCGCCGCTCCGAAGATCTTCGCGGATCACTTTCACGAACACTTCCATCGAGCTCGTTCCCGTCCATGTAATGAAGGACTCGAGCGACACCGAATCCGTCGGACGGATCGGCTGCAGGAAGTCGACGGAGTCCGTTGAAGCCGTTACAGCTGCTGAACGGCATAGCTTCGATACGGAGATCGACGCAATGTCGTCGATGTACGACATCAGCTTCCCCCCGAACAACGTATCATGATTGTTCACGTCCGTCGGAAATACGCGCGATACTTTGAAACAGCGTGTCTCACGGGTGTACTTCTGTTCCATGCATCATACCGCCTTCTCCCGTATTGATGATTTCTCCCGTCTTGTCGTTGATCAGCTGCGACACGGTGACGAACCGGAACCCCCGATGCGCAAGCTCCGGCAAAATAACTCGCAATGCTTTAACTGTATGTATGTTGCCCGTCACATAGTCATGCAGCAGCACAATGTCGCCGTTGCGTGCGTTCTTCAGCACTTTTCTCACGATAAAACCCACGCCCGGGCTGCGCCAATCCTCCGTATCCTGATGCCAAGACCACAGGATTGTCGTATAACCGAGCTTCTTCGCAATCTCCACCGTCTGCTCGCTGTAATAACCGCCCGGCGGACGAAACAGCATCGGTTTGCGCCCAGTCAGATCAATTAAGGATTTCTCCGTGCTCACAATTTCCTTCTGCACCGTTGATGGATTAATGCCTTTCGTAAAGAACACATGGTGATACGTATGATTCGCCACCTCATGCCCTTCAGCGATTTCACGCTTGATAATATCCGGGAACTCCTTCACCCGGTGGCCAATAACGAAGAAGGTCGCCTTCGCATTATATTCCTTCAGCAGATCCAGAATCTCTTCCGTCGCTTTCTGGGACGGTCCGTCATCGAAGGTAAGCGCGATGTCCTTCTTCGCCATCGGCAGCTCCCAAATGATATCGCCTCTTCGCTCGTAGAAAGAGCGATCTTTTGCCGGCCTGTCGAAGCCGCATAGCAGTACGATGCAAAGCATGACTGCGATTAAACGCCAACCTACAACCACACTTGTTCCTCCTGTTTTTCCACTTGAGCAACATTTACTATGTGCGCCTGAGGACGATTTTATCCCAATCGAGAAAGAAAAACGGGCGTCTGACCGCTTATCTGCGGTCAGACGCCCATCCCAGTGAGAATGCTAACTAATGCTTATGATTATGTCGCGGAGCTGCTCTGTGTCCGCTTCTTCGTGGAATCGAAATTGTTCATGTTGATGCCGCTCCAGATGTTACCGACATCCACTTGTTCCGGATGATCGAACACGAGGAAAGCTGTAGGCAAGTAACGCGGGCCGTATTGGCTCGACGGTTTATTGACGACTTGATCGTCCTTCACAAGGACGGTCGACGAACCGCCATCCAGGTTAGCTGCAGTAACAGCGCCCTTCTCGAGCAAAATCTTCTGCACGTCGTACAGCGTCGCACCGACCGAGTAGCCTGGCTGACGACCGTCAATCACGCAGAATACGATCGTGCCGTCCTTCAGCTGTGCCATCGAGGTACGCGGCGCGATTCCCCAGCCGTCGGCTTCGCTCTTAATGAGGCCTTTGCCGTTGACGATGAACTTCGGCTGGAATGTGACTGCTTCGGATACACCCATCTTAACGAGTTGATTCGGCGTATAGCGTCCCGCAATCATAATCCCGTCCTTGTCGATACCGACGACGTTCACTTTCGCGTTCATGCCGTTTCCTTTGTACAGCACTTTGCCACCGGACATAACGATACCCGCCGGCTTAAAGCCGTTACCGTTCCAGTTCGGGTCATCGAAGGCGCCGCCGTTCACGCCGGCGATTGCACCTGTACGTTTCACCATGCTCAGCACCCGCTCGCCTTCACCGACGATGTTCGTTGTGACGACACGGACCATTTTCGGATCATGGACATACATCAGGTAGCCCTTGAACGTCTTGTGCGAAATCGGCTCGATCGTGACGCTGCCCTCCGGATGCGCCGCCAGATCGATGTTATGATTGTCCTTCACATCGCCCATCTGGTCGAACTTCTGATTATATTCGGCGACCCGCTTGTCCAGCTCATCCTGGCCGATCAAGTACTTCGCCAAGTAGCGATGCTGGCTCGTAATGAGCGTATCTGCCATCATATAGCGCCAATTCGAGCCTGAAGGCGTCAGATAGAACCATCCGCCCCCTAGTAAAATAGCGATAACCAGCAGCGTGAACAGCTGCGCGATTCTGCGCTTCCAACGCTTCGGTTTGAAGTCCGCTTGGTGCCGAGGCGCTTGCGATCTATTTAAATGGGTTTGTTGTCGTGATAATTGTGTCTGTTGCTCCATGCTTTCATCTCCTCATTCTTCATCTAGTTCAAGCCGGTCGAGACGCTAGAGCAACTATAAGGACCAAACCTTAAAAGAAGATTAAAAGAGTGCAATTCTCCCAATGTAACAAACAGTAAAGCTGGGCAAATTCGGTATTGCCGAGCTCGCTCGCGTGAAGGCGACTAATTTACGAAAAATGCGGCAAGCTAAGCGGGACAATAGGTAAAGGAGGTCTCTTCATTGCAACAAACCCAATCGCAAGGGCAGTCGCAGCAGCAAGCAGCTCTAATGCAGACGCCGCCGAACGTGATGACTATCAAGGATACGCTTTATTTGAAGGATCAATTATCGTGGCTCATTCTCGCCATGAAGAAATGCAGCCATTTCGCGAGTGAATGTTCCGACTCCGAAATTGCGCAAGCCATTAATAAAGCAGGCGAGATGCATGAGCGCCACTACAAGCTGCTGCTGAAGCATCTACAGAATAACAACACAGCGGAAATGCAGCACGTACCGCAGCAGACGCATTAGAAAGGAGGAGCATCTACACTATGAGTCCGAACAATCAAAATACGATTGCTAATCCGAAGCCGCCCTATGAGCCGCAGGTGAAGGGTCCCGAATTAACCGACCGCGATCGGATTAACGATATTCTGGCCACGGAGAAATACTTAACCGACGGCTTCGGCATCGCCGCTCGTGAAGCGAGCCATGTCTCGCTGCATCAAGACATTATGACGGTGCTGAATGAGACGCATCAATGCCAGCACGAGATCTTTGAATTGATGTTCCGCAAAGGCCACTACAAGCTTGAGGCCGAGGAGCAGCAGACGCTCGATCAAGCGTACCAGCAGTTCAGCGGCTATTCGACGCAGTTCCCGTATGGCGGGACGATACAATAGCTGTACACAAGGAAAGCGATCGAGTAGGAGGAGGCGGCTAGCCTCCGTCCTCTCACACCACCGTACATGCGGGTCCGCATACGGCGGTTCCAAAAGGTTAACAAAGCTCCAAATAACGAGAAAGCATACTCTTCAGCCCTTTCACTTCCCAATAGGAAGTCGGAAGGGCGTTGTTTGTGTTTCGGGACATTTCCCATGCACCACGCCTTGAATTCGCCATGATCAGACTCGCCCATTTTGGTACGCCAAGTGCTCGAAGCTCGCGGATCCGGGTGCGTACCCGTTTCCATTGCTTCCACAGACACATTCGAAGTCTTCGGCGTATCCATTGATCGAATCGTTCGCAGTGACTCTTTGCCGAGGCGAGTCGG
>NZ_QTTN01000011.1 GCF_003386535.1 Paenibacillus taihuensis
TTCGATTTTTGCAATAAGGAGTGAGTAGATCATGGCCCGCGTATTGATCGATTCCGGACGCCCGCGCTGAGGAGAACCACTGATCGCGTGTAGGATGGTCCCAATCGGCAAATGGGATAAAATAGCTGTATATTTTGCTTCTGCCTCAAATTCCATTAAATCCTCGAAGGAAAACAGCTCTTCTTGTTGAATAGAGTACATAGGAGTGCTCCTTTCTTTTCTCAGTTATTTGGTGTGGTAACCATAACTTCGAGAAATTGGGGAGGCACTCCTTTTTTGCATGCTAAAAAGCCTTTAATTCCAAGGGGTTATTCATTATGAAATTGACTCTAAATCCACTCATTTCTGCTCAAAACCAGCATTTTCTACACTATCAACCGAAAATGAGTGGAAAAATCCAATATAGCCAAAAAAAAGTGTGATTTCAGGGGAAAATGAGTGGATTTATCCAACATAGATCACTTTAGCACCGGCAACGGACAAGCATGTACCATGCAGTTAGTTCTGCATAATAACAAAAAGGCACCCACCAGGGTGCCTTTTAACTTTGATATGAACTTTATGAAGCACCGCGTACCCGCTCATCCTTCGGCAGCAATACTGCCAAAATACCAAGCAGCGGCAAGTATGCCGTCAGCTTCATCATATGCTCGATGCTCGTGGAGTCTGCGATCCAGCCGAGAACGGCCGAACCCAGGCCGCCGATACCGAACGCGAGTCCGAAGAACAGACCGGATACAAGTCCGACTTTGCCTGGGAGAAGCTCTTGTGCGAACACGACGATGATGGAGAACGCCGAAGACAGGATGAAGCCTGCACAGACGCACATGATTCCGGACCAAACGAGATTGCTGTACGGCAGCAGAATCGAGAATGGCGCAGTACCCAGAATCGAGAACCAGATAATGTTCCGTCGTCCATAACGGTCAGCCATCGGTCCGCCGAAGAATGTGCCCGCCGCTGAAGCTGCGAGGAAAGCGAACAAGAATAGCTGCGCATTTTGCACGCTAACTCCGAAGTGATCAATTAAGTAAAAGCTATAATAGCTGGATATGCTCGACATATAAATATGCTTCGTGAAGACGAGGAACACGAGAATGGAGATCGCTCCGATAACTTGATTGCGGGACAACAGCGCTTTCTTCTTCGCAGCGCCGGCAGCTGCCTTCGCCTTCGAAGCGACAGGTCGCGGCTGCAGCGTATTGTGGCTGTACCACCGAGCAACGTAGGTCTGAATCATGATACCAGCGACAGCGGCGATCGTGAACCAGAGTACGCTAATTTGTCCGAGCGGTACGAAGATCGCGGCGCTCATAATCGGTCCAAGCGCGCTGCCGATGTTGCCGCCGACTTGGAAGATGGACTGCGCCAGCCCTCTTTTGCCCCCTGCAGCCATATAAGCAACGCGCGATGATTCCGGATGGAAAATCGCCGAGCCGATCCCGATCATCATAACGGCAATGACGAGGTACGCATACTGCGGCGCAAGCGCGAGCGCGATGACGCCGATGAGCGTAAATGCGACCCCGACCGGCAGAATATAAGGCCTCGGACGACGGTCCGCAGACAAGCCGACGAGCGGCTGAATGACGGCTGCTGTAATGTTCATCGCGAAAGCGATAAACCCGATCTGGCTATAGCTGAGATTCATCGAATCTCTCAAAATCGGGAACAGCGCCGACACGGTCGATTGCATCGTGTCGTTAAGCATATGGACGATGCTGATCGCGAAAAGAATTGGAAACACAGTAGCTGCTCCGATCGGAACGGCTGCTTTCGCTAATGCTTTTGCCACGTTGATTTCCCCCTCCACCATGAATCTATTTCTATTTCGTATTACAAATCTATCTCTATAACAAATGCATCTTCGCTTCCGCTTCATCCCAAGGAACCGTATACCCGGCTCCTTTCGCGCAGAAGATCGAAGACGATGTATACAGCGGATCGGCGTCCTTCCGGTACGCTTTGCGCTCGATAATCTCTTGCTCGTTGTGGCACCGATCATAGCCCGCGAACGCCAAGTGAATAATGCCCTTGCCGTGCGTGAACGACGCCAGCTCGGTGCTGTAGTCCATGAACGTCGCTACCGGAACTTTGCCCGTGACGATCGCGTGAGTCGTCGTTGTGTGAGGCGGCTCGAACTGGCCGGAAGCGCGCTGGATGTCAGACAACACTTTGCCGAGATAATCGATTTCCACTTTTATTTTATACTCGTAAAATGGCTCCAGCAGTTCGTTCTCCGCCTTCTCCAGCCCCTGCCGCAATGCACGAAACGTAGCCTCGCGGAAATCGCCGCCATGCGTATGCTCGTTATGACCTGCTCCTACGAGCAATGTCACCAACACATCGGTCAGCGGCATTCCTGTCAGCAAGCCATGATGCTCGCGCTCGAACAGATGCGTCCGCACCAAATTCTGATTGCCGATGCTGAGCACATTCGGATGACATACCGTCTCATACGTAATCCCGCTGCCCCGCTCGCCCGGCTCCAAGAGCAGATGAACCTCGGCATAATGCCTTAACGGCTCGAAGTGTCCGTATCCGCGAACAGGAGAAGCGATCGTCTCCTTGTACAAAATTTCCGGACTGCCGAACGTCACGTCGAGCTGGAACCGTTCTTTCGCAAGCTGCTGCAGCACTTCAAGCTGGATGAGCCCCATGACGTGGATATGAATTTCCTGCAAGCTCTCTTCCCAGATAACGTTCAGGGAAGGATCCTCTGCATCCAGCAGCTGGAAAGCCCTCAGTACATCTTTCACATTAAGCTTATCAGCCGCAAAATTGACCCGGGAAGTCAACGTCGGCACCATATCGTACACGAGTCGATCCGTGAAGCTGCCCAAGCCTTGCCCCGCATTAGCGGCAGACAGCCCGACAGCCGCGAACAGATCGCCCGCGCGGACCTGATCAACCGCCTGCGTCTTCGTCCCGTTCACGAGGAATAGACGCGTTATTTTCTCGCAAATCTGCTCGTCTCCGCTCTGATAACACAGCTCATCGCGCACCTTCAGCGTACCGCTTAGAGCTTTGATATAAGTGAGCCTCACACCGCTCTGATCATGACGGATCTTATAGACACGCCCGCCGAAAGCAGCATCCTCATCGGCATAAGAAGAGCTTGTTAATTCATGCAGCTGCTCCAGAAAAGGCAACACGCCGACGTCCTGCAAGGCAGAACCGCTCGCGCATGGAAACAGCCGATGCTCGCGAACCATCCTCTGCAATTCTCGCAGCCAGAAGGCTTGATCCTGTGCGTTCGTTCCGCCCCCAAGGAAGGTCTCCAGCAGCCGCTCATCCCGCTCCGCGATCATCTCGATTAACGTTCCGCCCAGACTACCGCCCGATAAACGATCCGTAATGAGACACGCATCAGGCGTCAGGTGCATGCGGATTTCCTCGAGCACTCGGTTCACGTCCGCGCCAACCCGGTCGATTTTGTTCACGAAGAAGAACGTTGGAATGCGGTGCTTATGCAGCAGCTGCCACACCGTCTCCGTATGCCCTTGCACGCCTTCAACCGCACTAACGACGAGGATGGCATAGTCCATAATTTGCAGCGCCCGCTCCATCTCCGGCGAGAAATCGACGTGACCCGGCGTGTCGATTAGATAGTAGGTCGTCCCTTTATAAGCCATAACCGCTTGATCGGCAAATACCGTAATGCCCCGCGCACGCTCGATCTCATGGCTGTCGAGGTAGGCGTCCTTATGGTCGACTCTGCCCCGCTCCCGAATGCTATTCGTATGATAAAGCAGCTGTTCCGCAAACGTCGTTTTCCCCGCGTCCACGTGTGCGAACAAGCCAATCGTAATCGGATTCATCATCGCTCACTTACTTCCTGTCCAATTTACCAAATTACTGTCAAACTATCATACCACAGGACAGTGATCTGTGAACGACAAAATAAAGAAGACCTGCATGGCTGGACACTTCCAAAAGTGCCCATCTGCAGGTCTTCTTGTTTGTATTAGAAATGTTGGATTATAGAAGGTCGCGTCTCAGCTCTTCAGCCGACTTCGGCGACAAGTAGGAGAACGGAACATCAAACACCGTCTTCGCCCCTTTGAGCCCTTCGCGGCTCATACGAACCACCGCTCTTGCATAAGCGACAAGCACGCTCGCCGTAAACTCCGGATTGCTGTCCAGCTTCAAGCCGAACTCGATAATTTGGCGCTTGCCTTGACCTGTAATTCCGCTGCGGATAACGAAGCCGCCGTGAGGCATTTCCCCATGCTCTTTGCGCAGCTCCTCCTCCGAGATGAAATTCACCGTTGTGTCGTAATCTGAGAAGTAGTTCGGCATCGAGACGATTGCAGCCCGAATCTCTTCTTGGTTCGCGCCCTCTTCTGCGACAACATAGCATTCGCGCAGATGCTTCTCGCGAGTTGCCAGCTCAGGCGTTTCCCCGGAACGAATACGCTCGATTACTTCTTGAACCGGAATCGTATATTGTACGCCGCCCTTCACGCCAGGCACGCGGCGGATTGCATCGGAATGACCTTGGCTAACCCCTTTGCCCCAGAACGTGTAGTCCGTACCTTCAGGAAGGATCGACTGCGCAAGCAGACGGTTCAAGGAAAACAGGCCTGGATCCCAGCCTGTGGAAATTACGCTCACCTTGCCGTTCTCTCTAGCAGCGGCATCTACCGCATCGAAGAACTCTGGGATCTTCGCATGCTTATCGAAGCTGTCCACCGTATTGAACATGCGCGCCATAACCGGCGTTTGTTCCGGAAGATCGGTAGCCGAACCGCCGCACATGATCATCACGTCGATGACGCCGATATAAGCGTCTGCAGCAGAAATATGTTCAAACTTCACTTCTTCGCCTTGAAGGGAAGCCAATTGATCTGGTTCTCTACGCGTGAAGATAGCGACGAGTTCAAAATCCGGATTTTGCGCGATTGCTTGCTGAACGCCTTTACCAAGGTTACCGTAGCCTACAATACCAACTTTAATTGCCATAATCTAGTCCGTGCTCCTTGTAATTGTATTTTGAGAGTGCGTGAAAATGTTTTTCATAGTATAACACGTCGTGTTAGGTTTGTGTGCCAGTAATCTACCAATTTCCCGCTTTACTGCGATAAAGTTTTTTTATCACACTGAAAAATATAATTGTTAACAAAAATGGGAGATGTTGAATTAAGATAGTGTACAAAGTGCAAACAATCATGCAAATAGTACAAATTTATGAAGGGAGAATTATACCATGCTGACCACAACACACGAAAAAAACGACCAAGAAGCGAAGGCGTACGTAGATTCCGTCTATGAAACCGTGCTCAAACGCAACCCGAATGAGCCTATTTTCCACCAAGCTGTAAAAGAAATTTTGGACTCTCTTGTCCCTGTTCTAGCAAAGCATCCGAAGTACATCACGCATAACATCCTAGAACGGATGGTAGAGCCAGAACGTGCCGTTATCTTTCGCGTGCCATGGGTCGATGACAACGGTAATGTCCAAGTAAACCGCGGCTTCCGCGTTCAATTCAACAGCGCTATCGGTCCTTACAAGGGCGGACTTCGTTTCCATCCATCCGTAGACGTCGGCATCATCAAGTTCCTCGGCTTTGAGCAGATTTTCAAAAACTCGTTGACCGGCCAGCCGATCGGCGGCGGCAAGGGCGGCTCCGATTTTGACCCGAAAGGCAAGTCCGATATGGAAATTATGCGCTTCACGCAGAGCTTCATGACGGAATTGTACCGGCATATCGGCCCTGACGTTGACGTACCTGCAGGCGATATCGGCGTTGGAGGAAGAGAAATCGGCTATATGTTCGGCCAGTACAAGCGGATCAGAGGCGGCAACGAAGCCGGCGTCTTGACCGGCAAAGGCCTTCTCTACGGAGGCAGCCTCACGCGTACGGAAGCGACTGGCTACGGCTGCGTTTATTTCGTCAATGAGATGCTGAAGTGGAAGGGTCAGAGCTTCGAAGGACGCACGGTCGTTGTGTCGGGAAGCGGCAACGTCTCGATCTATGCCATGGAGAAGGCGCAGCAGCTTGGTGCCAAAGTTATCGCGTGCAGCGATTCGAACGGCTATATCTATGACGAGAACGGCATCGACCTGAGAACGGTCAAGCGGTTGAAGGAAGTAGAGCGCAAACGGATCAGCGAGTATGTCAAAGAGCACCGTCATGCGATTTACGTGGAGGGCTGCAGCGGCATCTGGACGCTCCCTTGCGACATCGCCCTGCCTTGCGCGACGCAGAATGAAATCGACGAAGATGCGGCCAAGCTGCTGGTCGAGAACGGCGTCATTGCAATCGGAGAAGGCGCGAACATGCCCTCTACGCTGGAAGCGATTGAAGTCTTCTTGCAAGGCAGCGTGCTGTTCGGACCTGCCAAAGCGGCCAATGCCGGCGGCGTAGCAGTCTCCGCGCTCGAAATGTCCCAAAACTCCATGAGAGGCTCGTGGACCTTTGAAGAAGTGGATGCCAAGCTCCATGCAATAATGACAAATATCTTCGTACGGAGTATGCAAGCCGCGGAAGAGTTCGGCCATCCAGGTAACCTGGTTATTGGTGCGAACATTGCCGGGTTCACGAAGGTTGCCGATGCCATGATTGCTCAAGGTGTTATCTAGCTTTAGCACTCTGCAAGCCAAGAAGCCCCCTTGTGTAAGGGTAAGGGGGCTTCTATTATTTATCTTCTAGTATTGTGCCAAGACTGGCTAGACCAGTGAAGCAAACTTCTCACGTGAAAGTTTCGCAGCCTCTACCATGTTCCGAAGCGATGCCACCGTACCTGAATCATGCCAATGCCTGCTTTCTCCAGCGACTCTACACAGTCTGCGATTGCGCATATACCGTCTCCGCAACAGTCATCGCCTTATCGAAAGCAACGTCACCATAGATGACCGGCGGCTTCTCGCAGCATGAGCCGTAAGCTTGCACCCAGCCGTTCTGAGTGAATGCGAAGCCTTCCAGCTTCTCGCCGAAGAATTCGACCATGTCAGTCCGTTCAAATTCACCGTGTACGAGAACATCGATGCCGATTTCTTGCTGTAACTTCACCCATGTATCAATCTCAGCGCGAATGAATGCATTGTACTGCTCATTCGTCCATTCGCACTTGCGCCACAGCTGGCGCGCTATTCGCACTTCTGTCGTTTGCGGGAAGCTGCCGATCGTCGTCGTCGGGAACAGCCGTTCAGACCATGGGCAAAATCAAGTCCGATCCCTTTTACCGGCAGCGACACGATATCCGTGTAATATTCAACCGATTCAAAGTACGTTCGGAGCAAAATGTTGAGCGATGGCACCGCATCGGCAAACGTGGTTTAGTCGAATCTCCTGCTGTTGCTGCTGTTGCTGCTGGAACGTCGCCTCGTCAATTTTGCCCGCCCAGAATGCTTCGAGTGATTTCTTCCATTCCCGATCTGCGCCAATGCGCGGGTATCCCAAAATGCTGCTTGTGACATGTTGTTTCGCTCCTCTAATTATTTAAATTAAGTATTATGTCTTTCCAGAAATTATAAATTAAACAGCAACTCTCTCTTGTCTTATAAGTTATCATGTGATGACTGATATAGAACAATCGAACAAAACTATCCTTTGTTATAGTTTAAAGCTATATCAAAGTGCAAAATTAGAGCTGAAACCTTTATATATGCAGTGACAAGCTAACCAGGAAGTCCTATGTACTTTAACTCTTATTATCATCTATAATAGACGTAATTATTACTATTAAGGCGGTGCGCTATCAACTATTTGCTACTTCGTCAAGTCAAGTGAATTCGGCACTTAGAAGATTCGGAATATCGAGAATCCGTTGAATGACTGTCTGAACATCGTGAGCGTCCCTAATCACGAATAAATAATCAGCCTCATCGGCTAGCGGCTTATTCATGGCGTCCTTATTCGGATCGGCTTGCTGGCGGCGGAGTACGTCTTCGAAGGAGGAAGCAAAGCGAAAAATATTTTTGCTGCGCTCGCTATTCGCTACCCGCTCCTCGAGAATCTGGGCTGGGAGATCAAACTCCACCAGCACAGTTGTGAAGCCTTCTTGTTGAAAATGCTTGAGCAGCCGCAATCGCCCGTCCCTGTCGCGATTGGAGTTGCACAGGATGAGATGGAGGTCGGTCTGATGAATCGCGTATTCGACTATCGTTTGGGTGATGGCATATTTGAGCTGGTTCGGACCGTTCATAGGCCTAAGCTTGGTGTAATAAGCATTAATGAATCCTGCATGGTTGTCTTGATCAACTACAACTGAGTCTTGCAATTGCTCCTCAAGTGCTCTTGCGAACGTCGACTTGCCGCTGTGGGTTTTGCCGACTGTGACGACTACTAGTCTTGTCATCGATACAGCTCCATTCGATTGAAAGAGATGGTGGTTTTACTACCAATTCTTCTGAAAGAGTGAAAATCCTGTGCGGTCGGAGAATTAGCGAGGGGATTGGTTTTTGAGGGAGTCGAGTTGTCGGACGTGTGGAATATGCTAGTAGGAGTAATGTGATCATGCGGGAGGATTGATGATATGAGCAAAGTTCCGGGAGCGGAATGTAAAGTGATTCGTACGACAAGCGAGAGCCAGGGAACGCAGGGATTTGATTATATGGAAGCTATTTCAGCGGAGAGCGTTGAGTCGAAAGGAATCTGTATGCATCTGCTGACAATCCCGCCGAGCGGGCGCAGCAAAGCGCATTTGCATCAGGATCATGAGACGGCAATCTATGTGCTGAGCGGAAAAGCAGGCATGTGGCACGGGGAGCAGCTCGAGCAGCATATCGAGGTGGAGGCTGGGCAGTTCCTGTACATCCCGCCAGGTGTCCCGCATCTGACGTACAATGCCTCCGCGACAGAGTCGTGCTCGGCAGTCATCGCCCGCACCGATCCGAACCAACTGGAGAGCGTGACGCTGCTGCCCGAGCTGGAGGGGCTGCGCCCGGACAGATCTCAAACCAACTAGTTTACACTGACCCCGCTGCGCAGTGAGAGCGATTTTTCCCGCTCTCACTGCGAGACCCCCCACTTTCGCGCGCCGAGAGAGGGTTTTTCCGCTTTCGAGTCAGAACAGGAGACTCAGCAGAAGCAATGTTACTTGGGGATGATGATGAGAGATCCCATTTGGATCTCTCAGCTAACTTTTGGCGCGTTTTTGCCACTGAGAGTCGGATTTCCCGACTCTCAGCTCGTCGAAGGGCCTTCTGCGGCGCAATTCCCTTGCCGAGAGTCGCCTTTCCCTACTCTCAGCCACCCATTTGCACGCTTTCGCCACTGAGAGTCGGATTTCACGCTCTCAGCTCGTCGCATGGCCTTCTGTGGCGCAATTGCCTTGCCGAGAGTCGCTTTTTCCGACTCTCAGACACCCATTTGCTCGTTTTTGCCACTGAGAGTCGGATTTCCCGACTCTCAGCTCGTCGCATGGCCTCCTGCGGCGCAATTGCCTTGCCGAGAGTCGCTTTTTCCGACTCTCAGCCACCCATTTGCACGCTTTCGCCACTGAGAGTCGGATTTCCCGACTCTCAGCTTGCCGCAGGCGCTCTCCGCTTTCGCTTTCGCTTTCGCTTCCGCTTCCGCTTCGCCTTCAGCCCCCAACTCCCCGCACCAGTCCCACTCACATCACCACGCCGCTCCCCGTCTGCACCCACACATCCTTAAAGTCGATCCACCCGAGCGGCGAGACCGTTACCCCTTTAAGCCCCGGCTGGAAGGCTGCGTTGTTCTTCCGGTGTACGAGGAAGAGGACGTAGGACTCCTCGCGAAGCCGCTCCTCGATTTGGCCGAGCACGATGCGCCGCTCATCGGTCGACTTGGCGGCGAGGGCAAGGTCGATCTGCAGCTTCGCCCATTCGCGGAACTCTGGTTGAAGGTGCTCCTTCAAGAAGCTGCCGTGCTGCTCATAAGACTCTATTTCACACACATCATCCTGGTCGAGCACGATGCTGTACAGTACGCAATCTGCCTCGCTTGTATCTCTTTGCAGCTTATAGCTAGTCAGAATCTGCACGTTAACCGGAATGCCATGCTCGGCGCAACGAGCCTGAATCCATTCGGCATCGGTCCTATGGCTTGTGCCCGCATACATCGTAATCGGCTTCCCCTCGTAACCTGCTGCTCGTAACAAAAGGTCCGCTTCATTCCGATCGAAACGAATCGTGCGATACGGCGTATGCGCATCCGGTCGGAGCCCCCGAGCCGGATACTTCCGATCTTCGCCGAGGTCCTCGATCATCCTTCTTCGGTCGATCAACAGATCCATTGCCTTGCGGAATAAAGGCGATTGCTGCGGACCAAGGCGCCCCATATTCCACGTCATGAGCGTGCAGCCCTGGCTTAGCGTCTCGACCGAATCCCATTCTGCTTCCGGCTTCGTCACCTGCACGCTATGATCTATCAGCAGCTTCTCCCAGCATTTTATCGATGAGACTCCATGCTCCGGCGGCATAAAAGCAATAACGACACCATCCAAATGCGCGCGCCCGCTAAAATAACTCGGATTTGCCGCCAGCATAAGCCGGTCCTCATTCCACTCTGTAATCATGAACGGCCCTGTTCCGATTGGACTTCGCCAGAATGCCTCGCCCTCCTTCAGCACCGCATCCCGAGGTAAGATCGACGCGGTCGAAGAGGACATGAACTGATCGAATATTCGGTTCGGCTTCGCAAGCTCGATGCGGATCGTCCGCGGATCTGGCGCTTCAATCTTCACCACCGAGCGCATCAGCCAGTTGTGCGCCTTATCCACGCGCAGCCGTTCGAGCGTAAAGCGCACATCCTCAGCCGTAAGCGGATAGCCATTATGAAAATGTACGCCCTTGCGCAAATGAAATTGCCATACTGTCGCATCCTGGCTGCATTCCCATGCATGCGCCAGCGACGGAACGATCTGTCCGGTTGCTGCGTCCATCTCAACTAAGCGGTCGAACACTTGCCGGACAATATGCGCATCGAAGGCATAATAGATATCGCCCGGATCGAGCGTGATGATCGGAAGCTGAACCGGCATCCGCAGCGTATCGACAAGCCCTTTCCCTTCGCCCATTTCTGCCCGATAGCCAAAATGATGATCGAGCCATTCCGTGAACCGCTCCTTCACCTGCGATCCCTTGCCATGCTTATGAATGAGCTCAAACGCGAGCTTATAGTCACCGCGCTGCGCCATCACCCGTGCAAGATCGAGCAGCATCGTATCCCGATCCGATTGAAAAATAAGCCGCGACCTGTTGCCACGTCCCCGTCCTGGCTGCCACGCAATCAGTCCTTCTTCTTCCATCTTGCGCAGGACAAGCTTCACATTGCGCGTCGTGCAGAATAGCACATCCGCGAGATCCTCCAGCGATACTTCAACTGGCGTGCCAATCGACGTCTCTCCTGCAAACTGATGGTACAAGTCCAAATACCGTTCCACTGTTCCGCTCTGCATGTTGCTATTACCTCCGTTCATCCATAAAAGGGGAAGTCTATTAAGAAGATTCTACACTTTTTATCCCCTTTTAGCGAGCGCATAATAAAGCTATAAATTGCAGAGGGGGAAACAAAGATGCATCAACACAATAACACGTACACGACCGAGAAATTGTGGAAATACCAACAACAGGAGCTGGAACGCAATATTCGCAAGAGCGAGCAAGTCAGAGAGGCGAAAGCAAAGCGCAAAGCGGAAAAAGAGCAGAAAGCCGCATCAGCCGGGGGGGCAGCCGGCCGATTCAAACTACCGAGCTACCTAAGCAGATGGCTGCTAGCTAAAACAGAAAAGACACCCGATTGTTCAGAGCAAAAGCGAGGTGAACAGCTTCATGCTGAATAATCGCAAAAGGCGGCCTTCCACTTAGAAAAGTGAAAAGCCGCCTTCCTCTTTTTTATTCTATTCCTCAAACAATCGCTCGCCGCGATGCAGCCTCCACGCAATTGTTGCCGTATGCGGAAGCTCGCGGGCTGTCGGCGCATGCGCAGCCAAGTAGCGCGTACATGCTAGCAGCATCGTCTCTTGTGCCCGAAGCGCGAACGCATCCTGCCTCGTAGACCACCGCTCGTATTCGGCAACAGACGCCTCAAACATTTGGAACGTATGGAATTCCGCATCCTCCCGAAGCAGTGCAGCACCAAGCGTGTTCAGCAGCGCAGGCACCTCACCGCCGCGGTGCAGATAATTCGCCACCCACCCGGCCGCGCGATCGACCTGCTGACGCTGATCGAGCAGCTGCAGCAGCTCATCCATACCCGGTACAGCCGCATCATCGTTGCTCTCAGCCACCTTCGGCCGCTTCGCCGCCGGTACATTCAAGAAGCGATCGAGATAGACACTGATCGCACCATGAAGGATCGCCCGCTGCAAGAGCGGCTCTTCCGAGTGCAGCAGCCGCTCATGCACCGCATGCGCGTACGTGAACGTATGGAGCACAGCGACCCAATCGCGGAAGTCGTTCTGCGTGTGGAACCGCACAACCCGCTCCGCTGCAGCAAGCGTCACAAGCTGAGCCAGCTTAGCCGGAGCCATGCCTGCAAGCAGCAAATCTCTCACAAGCTCAATCGTCTGGAGCGGTTGTTCGCTGAGCAGCTGCTCCAGGATGAAGTTCTCATCCTGATTCACCTTCACAGCTTTACCCTCGCCAGCCCCAGCACCATTGCTTTCCGCAAGCTGCCGCACCGCCTCTTGAATCGGCTCGACCAAGTTGATCGGCGCCTGCCAGTGGTGCTGCTCTTCGCTTCGAGTCGGATTGCCCATCATATGCAGCAGCGATGTCAGAATGCGGTTCGCCTGTCCTTCATCGGCAAGTTCAAGCGCTTCGAACGCCTTGTTATGGAAATCGAATACATGGCCGCCGTCGAGATAGAAGTGATCGGTCGCCGCAATCAGCATCATATCCGCGAGCTTCTCCAGGCTCATTCCTTTGTCAATCGCAGTGATGACCAGCTTCTCCGCCCCTTGCGTATCCCGCACTTCGATGCAATTGCGATACCAGCCAGCAAGCCTGTCAAAGGAAACGTCCGCGGACGGCAGTGCTCCTAGCAGGTGACGGCTGGCGCGTCCGGAGCTGTTACGGGCAACATGAACAAGTCCTTGATAGAGAGCGAGAATTCGCCCTTGCTTATCTAGCTTCGGAATGATCCGGACCATCGCCGTCAGTATGGTCAGACCCGAATTCCAGCCATTCCCGTTCTCGGTACCGAACTGAATGCCAATCCGAGCAATTTCTGCATCTGAGACACCTGCTTCCACGAGGCCGACGACTGCTTTTGCGATGACAATGCTAATATTTTGCTGCAGCCCTTCCATGAGCCGCTCTTTATACTTCTCAATATGGTTCGCCGATCGCGGTCTCGGATTCACGTATACCTGCTCATCCTCAATCTTCACCTCATAGGACGGCACATCGTCCGCCCAAGGGTCGAGCGTCCCGCCGCTGCAGACATCGAATCTCGCATGATGCCAGTGACAGGTCAGAATCCCGTCGCACAAACTTCCCATATGCAGCGGAAAACCGAGATGCGGACAACGGTTATCGACAGCGTGAATCTTCCCTTCATGGGAAAACACTGCAATGCCGCCGCGAACGACGGTCGCTCCCTTTTCCCGCAATTCAGCAACGCTGCCAGCCTGAATCCAATCCGTCTTCGTACTCATCGAAACCACTCCTCCGATCTTATTCTCGAATAAGCCAAAACAACAAATATTGCATGGAAGCCGTTCCTGCCAACACGACTGGCAGCCAGATAGAGTCGAGGTTCTTGGAGAAGCTTAACAGCAGCGTGATCGACAGTATCCGTCCTGTATTCAGAAACAGCTCGCGCATCACGACGGACTCGACTTTCAGCTGTCCTTTGAGCGGAAGCGTCCCGATCAGCCTGTAGTAATACGAGGTAAGCGTGTTGATCGCCAGCGGGTTGCAAACCGAGAACATGATCATGAAGATCAGCACCGTCCACGTCGCAACATCGTAGAGCAGAAACACTGCACCGAACAGAGTACCGCTTGTCGAGAACAGCACGTACTTGCGCACCTGCTCCTTCTTCGCTTTGCGCGAGATGACATAGCCTGTCGCAACGGTTAGCGCGGAGAAGCAGACACCGAAGTAGCCGACCCAGTCTTCTCGTCCAACTGTTTGATAGAGTAGTATATTCGGCAGAAAAAGCATAATTCCTTGAAAGATGCCGAGCACGAAGAAGGAGGCTAGCCCTTTCACCCACACGGCGTTCTTGCGCATCACGATGCCCATCAGATTCAGATGATAGGTTCGATGATGGAGCGGAACGGTCGGTATGCGGAAGCTGATGACCGAGGCGAGCACGAACATAACTAAAGCGAGAATGAACGTGATGATGTACCCTTGAAGCCCATCATTCAAGCGAATGATAAACCCTGCCAGTGCAGGACCGACTAGCCCTGCTCCGTTGAAAACAATCATATTAATCGCAAGGAAACGAATCCGGTTATTTTCCGTCGACACATCATATTGCAGCACGAGATAGGCGGTCCAATAGAAGCCGCTGGCCATTCCTTGGAAGATCGCGAACAGCATGTACCACTCCGCTACCTTCTCTTGTGCAATGACCACGACCAGGTAAAAGACTGCAATCGTGAGAATGCCGATACGATAGGTGACCATCCGGTCCTTACGTTTCGTAACCCATCCGCCGAGCGCGAAGGCGACAGGCGTGCATAAGAACACGATCATATTGTAAAAGCCGTTGACCGATAAGTCCTGCGTCAAGCGCCACAGGTACAAGTTCAGAAATAACCCCGACATCGAGGCTCCGAATTGAAAGCAGCCGTGAATGATCAGCGCGATAATCGCTTCTCTGCCAAGCTGGCGTTCCTTCGGTACGGGAGAGCTTCGAAAGAGATGGGGCCTTCGAATTCCAAGACTTGCTTTCATCAGCGAAAAGTCCTCCTCATGCGGGTTTGCGGGCATTTGCTCATCCAATTGCTGACATTGTAACACAGCCGCCGATTAGGGTAAGCGCTTTATTTTCCAGTCTAGTTCGAAAATAATTGATCTGCTCGGCTTACGCCCCAATTCAGCGGCAAAATCGGCCTTTTTGCACAGATACGGGCGATTCGGGCTCTTATGCTTCGCTTGACGGGCATTTTGGGTAGGCAATGTTTTGGCGAATGTCTGTAATGGCCTATATTCATGTCTGAATTGAACCCTGTAAGCGCGCTCATTCTCCTTTACAATGAGAGAGTCAACGAAATGAAATGTCTACAATCGAAGGAGGCCGCTTAACTATGTGGCAGGCATCGTGGGTTTGGGGTTCGGGAGAAGAAAGCCCGCGCAATGCGTGGCGTTGTTTTCGCAAAAGCTTTCATGTTGAGGCGGAGGGTAGCAGCAATACAACGGTAAAGCTGACTGCAGACTCTCGCTATGTGCTTTATGTGAATGGGGTGCAGGTTGGACGCGGGCCGGTTCGGTCATGGCCGTTCGAGCTTGCTTATGATGAATATGAGATCGGACATCTGCTGAAGGCAGGCAGCACGAATACGATTGCGGTTCTCGTCCTGCATTACGGCGTCGCGACGTTTCAATATTTGCGCGGCAGAGGCGGCTTGCTGCTGCAGGCGGCTTCGGCTTCGGAGGATGGCAGCGAGCGCGTCATTGCGACGACGGATTCGAGTTGGGTGACTTCTGCGCACAGCGGGTACGATGCATTCTCGTCGCGTATCTCCTGCCAGCTGGCTTTTACCGAGCGGTATGATGCCAGAAGCGTTGATGACTCATGGAAAAATGTGACGTTCGATGATTCCGGCTGGGAACCGGCGGTTGTGATCGGCGAGGTCGGCATGGCGCCTTGGACGAGTCTGGTGCCGCGTTCGATTCCATACTTGACTGAGGAGCCGGTCTACCCTGCTCGCGTGGAAGAGCTGAACTTCGTGAAGCCCGCCGCATGGAATGCGGTGTTCGATATTCGGACGCTGCTCGTGCCGGATAGCGTTAACCATGCGAACCCGATTTCTTTCGTAGGGTTTATGGCGACCGTGGTGACAATGTCCGAAGCAGCATCGTTCACAATAGGCTGCGTCGACAACGGTCGGATTCCGCTTCGCGTGAGCGTGAACGGCAAGTGGTTCGATGCTGCGGACTACTATGGTGAAAATCCGCAGCAGTTCGTAACCGCGGAGCTTCCAGCTGGAGAGCACTTCTTGCTGTTCGATCTGAGCCGCGGCTCGCATGGGCATGGGTACCATCTCGGCTTCCATGCGGATGTGCCGTTTGAGGTGCGTTCTCCGCTTGCTGGCAGCAAGGGCAGGGCGAGTGAAAAAGTTCCGTTCGTTGCAATTGGGCCGTTCGATTGGGCCGAGCATATCGATCATCAACCTGAGTCATCGATGCGCAAGGAGCAGCCGGAATATGACGCCATGCTAGGAGTCGCTTCGGCTGAGCAGTTACTAGGTTCCTATGCGGTATGGGTGCGCGAGGTGCCAGAAGATCTATTCACTCACGCCGATGTATATGGCGAGTCCGCTTGGCATGTCATCCATGAACCGCAGCCTGTGCCGGTTCAGTTGCAGCAAGCTGTGCTGGCTAGCGGCAATACCGGTGTCGTGCCGGTTCATGGGGAACTGGACACGGAGCTGGTCTTTGATTTTGGCCGGGAGCTGTCTGGTTATATCGCATTCGAAGTCGACGCCGCGGAAGGCACCGTCATCGACGGCTATGGCTTTGAGTTCATGCGTGACGGCTGGCGCCAGCATACTTATGAGCTGGACAATACGTTCCGCTATACATGCCGTGAGGGCAGACAATCGTATGTGTCCGTCGTGCGCCGCGGTCTGCGGTATCTGGCTATTACGGTGCGAGGTGCTTCGCGTCCGGTGAAGCTAGTGGAAGCGAAGCTGCTGCAGAGCAACTTCCCTGCGGCGAATGTGGGCCAGTTCCAATCCAGCAATGCGATGCTGAATGAAGTTTGGCGGATCAGCCGGGATTCGACGCGCCTCTGCATGGAGGATACGTTCGTGGATTGTCCGGCATTCGAGCAGACATACTGGGTTGGCGATGCGCGCAACGCGTCGCTGATCAACTACTATGCGTTCGGCTCCGCGGAGATTGTGGAGCGCTGCTTGCGGCTCGTGCCAGGCTCTGCCTTCCAATCGCCGCTCTATGGGGATCAGGTGCCGAGCGGTTGGAGCAGCGTCATCCCGAACTGGACGTTCTTCTGGATCAGCGCTTGCCTCGAGCACTATCAATATACCGGCAATGAACAGTTTGCGCGTGATATGTGGCCGCATGTTCGTTTTACGCTGGAGCATTACTTGCTGAAGATCGATGCGCGCGGACTGCTCTGCATGCGCGGCTGGAACCTGCTCGACTGGGCGAACTTCGAGCAGCCGGGGGATGGCGTCGTTACACCGCAAAATATGTTCCTCGTCAAGTCTTTGCGTGATGGAGCAGCGCTCGCCTCGGCAGCTGGCGACGAAGCTGGCGGTGCTAGGCTGCTCGAGCAAGCCGGCCTGCTTCGCAGTGCGATTAACGCTCATCTGTGGGACGATGGCCGCGCCGCTTACTTGGATTGCATCCACATCGACGGCCGTCCGTCTTCAACGGTGAGCATGCAGACGCAAGTGATTGCGATGCTTTGCGATATTGCGGAAGGCGAGCGCGCTGAGGTGCTGGATCGCTATGTCGTCGAGCCGCCGGCTCATTTTGTGCAGATCGGCAGCCCGTTCATGTCGTTCTTCTATTACGAGGCACTTGCGAAGCTGGGGCATCAGGACACGATGGCGGTGGACATCCTGCACCAGTACGGAGCGATGGTCGACAATGGCGCGACGAGCACATGGGAAGTGTATCCGACCAGCGGCATCACGCATAATCCGCGGATGCTGACGCGCAGCCACTGCCACGCTTGGTCCGCCGGACCGGTCTTCTTCCTCGGCACCGAGGTGCTCGGCGTTCGCGGCGACAGCCCGGGCTGGACGAAAGTGTCGATCGCGCCAAAGCCGGTCGGATTGACATGGGCGCGCGGCGCCGTTCCGCTGCCGGACAGCGGACGCATCGACATCTCCTGGTCGCTGGACGAGGCGGCGAAGGTCATGAAGCTTCGCGTCGTTGCGCCAGCGCGCGTGGAGCTTGCGTACGAGCAGCCGGAAGGCTATGAGCTGGAGATTGATGAGGTTCGGATTGGGTAGATAGTACGCACGAAAGCGGAGTGAGTCTAAAGATGACTCGCTCCGCTTTCTGTTTTGGCATGCCTTTAGTCGCGGGAATATGCCAGCTTCCCTTGAATCATCGTCCATAACACCTCGAAATTTTCATTCATAAGCACCAGATCCGCATCAGCCCCGCATTCAATGCGGCCTTTTCTCGTCCATCCAAGCACATCGGCCGGTGTTCTTGTCGCCATAATAATCGCATCCTCGAGCGGGATTCCTGTTCGGACCGTATGTGCCAGCGCCTCGTTCATCGTAACCGTGCTCGAAGCCAGCGTTCCGTCGGCGAGTGTCGCGGTCCCGTTGGAGACGTTCACTTCATGACCGCCAAACAAATACGTTCCGTCCCCCATCCCCATGGCTTGCAGCGCATCGGTGATCAGCACCATTTTGTCAGGTCCTTTCTCGCGGTATAACAGCCGTACGATTGCCGGATGCAAGTGCACATGGTCGACGATGGCCTGCACGCTTACATGCTGCTCTTCAAGCGCGGCAACGATCAGCCCGGGATCGCGGTGATGAATCGGACGCATGCCATTGAAACAATGGGTGACATGGCTCGCGCCGCATCTGAATGCCTGCTGCGCCTGTTCGTAAGTAGCGTCGGAATGGGCGAGGGACACGATAATTCCGCGGTCCTTCAAGAAACGGACCATTTCCATCCCTCCCGGAAGTTCAGGCGCGAGCGTCACCATTCGAATTAATGAGTGCGAATGCTGCAATATCCGGGTCATCTCGTCCAAGTCGGGATGGCGTAAGTACCGTTCATTCTGCATCCCTTTCCGTTTCACATGCAGGTACGGACCCTCCATATGAATACCCGCGATTTGCGCTCCGGGCTCTTTCCCCGCGACCTGGGCCGTGCTTGCGATCATTTGGAGAAGCTCCTCCAGCGAGGATGAAACCGAAGTCGCGAGAAAGGAGGTGCAGCCCGTCCTTGCGCAGGCGATGGAAACAGCCTCCACACTCCGGGTCGTCCCGTCCATCATATCGAAGCTGTCGGCCCCGTGGATATGAACATCGATCATCCCCGGAATTAAGATTTGCCCTTCTCCTTCCATGACCCGTTCTGCCATCGAAATCATCGAAGTTGTGTCGTCTTCATTGAATATGGTTTCAATGACACCTTCACGAACAAGAATACTTCGGCTTGTCAGCTCGTGCTCATCGAACATACGCACATTGCGGATTAAGACGGTACTCATTTCGTCTTCGCCCTCCTTCATTTGAAACAAGCGGGAGCCTTCGCTCAGGCTCCCGCTGTTTTCTTGAATGCTATCTCACCGTGACCAGCGCTTCCGCATGCTGACCGAAATGCTTTCCATTGACGGTTATATCTGCAGCGACTCTGACGCGCCGCGCTGCATGGCCGGACGGTGTCACTTCGAACGCCAGATAGCCAGTCGCTTTCGCAGCCAGCTGCAGCTTGCCGTTCGCCGGCGCCGCCTGCCAGCTCCGCGGCATCGCCAAGCTAACTTCGGCCAAAGCATCGTGCGGGAACGGATTGATCACTTCGACCTGAAGCGTAACCGTCTCTCCCATTCTCACCTCGCTTTGATACGGAGCCATTCGCGCCGCAAACCCTTCCGCCCCGAAATCAGCCGATTCCAGCGGCAGAAGCTCCCGATGCAGCCGCTCAAGCAGCTCTCCGCGCCTTGCTAATTCTTCGTAGTAGCCTGGCTGAACCCAGAGCGGATCCCAATGTCCCGTTAAGATGACATCGGGCCGCAGCTCTTGGTACAGCTTAGCGCTCGACGAGTAGTCCGTATAGTCGAAACGATTCTGATAGACATAGTTCCATCCAACCCCTTCATTGCCCTGATATTGATCGCCGGTGATCAATACACGTTTACCGTCGGCTTCAAACGATATTGCGACCGCATATTTCGTATGTCCGGGCAATGGATGCAACGTAAATGCATATTCCTCCCAATGTACCTCGGTTCCGATCGGAAGCACTCTGTCAACGGGGATCGGATCATACCACAGGCAAGGCAGATCGTAAGCAGATGGATGGTGCAGAACGTCTGCGAACGATTCTGCCGCCCATATCTGCGTTCCTTCGTTGTCTCGCAGCAGATTACATCCTGCAACGTGGTCATCATGGTAATGGGTTGGCACAACAGCATCAATGTGCGTTACGCCATATTGCTCCTTTAGCATCCCGAGCGTATAGAGCCAAGGTCTGCGCGATGCCCGATCCGAGCCAGATGGAATACCCGTAAGAAAATCGTAGCCGAAATCAAAAAATAGCGCTTTACCGCTCTTGGAGAGAAGCACGAAATAAAAAGCCATACTTGTTCGATTTCGAAGCAAGCTCGGGGTAATCTCCTCGAACGGCTGCTCGCGGAGCATGAACAACCGCGGATTCTGTTCCCGATAGCCCATGAATACCTTCAGCCTCTCGATGAGCAGGTCAATCGCTTCTCCCGGATCTTCCATACGCTCGCCATGCGACGGCAGCAGCCAGTCCGGCCCGCGCTCTTGAATATCGAGCAGCGAGGCCACTGTAGCAGGAAGCCCCTCTCCTCCGTTATAGGACCATTGCGTCGCAGCTAGTGACCAAAGCTTGCCGACGCCGGCGATTAAATCGCCAGTGAAGGCTATTGTCCTGCCGTCAAGTTCAAGAATGAAGCTGATTGAGCCAATCGTATGCCCCGGTGTCGGTACCACTTTGAATATCACGCCCGCAAATTCGCGCGTTTCATAATCTTTCAATGTACCGGCAATCGGAATGGATTCGAGAATAGAGAAGCGGTCCTGACGGACGTTGTAATTATTGTATAGTTCACGCGCTTGCCAGTGCTCGTCCGCTTGCCTAAACAGGTCCTGCTCCATATGAGGAACCCAGATCGGAATGTTAAGTTTGGCTGCGATTCCAAGCCCTTGCCCTTGATCCCGATGATGATGCGTCATCAGGATCGCATGGACCCGCTCGACACCGATTTCCGCAAGCAGGTCAAGGACGCCGCCGCTCCCAAAATCGATCAATGCGGCCGCTGATCCATTTTTAACGATATAAACCTGACAAGTATCCTCATACAGATACAACTGCTCTGACAGTTGAATAATCGGCGACATGACCGCGGGCTCCTAACTTACTGCTTGGAAGCCTCGTCGACTGGAACCGTGATTACTTGCACGCCTACATTGCGAATTTCATCCAAAATATCGGGGTCGGCTAGGTCACTGGTAACTAAAATATCGATGTCTTGGAAACTGGAGAACGAGACAAGACCTTGTCTGTCAAATTTGCTATGGTCTGCAACAATGACGACTCTCTGCCCTGCAGCGATCATCGCCCTCTTCACTTCCGCCTCGTACAGATCGGAGCTTGTGAAACCTTTCCCTTTTGTAATTCCGGACGCACCTAAAAAGGCGAAATGCGCATTGTATTTATGAAGTTCGGTTTCAGCCTGCGGACCTACCAAGCTCATCGATTTTTTGATCAGTTGTCCACCAATTATATAGATGGAAGTGTCCTCGCTCTGGCTGAATTCTTCGGCGACATTCATTGCGTTGGTCACGACCATTAAATTCCGCACATGCTTCAAATGACGGGCGATACACCAGGTTGTGGAGCCGGAATCCAATATAATAATCTGATTATCCGAAACCAACGATGCGGCGTACTGGGCGATTGCTTCCTTTTCATCAAAAAACTGCAGCTTCCGCTGATTTACAGGCGGGATTATCGGGATCGCGTTCAGCAGCTCATCAACAAGTATGGCTCCCCCATAATTTTTCCGGATGATGCCTTCGCGCTCAAGCTGATTCAAATCACGCCGGATCGTTTCTTCGGAGACATTGAATTCTTTGACGAGATCTGCTGCTTTCACACTTCGTTCGATGAGTAATTTCTCCTTGATTTTGTTTCGTCTGTGAACGACAATCATCAGTGTTGCTCCCTCTACCGCCAAAGTCCACCATGAGCGGCATTTATTATAAGTGAATTATAACGTAATGCCTACGCAAATGCTCCAGTTTCAACCAAACGTTACTTTTGCCGTATTCCAGGCGGCGATTTCCAGCTTCCTGAATTTCTCTTGAATGCCGCACCATTCAACATGAACGGTAACCCGCTCTCCCGGCAGCAGCGTAAAGTCGTTTACAGAGGCATACCAGTAGCCTTCCTCATCGAGCTTCCTCGCATCGTCCATATGAACATGGAATGCCGCATGGTCGCCTATATTGGTAATTTGGAGCGCCCAAATGCCGGCCCCCTCCGACTGCTCCCTCTCGACTTTCAAAGTCGTTGGATTCAAGCGCAGCAACGGTTCCATCGTGCTTCGGAGAGAGAAATCATATCGGTTAGCGGCCGTTTCTCCGCCGCTTCCGCGAAGCGCCAGATCAAGAAAGAAAATATCATCCTTAATCGTCGTCAGCTTCGCCTTCACGCTTCCGAACCGTACTGGTGCATTAGCCGGCGCTTCACCCGTCAGCACGCCTTCGGCGTATACGATTCCCGAAGCACCGACGATGCGCCAGCTCACTTGAGCTGCCCCGATAGGCATCGACAACGAATTCACCGTCCAAATGCCGGCTTCGAATTCGTCCTTCCCTTCCCATGCCTGTGCGGCGAACGACGCGGTAACCGCCAGCTCTTCGTAAGCTTTGGCCACGCCGTAATAAGCCGGCTTCGGATTCGTGTAATAGTCGAGCGCCGACGTACAGTAGGCATTCGGATAAGGCTCGTTAAACTGCCATGGCAGCGTACCGCTGTTCTGCCAGCTGCGGCGCCGGTTGGATTCGACCGCATAGCGAAGGCCCTCAGCCTGCAAGTACTGACTGGCGCGGATCAATTCCTCTACCCGCTCAAGCTTTCCGTTGAACGATTGCTGCACGAGCGATTCGTTATTCCACCAGGAGCCGCGGTGAAAGTAGACCGGATTGTCTCGCCCTGCAGGCCACTGATTCGCTTTGGAGATCGTGCGATTCAGCGTCTTGAAGCCGGTCATCCCTTCAACGCCGAACTCGCTATGCATGAGAGAAGTCCCTCTGTTATACAGCGTATACTGTTCGACCAGGCCTTGATGCTCCCATGGACCGTGCACATCATGAAGACCGTGCGGGTCCTTCTCGATATTTTCCAAGTTGTTGAGGAAGCAGCGCCCCGTCGGCGAAGTAGCGAGCCACAACGCATCCGGATGGCATTCCTGCACGACCGCCTTCAATGCCGCAAGCACCGGCTCGGTGTCGTCGAGCGGACGGTCATTGGCGTCCTGCAGCTCATTGCCGCCGCACCATAGGACAAGAGACGGATGATTGCGCTTGCGCGGAACGATGATTCTCGCTTCCTCTACCATCATATCGATGAATTCGGGCGATTCGCTCGGTTTATTGCCGATGCCGGAGCTGGACTGGATGAACTCCTGCCAGACCATGATCCCGTAACGGTCGCACAGCTCATAGAACGACTCTTTCTCGATGAGACCCCCGCCCCATACGCGGAGCATGTTTACGCCGGCGCGTTTGGCCAGCTGCAGCAGTCTCTCCAGCTTGGCAGGACGCGGTACGCCGTACATCGCATCGATCGGCACCCAGTTCCAGCCTTTGATGTATGTGCGCTTGCCGTTGACAACGAAGATATACGGCAAGCTTGCTTGATCCGGCGATTCGTTATGCTCCAGCACCACGCTGCGAATCCCGAAGCTGATACGTTTCTCCGATACTACGGCGTTCTCCGCATTGATGACGGACACGCGAGCTTCATATAAATGCGCTTCGCCCGATCCGTTAGGCTGCCACAATTTCGGCTGAGTCAGGTCGATGCAGGCGTCAATGCCTGTCTTTCCGGATGCGGCCGCGTGCTTCGATCTCGACGTTCCGACAACCTCGCTGCCGTCGTAAATCGCCGTTTCCACCCAAATCGTTTCCGGCATCGCAGCAGAGAGCTGTACCGATACGGACAGCTCCGCCGAAACCAAATCCTCCGAAAGCCGCGGGCGAACATAAACGTCTTCCAACCTGACATTACCGGTCACTTCAAGGAAAACGTCATCCCAAATCCCTTGATGGATCATGCGCGGGCAGAAATCCCACCAATAGGTCATCCGGCTTTTATGGGCGCGTACATAGCTCGTTTTGCTAACCTGAGGCTGCTCATCTGGCGCCTTCTCGATCACAACAGCAAGCAAATTGCTGCCGCCGTAATGCAGAACTTCGCCGACCTCAAACACGGCAGGCGTATACATACCGCGATGTCTGCCGATCGGATTGCCGTTCAGGAAGAATTGCGCTTCAAAATCAACGCCTTCGAACCGCAGCTGTATGCGACTGCCGTAGAGCGCGGCATCGATCTCGAACGTCTTTTTATACACCCAGGTCCGCTCCGGCACCCATTCGACCAGCAAGCTGTTGCGCTCGAAGTAAGGGTCCGGCACTTCGCCGTTTTGCCAGAGATCATGAAGCACGGAACCGGGAACGGTGCCTTTGCGCCACCACCGGACGTCGCGGCTATCCGGCTTTTCCGCGTTCCTCCAAACCCAGTCTTCGCCGACAAAATCTTTATAAAGCCAATCGCTGCCATTCAGATCGATACGCTGCTGCATCTGTAGCCCAACCTCCCCTATCTGCGTTTCCTTATTTTCGCCGCCGGACCTGTTATTCCGGGAACTCGATTAAATTCGTTTCTGTAACCGGAAGCTCTTCGTTCGCGGGAATGCGGAATGTCTTGATCTCGCATGGCCCGAAATTCGCTTCGACGATCCGGTTCCACTTCGGCAGACGGATTGTCGCTGTCGTTGCCGTTCTGGTCGTCTCATAAGCCCGAACGATCAGATCGTCGTTGTCTTCCGATTTCTTCACGACGCTGACAATGATGTTGTCCTGATCAACCGCCAGGTAGGAATCCTGCTGCGGAAGCGGACCGGCGTGATAGGTTTCGATAATCGAGGTCGGACGTTGGTTCAGCTCATGCGCGAGCTTCACCGTTCCTGCCTGCTCCCAGCTGCCTTCATGTGCCAGCAAGCGATAGTTGAACTGCTGAATGCCTTGGTCAATGAACGAATAATGGCCCTTCGGGTCCGGTACGAGCGGATCGTGATGCGCATAGATCGGGCTGCGAAGCACGGTCAGCGCCAACTCCTTATTCAGGATGCTGTAGCTGTATTTGGCATCATTGATGAGCGATACGCCATAATCGGTACCCTCTTCGCGGAGAATGCCGCCGTAATCGACCCAGCTTTGACCCGGCTCTTCTTCGCCGTTATGCTCGCGCTCCTTGAAACCATAAGGAATTTCGTACGTTTGCTTCGTAAAGATGAGATTGATCGGAAATACGAGCTTCAGCATCTTGAACTGCTCGCGCCAGTCTACCGTCACTTTCACATCGATGTAGTCCAGCTCGCGATACATCGTGAAATCCTGGACAAGCTTGGAGCTGCCGTATTCGCTGACGACGCGGACTACGGATTTGACCGGTCCGTGCTCGACGCGCTGTACGCTCTTGGCGGTAAAGCTGCCGATTGTTTTATTGAAGTGAAACACGTTATGGCTCCATGTGTCGGAGTTATCTTCTATGACATCAGGCCGTGCAGCCGGGCCGCGGAACACTTCGTAATTTGCCTTTTTATCGTGGAGGCTCGAAATAAAGCCCGTTTGCGGATCGAATTCGAGACGGAATCTGTCGTTCTCCAGCGTGAAATCAGTCGCTTCGATTGCTGCCGGAACTAATCTCGCCTGCCCGCTTGTCGTATGCAGCTTGTACACGCGGTATCCCATAGGCGGAAGCTCGGCGATGAAGCTCAGTCGGAACCTGCCTCCGGACGTCGCTTGCGATTGCACGGTCTGGAAGGGCACTTGCTTGCCGGTATCGTCAACCAGGATCTTCGTATCCTTGATCCCGCCGATTTCCTGCTCGACGTTGATCTTGCTGGCCCACGAGTGCGGATTAAAGACAACGATCGGTTTCATGCCTTCTTCTTGCTCGATATTAATGTTCCAGGACAGCGACTGTAACGCGTAGTTCAACCCTCGCTCCCCGATATTCATCGCTTCGCCGTGCATGTTGCGGGCATCTTCATAAGCGGCTTCCAGAGAGGTTCCGGCAAGAATGTCATGGAATTGGTTGAACAGCACATTCTTCCAGGCGAGAGCGAAGTTCGCCGGATAAGGCTGCCCCGTGATGCGTTCAGCCAGCGCGGACCATTTCTCTGCGGCGATCAGCTTATTCTCTGCCTGTCTGTTCCATTGTTTAATGCCGGAATGCACCGCGTAACATCCGCTGGCATGATGCTGCAGATCATCGTGTACAACCGGAAATTGCAGCCCTTTGGCTTCCATCGCGGCAAAAAACTCGTTAGGCCCGCCGAACGCCATCGTCGGATACGCTTCATCTTCGTTCATGCGGATAATACTTTCGATATTTTCCTTCGTTGGACCGCCGCCGTGATTGCCCACTCCGTAGAAGACCATCATTTCGTCAAACGGCTCTTTCAAATCGGTGATGCAGCGGCGCACATGCTTGTCGAGCTCTTTGCCCCACGTACAGTACTCGAACGGAATCCGGTAGGCGAGCACGCGCGAGCCGTCGTCCGACTCCCAGTAAAATGTACGGCCCGGAAGCCCTTTCTCATTCGGCATCGGACGCATGAAGACGTAGTACGGCATGCCGCTTTTCATCAGGATTTGCGGAAGCATGCCATGATGGCCGAAGCTGTCGACGTTGTAGCCGACCTTCGCCGTTACGCCAAACTTTTCTTTGAAATAACGCTGGCCGTACAAGCCTTGACGAACGAAAGACTCCCCGCCCGGAATGTTGCAGTCAGGCTGAATCCACCAGCCGCCGACAATCTGCCAGCGGCCTTCCTTGATGCGCGCTATGATTTCCTCGAACATGGCCGGATCGTTATTCTCCACCCACTCGTAATTGGCAGCGGAGCTGGAGGTGAAGATGAAATCCGGATATTCCTTCATGCGGTCGAGCGCCGAACGGAAGGTCGCTTTCGTCTCTTGGAAGCCTTCTTGCCACTGCCATAACCAAACCGGATCCAGATGGGCGTTGCCGATCATATGGAACTTCTTGTGTTTCATTGTTACACTCCCTTATCTATTAAAAATGCCGCTGAGCCGCAGAGAATTTCCCGTCGGCGCAGCGGCGCAGGTAGACAGATTTACGCGAACGTCGACGCTTGTTCCCGGCTCCCCAGGAAGTTTGTGATTTTATCGGCGACGGTCTGTTGAACAGCCGCCCGTCCTTTCTCCAGCAGCCCCGCATTCAACGCTTGGCATTCCGCATTGGTCAGACGTTCTTCCTTGCCAATTGCTTGGAGGAAGGCAAGCTCAAGATCTGTCGCGATATTGACTTTGCTTACCCCGCCTTGCGGCAGCTTGATGGCTCCAGTCATCATTTCAGCGGGTACACCGGAACCGCCGTGAAGGACCAGATGTACAGGAGTCAAAGCACGAATAGCTTGAAGCCGCTCGAAATCGATCTTCGGCTGCCGGACCATATACACGCCATGCGCGGTTCCGCAGGACACAGCCAATGCGTCAATTCCCGTTTCACGCGTGAAACGTTCCGCTTCCACCGGGTCCGTATAAAGCTCTTCGTCTTTATCCGTCTCCACGAAATCCGTCGTGCCGATCATGCCAAGCTCGGCCTCGACGGAGACGCCGCGCGGTTTGGCATATTCGACGACTTCCTTCGACGTTGCGATATTCTCATCAAGCGGCTTCTCCGAGGCGTCGATCATGACCGAAGTAAATCCGGCTTCAATCGCCTCCGCAATCGTTTCCAGTTCTTTCGTGTGGTCGAGATGAAGAACAACCGGTACGGTGATGTCTTCCGACTGGATCTGCGCATAGAACTCGTCGGCGAATTCCTTTGGCGTAATCCCGTACCGCACAAGCTCTTTATGGGAGATTTGGACGATTGCCGGGGACTGCGCCTCCTGCGCGGCCCGAAGCACGGGCTTGATCATCGGCGTATAGCGCGGCGAGAAAGAACCGATCGCATACCCGTATTTCTCAGCTACTTCCAGCGCTTGCTTCAATGTTTTTACATTCGCTCTTTTATTTGCTGCGTTCATATGCTCTCATCTCTCTCCCATTCTCGTAGACTTGCTTCGGTATGAATTTAAGGAAGCGGAATTATCCTTTGGTGCCTGAAGAAATGTTCATTCCTTCAATAAAGAACTTCTGGAACACGAAGAACATCACGACAATCGGCAGAAGCACGATAACGGAACCCGCCATCAAATAGTGCCACTGGCTAAGCCCTGAGCTGGCTTTGAACATTTGAAGCGCGATCTGGAGCGTATACGTGCTTTCTTTGTTCAAATAAATAACCGGCCCCAGAAAGTCATTCCATGCTCCTTGAAACGTGGTAAGCGCAATGGTGATGACGGCTGGCTTTGCAAGCGGAACCATGATCCGGCGCCAAATGTAGAAATGATTGGCGCCGTCGATTTTCGCCGCTTCAATCAAATCGTTCGGAATGCCGAGGAAAAATTGGCGGAGCAAAAAGATTTGAAACGCGTTGCCGAAAAAGCCCGGAACGGTGAGCGGCAAGTACGTCCCTACCCAATGGATCTTTGCAAACAGGATATACTGCGGAATGAGCGTCACGAAGCCTGGAATGATCATCGTTGACAGCACGATGGAAAACATCAGATTCCGTCCGCGGAATTTGATTTTGGCAAACCCGTATGCCACAAACGTATTAGAGATCACGTGACCCACGACCCCGATGGTGGCTATGGTCAGTGAATTGAGGGTAAATCTCGGAAAGTCTATGGATGTCCATGTCTCCAAATAGTTCTGGAAATGCCAGTGCTTCGGAATAAACGCCGGCGGATACTGCATAATGTCATCCATCGTTTTGAGCGAGGTAGAAATCATCCACCAGAAAGGAACGACGAAGACTAGACCTGCCCCTGCCAATAGCAGGAACATAATCGTTTTTCGGATGCGCTCTCCCGTACGACGGCTCTCAAAATAGCTGCGCGCATTCCCGGTCGTTGCGGAACTCATCGTCCGTCGCCTCCTTCATAATGAACCCAATATTTCGATACCCACATATTGATCATGGTAATGAACAGCACGACAACGAACAAAAACCAAGCCATCGCGGATGCATACCCCATTTGGAACACTTTGAACGCCTTCAGGTACATATGCAAATTAAAGAATAGAAGCGAGTTCATCGGCGATCCGGGCGTCGTCGGATCCGAGGACATGACATAACCCTCTTGGAAAATTTGGAAGCCTGAAATAAACGTTGTAATGACCTCAAAGAAGATGACAGGAGATATCAGGGGCATCGTAATATGCCAGAACCGACGCAGCGAGCCGGCCCCATCGATCTCGGCCGCTTCATAAAGCTGCTCAGGCACGCCTTGCAAAGCAGCAAGGTACATCAGCATGCCGCCGCCGACGCTCCACATCTTCATCATGACGATGGCAGGCTTGGTCCAATTCGGGTCAAACATCCAGCCCGGCCCCGTAATGCCGAACCAGCTGAGAACCAGATTGACGATACCCGTATCCGGGCTTAGCAGCTCCATCCAAAGCATATAAACGCCAACTCCGGATAAAACCGACGGCAAATAGTAAATGGTACGGAAAACGCGGATACCAGGAATTTTCTGATTAAGGATGGACGCAAGCGCGATGGAAGCGAAGGTCGTTAACGGGACCATCAGCACGACGTAAAACAGCGTATTTTTTAATGACACCCAGAAGAGCGGATCTCCGTGAAACATGTATTTGTAGTTACGCAATCCTACAAAATCCATTTGAGAGGTAAAGTCATAGTTCGTGAAGCTGACGTAAAAAGAAAATAAAAGCGGCCCTGCCGTGAACAGCAAAAAACCGATAATCCAAGGCAGTACGAACAAATACCCTTGAAGCTCTTCTTTTCGTTCCAGCGACATTGGTTTTTTCCGTCTCTTGGATCCTGAATGGGCGGTCGTGTTCATTATCTATCCCTCCTACACCTACAGGTAACTCATCAAAAAAATCGGGGCGGTCGCATACAACCGCCCCTGTTTGTCACGATCCTTATTTGTTGCTGTCCATCAAGTCTTGAACGGCTGACTGTGCTTTATCAAGTGCGGTCTTCGCATCTGTTTTGCCAGCCAAAGCAGATTCGATATTCGGGTTCGAAACGCTTGTATAGTCAGGCGCATTGTTCGGTACCGGGCTTACGAGCGTCCACTTCATGTTATCCGTAGCGAATTTGGATACCGGGTTGTTTGTCGAAAGTTCAGGATCGTTAGCAGCCGCCTGGTTCGCTACATTGTCAAACAAATATTGACTCCAGTATTTCTGTGCAGCTACGTCCGTCATATATTTCATGAACTCGAAGCTTTCCGCCGGATGCTTCGCGCCATAAGGGATTTCGAGCACGAAACCGCCGCCGTATGTCCAATTGCCCGAACCCGCCTTCATCTCAGGAACCGGCGCATAGCCGATGTCGTCCGGATTCATGAAGTCTTTGATTTGCGCGAAGTACGTGCCTGTCTGGATCGTCATGCCCAGCTTGCCGACAACGAACGGATCATTCTGCTTGCTGCCGAAGGTTGCCTTGAAGGTATCGACATTGCTTTTGCCAAGACGTTCATTGAAGCTCATCACCCAGTTCAGCGCATCGATCTTCGCAGGCGAGTTGAAATTCGGACCATTCTTATCCATCATGAGCTTGCCGTCTGCATTGTCCAGGAATAGACCCCAATCATCCGGGTAGAAGCCGAGACGTTCGATTCTCTTGCCATTCAGTTTATCCAGCTTCTGCGCGTCTGCCAGCAGTTCATCCCATGTCTTCGGCGGGCTGTTCGGATCCAAGCCTGCCTCTTGGAACGCCTTCTTGCTGTAGTACAAGAAACGAGTATCCGTATTGAACGGAAGCGCGTAAGGTTCATTATTATACAAAGAAGCATCCCATAACTGCGGGAAGAAACGGTCCTTGATCGACGGATCTTGATTGATGTATTCCGAGAGATTCGTAGCTTGTTTCTTCGCTGCGCGCTGGCCAACCGTAAAGATGTCTTGAATAATAACATCCGGCGGGTTTCCAGCAGCAACTGCGGCTAGTTCTTTCGTCCAGCCTTCGCCGAACGGCTGGAAGGAATAATTGACGTGAATATGGTCTTGCGAAGCGTTAAAGTCGCTTACGATTTTCTCAATGATCGGACGGCGCGTAGTCGAACCCCAGTGGGCCCAGAAATCAAGCGTTACTTTTTCTTTAACTTCTGGTGTCGTAGTTGCTGCTGCATTCCCCGTTTGGTTGCTTGCTTGATTGCTTGTTTGGTTGGCCGATTGGTTTTCTTGCGCATTGTTACCGTTTGAGCCGCAGCCAGTCAGCAGCAAGCTTCCTGATAATGCAACAGTTGAGAGGACTAACAAAGACTTCTTCGCATTCTTCATGTCAGAACATTCCCCCATATCGAAATTATAAACCCTCGTAATCCACCACTATAAGTAATATGACCACATATTAAAACGCTTACAATAAGGTGTTTTGTGGATTTAATGTCATTCTATCCACGAGAACACACAAAGTCAATCGTTTTTTTTCGTTTCATACCTCCACACACCTTACTCAAAACCCCACAAGACCACACAGCCTAAAGAACCATCCAGCATGTTCAGCCAACAAAAAAAAGCTGCCTCCCCGAAGGTCGGCAGCTTTCTCATCCCTCAAACATCCCTCAAACTCTATCCCTTCAACCGCACGCTTCCCGCATCGCCATACAGCACATCCAGCGACTTCGTAAGCTCGCCGGTATCGGCGTTCCGCTGCTGGCGGTACGTGCCCCACGCCGTGCCGGTGCTCCAGAAGCAGCTGAAGTCGTCCTGCTCGATAACCGGCGCGAAGCTGATCGTTCCTTCACGCATATCGTAGGTGAAACCGCTGAGCGACAGCAGCACAGCCCAGCTCGCCAGCGATCGCGCATAGTGATAGCCGCACTCTTCCTCGGCCCACGGGTTGCGGCGGTAGCCGTCATGGCGGTCACGGACTGCTTTTACAATCGTCAGCCCTTCTTCAATCATGCCCTCGTATATGAGGTGAGCAGCAACGTGATACTCAATGCCTGTCCACACTTCGTCGGCATAGACGAACGGAACCTTCGGACGTCCGCCATGCGGCCATGAGCACAGCAGCAGCCCTTGCTCATCACCCAGCGTATACGTGCGCTGTACGTTGGCATGACCGTAGAAGTCGGTGCGGAAATTGTAGCGGAAGATGGAAGCGACCGCTTGCTTCACATGATCCTCCGGCAAAATATACCCAAGCCCCGCCACATGCGCCAGGAACTGGCCGAACACTTGGTCCGACAAGCAGCCGATGCCGTACTGGTACAGATGCGCGTTCACATCGTCAATACGCTGCACATAATACTCGCCATTCCAGAGCAGCTCGTCAACACGCTTCTTCCCGCGCTCGAATGCCGCCGTGTAGCGCTCCGCCCGCTCGGTGTCGCCGACGAATGCCGCCATCTCAGCCCCAGCCTTCAACGCGGCAAGGAAGAGCGAATTGGCGAGCGAGTTCGGTCCGAAGAATTCAATATCATACGTGTTATGCTGCTCGCTATCCAGCACGCCGTCGCCGTCCGAATCCCAGTGTCCGAATGCAAAATCTAGAGCCAGCCCTGCCTTCTCCCACAATCCGTGCAAGAAATCATGGTCGCCGCTCAGCTTCCATTCGCGATACAGCCGGACGATCGTGCCCATCTGTCCGTCTACAGCCGGAGGCATATTGAAGCGCTCCATGCCGAACGTCTGCTGCGTGCGGAACGCCATGTTGCCATGCTCGTCCGTTTCGATGAGAAACTCTACGTTCCTCGCGCTGCGCTCCAGCTCAGGGAACAGGAATGCTGCCGTCTGCGCATAATTCCATACATGCGTACACGTGCCATGGCAGCTGCCATGATGCGAATGGCTGCCCTCGAAGGCGTAGAAGGTGCCCCCTTCGACGCGGAAGCAGGTCGTGCTGCGCAGCACCGTCATGTTCGCGGACAGCGCGTCAATGACATAGGATGGCAGCGTGCTGCCAAATAACGCCTGATGGAACGCGCGTGTGCCGCTCTCGAGACGGTCCAGCTCCTCGATCAAATAACGTCCCGCAGCCCAAGCGTCCTCGAACTTAGTGGCGTAATGGTTGCGGATGATCTCCCCCTGCTCAAGCTTGCGATCCTCATCCCAATGCTTCGGTCGGTTTGGAAAATGCCATGCCAGCACGAACTCGAACGTCTTCTCTTCGCCCGGAAGCAGCGTCGCATAGCTGCCAATGGAGCCTACCCGCAGGCGAGCTTGCGGCGCAATCGCGACTTGTCCGTTATCGATCGGCGGGATCTGTTCCAATCTGCCATCCTCGGCAAAATCATCCCAAAACTCATGCGCGCCATCCCACCAGCTGCCGATCTGCCAAGTCGGCTTCATCGTTACCTCATCAGCCGTTGTCATCAGGCTCATGCTGCCGTTTCGCAAATGATCCGCAGGCAGCTTCGGCGAAGTAAAGTGGACGCCAGTTATCCGGCCGTCCTCACGCAGCTCGTTCACGCCGATCTCGGCGACCATTGTATTATCGAACCGATCCAGCCCCTGCCAGCCAACCGGGTTGGACATGCTGCCGACAATCGACACATCGACAGGCAGCGAGCTCGGGTTGCTCACCTTATAGCGAAGCACCGCAGCTGGAATGCCGGAATCGTCTGCTTGAAGCGGAATAAGCGGCGTAAACGCTTCCAGTTTCACGCTGACTGGCAGCGACTCATCTTCGAACTCTACCTGCGCGAGCGGATATTCTCCGCGCAGCTTGGATGCTTTCAATCGCGGCAGCCCCGCCATCGTGCCCGCGTGATAACCTTTGCCATTCAGCCCAAACGGAGGCTGAAGCTCTGCTTCCAGCACTTTGGCGATCGGCTCGCCGCCGCCGTGCGCCTGAGCCCAAATTGCAAAGAAGCTATAGTAAAGCTGGTCGCCTTTGCCCGGACGGTTGAAGATTTCAAAGTCTCTTAGCTCGCCTCGCGCACCGAGCGAGATGTTGCCAGTGCCAATGCCTCCAAGCAGAAATGCCGCTTCCTTCGCATCCTGCGCGAACTCACGCTGCTCTCCGCGCGCGAACAGAACTTCTTTCGGATACACTTTCGTTTTCGAGTCCACTTGTTGCTGCTGCATTCAATTAACCCCTTTGCTAATCGAAATAAAAACGAAATCAACTAGTTATTTCGCAGCAAACACGATATTTCCTCCTGCATCCAGAAAAAGAATCATTTTGCAAATGAAATGCGCTGTCATTTTTATTTATTATATTGATTATATATATTATGCATAGACAACGTCCTCATCAGTTGATCCATGAGGCTCCACCACTATAAAAAGGAGGAACTTTATGAAATGGAAACGGAATTGGAAATGGAATAAACGATTAGGCACGACCTTCCTTGGGCTAGTCATTCTGGCAGCTTCATCCCCCTTCGCACCTCTCCCGAAAGCCGAGGCTGCAGGGCTGTCATGGCCATCCGGACAGATCCTTCCATCCTTCTCCGCACCAGCTTCGACCCTTGATGAAATGAATCTTGTAACCGAATACAAGTACGAAGCGGAAACGATGGGACATGGCACCGGGCATCTTGACGGCAATGGCTGGCTCGCGCAAACCGGTATTGATGCCGCCAACGCGCACATGGTTTACGGACCTTACGTCACGAATATTCCTACTGGAGCGAATACGGCATTCTTCGATATGATTGTCGATAACAACACGGCTAACAACGATGTCATTGTGACGATTGACGTCCATGATAGCACGAGCGGCACAATCTTGGCGACGCGCGATATTCACCGGCAGGACTGGACGCAGGCCGGCAGTTACCAGCGATTCACCCTGCCTTTCAATAATGCGACAGCCGGGCATTCTCTGGAATTCAGGGTGTACTGGTACGGTCGAGCTTACACGAAAGTAGACGCCGTCGGTACACATCCGGACAGCAAAGTCGATGAATCGGTTGTGTTCACCACGCTTAAAGGGCTCGTCAACAAAACACAACCGAGAATATATACATACGATGATGCGGTTAAGAACGAAGACGGCAAAGATACTTGGCTCGGCAATCTCGGCATTGGCCATACCGATGTGACGGACAACTGGTCGCTCATCACCAAATACGCCAGCGAAATCAATGGCATTGTCGTCTATGATACTGCCGTACCGGATACGATTAATCTGGCAACGCTCATCGCCTCACGGTCAGGCGGTATCGTCGCTCCGCCAAGCCTCGTCACTAAACTATCCTCCGCTCCATACAACTTACCGATCCTCGATGATTTGCGCGGCGATTTCAGCAACAAGCTGGCTGTTTATCAATATATGTACACCAATTACTGGTCCCTGCTCACGCATAAGCTGATTATCGGGCTTAACCCCGACATTAAAGGCTTCCTGCGAGATTATGCGACGGCAACCGGCGCCGCGGTCGTCTGGCTCGATCCTGCCGTTCCGGCCGAGAAAACATTGCTCCAATCGTTCCTCGCGGATATGCCTTATGGCAGCGGCATCTATATGGGATGGTGGCCGGATGAGGGGCTCGGGGTGCAAACGGCATCCGAATACGGCGTCTCCACGATCGCCAGCGACTTCTCCTCCAACCTGACCGTGTTCAGCGGTACCTCAAGAACAGTGAATGTGAAGCCAATCCCGAACAAGCCGCCGCTTCAGAACAAAATCTACGTTTCGCTCATCTTGAGCGATGGCGACAATTTGCAGTATATGGAGCACCGTTTCAAGAAGCTGTGGGATTCCGCGAACAGAGGCACGGTTCCATTAGGCTGGACCGTTTCTCCGGCTATGCTCGATGCGAAGCCAGGTCTTCTTAATTACCTGCACACAAGCGCAACGGCAAACGACGTGCTAATCGCGGGCCCTTCCGGCGTCGGCTATACGTATCCGAACTATTGGACGAATCAAACGTATCTGGACAGCTTCGTCGCCTTGTCGGACGATTATATGAACCGTGCGGGACTTACGATTTCGACGATCTGGAACACGATTACTGGCGGCATTAACGCAAATGTAGGCACCAGCTTTGCCCAGCATGCGCCATCCTTGCTTGGATTAACGTCAATGGCCGGCGGCGGTGCAATCACGGTCTACAACAACACGCTGCCTGTTCAGGGATTGAATGCGACCTATTGCTATTCCTTGGCTACGCTTATCTCCGAGATCAATGGCGCGATTGCAGGCTGGAACGGAACGTCCCCTCGTTTTGTCAGCATTCAGGCGAATCCTTGGGATGTGACGTATCAGAACTTCGTGGATGCCGTGAACAACTTCAGCAGCAACAGCAACATTGTCTTCGTAAGACCGGATACGTACTTCCAATTGATGCGCGAGAACAATAACCTGCCGATCGATCCGTCCACCGTCGTCAAAACCTATGAAGCCGAGAGCAATTTCTCCCATTCGACCGGCGCGGCTAGCGGAAGCGATTGGTCAGCGAACGTCGCTTCGCACAATGTCGACTTCATGCTATGGGGCAACTACGACAATTCAATTCCTGTCGGCATGAATACCGCTACTTTCAAAATGAAGATCGATTCCAACACAGGTACGAACGACAACGTCGTAACACTGGACGTGCGCGACAATGCAACCGGTCAAACACTGGCAGCATTTGATGTGTACCGGAATCAATTCAAGAGCAATAATGCGTACCAGGATTTTAGCCTTTCTTTCAACAATCCGTCCGGCAGCTCGCTCGAGTTTAGAGCCTACTATCGGGATAAGGCGACCATTAGCATTGATAAAGTTACAGTGACGCGGAGACTTGGCAAGTTCGAATCCGAAGGTGCTTATGTTGGCCATGGCGTCGGACGCGTGAGCGGGGATGGATGGCAGGCTTCCTCATCACTCGATAACCAAGGGCATATGGTGTATGGCCCATATGACCCGAATGTGCCCGTGGGCAATCGGAATGTCGCGTTCCGTCTCAAAATCGATAACAACACCCTCGACAATGCGAACGTCGCGAAGATTGATGTCTACGATGCGGCGACAGGCACAAGCGTGGTGCAATCGGAGATTACAAGGCAGCAATTCACAGCCGTGAATCAGTATCAGAATTTCACCCTTAGCTTCAACCAGACACTCAATCGCAATCTGGAGTATCGGATCTGGTACTACGATAATGCGACAATCACTGCGGATAATGTGACCATTAATTAAAATAAACCCGCCGTCATCGGGGATGACGGCGGGTTTCTTATTATATGCGACGATAGAGCTTCTTCAAACGTGCCCGTGTCACCGACGATTGCGGCATATTACGAACATCCGTATTATCCGTAATCTGATCGATGCTGCCGATTGGCCGGTTCTCCGCCAGCCAGCGGATTTCTCTGTCCTTGATACGCGGGGCGAGAAGTGCAGCAATGTCGCCGCCGTTCATGACGTTGAACGGACGGGTGAAGAACGGCGCTGCTTCCTCCGAGGCAGGCGTTTCCGTCAGACCCAAATCGTTGTGCATCCGAGCGAGGATTCGGTACACGCGGTTGAATGCGCCTTCCCGAGTTCTCCAGCTCGTCGCCGTCTGCGCATCCAAGAGAAGGGGCAGCACCTGCTCCGCACAGTTCAGCTGCTTGAATGCCGTCCCGAACCACTTCGGATACGGCGCATATCTCCGCTCCATCAAGAAGCACAGATTCATGACATCGCGGACCATTCGGGAACCAATGACCGCGGAGCCCAGCTCGTCTCCTGCCGAGCCGGCCCGGTTCATCAGATGCTCCTCCTGCCCAATCCGCTGCCAGGTGCAGAAGATCAGATAGAGCCAGACATCATCCGGATAGTAAGCGAACTTACGGCGCAATTCCATCAGCTGTCCCGCTCCGTCCTTGAACACCGCCCCGCTCGTCAGCTCGAGCAGCGTCTGCGAAGGGAACGTAAGCCAGTCTAACAGCCCGATCTCCGTGTTCACGCCTAACCCAAGTCTTCTCCCTACATAATCTTCGACTGTCGTCATTAAAGTCATGCCCGTATCGACCGGGAAGCCATAGAACCCCTCGGGAGCTTGCTTCTCCAGCCTTGCCCGAAGCTCTTCTGCCGCATCAGCGGGATAGCTCGCTCCAAGGAACAAGCACACGCGCGGTCCCCAGTCGTGATCCTGCGACATCTCGGTATCGAAGCCAAGCACTTCGCTTCCAGGTCCAATCAGTGCTGCTGCATAGTCGTTCGATGCCGAGTACTCGCTTATGATCGGCTCAATAATTTCGTTATAGAATCTTCTGCTTAATTCAATGCCCTGCATTTGTATCTGTTGACCTCCGTAAACGCTTAGTTATCGATTACTCTTATAGAGATGCCAAGTGCGTCAGTTTATCCGGATTGACCACAAGGTAGAGGGAAGAGATCCGCTGCTGCTCGCCAACATCGAATGTCAGTACAAAATATGGCTTTCCTTGCGTGTACCCGATAACGCCGGTTCCGCCATTCACCGCAGCAAAGGCGAAGCTGTTATCTTCAGGCAGCTGCTTCTCCATAATACCGAAGAAGAACGCCGCAATGCGTTCTGCTCCTTGAATCGGACGAACGGCCGCCTTCACTTTGCCGCCGCCATCCGAGTAGAGGACGGCACCTTCCTGCACGATGCTGAGCACCTGCGCCACATTGCCGGATGCGAGCGCCTGCACGAACTGCATCGCGATATTGGTCTCCTTCGTCTGCGCGTTCACTCTAGCGAGCTCGCGCTCCTGCTCCGGAATGCCGCTGATCGCAAGCTTCGCCCGCCTAAAGATCTGCCGGCAATTCGTGCTGCTCTTGCCAACGATCTCCGCAATCTCATCGTACTCATACTGCAGCACCTCACGCAGCAGGAACACCGCCCGTTCCACCCACGAGAGCTGCTGAAGCAGGAGCAGATAAGCCGTTGAGAGCGACTCCCTCTGCAAGAAAGAGTCCTCGCTGGACCGGCTTTCATCCTCGACTAGCGGCTCCGGCAGCCAAGGCCCTACATACACCTCGCGCTGCTTGCTTGCTGAACGGAGTCGGTCGATGCAGCGGTTCGTGACGATTTTGCACAAGAATGCCTTCGGATGCCGAATATCCTCCAGCTTCGTCTCGCTCATCGATAGAAAAGCTTCCTGCACCACATCTTCCGCATCCATGACGCTGCCAAGCATACGGTAGGCTAATGCGAACAATAACGGTTTGTAGGCGGAGTAAGCCTCTGCCGCCGAACCCGCTCCTTCTGTCTGCTCCATACGATGCACCCCCAACTATTAAGCATGTTTGCGAATAATCGCTTCCGCCGCTCGTCTTGCACTTGCCGCAGACGCATCTGCGAGCAGCTCGCCATGACCGGCCCAGTCGCCTGCCACGTACAATCCGCGAATCTCCGGTACTTCCGGGCCGACTGCAGCGCTCTGGCTTTTCGCAATATGCGGATAATCATGAACGACCGTAATCGTTGGCAGAAACTGTTTGGTCACGACCTCTTGCTCCCAGCCCGGATGGAGCATCGTCATCGTGTCGTGCAGCAGCTTCTCATCCGCTCTCTTGTTTACGGTTCCCGGGCTGTTATATTTAATCAAATGCACGACTACCTCGCCGTTGTCGCTCAGCTTCGCGCCTGCCGAATGATCCGTGAAGAAGATCGGCTGGTCGAGACCGAAGGCAACATGCAGTCCCGACACCGGCAGCTTCCGCAAACCAAGATCCAGGCATGCCGCGGTTACCGGCCTCGCTTCCGTCTTCCACCGATTCAGCGCCGTCGCTTCTGCACCCTGCACCAGCTTCGCGCTCTCCGATGGCGATGCCGTGCAGACAACGTTCGAGATGCGGAGTTCTTCTCCATCCGCGAAAATCAGCTTCTGCACGCTGCCGTCCGCATGCGCAATCTCGCGCACCGACTTGCCGCTTACGATATGCACGCCTGCTTGCTGCGCTTTCTGCCGAAGCTGATCCACAATCGTCTGCCAGCCTCCATCGACATAGAGGACGCCGCCCTTCAGCGAACGCTGCACTTGCGCAAGCGCAGGCGCAGCAAGCTGATGATCGGGATCCAGCGTATACGTCGCCGTCCTGCAGATCGCATAGAAAATATGCCGCACCTTCGGATCCGCCACTTCCGTTTCCGCCCACTGCCGTACGCTCATTGCCGCTGGAATTCGCTCTGCGTCCAGCTTGCCGAGCTTCAGGAAGAGACGCATCAGGTTTATTTTACCAGAGAAGGTTAACAGCTTCGAGGTCAGCATGCTGACTGGATTCGGCGTTATCGCGTACAGCTCCTTGTTCCATATAAAGTTCGTATTCGGAGAAGGGTTTCCCCCCTCCAGCTTCACGCCATGCTCCTGCAAAATCTGATAAGCTCGCCCAGTCTTATACAGTGCATGCCCGCCCATATTCAAATGAATGCCATGCTGCGTATTCGTCATCGCTCGACCGCCGAGCCGGTTCGACTTCTCAATGACAATCACAGAACGCCCCTTATTCGCCAGCTCCAGCGCTGCAATTAATCCTGCCAATCCCCCGCCAATAATGGCTGTATCATAATGTTGCTGCATCTCCATCACCCTCCAAGTTGTTGTCTTCATGAGATAAGGCGGATGAGAGGGGGATTTTGTGACAAAGAGGATAAAACAATTTTTCGCGGATAACTTTACCGTAATTTTATCGAATCCTGTCGCTTTATAGTTCTATGGACACTGGTTCGCACGCATTCTAGTAACATATGCTTGAGCTATCCATAAAGTAAAACTCTACCAGCGGAGGACTCCAGATGCACCCAATTCTCGAGCAATATATTTCGTTATCCAAAGGCATTCAAGCCCTGTATCCGGACGATGCCCACATCGCCATCTTCGATACAGAGAAGCTTATTCATAGCTTGCCTGGAACGACAGTTAATCTCGGCCTTCAGCTTGGCACGCCAATCAGCGCCTTCAAAGGGCTGGTCCCTGAGAAAGTCATGAACACGATGACGCGTCAAACGGAAGATTTGCCATCAGGCAAGCTTCCCGTCCCTGTAAAATCGGTCGGCATTCCTATCTTCGACGAGAACGACGAGATGATCGGAATCGTGGCCATTATTTCATCGGCTGTTCAGATGTACTCGCTGCGCGATGCATCGAAGAAGCTGATCGACCTGCTGTCGGGGATGTCGGAGACGACGAACCAGATCTCGCTTGGCTCAAGCGATATTACAGAGCAGCTGCAGGAAGTATCGGGATCGACGCAGGCGATCAAGAATGACATTCAACAAATTCAAGAGACGCTTCTGTTCGTCGAAGAGGTCGCTTCGCAATCGAATCTGCTTGGCCTGAACGCGGCAATCGAAGCGGCACGTGCGGGAGAGCATGGCCGAGGCTTCAACATCGTCGCAACCGAGATTCGCAAAATGGCCGACAAGAGCAAGGAAGCCGCGCAAACGAGTAAGGAGCAGCTTGAGCTCATTCTGAAAGCGTACCAAGGCGTGAACGATGCGGTACAGCAAATCGCAGCCATCACGCAGGAGCACAGCGCTGGGCTTGAGGAACTTAACTCGACGTTCTCGCATATCGAGAGCATCGCAAGCACATTGAAATAGTACGCAAAAAGGAGCCGGACCGCTTAGCTGTTAAGCAAGCTAGGTCGTCAGGCTCCTTCGTTTTTGCCGCTGCCGCAACCGCCGACGATGCGTATTCTCACTTCCGCACCTCCTCAACTTAGCAATAGCTAATGTTCATTTCGAGTACTCCTGCATGATCATACTGCTCGCTCGGGGATACTTTCAGCTTGGTCCGAATACCGGAGGCGATGCTGTACGCTGCTAGTGCTAGCACGGCCGCGTCCAGAATATCGTCCTTCGCTACCGCGTTCGCCCGCGCCCCATCTAGCATCGACTCTATCGCTGATGCGGGAATCCCTGCATGTTGCAAAATCTCCACGCGCTCCGCGATGCCTTCCTTCGTCTTCTTGTTATGCGCAAGCGGTGTATTCGCATTGAATCGCTGGAAATTCAGCTCTGGATGCGATTCCTCGATAAGCTCGATAGGTTGCTGATTTCCGCCCTTCTGCAAATTCGCTTGGATAAACAAATCCACTTCCCTGATCTTCGGAATGATGTTCTCCGACTGCTTGGACAGCTTCTTCTGCACAATGGCAAAGTTGGTTTCCGAAGGCGTGTCCGAATAAGTCGCCTGCCTGGTCGGCGTATTGAACACGCTGCTCTTACGCTTCGCGGGCAGCAGCTTCCGGCAATCGGCGTCACTCCTACGTGCCGAATGCGTGTTATTGTTGCCATGCTCCCCTTCCGGCAGACCAATCGGCATATCGATAAAGACAAGATCGTCCTCGCGGCTGCTAGGCTGCAGCTGCGACCACAGCCCCGTAATATTGGCCGCCAGTACCAGTTTGGCTGTTTCAAGAGAATCCTCGATCACGACCGCCGCCCAGCCTGACCGGCAGCCGTCTATTCCAATTCCGCGCGGCATGTGCTGCTCCCTCTTTTCTGACTCTATCATTTGCACCTTTTATATGAATCTAGCATTTATTATAGGGAACACACTCGAAAGGGGGAACCCTATATGGCTCGTACAAAAGCTGTTCAACAACCCGATTTGGTGCTTATTACTTGGTCCCGTAATCCACTTGTTTCCGGTTCTGCACGCAGAATCGTTTCTTTCCGCGTCATTGGCAGTTCATATCCTTGCCAAAACAGCCTCAAAGTCGGCGGCTTGCTAGTCAACGCCTTAGCCTGCTTGCGCGATAATGACGTTGGCTTCAAAATCGTCTACAGACAAATGACGTCCAGCATCAGCGGCGTGATTTTGCTCAAGCGTTCCCGTTAAGCAATGAAAGAGCAGCGACCCGCGCTGCTCTTTGTTGTCGTGTACCGCAGCCGCTAATTAATTACAGCAGCTCCGCTTCATATTGGTTAAACAATGCCTTCATCTTATCCCAGCTTCGATCGGTCGAACGGTGAATCTCTTCGATAAGCGTGTTGATGGCAGCTGTCATTATGATGAGATACCGCGCTTCTTCCGACGCCGGATTCCAATAGGTATGCGCCTTGCCGCTCGGCACGATAACAGCTTGTCCCGCACCAGCTTCGATTACTTGATCCTCAATCTGAAAAGCTAGCCGTCCCTCCAGTACATACCACGCTTCATCATCCACAAGATGCCGGTGCAGCGGCGCGATCGGCATCGGTTCGCTGCCCGCAGGCGTACCTTCGGCCTTCCAATCGGCGATGACCAGCTTCGAGCCGGATGGCTGGAACGATTGACCGTTCAAGAGCGAGGAAATGAAGTTCATATCGGACATTTGGTTTGGTCTCCCTCAAATTCTAGATTTGATCGCGCCAAGCATGCTTCGGCTGCCAATTCAATAGACGTTTCGCCTTTTCATTGCATAGGAGCGTTTCATTTCCTTGGAACTCTCTCCGGAAATCCGTGACGTCTGGATACCGCGCCGCCATCAAGTCCCGGCTCGAGATGTCCATGCTTGTATCGTCTGAAGCAAGATTAATGGCTACGCTTCCAAGCCCTTCTGCCTCGATCGCCAGCTGGAACGCCGATGCCGCATCCCTTGCGTCAATATAGCTCCATAGAATGCGATCGCGTTCAGCAGGATCGTGGATGAATTGCGGGAATTTCGCATAGGCATCCGGTGCAATGACGTTACCGAGGCGGAACGAGACGATCTGCATGCCCGTACGTCTGTGGAACATATCTGCTGTCTTTTCGTTCACAACCTTCGACAATCCATAGCTGTCCTGAGGAAGTTGAGGGTGCTCCTCATCCACAGGAACATATTGCGGACTGAACCGTTCTACTGCAAAGACTAACCCGTACGATGATTCGCTCGAAGCAATGACTGCCTTGCGAATTCCAAGGCCCGCCGCCGCTTCCAGTACATTATAAGTGGACATGACATTATTGTGGAAGGTAACTTCGTTCGGATGCGAATAAGCGACGGGAATGGCTGCCAGATGTACAACGGCGTCGGCTCCTGCGAGAACGCCGTACACTTCGCCCAGATTGTTCAGATCCACAATCACCGTTTTGCACACCGCTTGTTTCGGATGCTTGAAATCCGCATTCACCACTTCATACCCTTGTTCGATAAAATGTTTTACCGCCCATTCACCCAGCATTCCGCTTCCGCCGGTTACAACTACTTTGGACATACTCTACTTCTCCTTTATCGGCGTTATGCCAGTATACTTTCAATATGCCCGATCACGTCGGAGCTTAGAATAACGCCGGCTGCCTTCGCGTTCTCTTCTACTTGCTCAGGTCGGCTTGCGCCTACCAGCGCACTGCTGACATTATCCTGCCTCAGAATCCAAGCTAGAGCCAATTGTCCGACCGTCAAGTTCAACTCGGCCGCCACTTCGCTCAGCTGCTGCACCTTGGCGATTTTCTCTTCGGTAATCCCTTTTCGCATTCCCTCTAGTTTCGATGCCCTGCTATCTGCTGGCAGGTTCTGCGCAGAGGCATACTTCCCAGTCAGCAAGCCTTGAGCAAGGGGAGAGAACACAACTTGTCCGATCCCGCCGCGCTCCCCGTAAGGAATGACTTCCTTCTCGATATAGCGATTGAACATATTGTAAACCGGTTGATTGGCCACTATGCGATCGAGCAGATAACGGTCAGCGATCGCATGCGCTTCGGCCATCTGCGATGCCGTCCATTCACTGACCCCCACATACAGCACTTTGCCCTGCCTTACCAGATCGTCCAACGCTCGAAGTGTTTCTTCCATCGGCGTGTTCGGATCGAAACGGTGGCAATAGTACAAATCGATATATTCGGCCCCCAGCCGTTTCAGGCTTGCATGACATTGCTCTATAATGTGCTTGCGCGAAAGTCCGCGGTCGTTAGGACCTTCGCCCATTTGCCCGAACACCTTGGTTGCCAGTACGTAGGATTCCCGAGGGAATGCCCGCAGCGTCTCGCCCATGAGTATCTCGGCGGCTCCCCGCTCGTAAACATTCGCCGTATCGAAGAAATTGATGCCTAACCCGTAGGCGGTTTCGATGGATTTGACCGCGTTCTCGCGCTCTACATATCCTCCATATGTCAGCCAACTGCCCAGACTAATCTCGCTGACCTTCACTCCGCTCTTACCCAATCTCCGAAATTGCATGGTCGACTCATCTCTCTTCCTACTCGAATTCGTCCGCTTCTGGACTCGTTCATTATTATAAGAAACTCAGGTTCATCACGTAAGAAGTGAATATTTTATCACTATATTATATGGTATATATCTACTATACTTTAGTTCACTTAAGGATACGGGCTCAAAACGAGATATACGCCTGTGCATGATCATATAAGTATGCTCGATCCAAGTCCTCTCCAGGAACCTTATTATCATCAAAGCCCCGATTTATTTTATCAATTAGATCCATTACTGCCGATTCCATGATTTGCACTCTAACTTGGCCCCATGCGTGTTGTTTCAGTTGAGGGTAGCTGATGCTTTCCGCCAAAGGCAGACCTTTCATTCGCTGAAAATGAGCAGCCCACATCGTGAAATCACCTGTCAGACATGTAGAAGAAATCACAAACTCCTTGAGACCAACTACTCCAGTATTTGTAGATATGGCAATTAAACCGCAAATATCCGTCTCGTCTCGAAGCAGCAGTTTCGCTCGATACTCACGATCATATCGAAAACATTCTATGCGGGTGATCCTGCAATTCTGTATATCAAACGGAAGAGGATGAACGCTCTCCTCGGTCGTAATCGGATTAGGAATCGTAATCGGCATACTGTCCCTCCTGAATGGATGTTTTGTCGCGCATATGAAAACAAAAAATGACCTTCTCTGCAGAAAGAGAAAGGTCATTATCATCCAAAATCAGATCCTCGCTCTTATCTCCCAGATTCGCTTAACGAAGCGTTTCCGCAAGAATTAGCACCGTGCAAGCCTTTGATTAACAAAGGGTTGTCGGTTGCCGGGTTTCATCGGGCTAGTCCCTCCACCTGCTCTTGATAAGAAAGTTCCATGTATTCAATTGCTTTCTATCATACTATAAAGCAACTTGATGTCAAGAAAATTCAAGCGACATAGTACTGTGCCTGCGCATTCCACAGCTCAGCATACTTCCCGCCCCGATCGGTTAACAGTTCATCGTGGGTGCCGCGTTGAATCAGCCGCCCCTCGTGAAACACGGCGATGTCATGACAGAACCGGCAAGAGGAGAGCCGGTGCGAGACGAAGATGGCTGTTTTGTCGCCGACTAACTCATTGAATCGGGAGTAGATTTCGAACTCGGCAATAGGGTCCAGAGCCGCCGTTGGTTCGTCTAGCACGACGAATGGCGCGTTTTTGTATAGCGCCCTGGCCAGAGCTGCCTTTTGCGCTTCGCCCCCTGAAATCTCGACGCCGTCGTCCGAAAAATCCTTGTGCAGGTAGGTTTCAAGCCCATTAGGCAGCTTCTTCAGCTTCTCTCCTAACCCCGCCAATATAAGCGACTCCTCCGCCAATTCTGCGTCAACAACCTCGGAAGCGGCGACATTCTGGCCAAGCGAGAACGAATAGAGCTTAAAGTCTTGAAACACAACGCTGAACATTCCCATATATGCCGAATAGTCGTACTCCCTAATATCGATGCCGTTTAAGGTAATGACACCCTCTGCAGGTTCATAAAGCCGGCATAGGAGCTTAATCATCGTGGTCTTGCCGCTGCCGTTCAACCCTACGACGGCAAGCCGCTCGCCGACATTGAACTTCATGCTAAGCTGCTGAATCGCATGGTGATCGGCTCCAGGATATTTAAACGACACGTTATGAAACTCAAACTCCAACTCTTCTTGCGGGATGGGTCTGTTGTTGCCACCGTTCTCGCGCATATGGTCCGGCAGGTCAAGATAGTCGAACAGCCGGATGAGATAGGGGTTGTTTGTAATGAAATTGCCCAGAACCGAAACAAGTTTGGCCAATGCGCCGACAACTCCGGTAACCGCGCCAATGTACTGCACCACGCTTCCTAACGGATACATGCCATATAGTGCCCGCAGTCCGATGAAGAGATAGACACAGCCGCCGAGCACGGCATTCATGGCTGCTGCCAAGGCGTTGTTTCTTCCGAACAATCCGAAAATCCGATACCAGAACTCCGCTCCAACCGATTTATTATAGTGATCCTCAATCGCGTGTGCTTGTTTGTACAGCCGTATGTCCTTCGCGGCATTCTTGGCCTGCATATATTCATTGAAGAACGTTACATAGGTGTTTGCCTTCGGATTCTCCTCAAACACCGTCTTCAGAATCCGCTCCTCCCTTTTCTTAATGACATAGGTGAAGGGAAGAATAAGCAGAATCAGAATAACCAGCAGTACGGTGGCAAACGGAGAGGTAATAAACGTCTGCTCATAGGATGAACTCGACGCAAACATGCCGTAAATCAGCACGATAGACGCGGTGAGCTCAAAAAGGGGCTGCAATAATTCCGGCAGACTGTAATGCAGGCGAAGAACGCCAAGTCCGTTGCCGTTGGATTTGGCTTCAATATCTGCTAACAGCTCATTATTATTCATATCTTCCACTTGATCGTAATTAAGCTCCATATATCTGGACCCAAGAAAGAAATAGAAACGTACCCAGAGCGTATTGTTTAAGGTCGTAATTCGGCGCGATACCACGGCGTTTACAGCGGAGAAAACGAACGCAAGTCCTACTGCGAGCACAGTGTACAGCGTAATTCGCCCTGTGTCGCGCGCGCCAGCCAGCTCGTTAATGATCTGAGCAGACAGGAAGAGCACCATTAACGGCTGCACCGCATTGACGAAGGTGGAGACGATCGTGAGCGGAATATAGGTTGGCGTTAAGCGGTTTACAATGCCGTATCCGCGAATCAGGTTACGCCAGATGGAATGCGTCTTCATTTTCGGATACCTCCCCATCCTTATAGTAGTGGGACTGCACGTCAAACATCTCGGCATACTTCCCGCCGCTTCTCATCAGCTCATCATGCGTGCCGCACTCCGCGATACCGCCGTCTTCGATCAGCAAGATTCTGTCGCAGAAACGCGTGCTTGCCAGCCTGTGGGAGATATAGATCGAAGTTCTGCCTGCGGTCAGCTCGGCGTAACGCTGATAGATTTCGCTCTCCGCGATCGGATCAAGCGCAGCGGTCGGCTCATCCAGGATAATAACCGGCGCGTCTTTATAGAGCGCTCGCGCCAGCGCCAGCTTCTGCTTCTCGCCGCCCGACAGCTCGATGGCGTCGTTGTGCACGCGGCGTACAAGAAGCGTAGACTCGCCCTTCGTAAGCCCGCTTACCTTATCCATAAGCCCGGACATCTCCAGGCATTTCCTCACCTTATCATATTCTGTATGATCCGGTGACTGCTGCGAAACATTGCCGGCTATATCACAACAGAAGAGATGAATGTCTTGAAACACCGTAGAGAAGAGCGAGAAATATTCGTCTCTGTTATAGCGCGTAACATCGACGCCACCAAGCGTAATCACGCCGTCTGTCGGCTTATAAAGCCCGCACAGGAGCTTGATCAACGTCGTCTTGCCCGCTCCGTTTGCCCCGACAATGGCAATCCGCTCTCCCGGCTTAATTTCAAGATTGATACCATGCAGGGTCGGTTTCTCTGCCTCTGGATAGGTATATCCGACGTCTGTCAGCGTGATTGCAGGCGGGAGCAGATCACCGGACGGCAGCTTATGACCGGCATCGGTATTTGAAAGATCAGGCACGTCAAGATAGGCTCGAATGTCCGACATCTCGCTTAACGATCGCATAAGCTCGCTTGCATTTTTCAATATGCCCGATAACCAACCCGCAAAGGCGCCAATGGCCGCAAACACGAGCACGAAATTGCCTAAGCTCATCTTGTCGTTCAGCAGCAAGTAAATAAGAAACGCGTACGCGGCACCGTCACGTATGAGACTGAGCACCGCATCCGAGAGCTGAGCCTTCATATCACCCGTCGCTACCTCATGCTCTTTTTTGGTGCTTCTCATGAGTACGCTTTGAAAAACACCTCGGATCAAGCTGCCAAGGTCATATAGCCGCACATCTTTCCCTCCGGACGGCTCTTTCGATACCTTCTGGATGTACCACAGCTTGCCATGAAGCTTTGACCGTTCTTCACGCGTCTCCTTTTCCGTTTTGCGTGCGCGGGACAGCGCCAGCCAATTGATCCCCGCAGAAACAGCGAGAAAGATAATAATGAGAGGGTGTACCGTCACAATGACGAACCCATAGGCGAGAAAACCCAATACGTTCATGAGAAGCTGTGACAGGTTGCGCGGAATGTTGGAGGCGGGCGAGTGGTTGCTTTGCATGGCACGCCACGCCTTCTCGCCGAGCTTCGCGTAACCAGGACTCTCAAGCACCTCGTAGTCCATATGGAGATGCTTATGCATGGTCGTTTGAAGGATTTTCAAAATGCTGATGGTTCCTACAGATTCAGTGGTCATGAGATCGGCATAGCTTTTCATGCAGCTCAGCACCGCCAGAAGCAGCGCCATTCCACCCACCGACAATATAAACTCACCCGGTGCGACATGCGCAATGATTCGATCAATGACAATTTTGGGCATAAGAATACTTACAAAAGGCAGTCCGACACCGACGAGCGCGGAGATGACGCAGCAAATTAGAGTTAGCGGTCTTGCCCGCCAGTGCTGCCGCATGGAATAACGGATGTTGGACCAAGCGGAGTAGGTAACTCCATTCTCCATTGACACTTTACTCCCTCCTAATGGTAGTTGCAGATTTAGAGTTAATGCGTAATTACAGTTTTTGGTGAAACTGCGCAGTTGGCTTTGCCTTGAACAGCATAGCACGCACGCGAATATCGACCTATCAAGCATTAGTTGAAACGGTGGTTATGGGGGAATTCAACTGTTGGTAGAACGAATGAGATCAATATGCCACTAGGATAGTTCTCCTTCTTCCATAATTATCCTTCCAATTATAAAAAAAAGCTGCTCAGGTCACCACCTGTGCAGCTGTACAATAGAACAATTATTTCCCAACAAACTGGAGATTCAGCGCCGGCTGAACGGATTTAGCTCCGACAGGGTGAGCAACTCCCTCCCTACTTCAACTGGAAAAGCTCTATGTTTGGATCGAGAGAACAATAGCAGAAAGGCCAAAAAAGCCGAGAGAGGCTAGTGGGATCTCTCAGCTCATTTGTTTGGTGGTTTACGTGCTGAAAGGTCGAATCGGGAACTCTCAGAGGCATTTCGTCTTGGTATGCGGTTTGGGTAAACCATGAGAGAGCCAGTTTGGAGGTTCTCTCGATTCCTAATTCGCGCGTTTTCGCTACTGAGAGAACGTATTTGTTCTCTCGGCTAGGCTACGCCTGCCATTTCAGCTTACTTTACTACTGAGAGAACGTATGCGTCCTCTCTGCTCCAGTTCCATGCGATTTCACCGCTGAGAGAACCTATATGTTCTCTCGCGTGCGCCACTCAGCTAATCAAGTGTCTATGAGTTGGATCTGAAAAAAAAACTGCACAGGCGATATTCGCCTGTGCAGCTATTCTATCAACTATTGACGACGCCAGCCGAACGGATATTGCTCCGACAGCGTCAGCGGCAGCTTGCCCTGCGGCTCGAACTCGCCGAGCAGCGCACGGGCTGCGGACTCGAGTGCGAGCGGGCGGCATTCGTACACCGCGAGGAATGCCGACACCTCCGGGTACACGAGCAGGTCGAGCGGGTTACGCACCGACACCGCGACGGTCCGATCCGCCGCCGCGGCAAGCAGCTGCGCCGCGGCCTCGCGCTCGTCCGCATGCTTCGCCGCATCGTAGCTGACGAATACGATTTGCTCGAATGCGTCCAAACCTTCGAGCGCATCGTCAGCCCCGATGCGCCGCTCGGACACCTCAGGCATGCGCGACGCTAGCCGTCCGCCGAGCGTGCCGTCATCGGTCAACAGCTCGTCTGCATCCGATACGGCAACGATGGCCGGCCAGAGCACGAGCGTTCGCGCTCCCCGCTTCAGCGGCAGCAGCCCCGCTTCATTCTTCACCAGCGTCACCGACGCTTCGCTCCAGCTCCGAGCAGCTTCTTGCTGGTCCGGCGTATTCAGCTGCGGCTCAACCGAAGCCCACTCCCCAAGCGGCTTCCCGACTTCCCGCTTCGCTTTCAGCTTCATAATCCGCAAAAGCGAAGCATCGATGCGCTCCTCCGTCAGCTCGCCGCTCTCGACCGCTGCAACTACGGCTTCCAGTGCCGCACGCTGCTTCGAAGCCGTGTGGCAGATCAGCACCATATCCGCTCCCGCTTGCAGCGCCATAATCGCCCCGCGCGCCGGACCGTAGAACGTGTCAATCGCGTTCATCTCCAGGCAATCCGTCACAATAACGCCTTCGTAGCCGATTTCTTCGCGAAGCAAACCGCTAAGCACCGACTTTGATAAAGTCGAAGGAACACCGGACGGATCCAGCGCCGGTAAGCAAACATGCGCCGTCATAATCATATCCGTCTCTGGCGCTGCCATGCGGAACGGCACGAGCTCAATCGCCTCCAGCCGCTCGCGGTCATGCGGCAATACAGGCAAATCCCGGTGTGAGTCGACGCTCGTATCGCCGTGTCCAGGGAAATGCTTGATCGTCGCGGATACGCCTGACCGCTGATAGCCGCGAACGGCAGCAAGGCCCAGCTCGCCGACCACTTCAGGCCGGTCGCTGTACGAACGAACATTGATAACCGGATTATCCGGGTTATTGTTGACGTCCACGCACGGCGCGTAGTTCAAGTTGATGCCGACCGCGCGCAGCTGCTCGCCGGTAATCGCCGCCGTCTCGAACACGCCGCCAGCCGAACCCGCTGCGCCAAGCGCCATGTTGCCCGGCATCAGCGTAACGCCGCGAACCAGACGCGACACCATGCCGCCCTCTTGGTCGACGGCGATGAACATCGGCGTTTTGCCCGCGCGCTCTGCCGTTTCCATCAGACTGACAGAAAGCTCGTGCACCTGCTTCGCATCGACGATGTTGCGCGTGAAGTAGATAATGCCACCGACGCCATATTCTTCGATCAACGCTTCAATGTCCGCTGACGGACGCTGCCCGTGAAATCCGAATACGAACAGCTGCCCTATTTTCTCCCGTAAACTGTATTGCCGCCAATGCTCTCCCATGTCTTGCACCTCTTCATCCGTTATGTACGTTTGCTCAGCCTGACACTCTAACGCCACTCGTCCGGCTCCTCTTCCATCGCGAGCGGACCTGTTCCCCCTTGCAGAGCCATGCGATATTCCGTCGGATTCTGACCCGTGTACTTGATGAACACTTTCGTAAAATACCGCCGCTCCGCATAGCCGACTTCCTTCGCAATCTGCACAACGCTCTTCGGCGTCTCCAGCAGCAGCGACTTCGCCGTTTCCATACGCTGGCGCGTAATATACTCGATTAACGTTTCCCCATACGTCTGCTTGAACAGCAAGCTAAAATGCGACGTCGACAGCCCCACATGCGTCGCCGCTTCCTCCACGCTAAGGTCCCGGAACAGATGGCGGTCGATGAACTGCTTCGCATCTGCCATTTGGCGCTCGGAATGCTTGCGCTTGTCTGTCGTTCGCGCGACACCCTCATTGGAAGCCTGACGAATAGCGGCGAACAAATCTTTCACGCTAAAATGCAAATCCATCTTCCGCCACAGCGCCTCTTCCAGCTCTCGCGGCAGCAGATCCGCTTCTTTCAGCTCGCGCATCAGATGGAGCGCAAGGAAATGCAGCAGCGGCTTTAATCGTCCCTCAGCGCCTCCGCCTGCCTTGTGCAGCTGATCGGCAATCCGCTTCTGCTCCTCGTCAACGCCGAATGCATCGCCGCGCTTCATCGCGCCGATAAGCCGCTCCGCGATATCCCACAGCGTTCGGCCGGTTTCGAAGCCGCCGGCAAGCTCGCTGCCGAAGAACGCGATCGGCACCGTGTCCGTCGACAGCTGCATCCCGCGCTGCACCGCTTTATAGGCAGCTGACAGCTCCGTCATCGCCGCCACTTTATCGTAGATGCCCGCATGGAGCTGCAACTTCGCGTTGCTCTTCACAGAGGCGAGCAGCATATCCGCCCACTGTTTCATTTGCACGGCGTCCGGCGCTTTGCCCTTCTCCGGCTCCAATCGGTTGCCTTGAATAAGGGCGCACCACTCGCCATCGCGCATTTGAATGACCGCGTGCTGGAGCTGAGCCAGCTGCAGCGTCTCGCGGAGCACGTTACAGACGGCAAAATTCCACATCTTGCGCTCTTTCTTCTGCCACTCCCGCCAGTCCTTCGCATCCTCAGAGCCTGCGTCGATATCGAGTACGATCACGGTGTACTGCGGATCGCGCAGCCACTGCTCCTGCCCCGCCATCAGCCAGTTGTCCGGTGTAATGTCGGTATAGTCGAGCAGCACGTCGTACAGGATTTTCTCATTGGCAAGGTCGATCATCTTGTCCAGCTTGCGCTGCTCTTCCTTGAGCTGCAGCCGTTTGCTGCGCTGCTCCGACATCACTCTCGCAATGACGCCGGTCAATTCATCATAAGGAATCGGCTTGAGGATATAATCCTTCACGCCATACTGGATCGCGGACCTCGTATAGGAAAAGTCCTGATAACCCGTCAGCATAATCACGTCACACGCAATAGCCTGCTCCCGAATGTGGCGGACGAGCTCCAGTCCGTCCATGACCGGCATCCGAATATCGCACAGCACCAGATCGGCCGGGTTCGCCTGCAGCAGCTCCAGCGCCTCGACGCCGTTCTTCGCTGTTCCTATTATTTCGAGCCCAAGCATACTCCACGGGATAGCCTTCTCCAAGTTCCGCGTAATATGTTGTTCGTCATCAACGAGCAGCACTTTGCCATTCATATTCACTGATCACCTCTGCTTCGCGGTATCTTAATGCGGATCATCGTGCCGAATCCTTCATAGCTGCACATCATCAAGCCGTACTTTGGACCATAATGAATGCGCAGCCGGTCTGCAACGTTATGCAGTCCAAGTCCGCGCCGCTCGCCTTGCTCCGCGACACTAAGATCGAGGTCGATATCCCCCATCGGCTCAGGCTCTAGTCCATTGACCCGTTTCAGCGCCGCTTCATCCATGCCGATGCCATTGTCTGTAATTGTGAATACCACTGCCCCATCCTCGAGTGCTATGGAAATGCGGATCAAGCCAGCGTAATCAATGCCTTCGAACCCATGCTGAATGCTGTTCTCGACAAGCGGCTGAAGGGTCAGCTTCAGTATCGCATCATGCAGCACCTCATCCGGAATATCCAGCTCATAGCTGAACAGATCCTCGAAGCGGTATTTTTGAATCTCCAAGTAGCTGCGAACATGTTCAATCTCTTGGCGTACCGTAATAATTTCAGAATGATGCATGCTTGTTCGGAGCAAAATGCTCAATCTCCTCACCATCTGCATGATCTTGCCGCCTTCGTTCTGAGCCGCGAGCGCATTGATCGATTCCAACGTGTTGAAGAGAAAATGAGGCTTTATCTGCGCTTGCATGAGCATCATCTCTGCGTGCTGCTTCCGTTCCTGCTCTGTCCGCACCTCGCCGAGGAGCCGGCCGATACGCTCGATCATGCTGTTAAAACTGTTAGCGAGCAGCAGCGTCTCATCCTTGCCGCTGGCCGGCACGCGAATGTCCAGCATCCCTTGCTCGACGAGGCGCATTTTGCGAACAACGCGAATGATGGCTTTTGCCACGGGATTCACGAAGAAGATATTGAACAGGATTGCGAAAATCAAGCAGAGCAGCGTTATGCCGCCAATCCACTGCACGAACCGGACATTCTCCTTTGAAAGCGATTGCCACGATTTGATGGACACGAGAATCCACCCGCTCCGATCGAGATTGTACGCAGTGACGAGCGAATCCTCATGATTGAATTTGGCGCGATAGCTCGCGTAACGTTCCGTCTTCTCGAGCGGCAGCGAAACTTGACTGCTTGCAAGCATGCCTTCGATTTGATGCTGGCTGTCCATCATGACAAGCCCGTTCTTGTTAATAATCAGATAGCGCGTCTGCGTCTGTTTCTCTCCGGTTAACGTAAAGTCCTGCAGCATGCTGTCGACTTCATCCGACTTCACTTGGATGACCATTACGCCGGAATCGTTGAACGAATTCATATCTTTCACAAGTCGAATTTGTGTGAACAGCGCTGCGCCTGTTCCCGTAAGCCCCGGCTGCTCATAAGGGCCGATCCAGAATTGGCGGCCGCCAAGCTCCACCACCTCCGGGAAAATCGCATGCGTCTGCAGCATTTCGAGCGTGATGTTCTTGAATGTCGTCGGGTCATTACGGTAGGAACGGAACGTGGTGCCGTCTCTGCCGTAGAGGACAAGCATACTAAGCGCCGGATTCTGAGAGAGCACCGTGTCTCGGAGCGACTTCTCGTATTGGCTGATCGCAATAAGCCGGCTCGCATCATTCACTGAATTGCGAGAACTGCGCAGCGCATCCTGCACCGTGGCATTCGTCACAGCCGCATCCGTAAGCTGATCGAGCTCATTGAAGAAATAGCGGATATTGCCTCCTACCGCCTTCAGCGTAATTTCCGTCTGTTCGCTGTACTTTTTCTCTAGCAGACGCTCCGAATTCAGGAAGGATACAATGCCAAGGCATATAAGAGGAGCAACGATCAGCGCTATAAAAGCTAGCAGCAGCTTCGGACGCAAGTTCATAGGGGCGACGGCTCCTTTTGTCGATTTAAATAAGCGTCTATGTAAGCTGAAATGGGATGGGAATTGCTTATGTGCAGTATACCAGAAGGAACGCACGCTCGTTCCGTGTTATTTTTGCGCGTTCGCTTTGTCTTGCGACGTTTGCGCTGCATACGCTACCGCTTCCGGGCTCTTCACTTTGCCGATCAACTCTTGCAAGCCTACGCCGATATCCGCGCCTACGCTCGGTTGAACGATCGCATCGAATGCCTTCCACGAAGAGGATGCGTTAGTCATTACACCAAGCACTTCGGAGATCAGCGGGTCTACCCCTGACATATCGGACAGCTTCATGGAAGGAAGTACTTTGTCTTCAAGAAGCGTGCGTTTCTGGATTTCTTCGTTAAAAAAGTTTTTGATGAACTGTTTAACAGCTGCTTGCTGGTCGGCATCCAGGTTAGCCGAGAAACCGAAGCCGTTCGAGTAGCTCGCGTTGATCGACGTTTGATCGCCTTTGCCGCCTGCGATGGACGGGAAGCTGAAGTAGCCGATGTTGCCTTTCAGATCGCCAGCCTCGTCGCTTGTGAAGCGGTTCGCATCCCAGCTGCCTGTGAAGACCATCGCGGTTTCACCTTTAAGAAATTGTCTGCCTTGATCTGCATACGCCAGGCCAAGCGCGCCTCTCGTGAAATAATCTCTATCCACGAGCTTCGCATAATCTGCGAATCCGGCTACGAAGTCCGGATCCGTCCACTTGGCCTCGCCCGTCAGCAGTTTATCGAAGCTTGCAATGCCAACATGGCGCTCCATGATCGTGTTCCAGAGCATGCCGTTCACCCAAGCGTCCTTCGCTGCCAGTGCAAAAGGCGTTTTGCCATTCGCTTTAACGGTTTCAGCGAGCGTGATCAGCTCATCGAAGGTTTTGGGAATTTGCAGCCCAAGCTCCGTGAACATCTTCTTGTTGTAGAAGACGCCTTCGCTGTAGCCGCCAAACGGCAAGCCATACACTTTGCCATCAATCGTGAACTCATCCAGACTTGCGAATTTATCTTTAATGCCGAGCTCTTCAATGATTGGCGTCAGATCGAGCATACGGCCAGCTTTCACGTACAAGTTCAGGTCTGCGCCGCCGAAGACTTCGAATATATCTGGCGGATTGCCTGCAGCCATTTCCGCTTTCAGCTTCTGATCGCGGTTCACGACTTCGTCGATGCCTTCCATGCTGATTTTCAGGCCCGGATTCTCGGCTTCCGTCTTTGCTACTACATCTTGGAAAATACCCAAGCGAACTTTGCTCGTTTCTTTGATTTGCGTGTGACGCAGCGATAATTTCACGTCTTTGACCGTCTTTGTGCGGTCTGACGTTATATTTGAACTATTCGTGCTTGCGTTGTTATCGTTCTCGGATTCGCAGGCGGAAAGCATTAGCGATGCGCTCATGAGCATCACCGCTGCAACTGTTAACCCTTTCTTCATGACAAAGCCCCCATGCTGAGTTAATGATTACTGCTTTCCCTATACTATGAATTATAGAGGGCGCTCCCAAAGTGCAGGAGGTAGAAAATACGACGGTAATGGGATACTTTTGGGCGATAGTGTAAAAGAATGCGAACAATAAACGGCCCACAGGAGGTAAAAATCCTGTGGGCGCCGTTTTCATTCAGAGAATAGCAGCTTTCTTACCACGCGTAAGCACGAGGTGCTTCTCCGCCTGGACCTGGGAAAATTTCATCGATGCGCTTCAGCGTCGCTTCATCAAGCTCAAGCTCGACAGCGCGCAGCGAGCGTTCGAATTGATCTACTGTACGCACGCCGATGATTGGCGCCGTTACTGCCGGGTTCGCCAGCAGCCATGCGAGCGATACAACGTCTTCGCGCTCGCCGAGCTCGTCGCAAAGCTCGCCGTATGCAGCCAGCTGCGCCGCGTGCTTCTCCAGACGCTCCGCGTTGCCGCTGCGTTTGCCAGCACCGCCATGACGCGCGTTGCCTGCGAGCAAGCCGCCATCGAGCGGACTCCAAGGAATGACGCCGATGCCGAGTCCTTGCGCTGCTGGAAGCACTTCAAGTTCCGGTAAGCGGCAGAGCAGGTTATATTTATGTTGTTCCGATACAAGTCCAAGTATGCCGCGCGCTTTCGCTTCGCCTTGAGCGACTGCCAGGTCCCAGCCTGCAAAGTTGCTCGCGCCAACGTAGCCGATCTTGCCTTGCGCTTGTACGGAGCTGAATCCATTCCACAGCTCGTCCCAGCTTACGTTCCGGTCCACGTGGTGCATTTGGTACAGCTCGATGTGGTCCGTTTGCAAACGCTGCAGCGAAGCTTCCAGATGGCGGCGCAGCTTATAAGAGGACAATCCGCCGTCACGGTTCGGACCGTCATGCTTATCGTGCATATCTCCGTAAAATTTCGTCGCAAGCACGGTACGCTCACGGCGTCCGCCGCCCTGCTTGAACCAGCGGCCGATGATTTCTTCGGTACGGCCTGCATTTTCGCCCCAACCATAAATGTTCGCCGTGTCAAAGAAGTTAATGCCCGCGTCTATAGCGGCATCCATAATGCGGAATGATTCCTGCTCGTCCGTATCGACTCCGAAGTTCATTGTGCCAAGGCAAAGACGGCTTACCTTCAAACCAGAACGTCCCAAATACGTGTACTTCATCTCGATTTCCACAGCTCCTCTTTCATGGATATGGTCTAGCAAACCAGCAACCTAGCAAACCAGCAGGGAAAGTCTCCCTTCTCTATTATAGAGATTTCGACTCGGAATACCAAACGCGAAAGTCCTATTTGGCGAAAATAAAAAAGAGGCGCTGCCCTCGGAGGTTCTCGAGAGCAGTGCCTATTGGATCGTGTGCGGAAGCGCCTGATTCAGCAAGATTCCCTGGGCGAGAGAGCTCATTTGGATCTCTCAGCTCGATATCGCGGCGTTTTAGCCGCTGAGAGAGCTTATTTGGATCTCTCAGCGGGCGGAAGCGCCTGATTCAGCAAGATTCCCTGTGCGAGAGAGCTTATTTGGGTCTCTCGGTTCGGTATGGCGGCGTTTTCGCCGCTGAAAGAGCATATTTGGATCTCTCAGCGGGCGGAAGTGCCCGCTTCGGTGGGATTCCAAGTGCGATAGAGCGCATTTGTTCTCTTAGCGCGCGGAAGCGCCTGCTTACGAACGCATCGCTTCCACGGCATCGCGGATCGCCTGATAGAACTCGCGCCAGTGCGGAGCGGCTCCTTCGGGACCGACGGCTGGCTCCATTACTACTGCCCCTGCCTCTGGCTCAGCGCCAACAATTTGCTCCGGCTGCTGCGCATCTGCCTTCAGCGCGGCTGCTTCCGCGTTCGTCTTCGCCCCCGCGACTGTTTCCTTCTCAGCCATCGCTTACGCTGCCACCTTTCGTTATCCCTTCAACCGATGCTTGCGCAGCGTGAACAGCTCGCGCAGCTCGTCGGTCGACATCTCGGTAATCCAATTCTCGGATTGGCTGACGACCTGCTCGTTCAGCATTTGCTTCCGCGCTATCATATCGTCAATCCGCTCCTCGAGCGTGCCGAGCGTCACATACTTGTGCACCTGCACGTTGCGGGTTTGACCGATCCGGAACGCCCGGTCCGTCGCCTGATTCTCCACCGCGGGATTCCACCAACGGTCGAAGTGGATGACATGGTTCGCCGCCGTCAGGTTCAGACCGGTTCCGCCTGCCTTGAGCGACAACACGAACGCGCAGCCAGGCTCCTGTTCATTCTGGAACGTCTCGATCATGCGATCCCGCTCCAGCTTCGGCACGCCGCCGTGCAGGTAAGGCGTCGGCAAACCGATCCGCTCCTCGAGCAGCCGCTGCAGCGTATTGCCCATCTCCACATACTGCGTGAAAATCAGGCAGCGCTCGCCCTCGGCCGCGATTTCCTCCACCATCTCCAGCACGCGCAGCACCTTGTTGGATCGCTCCGGATCCCAAGCGTTCTTCAGCAGCTTCGCATCTTCCTTAAGCAGCAAGCTCGGATGATCGCACACCTGCTTCAGCCGCGTCAGCGCCGACAAAATCAATCCGCGCCGCTGGAAAACGCCAGCCGTCTCGAGCTGATTCATGAGCGTCGAGACAATGTTCTCATAGATCGCACCTTGCTCCACCGTAAGCGAGAGGTAAGTGCGCATCTCGTTCTTCTCCGGCAGGGCCAGCTGGATCGTCGGGTCCTTCTTCAATCGCCGCAGCATGAACGGCTTCACCCAGTGCTGAAGCTCGCCGATCAGCTTCTCATCGCGTTCCTTCTCAATCGGCAGCACGACAGCCTTGCGGAAATCGTTAAGCGTACCGAGATAGCCCGGATTTGTAAAATCATAAATCGACCACAGCTCTGTCAGCCTATTCTCCATCGGCGTACCGGTCAGCGCAATGCGATGCTGAGCCGAGAAGCCGCGAATGGCAGACGACTGCTTCGTATAGTAGTTCTTAATGTTCTGCGCTTCATCCAAGCAGATGACGTCCCACGACACGCTGCCGAGCTCTTCTTCATCGAGCGGAGCAAGCGTGTACGAAGTAATGACGAGATCCACCTCGGCCGCCTCTAGCGCGAACTGCTCGCCTCTAGCCCGCTTCGGGCCATAATGCACGAGTACGCGAAGCCCCGGCGCGAACCGTTCCAGCTCCTTCTCCCAGTTGCCGATAACGGACGTCGGGCAGATGAGCAGAGACGGCCCAAGTCCGCCGCTCTCCAGCACATGCTGCAGATAAGCGGTGAACTGAATCGTCTTGCCAAGACCCATATCGTCGGCAAGACAAGCGCCAAGCCCGAACTTGCGCAGGAACGCAAGCCAGGATACCCCTTGCAGCTGATAGTGACGCAGCTCGCCTTGGAACGCTTCCGGCTTCTCAATAAGCGGCAGCTCGGACGCTTCGCCAAGCTGTGAGATCCAAGCAGCCAAATGCTCGTTCAGCTCGACTTCGGCGACAAGCGCATCGTCGAACTCGTTCTCCGGCTCCAGCTCCGCGCCGCCGCGCAAATGCATCTCGAACACATCGCGCATCGACAAGCCGCGCTTGCCGCCATTCTTCTTAAGCCACTTCTGAAGCCGCTCCATATCGCCGGCATCAAGGTGAACCCATTCCCCGCCAATCTGCATGAGACGGCGGTTGTCCATCGCGAGCTTCATAAACTCCGCTTCGCTCATATCGACATTGCCAACGGCAAGCTTCCAATCAAAATCAACGATCTGCTGCAGCCCGAACATCGACTGCTCGCCCGATCCGACCGACGACCGAACCTTCGCTTTCAGCTTCAGCTTCCGGTTACGCGCCGCTTCCCACCACGCCGGCAGCAAGACGGAGCATCCGGCAGCGAGCAGCTTCACGCTCTCGTGCTCGAGAAACGCGTAAGCCTGATCGTCCGTAAGCTCCGTCCGAATGAGGCCAGCCGGGGCGCCCCCGACAGCAGCGCTGCTCACCGATTCTGGTAGCACCCATTCCGGCATCGCAGCCGCCCACTTCTGCTCTTCCTTGCGCAGCCGATCGGCAAAGTACGCCTGCCAGTCGGCTGGCGCATCTTCCGGCAGCACGAACCTCGGCCCGGCAGCGCCGTCTTCTTCATACGGCGCTGCGGCCGGCGCAAGCGTCAGCCAACGGCCGCCCTCCGCCCGATCCTGCAGCGCGGGTCGCAGCCGCCAGCCCTGCTGCTCGTTCGGCTCCAGCAGCTGCAGTGCCGTACGAAACGGCACTTGATCCTGCTTCATCCCGATCGACACGAGCCAGTCGTCCTCGTCGGCTGCCTTCATCACGAGCGCACCTTCGCCCGCGAGCGCCGCAGCCTTCCGCCACGCCGCTCCCGCTGCCTCGTCGCTCTCGATCAGCTCTTCCACGATGCCGGTCAGCCAAGCTTGCACCGCATCGAGATCGCCTTGCTGCTCGAGCTGCGGCACGAGCTCGCGCCACGCTTCGAGCGTCGTCTGCTCGCTGCGCGGAATATCGAGCCGCCACGCCCTTGCCTCCGCGCGCCAATTCGACCAATCCGGCGCGTACCAGCCGCCAAGAAGCGCCTCCCGAAGCAGCGCCGCCAGCTTCGACAGCACTTGTACCCGTTCCGTCCACTCCACGCGCAGCAGCCTTGCCGGCTTCGGAGACGACAAATAATCCATCGCCAAGGATGGCGGAACAGTCAACTCAATGCGCTTCAGCCGCTCATCCGAGCGCTCCTCGATATCCGCGCCATACCAGGAAGCTTCATGCCAGGCAAACAGCAGCTTGCGCATCCGAATCGTAAGTCCAGCCGCATGCGGAGTGGACAGCACGATGCCTTCTCCTGCTTTCCAGAACCCGTCTACGACGATTATATCTGCAATCGAATAGCCTCTCATGTGATGATTTTACCCCTCCACAGCTCTTCCTGCAGCGCGCGCAGCCGGCCGTGCTTACGCACAATGCCGTCTACATAGCGGTTCCAGCGATCCGCTTGCTTCTCTGCCTTATACAGCTTCTCCAGCTTCTTCATCAGCTTGACCGCTTGCCTGTAGCCTTGCCGGTTCCGTGACCGAATCGCGCCGTCAATCGCTTGATGATAAAGTGGATAGAGCGCTGTTGGCGCAAGCCTGCTCATCTCTCGAATAAGTTGAACATCCATTTCATCCGGCTCAATGCCGAAGAGCAGCTGCAGATCAGCCCATTGTTCAAATTGCTTCCGATCCAGCCAATGCTCCGACAATGCGGAATACGAGTGCGGCAGGAACGAGACAAGATACTGCTGCCATTTCGGATTATCCGGCTGCTGAATATCTGCGAGCCTGCACATCGATAGAAAAGGTCCGAATGCTTTGGACTTCCGCTCAATCGTTAGACCGCCGTACAAATATCCGATCCAACCTTCCAGCTTCCTATAGTCTCGTTCCTCCAGCCGCTGAAGCGCGCAATCGCAGGCGAGCAGCGCTGTCCGGTTGAACACCGTCTTGCTGAGCAGCGCAATCGCCTCTTCATCGCGGCCGTCTTCAAAGTCAAGGAACGCGAGCGCCATCGGTGCGAAGAAACCACCCGTACCCAAACCAACACCTGTATCCGCCGACTCCAGCTTGCTCCTCAGCCAATCGACTTCCGCTCTCGTCCACGCCTCATCTTTCACTAATCGGCCCCAGAGCGAGAAATATAACGATTCCCACCGATGCAGCTGATGCTCCCGGTCCATGTCGCGCTCGTGGAACATTCCGATCAAGTGGTCGACGGCCGTTCGTTCCGGCGCAGTCATCTCCGCAGGCACCAGCTCAGCAACCAGCTCGTAATACTGGCTAATCCATGGCTCCGTCATCCGGGCAAAAGCCATCTCATAATAGTAGCGGCTATACGTATCCGTAATGGAATACGCCCGCTCCGCCTGCTCCAGCACGAAAATGATGCCATGAATCCAGTGCAGCCGCCGAAGCCGGTCGTCCCATGCCTTCGATACGGCTTTAATATTTAATAACACCGCCTGCAGCGGATGAAGCGAATGCCGGCATTGCCGCCACACTTCACCATGCTTGCGATCCATCTCTTCCATCCATTGCTGAGGGGCAGTCTCGGTCCCAAGTGCAGCCACAGCTATGCCGCCTGACGTTTCCACTTCAGCCGGCTTGCTCTCTGGCGAATCCATCAACGCATGACCATATAGCATCCGGTTATGAATTTCATCCGCACTTCTGCCCGCATACGAGTAATACGCATAGAACACCGCAGCCATATGTTTGCAATAACCTGTGTTCGGACATGTGCAGGTACTAAAGCCAAAATCGTCGGTATCCAGTGTCACCGCATAAATAACGGTTCCTTTTACCGCGCCATATATCGAAGAGCCTTCCATCACCTGTACGGAGAGCACCTTCTCACGGCGGTAGTAATCGAAGCCGCGTTCCAGCACCTCAAGGGGGATACTGCTTGCTATTGCCGTTTCAAGCGATTGCAGTCTATGCTCATCCAGCTGAAAAAACGTGCTCAGGTTTGCTCCCCCCGATCTTTGATAACCATTCCAACCATTATATCACATTCGCTAACCAGTTTCGCTGCTCACCCGAACAACCATGTTCATTAACAAAAATAAAACCCTTGCCTCGGAGCAGCCTCCAAAGCAAGGGACATCGATGTCAACTAGGAATTTTGACGATAAAAGAAATGACATTCGGTTCGTTAATCGCAAGTCGAATGGTACCTTTGTATTGCTCGACGAGAGACTTCACGATGTGCAAACCAAGACCGGAGTGCGTGTCGCCTTTGGATGAATAGCCGGCTTGGAAGATCGGTTTGTTGGCCAGTTCCTCGGCATTGTGGCAGGTGTTGCTCACAATAAACTCGAAATGTCCATCCTTCTGGCTCGCTTCGAGGCGTACCATACGTTCGTCTTCCGCATACTTCACGACTTCGTCGAACGCATTATCGATCAAGTTGCCGAGCAGTCGCGTCAAGTCGAGCGACTTCATGCCAAGCTCAAGCTTGCTCATATTACTGAAATCGGTCTGGAAATCGACCATCAGCGGCTCCGCTTGCAGAATCTTAGACCTTACAACGGCGGCAATCGCTGGATTGCCAATATTGATAATATCGTTCATCTGCCGGATTTCGCCCGTCATCTCGGATGCGTATGCCTTCAGCTCTTCGATGCGGCCGAGGCTCGCGAACGATTGAATCGTCTGTACATGGTTGACAAAATCATGCCGCTGCGACCGGATCGCTTGGAACAGGCTGTTCATCTCGTCCAAGTATGTCTCCTGCGCCCTGCGCGCCAGCTCATCCTTCGACTTCCGGTACGCAGTGACCGCCCAGTAGACCGCAATCAAGCTAAGCACGGTTACAATCGCGATGATGATCGCAATATTCACGAATTGCTTGTCGAGTGATTTCTGAATGTTGCCATAGTCTGCAACGAGTGACAGGACATAACGGTTGATCGGATTGCCTTTATCATCGAGCATGCTGGCTGCTTTCTCGTGGACATCCACCGGAATGAACACCTTCATCACATGTTTGCCATTAATGACGGCATCCTCGTAAACCTTCTCGTTCTTCTCGTACGAAAGCTTCACATTCGCTTGATCGTCCTGATGCTTGAACATGTACGTACCGCTGACGATCGGATTCTGCGTCATGTGCGTTACAACTTCACCGTTGTTCGAAATCGTCTTCTTCTCGCCAAGCGGGAACATGGCTGGATTAATGACCGTAATCTCTTCCAGCGTGTTGTTCTCCTTCACCGTCTCGGAGATGAGCTTGCTGACGCCAGTTACCTCGTCATACTCCCGCTGCCTGCCATCGTAGCTCACATACGGATCTAGAATATAGTTAGTCGTTCCGTCGTAATAATAGCCCCATTTGTGCACAGAGCTCGTATCTGTTGTGGAGAATTCGAACGGGCCTGTCCAGAAGTTCGTCAGCTTCTGGCCCCAATCGACGGATACTTCCTTCTGGTCAAATAGCTCGTTGAACGCCTGATACCAAGGCTTCCACGTATTCGTCTTATATCCAAGCTCCTTCGGATTGGAGGACTTATAGAGTACGATATTGTCAGAGTTCCGCTTCAGCAACGTAATGTCGACCATGTCCAGCTTCTTCGCTAGCTCAACCAATTGGGCATTGGATACATCCTCGACGTTCGGGCTTAGCGCGAACTGTGTTGCAATCGAGGCGGCACGCAGCTCCCGTCCGATTTGCTCCTGATATTTTTCCGCACCGTTTCTGGATAGCTCGATTGAAACTTCAATTTGCTTCGCGACCGAATCCAATTCATGCTGCAAGCTGTCCTCTAGCGCTTCCTTCGTTGTGAAATAGTAGATGGTGTTGTTCACACCAAGCAAGAGGGCAATCATAATAATTGCCAGTAGCCATACGTTACGGCGCATGAACCAATTTCTCCCATCAAATTACATTTTTAGTAGATTACTGTCGATATAAGTAGAAACCTCTCCAATTATGAATGATTTTGCGCCATGTGACAATGTAAGAATTAAAGGACTTGTTTACATAATTATAGCCGTCCGCAACCGGACGGCCATGAACTAGCTTATTTATCCTCTCATTCGTTTCATAAAAGCAAGCAGCGCCCATTTGCGTTCCTGGCGCTTCTTGTAACGTGGAAGTGAGCGGTAGATCGTGCCGCATTCCTCCAGCGTCTGCTTCGCTTCGGCGGTCCGATCTAGCTGCGCGTAGAGGTTCGCGAGCTTGTAATACGCTTCGATCGATGAGGAATGAATCGAGCGGAACGACTCCAGGTGCTTGATCGCTTTCTGCGGATCTCGCTTCGCGTCGATCGCAGCTAACCGCAAATACGGCGTGCCGTACTTCACTCGCGGATTAATGGAGAGCGCATTATGCAGCGCCGCCTCTGCTGCGTCCGTCTCCTGCAGGTGCATGAGGCACGCGCCAAGGTCATCCCAGAACTCAGCCGAATTATCCAGTGCATCTTGCAGCGGCATGAGCCATTCTTTGGCTTCCTTATACCGTTTGCGTTCAATTAATAAGCGGGCAAGCTCATGTTTTGCCGGAATGTCGTTCGGATTCATCGCCACTTGCTGGCGCAGCCGTCTAATTGTGCCCAGTCTGCGCAGCGGCTTCACGAAGCTTGGCGTCAAGCCTACATAGCGGCGATCCAGCGCATACAGAATGACCAACATTAGAATAATGGCCAGAAACGGACTGCCCGTTAGATACCATAATAAGCCGAACAATAAAAATTTCATCTAACTGCCTCCTGCCCCCGTAACTACCTGATGAATGGAAATATGTTTCCATTTTATTGTACACGAACCTTCATTAGCCGGGTAGAGTTTTTGTCACCTGCGCATGGCTCGCCTGTTCTACAAAAGCATTTACCAGACAATGCGGCTTCTCTGGTGTTGAGCTCAATTGCGGAACGAATAGTGTCCCGATAAAAAAACGATGTCCAGAAAGTTCGGCAATTCTCGGCTTTCCTTCCGCGTCTGCTCCTACGATTTTTAACCCTGAATGATGGATGGCCGCTTCATATTCCGGGTTCAGCCCATAGCTGCATCGGAACTGCTCGACTGTACTCGCTGCATGGTCATAGATGCCGGAAACCAGCGATGGGCTCTTTATAAACACTTCGCCTTGTTGTCCGAGAAGCGAGCAGGTCAACTTATTAATGACCAGAGTAGTAGCATCGGGATTGAATTCCTCATGATCCGCCTCTTCGAGCATTAATTTATTTTGGGCATACTCCAGCATGATCGTTTGAAATCCGCCGCATGTACCTATTAACGGAACATTGTTCTCGCGGGCGTATTGGATAATTTGTAACACTCCACTTATCGATTCGAGCACACCCGGGGCAATCCAGAACCCCCTGTACGTGTCCGTTATTGCAGCTAGCTGTTCAGTAATTGCTGCTGTGGGAATCCACTCGTACTCGATCTGAGCTCCGCTTGAGGCAATAGAATGGTTCAAGGCATCATTCGTAGCTTCCTGTGAAACGTACAGACGATTAAAATCGCCAACGACTCCAATTTTCAGGCGGGATCCCCTCCATAACTCATAACTGAAAAATACCAAAAGATAATAGCACGAATAGCCATGGATTGAAATAGATTGTACTTGCCGTGCCTCTTCGGTGGAACGTACACTTATAGAAGATTAAAGCTTAGGTTTAGTATAGTCATCAGGGGGAAAGTAGGCGTCATATGAACATGGATCAGCTGCGGGCGGCACTGCCGCAATGGGTGGAAGCAAGTCGCAAGTATGCAAGTGAGGGCGTAGTCGCCTCGTATATTCCGGAGCTGGCAAAAGCTCCAGCGAATGCGCTCGGGGTAACCGTAATGGGGCGGAGCGGCGAAATGGCGAGCAGCGGCGAGACGGATTTTGCGTTTACGATGCAGAGCATTTCGAAGGTGTTTACGCTGCTGCTTGCGCTCATCGATAACGGCGAAGACGGCGTGTTCGCTAAAGTCGGCATGGAGCCGACGGGCGATGATTTCAACTCGATGCTGAAGCTCGAGCTGGTTGAGCCAGGCAAGCCTTTCAACCCGCTGATCAACGCCGGGGCGATTGCTGTTTCATCGCTCATCCAAGGCGATACGCCAGCTGCGAAGACGGAGCGGATTCTCGCTTTCTTCAGCGAAGCGGCAGGCGGGGCAAGCCTCGCGGTGAACGAGGATGTCTTCCGCTCGGAGTCGGCAACCGCGCACCGGAATCGTTCGCTCGCTTACTTCCTTAAAGATAATGAAGTGCTTGGCGATGACATCGATGTGGAGGATGTTTTGCAGGTGTACTTCAAGCATTGCTCGGCCTTGGTGACATGCGAGCAGCTGGCTCGAATGGCATTGGTGTTAGCTTTCGATGGCACCGACCCGTTGACAGGCCGCGTCGTCGTTCCTCGGCGTTATGTACAGATCGCAAAGACGTTCATGATCATGTGCGGCATGTACAACGCCTCCGGCGAATTCGCCATCAAAGTCGGCATCCCCGCGAAGAGCGGCGTGTCCGGCGGCATATTGGCGCTCGTGCCGGGCCAATACGGGATCGCCGTTGTCGGTCCCGCGCTCGGCAGCAAAGGCAACAGCACCGCAGGCGTCCATCTGCTGGAGACGATGTCGAAGGAGCTGGATTGGCGGATTTTTTAGAAGTGGATATAGAAGTTAGGGCAGTGCAGCGTATGCTGGACTGCCCTTTGTTTGGTCGGCGAGGCTGAGCGTGCTGATTTGGATCTCTCAGCTGCGCGATCGGCGCTGGAGGGGCGATTCCTCCGCGCGAGAGCAAATACGCTCTCTCAGCTCACCGATTCGCCTTTTCTGATGCTGAGAGTGCTGATTTGGATCTCTCAGCCGCGCGAACAGCGCTGGAGGGGCGATTCCTCGGCGCGAGAGACCAGAATCTGCTCTCTCCGCTCGCCAGATCGCCTTTTTTGAGGCTGAGAGTGCTGATTTGGATCTCTCAGCTGCGCGATCGGCGCTGGAGGGGCGATTCCTCCGCGCGAGAGCAAATACGCTCTCTCAGCTCGCCGATTCGCCTTTTCTAATGCTGAAAGTTCCGACCTCTCAGCACCTCAGCACCACACCGCGACAAAAAAGCTGCCCCTCAGGTCGCCAATCACGACCCGCGGGCAGCTTTACTATTTTAACCGACATGCATCATCATTTCAGGACGATTGCCCTCTTCACCTTCAACCGGCGTCGGTTTGCGCAGTACGAGACCGAGCAATGCGCCGAATGCAGCGATGAACGTGAGCACGAGGAACGTGTCGCCGAACGAGCCCGAGAACGCGGCCAACTGGCTCTTCGCTGTCGGTGCGTACACCGTCATGCGCTTCGCGAGGATTGTTGCGAGACCTGCTACGGCAAACGACGTCATAACCTGCTGCGCGGCGTTCGTCAGCGATGTGACGCGGCTCACGAGGTCACGCGGAGCGGACTGAATCAGATGCGTGTTGAGCGGCATCATTGACAGACCCATGCCGGCGCCGAGCAAAGCCAGCGGTCCCATGATCATCATGAGGCCAGACGTTTCATCGACTTTGGACAGAATGAACGAGGCGATTGTAACGAACAGCATGCCCAGGAACACGAGCGGTCTTGCGCCGATTTTGTCAAACAGCTTACCGCCGATTGGCATGAACAGAGCCGCTGCGATTGCTTGCGGCAGCATGATCAGGCCTGTTTTGAAAGCAGAATAGCCTTGCGCTTGCTGAAGCAGCATCGGAACGAGGAACATCGTGCCGAAGAGTGCGATTTGGGAAATCCACTGCACCAGGATGCCGCGCGTAAAGTCCGAAGAGCGGAAGACGCGCAGCTCCAGCAGCGGCTCTTTGCGAGTCAACTCAACAATTACGAACAGGATGAGCGCGACTGCACCAATAGCGATACCCGCGATGGTTTTCGTAGCTGTCCAGCTCGTAGCACCTTCACTTACACCGTAAGACAGACCAGCGAAAGCGATCGGCGCCAAAATAAAGCCGAGCTTATCGAGCGCAGCAACCGCTTGACGCTCAATGCGCGGAAGTGTGCGAATACCAAGCAGAATACCGATTGCACCGATCGGCAGGTTGATCAGGAACAGCCATTTCCAGCTCACGTAGTCCACGAGGTAGCCGGCAAGAACCGGACCAAGCGCTGGAGCAAGCAGAATTGGAATACCCATCATACCCATAACCGCGCCGACTTTGTCAGGCGGGCTTAAACGATACGTGAACGCCATTGCGATCGGGAGCACCATACCGCCGCCGATGCCTTGAATAATACGGAACGTAATCAACATTTCGACCGAGCTCGCAAACGCGCAAAGCAGCGAACCGACCGTAAACAGAAACACCGAGATTAGAAAAACCTGTTTCGCGCCGAACCGGTCAGACAACCAGCCTGCGAGCGGAATAACCGCTGCTTGGGCAAGCGCGTAGCCCGTTACCGTCCACGATACAACTTGCGTCGTCGTCTTGAATTCCTCAACCAGACCAGGAATGGCAACGTTAACTGCCGTGCCGTCGAGGACAACCATAAAAATACCGATAATAATTGCTGCGAGCGGGCCTAATATTTTCCGAATCGAAAACGGCTCTTCGCTACTTGCTGCAGCTGCTGCTTGTGCAGACATAGATTTTACCCTCCAGCTCCCATAATTTCCGTCTCTCCAGCTTCTTCCGCTACCTGTCTGCATTGACCCCTTTATCACGGAGGAGTACAATGTAGGCACAATAGAAAACGAAACTTGACGGTTTATTTGCGTAAATGGACAATTGTCCGCTTACTCTCAGCTTACATGAACCGTCTTTGTGTTGTCAACGTAAGACAATGTGAATTTTTTTCAAAATCAGGAGGTTCATGGTTCATGGTGCAACGGAGCGAACGAAAGGATGCCGCCAGCAATCGCGAACTTATTCTAGATACAGCGTCCCACTTGTTCCAGGAGCATGGTATCGACACCGTCAGTATGCATCAAATTGCTAAAGCTGCAGGCGTCGGCCAAGGTACATTGTACCGGCGCTATTCCTCGAAAGCGGAACTGTGTCTGGATCTGTTCACGGAACGTATACGGCGATTCGCAAGTGAAATTACTGCGCAGTTCGCGAGCAAGGCCGAACAGCCTGTCCGCGAGAAGCTCGCTCTATTCTTAACTTGCTGGATCGATTTTCTAGGTACGGAATTGCATTGGTTCAATGCCATTAAGCCGGACGCTTGGTGCGTGGATGACCAGATCGATATTTTCCAGTCCGAGCCGTTCAACTTCGTGATCGGTACGCTGAAGCAATTGCTTGAAGAAGCGGTAGCGGGCGGTGAAGCTCGCGCGATCGACGCTGACTTCGCGGCGTTCCAGATTACCACTTCAATGAGTCCGATCGCGTTCGCGTACTTCACGGAAGAGCGCGGCCAGACGGCGGAGCAGTTGAAAGAGCAGTATGTGCGATATTATGACCGGTTGTTTTTTGATAAATGACCATACCAAAAAAGGACGTTCCCCTCGCTAGTTTGCGCCGTGGGAGCGTCCTTCTTTCATGTCAAATATCGGCTACATCTACGTGCCGTTTTGACCTAGCTGGTTAAGCAGCGGCTTGTTCGGCAAGTAATGCTGCGATTTGATGTAGCGGATCGTTCGCGTCTTCGCCCGCATCACGATGGAATGGGTCTCGGCGCGCTGTCCTGGCAGCATCGTGACACCGCCGAGAAACTCGCCAGGCGTCACCCCTGTAGCTGCAAAAATAACATCCGCATCTCCCACCATATCATTCATCCGCAGCAGCTTGCGCGGGTCCGCTAATCCCATCGCGATACAGCGCTGCTCTTGTTCTTCATTCTCAGGCATGAGGCGGCCTTGAATTTCGCCGCCCAAGCATTTGAGCGCCGCGGCTGCGAGCACTCCTTCCGGCGCGCCGCCGGAGCCGACATACAGGTCGATGCCCGCCTCTGGAAAAGCCGGCGCAATCGCACCTGCAACGTCGCCATCGGACAGGAATTTGATGCGCACGCCAACCTCGCGCAGCGTCCGAATGATGTCCCCATGGCGTTTGCGATCAAGCAGCATGACCGTCAGGTCCGACACTTGCTTGTTCAGCACAAGGGCTGCCTTCTCGACCGTTGTCCGAATCGGGTCCTCAATGCTGAGCTTGCCGGCCAGCGCAGGGCCGACAGCAAGCTTCTCCATATACATGTCCGGCGCATGCAGCAGCTTCCCCTTCGGCGCGACTGCAATGACCGCCATTGCATTGTTGAGCCCGCGCGCAACAAGCTCCGTTCCTTCAAGCGGGTCAACGGCCACGTCTACCTCAGGCCCTTGGAGGCTGCCTACTTCCTCGCCGATATAGAGCATCGGCGCTTCGTCCATCTCGCCTTCGCCGATGACGACGGTGCCCCGCATCGACACCGAATCGAGCATGCCGCGCATCGCATTCGTTGCTGCTTCATCGGCATGATGCTTATCGCCCCGCCCCATCCATGGAGCGGCAGCGAGCGCCGCCAGCTCCGTGACGCGGACAATTTCCAGTGCAAGTTCACGTTCCACGTGCAGTCACACTCCTATTTTCTAGAAATTGGCGCTAGATCTCGTAATCCTGCAATAATCCGATAATGAGGCCTGCCGTTTCCTCGATTGCTTTTTCCGATACGTCGATAATGGGGCAATTCAGCTTTCTCATCAGCTCGCTTGCATACGTGAGCTCTGCACGGATACGCTGGGCCGAAGCGTATTTCGCAGAGAACGGCAGCCCCATCGCTTTGAGCCGCTCCGTCCGGATGCTCGCCAGTTTATCTGGATTCATCATCAGCCCAACGACTAAGCGCCCGCCGGCGAATAATTCGTCCGGCACTTTCACCTCAGGCACAAGCGGCAGGTTCGCAACCCGAACTCCTTTGTGCGCCAAATAAATGCTCAGCGGCGTCTTCGAAGTCCGTGACACGCCGATCAGGACAACCTCTGCGAGCAGCAGCCCTTTCGTATCCTTACCATCGTCGTATTTGACCGCGAACTCAATGGCTTCAATCCGGCGGAAGTAGTCATCATCGAGTGTATGAAGCAATCCCGGCTGGCGCTTAGGCGAACCGCCAAGCGTATCGATAAACGCCTGCATGACCGGACCGAGAACATCAACCACCCGCACGCCGCGGATACGCGATTCTTCCTTCATCGTCTCCCGCAGCTCTGGCTGTACGAGTGTGTATGCGATGAATCCACCTGTCGCGGCCGCCTCAGTGACAATATGGACAATTTCATCTTCTGTTTTCAGATGACTAAATCTGATTAACTTCACTCCTGCAGAAGCGAATTGCCGCATCGCAGCCTTCACGACCGTTTCCGCCGTCTCCCCAACCGCATCAGAGCAAATATAGATCGGCTGCGTCCTTTTCCCCTCGTTATCCACGCGCCTGTCCTCCTATTCGTGCCGGTCCGATTCCAGCTCCATCATCCAATGCAAAATATTCGTTTTGCTAATCCAGCCAATCACTTCGAATTTGCGCGAGCACTGCTCTTCCTTCGCCACAACAGGCAGGCCGTCCAGCTCTTGTACGAGCATCTTCTTCACTGCTTCCAGCAGAGGCTGATCCGGATACACCGCCGCAACCGCAGGAATTCTCGCCATCGCCATGCTGACTGGCAGCGCTGATGCACTCGCATTTCCGAGCGTGACCTTAAGCAGTTCCTTCGGCGTAACGACACCGACCAAATGCCGGTTCGCATCGATAACGGTCAGCGCCTCCGCATTCCCCATGAACAGAGAGATAACCGCATCCTGTACAGTCGCTGTCTCCATTACGCTGTTCGGCAGTCCTTGCACATCCTTCACGTAGGCATCCGCCCAGCGCTTCAGCGACTGGTCCTGGCTACCTACCGCCGCACCCGGAAAATACCCGACTCTCGGCTTCGCTTCGAGCAGCCGCAGCATAACGAGCAAGGATAGATCCGCGCGCAGCGTCGGTTTGCCCGTCCCCAGCATTTCTGCCAGTTGATCGCCCGTTATCGGGGCATGCAGCTTCACAAACTTCAATATTTCGAGTTGTCTTGCCGTTAAGGTGATGTCCATCCACTCCCGTACAATCAGACGTCTTAATTAGTAAATAATGTATCATATTCAGAAAATGTTACACAATATATGTTTGGCTATTTTTATGTAAAAATGAGAAAGGTCAAAAAGCCTTCTTGCGCCGTCCCCGGAGAACCGGAGTCGATGCTAGAAGGCTGAGCAAGGTATGCGGTGGAAAACTGTGTCAAATCTTTAACTCCCCAAGCTTTATAAGCTCGACAACCGCTTGTGAACGACCTTTAACGTTCAACTTTTGCATGACGTTGGAAATGTGGTTTCGAACAGTTTTCTCGCTGATAAACAGCTGCTGCGCGATATCTCTTGTCGTTTTATCCTGTACAAGCAGCTCGAAAACTTCGCGTTCACGATGTGTTAAAAGAAACTTGCTCTTCTGGTCGCTACCCATTAATTTTGTCACCCCTCCTTGCTCGGGTTTTTATGGTTTAACAAGGTTAAGGGATACAGTCAAATTATCTTATGATCAGGCGCCTGTAGTGGTGCGGTATGTCTAGAAAAATGGGCGGGTATTTGTCGTATTGCAGTTGTCCCTGTCGGAAACGTACAGCTCCATTTGGAGATGTAATTATGGTAAAATGAGGACAACCACTAAGGTTATTCAAATGGGAGGGCTGAGCATGAAATGGCAGCAAGTACGAGAATTATTCCCTGACCAATTTGTACTGATATCCATTCTTGATTACCGAGAGTATGATGATAAAAAACTTATCACTGAGGTAGCCCCGATCCGGGCTGTACCTGATGAGAAGACTACCAAAGAGTTCTTCAGTGCTGATCCTGGAAGTATCGTATATCACACTGCTAATAAGGATTGTGTTATTCATCTTCGGAAGGATCCACTCTTGCGAGTAAGGCGTGAATCATGAGGTTTAACTACGATGGGCAACTGCTGACATATGGGATCGGTGGTTCTGTTGCGTTCTACACCAAGATATTAGATGAGATTTTCATTGATAAGGTGCGACTTACGGAAGTAGAAATTGATGTTGGAATGCTACCACGACATCATAAAGGGCTACTTGGGCTAGATATTTTAAAAAAGTATGGATTTATAATTGATCTGCATCAATTGGAACTATATACGTCGCATAATAACTAACTACGCTGTTAGGTCAAAGAACCCTCTGTCATCTTAATGACAGAGGGTTCTTTGATTAAGTTAATAAACGGCGTTTATCGGATTACAGAGTCGTTAATCGCTCAAAATTACATATTACTGCAAGTTAACGGACCATATAATCGTTATTTAGCTAAATAGAACCTTAAAAAAGCCAGCCCCCCAAGGGACTGGTGTCTTAGTTCCTATCCTTGCTCCTGCCTTGCCTTTGCACGAACTCCACCTTACGCCGCCAATAATCCCCATGCGCATAGCGATACTGCTCCGGCTTCTTCGCTTCGTGAATCGCGAAGCCGCCTTGCGGCTTGTATTCGAATGGCGTCTCGCCCTGCGTATACGCCGCTTGCTTGCGGCGCTCGATGCAATCGTACAGCATATGCTGTTTCAGCGCGAGGTACTCGAGCGTGTGCGGGCCGAACTCGGCCTCGATTTCACCGGGGCGGAACTCGTAGTACACGGTGCGGCGCAGCGGATTGCCGTCGCCTGCAGGCGATCCGTGCAGCACTTCGATGTTGTGCAGAATGACATCGCCAGGCTGCATCGGCACTGGGATCGCATCGTCCGTCGAGAAGCCCGGCTGCTTGATGCGATTGTCCGCTTCTTCCGCGCTCCAGCGATTCGTTCCCGGAATAACCCACAGGCAAGTCTGCAGATCGGCTTCATCGAGATAGAAATCGACATTGAAGATTGGCCGCGGATCGGTGCAGCCCTCCGGAACGGCAGCGTCACGATGCCATGGCACGATGACCCCTTCGTTCGGCGCTTTCAGCACCATCGAATCCCATGTCGGGATGAAGTTCACGCCTTGCAGCTTCTCCACCGTCCGCAAAATAAACGGATGTCCCAGCAGCACCTTCATCGGATCGCTTTTCTCAATGACATACTCCACTCGGCGCAGTATCGGCTGGCCTGATTTCACACCGACACCGTACATGAAATCGGGATGATCCAGTTCCTCCGCCATCCCCTGATCGACAAGCTTCTGCATCTCTGCCTGCGCGAGGCTCAGCTCTTCACCGCGAATGACATTGCGAATTACGAGAAAACCATTTTCCAAGAAAAATTGCGCTTGTTCTTCGGTAATAACATCTTGCACAACCGCATCAACGTGAGGTAGCTTGATATCGATCACACCCATCACTAATCGCTCCCAAGTGTATAATAACTTGCTCTTATACTTGTAAGTATAAGGGAACGGGCCATCCAAGTAAGTAGTTAAAAGTAACAAAGAGGTTGCCGAAATCACACGAATCTGCCATTGTGCTATGTAAGAGGTGATTCCCAATTGTCCAAGGTTCCGCTATATCATCATCCGCTGCCCGAGCATGCGGAAGGGTCGTATTTTCACCCGCCGTATATTACGCTTGGCCATCTGTTTCACGCACCATCGCAGTGGCATATTCCGAGCCGAATGCTGAGCAGCTATCAGTTTCAATATGTCGTAGAAGGCGCTGCTTCGTATACGATTGAAGGTCAGACTTACATTACGAGACGCGGCGATCTCATCTATCATTCACCGCAGCAAATCCACGAAGTCCATACAATCCCGAATGAAAAATACATCTGTATCTCGATTCTGTTCGAATTTGGCGATATCCCTTATCCGGTGGAGCAGTTGCTAGGATCTAATCGCTACCTCGGCAACTTTGCCGGGCATGATATAGAGACGATGCTTACGCAGCTGATCACGCACTATCAGCAGCCAGGGCTTGCCCACCATGCGCAGTGCCAGGGATTATTGATGCGCATTCTTGGCGAGTTGTCCGGCTGGAAGCAGGAGCAGGAGACGAAGACAGAACCTCAGCACAAGATCAAAACGAAAATGGTCCTCGTCCGCAACTATATCGCCGATCATTACAATCAAGACATCCAGCATCATGAGCTTGAGCAGCTGTCGGGCTTAAGCCGTAACTATATTATTCTCAAGTTTCGTTCTGCCTTCGGCATTACGCCTTTCGATTATTTAACGCGTGTGCGCATTGAGCGAGCCAAAGAGCTTGCCATTCAAACGAATATGTCCATCAGCGAGATCGCGAACGCTGTCGGCTACTCCGATGTACATACATTCGGCCGCATGTTCAAGAAGAAGCTTGGCACCAGCTTTAGCCAATTCTGCTCCACTATCGTGACGGACCGAATCGAGCACGAATGAAAGAAAACAACTGATTCGCTAACCTGGCGAATCAGTTGCTCTCCGTTTGCGAATAGTAAGGGATAAGACCGTGCTTACGTACTATGTGCTATCTGCGAGCTGGGAAAATACGATCGACCATGGCGTTGAACTCTGCGATGAAGCCTTGGATCGGGTGACCAAGCTTCACATCATTCGCATAGCCAGTCATACGGTCGACGAAGTCCGGGTTCGCAGACACGTAAACATTTTTAATTTGCGGTGCCATCGCTTTGACTTCATTGGCTATCCGAGTCTTCAGATCGCCTGTTGCCGTCGTCGATGTATTATTGTTCGTAAGCATCCGTGTCGTCGAGAACGGCATCGCACTTTGTGCACGGTAGTTCTTGTGGCCCGTCAGCATGTTCGGCGTTGAAATTGAGCTTGCTCGTGTGCCCTTGGTCTTGCTCATCGACGTGCCCGATGTAGCAGTCATCTTCATACCGGAGGTACCCATCGATCTAATCGACAGATACGGACGCTGGTATGCTTGCTGCGTACGGCTGAGCGGCGTTGGGGCTGCCGAGAAGCTCATTGCTCTTGGATGCGTTCCCTTTGCCGTTACATCGCGGTTGTCTTTGAGCGAAACCGCGACATAAGCATTGTCATCCGTCATCATGACATATGCTTTGTTCACTTCGGGCATCGCTTGAAGCCGCGTGGCAATGGAATCGCTCATCTCCAGGCGGTAGTTCTTATGAAGCCCGATAATGTTGTTGCTGTTCAAGCGGTGGCCGTCTACCCGGTTCATCTCGTTCATCTGATCATTCGCAAATCTGGAATGAATGATCCGATTGCCATTCATATCATAAGCTACACTATTGCCCCGGATATTACGGTTACCCAAATCGCCCTGCTTCTCCCCACACCCTGCCAACATCGTTGTCAACAATGCGCCGGCTGCCAGCATTGCAAATTTCCGCTGCATGTGTCTCATCCTCCGTTTCGTAAGGGACCACTCTTGGCGGTCCGGTTATAGCGTTAGCCGGAGGGAGATGAGCTATGCTGGCAACTTTTTAGGTTAAGTACCGCCTTTTTGCCTTTGCCTTTGCCTGTGCCTTTGCCTTTGCCTTTGCCTTTGCCTTTGCGTGCTGTCTGCTTGTAGTCGAAGTACTCATGATACTTATCAATCTTCGTCTTCAGAAACTTCGAGAAACCGATCAGAGACGTCAGCGGATTGCGGATCTCATGTGCAATGCCTGCAGCCATCTGTCCGGCAACGGAGAGCTTCTCCGAATGGATAAGCGCCTCCTCCTCCTTCTTCCGCCCGCGTATATCGCGAAAGACGCTCTGGACGACTGTACCTCTGCCGGGGTAGTTGCGAATGCGGGTACTGGAGGCTTCCACGTCAATGGTATTGCCATTGATGTCGATGAGGCAGCACTCTTCAAATTCATTGGGCTCGTCCGTCTGCATGACGTCACGGATCCGCTCCGTTGAACGATGGACGTCATCCGGATGCATGAATCTCCATATAGGTTTTATAGTGCCCCAACTACGCGGTGAGGAACGTACAGCTCTTCAAGGAAATTAATTTCATCTGAGGTCAACGTTAAGGAAAGAGCTCCCATCATCTCTTCAAGCTGCTCTATGCTCGTTACACCGATGATCGGAGATGCTACCTGCTTCTTCTGCAGCAGCCAAGCAAGCGCAACTTGAACACGTGGAACGCCGCGCTTTTCTGCGACCTCTGCGACCCTGTCAATAATGAACCGGTCTGTCTCAAAAGTTGGATCATATTTCATCTTCTGAGCGGGGTCCGTTTCGGAGCGGAATGTCGTTACGGACGGATCGCGAACCAGGCGGCCTGAAGCGATCGGGCTGTACGGAATCACTCCGATTTGCTCAGCGACGCACAGCGGCATCATTTCTCTTTCTTCTTCACGGTACATCAGATTCATATGATTTTGCATCGCTACAAAACGTGTCCAGCCATGCTGTTCAGCGACATGAAGCGCCTTCTGAAATTGCCATGCGTACATAGCGGATGCGCCGATATATCTCGCTTTTCCCGCCTTCACAACATCGTGCAGCGCTTCCATCGTTTCTTCGATCGGTGTGTAGTAATCCCAGCGATGAATTTGGTACAGGTCCACATAGTCTGTGCCCAGTCGCTTCAGACTGGCATCGATTTGGCTCATTATCGCTTTGCGCGACAGCCCTGCTCCATTAGGACCATCCTGCATGCGGAAGAACACCTTCGTCGCAAGGACAATTTCATCCCGATTGGCGTAATCCTTCAACGCTCGTCCAACGATTTCTTCGCTTGATCCAATCCCGTACACATTCGCCGTGTCAAAGAAATTAATGCCCAGATCGAGCGCTCTCTTGATAACCGGACGGCTGTTCTCTTCATTAAGTACCCACGGATGATTCCACCGCGTTGCATCGCCAAAGCTCATACAGCCCAGGCAAAGACGGGAAACATCCAGCCCTGTATTGCCCAATTTCACATATTCCATCTCATATTTTCCTGCTTCCCTAGAATGTTTTGGATGATTCAACTACGCACTACCAAAGTGTACAGTCTGGAGTTAACTCCAAGTCAATACGTTTTCCTAAAATTAGCATTTCAATACCAATGGAAAAAGCCCCTGACTGCTCAGAGGCTGCGCATAACTGAAGCTTCTTTACTTAAACTAGTTCCTCAAAAACTTGGTATTCTCGGCCCTGAGAGAGGGTTTTGCCTCTCTCAGCTCTCTCAGCTCTCTCAGCTCTCTCAGCTATCTATCTTTCTATTTTCACCGGCTTACCCAGCTCCCCGGATTGATATGCAGCGAGACCAACCTCCATCGCCCGCAGTCCGTCTACCCCTGTCACGGAAACCGGCTTCCCAGAGATCACGCAGTCGACAAAATGATCAATAAGCCCTTGGTCCGGGTCATCGCCCCAGAAAGGCGCCGTCGTCTTCATCGTATCGTCAGAGTGGAGCGTCATGTTCTGCTTGTAGAGATCCACCTTCGCGCTGCCTTCGGTACCGACAAGGTCCAGCGTTAGATCGCCCCACGTCGGGTTCGAGCGAGGGCGTGACCAGGACGGATCGAGCGAAGCGATAACGCCGTTGTCAAAAGAGAACGTCAACAGTCCGCAGTCGTCAATCCCGGCATCGAGATGGAATCGATTATCGACTTCCGCGTACACTTCCGTCACTTCAGCGCCTGGCATATACCAGCGCATCACGTCGAGCACGTGCACGGTATGGTCCATAACGGCACCGCCGCCCGCCAGCTCCTTGTCTGCGAACCAGCCCCATGGCATGGAGCCGCGATTCGTTCCTCCGAAGGCTACGATTCGGCCGAGCTCGCCGGATGCGATGCGCTCCTTCATCCGCTGCGCTACCGTGCTGAATCTGCAAGGGAAGGCGATCATCAGCTGTACGCCGGCCTGTTCAGCGGTAGCAATCATCGCTTTGGCATCCTCTATGTTCGTGGCAATCGGTTTCTCGCATAGAATATGCTTACCTTGCTTAGCTGCAGCAATTGTATAAGCCGCGTGCTTGCTATTCTCCGAGCAGACGATAACCGCATCCACGGATGCAAGGAGCTCGTCCTCGGACGCGAACCAAGCTGTGCCGAACTCCGCTGCCATACGCTGGCCGCGCTCCGTATCATCATCGAATATACCCACCAACTCGGCGTGTGGATTGCGCTTTATCGCATGCGCATAAGACCATGCGTGCATGTGGGCGAAGCTTATCATTCCGATTCTCATCCGTTGTCCTCCTCCTCTATTCGAATGTGATGACTTCGCCAGTCTGTGCGGATCGAACAGCCGCAAGCGCTAACGCTAGCGACCTCGCAGCATCTGCACCCGTAATGAGAGGCTCGGTTCCCGTGCGCACACAGTCTACAAAATGCCGCAGCTCTACCTCATAAGGCGAACGACTCAGCGGACTCTCCCACGATGACGATGGCAGCTCCGCATCAGCACCAGCACCATTACCTTTGCGCGTGACGGCAATCGGCTTATGGTCATCCGAATCCAGCTTCAGCACGCCTTCTGTTCCCGCCAGCTCAAGGAAGGATCGGAATCCGTCCGGCAGCGCCCAGCTCGCCGTTAGATGCGCGATGACGCCGCTCTTCATCCGAATCGAGACGAAGGCGTGCTCGCCAGGAAGTCCTTCCTCTGCAATCTTGGCATAAACCCGCTGCGGCTCGCCGAATGCGGACTGCAGCCAATCCAGCTCATGAATGCCGAGATCGACGATGACGCCTCCGGACCGGGACTTGTCTTTGAACCATGCCGACCATCCAGGAGGCGCGCCTTCACGAATCATCCGAACCGTGCCGACGGTGCCAAGTTTCCCATCTTCTACGATTCGTTTCGCCATCTGATAGTCTGGAGAGAAGCGCAGCGCATGGCCGATCATGAACGTGACCCCGGCTGCGCGGCAAGCCTCTGTCATTTCGAGCGCATCCTCCACTGACATCGCGATCGGTTTCTCGCAGAATACATGCTTCCCGCAAGAGGCTGCATATAAGACATGTGCCTTATGCAGATCAGTAGGCAAGCAAATATCAATGATATCCGGGTTCTCTGCCTCCATCAGCTCCTCCAAGGAAGCGTAGCTTCTAGCGCCATGCTCGGCTGCCAGCTTCTGAGCAGCTTCTATTCTTGCATCTGCCAAGCCGACAAGCTCCACGCCGTCGATGTTGGCATACGCGGAAGCATGAGTTCCTCCCATCATGCCCGCTCCAATAATGCCGATTCTAAGCATAGATTCATTCCTCCTTCTGATAGACGCGGTGCCCTCGGACATACGTCTCTAGTAAATTCAGCTGTTCGTCCAGAACGAGAAAGTCGGCATCAAGCCCTGCTGACAGCGAGCCTTTGCGCTTATCCGCCCCCGCTTCTCGTGCGGGAACGATGGTAATGGACGGGAGCACGTTACCGAGCGAGCGCCCGGTATAGTCCAGGACACGACGCAGCGATTCGAGCATCGTAGCCGAGCTGCCTGCCAGCGTCTCGGTTCCTTTCAGATAGATTTTGCCTTCAGAGACGACCGTTTCTCCGTAATCGCCATCGGGCAGACCTGCTTGGAGAACCGCGTCCGTAATGACGCAGACATTCCATGCGCCTTTCAGGTCGAATAAGAACCGGACCGCCGCCGGATGAACATGAATGCCATCGGCAATCAGCTCCGTCGTCAAGCTCGGCTGCGTCATCCCCGCACCTGCAACACCCGGATCGCGATGATGGAATGGACTCATCCCGTTAAAATGATGGGTCGTATGGCGCGCGCCCCACTCGATTGCCTGAAGCGACTGTTCATAGGTAGCATTTGAATGCCCGATCGATACGCGGATCCCTTGAGCAGTCAACCACTTCACGAAGGATTCGCCGCCAGCGAGCTCGGGAGCGACCGTAATGAGGCGGATCGTGCCGCCGGAAGCCTCGATGTACCGCTCCATCTCGCCCTGATCCGGCGGATGGAGCAGCGACTCGTCGAATGCGCCTTTGCGAATCGGGTTCAGAAACGGACCTTCCAAATGAACGCCGATATAGTCGGCACCGTCATTAGTCCTGTCCGTCTGAGCCTGCAGCGCATTGCGCAGCATCCCAAGCGTTGTCGGTTCAATTGCCCCGTCGGTCGTTGCAAGCATCGAGGTTGTACCGTGCGCGGCATGGTATTTCGCTGCACCTCGGAAGTCCTCCGGCTCCCCGCGAGGCAGACTGTAGCCGCCTCCGCCATGCACGTGAACATCGACGAAGCCGGGCAGAACGATTTTGCCATCCAAATCTGTGACGCGATCCGCTTTCTCTACTTCTGATTCTATCAAACTCGGGCTGCCGACAGAAACAATCGTTCCGTCTCCACTTGTAATGAATCCCCCGCCGTTAATCAGCTCGTAACCGGTATAAATCTGAGCATTCACATAAGCCTTCGTTGCCAAGTTCACGTCATTCGCAGCTCCTTTCTACACTTGAAACACATGATGGAAAGCGCCGATCAATGCCGCTTCATCTCCCAGCTCTGCCTGCACGACAGTCAGCTTGCCTCTCAGCCAAGGAAACCGATCATGCAGCCGGGTCCGAATCGGCCCGAAAAGCGGCTCCCCTGCCTTTGCGACACCGCCACCGATTACAATCACTTCCGGATCGAGCAGCGCAACTGCCGTTTCCAGCTTCTCCGCCAGCAGTTCAGCGGCGTAACGATAAATACCAAGCGCTTGCTCATTGTTATCCGAGCAGTGCCGGGCGACATCTTCGGCTGTTGGGATGCCGCCTTCGCCTTCGTTCTGCCAGCTGGTCAAACCGGCTGCTGCAGCAAGACGCGAGATGCCAGGACCCGAAACGACGGTCTCGAGGCAACCGACCTTCCCGCATGGGCACCGGCGTGTCAGAGTAGCGACAACATCATGACCGATCTCGCCAGCAAGGTTATGACCGCCGCGAACGAGTTTTCCATCTATGGCAATCGCAGCGGCGATGCCCGTCCCGATCGTCAGGCAGATCGCATGACTCCGTCCTCGAGCGGCGCCTGCCATCAGCTCGCCCTTCGCGAACGTGCGAACATCGTGGTCGATCCGAACGGGAACCTGAAGCAGATCCTCCATGATCCATGCAAAAGGAACATGCCCCCAGCCGAGATTCGTCGCATCCGATACGACGCCATCCTCGGGGTTCACTTGACCCGGGATACCGAAGCCTGCGGCCACAAGCGTCGCCGAATCCCCTGGCAGCTGCGCTGCAGCATCCCGTATATGATGAGCAACCAGCTTCGTATAAGCATCCACATCTCCAAACCGTTCCCGTTTACTGCCAAGCGTATCTAGCTGCACTTTGGCAAGTATATGGCGCTGTTCGTCGAATAGACCGATTACCGTGCCCGTTCCGCCGACATCAACGCCCGCATAGACGCGCCTCATTGCTCCACGCTCGCTGCTCGTGCAGCATGATTCGTTTCGGAGGAAACTCGGATCGCATCCAATATCCGCATAATCGTCAGCCCTTGACGCGCATCCGAAACCGGCTGCTCCCGACGAGTCACGCACTGGACAAAATGATCAATTTCCTCTTTGTAATAATCGTTGCTTTCCACCTTTAAGCTGCTTTCAACAGGCACGAGATTCGATTCCGTGAACAGGAACAGCGGATCCAGACTTGCACCGCCTTTCGTGCCGTACAGCTCGATCTTCATCGCATCATCCTGCGCTCCATTAGCTGCCCAGCTCGCCTCAACCGTCAATGCCGCGCCGTTCGCGAACGTAATATACGCCGTACCGAAATCTTCTACGTCATAGATTCCCTCGGCTTTGTTATCCTCCGACGCCGCTTCATAGAAGCCATTCACTCTCGTCTCGTACGGGGCGATCCGATGGAACAGCTTGCCGAGCACATTCTTCGGCTCCGGCATCCCCATCAGCCACCATACCGCGTCGAGCGCATGAACGCCGATATCCATCATCGGTCCGCCGCCAGACAGCTCCTTCGAGGTAAACCAGCCTTTCGGCACGCCGCGGCGGCGAATGATTCTTGCCTTGGCAAAATAGATCTCGCCAAGCTCGCCCGACTCCGCAATGCCCTTCAGCGCGCGAACATCATAGCGATAACGGCTGCTCATGCCGACCATCAGAATGCGCCCCGTACGTTCTGCCGTTTCGACGAGACTCACTGCTTCCTCGGCTGTGGCCGTCATCGGCTTCTCTACGAGCACGTCGAGCCCCGCTTCGAGCGCTGCTATCGCGAGCTCCGCGTGGCTTGTATTAAACGTGCAGATACTCACCGCATCAAGCCCGGCTTCCCGGAACATCGCTTCCGCTGACGGATATGCCGCTGCTCCCCATTGCTCGGCCGCCTGCTGCGCACGTCCGAAGTCAATGTCCGCGACCGCCGCCAGCTCCACTTGCGGGTGATTCTTATAGTTAGGCAGATGAAAAATATGCGCAATTGCCCCAATGCCTACGACTCCAACTTTAATCGTCTTCATCACGTCACGTCACGCTCCCCTGATATGAAACGAATACCGCTCACGCTTTTAGCGAGGCGGCATTCGGATAAAGGCAGTCCTTTTGCTAGAATCTCTTACTAGAATCTTTGCTAGAATCTCTTGGGCCCAGTGCCTGAGCTTTCTCTGATGATCAGTTCCGTCGGAATGACGATTTTGCGTACCGTACGCCTCTCCGGCTCTGTTTCTAATGCTAGGAGCAAGAGATTAACGAGCTCTTGCCCGATGTCCTGAATCGGCTGCCTCACGGTGGTCAGGGCAGGCTTGAACAGCCGCGCCGAGAAAATATCGTCAAAGCCAATGACGGCAACGTCCTCCGGGACACGGATGCCCGCTTCTTCCATTGCCTTAATCGCGCCGAATGCAAGCAGATCATTGCCGCAGAACAGGGCATCGAACGAAATGCCTGTCGCTCTTAGCGATTGCAGCCCCTCATAGCCGTCCGCGAACGATTGGCCTTTCACTAGCCGGATCAGCCCTTCGTCCACCTGATAGCCATACATCATAAGCGCCTTGCGGTAACCGAACTCACGCTCGATCGAAACCGCCGGCCCGCCGATATATGCGATACGGTTATAGCCGCACTGGATCAAATGCTCCACCGCCGTGAGCGTGCCTTGCATATGATCACCGACAACGCAGCTTACGCCTAATATGCTTGGGTCAAGGGAGACAATCGGCACACCGGCTGCCTTCAGCGCGTCAATCTGCTCGTTTGTTTCCGCGCCGTAATGCGGAGAGGAGCAGTAGATGACGCCATCCATCCGACGCTCGAGGCACATTTTCAGATATGCGCTGTCCTTCTCCGGCTCATTGTCTGTCGAGCAGATCAGCGTCGTATAGCCATGCGCCCACAGCTCATCTTGAATGACTTCGGAAATGAATGCCCAATATTCGTTGGACAGCTGGGGGACAACGAGTCCGATCGTACTCGTCTTCTTCATAATCATCGTGCGCGCGACGAAGTCCGGCTGAAACTGCAGGCGATCGATTACTTCCCGAACGCGATTAATCGTATGGCGGCTTACTCTGTCTCTGCCATTGAGCACGCGTGAGACCGTCGATATCGACACTCCCGCTTCTTTGGCTACTTCCTTAATGGTCGCTTTCATCGTATCCCACCTTCATCGCGGGGAGTGGACTTTAAGGGTACTAACTTTCAACCGGCAAACGCTGAATGCGAGGGTCGGTGAAAATATCCGATTCATCATGGCTTGTGCTCGAGAATTCCGATACGATCGCGCCTTCTGCCCCCGCTTGAAACCAATGAAGCGTGTTCGGCTTAATCGTATACTGCTCCCCGGGATGAAGCTCGATCTCATGGAAAACCGTATAATAGCACTCGCATCCTGCTGGAGGACTCGCTTTGCGATTCGGCGTTTCCTCCCCTTCCACGTATAGATACACGACGCCGGAGCGGCAGCGGAACGTCTCCATCTTGCCTGGATTGTCTGCCGAGAGCGGCGGATGAAGATGCTCCGGACAAGTCTGGCCTGGCATCAGCACTAGATCCTTGGCACAGTACCGCTCGTTGTTGATATAGGTAATGAGCTGAAGACCGCTTAACGCCAGCTCTCCAAGCCCCATATCCGCCACTTCGACCTGTTGTTTCTCGTCTTCCGTAAGCACGACGCCGATCTCTGCAAGCTTCTCGATCGTCCACTGCCGAGCTTCCGCCGTGCTAGTCCCTTTACTCATGCTCCACCGCTCCTTCTCGCGCGAATTCCTCCGCCCATGTCATTGCGAGCGCTTCGAAACGCTCTGCCATCCACAGGTTGACTTCCCATAGATTCGCAACCGGCTGCCTTGTAAAAGGCAATGTCGGCATATAACCCGGAGGTCCGAACTCCGGAGTGAACGTAATCGTATCTGCGCCTGCAGCGAGCCTTGCGCATACGATTTGCTTCCACCACGCTTCGTGAACCGCCAGCTCACGAGCGTATTCCGGTGCACGGGGGTCCGCAACCTGCGGCCCTTCGGCATGTCCGACTCGTCCGTGAATATGAATGGACCTGCTGCAGGCTAGTTGGAGCGCACTCGCATGACCTTCTAGAAGCGATTCCGTCACGCAGCACCAGTGGCTGAAATCCGCGTTAAGCTTGAGCGAAGCCAGCCTGTTTAGCAACTCCGTCGCGTTCCACGGGGTATAGAGCGCCCGCCCGCGATGCGTTTCATGCGCAACCGCAAGTCCAATCGCAGCTTCCGTCTGCAGCGCCTGCTCGAAGTAGTGCAGCTGGTCGCTGAGGGAGTCACTGTCCTTAGCACTTTGCGATACGAGGAACATCGGGTCAAATGAAGCCGCGCGCTCGGCCTGTGCCCGGAACGAAGCCGCATGGTCAGGTCCATCCGTCAGGGTTTGAGCAATGAAGCGAAGCCCGTTCGTTCGCAGCAGTTCTTTGAATAGCTCCTCTTGTTCGGGTACAGGGAGCGGACTTTCGACCGCCCCGTATCCGGCTTCCGCAATTCGCGCGAAGAGCGCACCGCTATCCTGGCCCAGCCTGATCGCAAGCGGTGATCCTTCGAAAGAGACATACTCCCACAATGATTTCACGCGCAGCAATTTCATTGGCTACACCATCCTGCATTCAACGAGCGCGTAGAGCGGCAGCTCGGCGATTTGTACGGATAGATAGCCGCCAGCATCGGCGTCAGAATCGGAATCGTAGCGCCATTCGGCTTGAATGGCTTCACCGTTCAGCGTATGAACGGCTACTTCCGTTACTGCTCGCGGCGTCCGCATACGGAACGCGGTCGTAATAGGAACGACGCGATCCTGCTGACGGTCGAAGCGATAGTTCACAAGATGAATCGCTAAGCCGCCGTTCTCAAGCGCATGTGGATTAATACCAATGTCCGGTGTTCCATCGACTTCGATCTGGAACTTGGCGTCCGGCAGCATGCCGCGAATCGCGGTAATGAAGCCGTACAGCTTGTCAGACTCCTCGCAAAGCTGCGTGCCCGGATGTGCAAGAACGCGTGCAGCAAGCATACGCGCTTCCTCGCTGCCGTTATTCGCGAGTCGACCGTACACGACGACTTTGCCGCCGCCTCCTCCGTTTACTTCTGCTGCGTCTAGATACTCAAGCACTGTCGCCAGCTGCTTCGCGGTCATAATGTCATTGTCCGGCAGCACGAGGCACTTGTACTTGGAGAGACGCTCCAACGTGAACTCGTCTTGGAACAGCTCCCCATCATCCGAGATGATGACATCGTACGGCACATGCTGCTTGCTCATCTGGCGGATAATGTCCCAGAACGGCATGATGACGTCCTTGTTCACCGTGGATGACAGCATCGTCGCTTGGTCGCCGTCATCGCCTACGGCATCATTCTCCCGATGCCAGTAGCTTGGATAGCTATAGTTAACCGCGATCTCGGCACCGGAGATGTTCGAGATCAAGTGATCATTTTTCTTGAGGAACTGCTGCACCGCCATCGTCGGCTCTTTCGGCGCATAGAACGCGTCGCGGATCGTGTTGCCCATCCAACCGCCGTACGGAATCGACAGATTGCAGCCGAACGTCGTCGCCTCGAGCAGCATGAGCTGGAATTGCTCGGCCATGCGGCCGCTCTTCAAGTTCTCAAGCAGCTCCGGCACGATGCCCCCGTATGGGTTCTCGACGACCGTCATCGGCTTGCCGCCGGCGAAGCCGTTCGCATAGCGGTACCAGTACGCTTGACGGTACAGCGTATTGCGCATTTCCGTCGCGATAATGTCCACTTCCGGCTGCAGCGGCATGTACTGGTGCATGACGTGGAAGAAGTTCCCTGACACCAGAACGTCGCGTCCTTTGGACTTGCCGTAAGCGCGGACATAGTCGGTCAGCTCTTTGAAGTAACCGGTCATAATTTTCATCTGGAATTGAAAATAGTCCGAGAACAACGGGATCGCCCCGCGATTCGGTCCAGGGAAATCAATGCCGTTCGCCTTGATATATTCGCCATAGTGGAACGTGTCGAAATCGGTGTCGGCAAATTCAGCCGGCAGCAATCCAAGCTGCTGGCGTTCCTTCAAATATGCGTTAAACGGCTTCATGCAGTCTTTGCAGAAGCAGCCGCCATAATTGATCGCCGTAATCGGCAGCTCGCATTCATCCAGATGAACGCCATGAACGCCCGCGTCGATCTGAATCTCGATGATCTTCTTCAAATAGGCCCGCCATACCGGATTGTTGCGGCACATTTGATAGCAGATTTGCTCGTGCCCAACTACTTCGACCCATGCTGCATGTACAGCCGTGCCGTCCCATTTGCGCGCTGCGCATTCTTCCCACAGGTCGGTCACCTGCTCGCCGTCGCTGTTCGTGAGACCATCCGGGAAGTAATCGCGGAACGTCTTCTTGAACAGCTTCGGATATTTGTCCTGGCTGAACTCGCGCAAGCCGTACCACGTTTTGTTGCCTTCGCCGCGGAGAATATTCAAGCTGAGCAGCTGAGTCTCGTCTTCGCTAATTTCCGCGGGGAACTCCCAGCCTTGCACCTCGAACACGACGCCGAACACCTTGATGCCGTGCTTATCGCATTCGCGGATAAATTCCTGGTCGTTCATGTAGCCATAAACGCGAAGGCGCTGCGGCACTTCACCGTACGCCTCTTCTTCCAAATAAGGGAGCGACAGGCTGCCGCCGCCTAGAGCGGACCAGACGAGCAGCGTCGCCTCGTAATCTCTCAGATCTTCTACCATTTGCGTTCTCCGCATCGGCAAGCTCGGATGGAAGCAATGTTCATCCCGGTACCAAGCGTCGAAATATATGCCGCGTTCCATATTCGTTTCACCCTTTCTTTCAGCGTTCCAGCGTTTAAGGATTAAAGCGATGCAGTGTAAATAAAGAAAGATCGAAGCCTGGGTCATCTCCCGCGGCCAGCTTCGCTAATATCTCGCCGTTTGCACTGGCGAATTTGAAGCCATGGCCGGAGAAGCCTGCCCCAATCGCGATATGCGGATAATCCGGATGACGGTCGAGAATGAAGTGCTCATCCGGCGTCATTGTATAGGTGCAGGAGCTGCCTTTGATGATTGTCGGCTCGACGCCGGGCATATAGCGCGCAACGTATGCAGCGCAGTCGCGGCCGTCGTCTTCGAACGTACCGTGAGGCAGCAGCACGCCGTCTTCCGGCATCGGTCTCACTAAACCGTCATGTCGCCCTGCTTTCACTCCTTCGCCGCTGATATCCGGGAAGCCGAAGAAGATGCCTTCGGGGAGATCGAACAGAAAGGCCGGGAATCGGTCCGGCGAGTAATCCTCGGTAAGCGGCTTGAACCATTCCACCGTCTTGCGAAGCGGCGACAGCGGCATCTCGTTCAAGCCGAGCTTCGCCAGCATCGGACCGGCGAATTTGCCTGCCGTCAAGATAAGGGACTTTGCTCTATATGTACCAGCCGCAGTAACAACCTCCGCGCCTTCTGCATCCGGATGGATTGCGATTACCGGTGTGTTCGGCAGCATTGTAGCACCGAGCGCGACAGCCGCATCCCGATAGGCTTGAACGCAAGCTTCGCTGAGCAGCACGCCGCTGTCCGCTTCGTAACAGCCGACGAACGACTCTGGCAGTGCCAATCCGGGCCATCGCAGCTTCATCTCACTGCTGTCCAGCACCTCAACGGGAAGCCCGTGCTCCTTGGCGCTGACTTGCATTTCGGTCAGCATTCGGGAGCCGGGTTCGCCGGCTTGAAGGAAGCCCGTCTCCAGAAACAGCCGGCGGCCGGTTTCCCGCTCCAGTTCATACCAGAGCGCTTGAGCCCGAAGCGCCATCGGCGTGTACGCCCTGCCTTCACCATAGGCATGGCGGATAATCCGGGTTTCGCCATGGTGCGTACCTTGTGCATGCGGCGGATCGTACGCGTCGATCAGCAGCGTCCTTCGTCCTGCTCTAGCAGCGTGGTAGCCGGCGGACATTCCCATGGCGCCTGCTCCAACGACGATCACATCGTATAGCTCCAGTTCCATCGTCAGAACACTCCTTTACGAAGTTCATTACTCTCGCGCTTAAGCGTAAGCTCTCGCCTGCCTGTTCAAACCGACTCAAATTGACCAAACCGCGCTTCCATACGCGCCAATCGTGGCAGACCCGCCACTCTCATCCGCAACCACATTCGTTTCCGCAGCTCCGTAAACAATTGCGGCTTCTATTAGCGATGCCGGCACAGCGAACGTCACCGGTTCATTCGATAGATTAACAGCGATGAACCGCGCGTCCGCTCCATTCTTCCTCCAGAAGGCGACAACAGGCGTGCCGGTATATTCATATTCCGTTGTGAAATCGTTATTGAGGTACTGTCTCCGCATCTGGAACAGCTCTCGGAAGAAGTCTCTTAATACGGGTCCTTCCTTCAGATAGATCGAAGCATCCTCGTCACCTTGATAGAGCATTGGAATGCCGTCGATGCAGCTGAGCAGCACCCAAAGCGCTTTCGCCCGCTCTTCGCCGTACCAAGCAGTCGCGCGCGACTTGTTCCACACCCACGTAACCGTGTCATGATTGCCTAGGAAACGCAGCTTCACATAACCCGGAACGGTGCTCAGCATCTCTGCTTCCAGCCAGCGCGTAAGCTCCCGCGCGAAGTCAGCCGGCACGAGGCCTTCCGCCTCCATCTCGAAGAACACCCGATACAGCGCCATATCGTAGAACACATCGGTGTACGGAGCGTACGCCGGCACCGGATTGAAGTTCTCCGGCGTCGAGAGCGGCTTCTTGCCCGCTTCGAGGAATCCATCACGGATCGCTTTGCTGATCTCGATGCCGCCCTTCAAGTTCGAGTTGCTCGGACGATTCGTGCCGTAAGGACGCCAATTCGTTAAGCCGCCCATCGCACAGTCGATCCTAGCGCCGTCGACGTCGAAGCGCCGGACATGCTCCTTGACGAGCTCCTTCGTATATTCCAGGTATTCGGGATTGGTCATATCAAAGCTCAAGCAATTCCATTCGATCTGCGGATTACCGTCTCTGCGGAGGGATGCCCATCTGCGGAATTCGATGCCGAGCGGATCCTCTAGCTCCGGACCATGCGGGACATAATCGAAGAGCAGTGTCATACCTAGCTCGTGCAGCTTGCGGCTGAACGTTTCGACAGCCCTGTCGTCGCCATAGCGTTCATCCACAATGCGCTGATCAGTAGGATGATAGACGCCGCGCTCCAAATGCTCGAAGATCGGCAGCACCCACACATGATCGATGCCCATATCGCGAAGGGCGGGAAGCTCATCTGCAAAAGCAGCCATATCCCGCTTAATCGGGAAGTCTGAATCCATCGTGCCATGCGGATGGCAGGAATAGAGCACGCCTTCGCGATGACCGTCCGTCGGCGGCACCCAGCCTTTGCCGATATACAGCTCGCGAATCAATTCGAATGGATCGCCGCTTCCGACTGGCTGAATATAGAGTGTGCCGCACGCGAGCTTCTCGCCTGGTGCCAGATTCGCTTCTACCGCTGCAAGGTTTACCAGATGCAGCGTCTCACCATCACGGTAGACGCCGGTTCCCCACTTCTCCTCTTCATCCACGAAGATGAGGTTCGTCCGCTCAACGCTGGACTTTAGCTTAATAACCGGATTAACAAGCCCTGTTTCGACAGGCGACCTGTCGTCTAGTGCTGAAGCATCGAATACTTTGTAGGGAACATTGCCCGGGAAATCAAACTCCGTTCCCTCCGATCCAAGCCGCTGGCTCGCCATGAAAGCAACGCCATTCACATAGACAATTTCGGTACCTGTATTCTCGAATACAGCATCGATTGCCGCATTTGCGCCAAACGTACTATAACAGACCGACAGCGATAGCCCAGCATTCCGGTAACGGGCAACTAGACTCGCTGCACCTCCCACGCTCTCTCTAGAATTTCCCTCTGCATCCTGTTCATCCCAGCCAACAAATTGCCACCGTGACTCAGCACTTTCAGCACCTTCACCATCCGCGGGCACAATCCGAGGAAGCTCCCACGTGTTAGCCCCCTCGAAGCTGTGCCAGGCAAGCCGCCCCGTCCCATATGTGCCGTCAGCGCCGATATCGAGCGACAAATCGCCGTGCCATACCCCTCGGCCGCGGACTTGGACGGCGTGAAGCCGTCCATCCTCCTCGCCGAATGTGTACACGACGTCTCCGCACGCCCAATGCTTAAGCGGCAATCCAATCGAATCGCCCATGCTGAAACCCTCCTTAAACTTCAAGCTCCAACGCACTCGATTTAGGCTCGTTTGCGAGCAGCGCGTCCGTAATCATTTTGAACAATTCCAGGTCCTGCTTATAGTCTTCGATCGTCGTCTTCGGAGCCTTGTTCTGCGTGGCAACCTCGTAGAAGGTTTCAAGCTCAACGGTGTATGGATCCTTCAACGTCGGGCGTTTCACGTACTCGTTGTACTGCTCGCCTACCGTTTCCTTCACTTCCAGCGTTGTCGGCAGGTGGCGAATATACGGCGTATCGTATTTGACATTCAGCTGCTTATACTTGCCCATTACCTCGATTGAAGCATCGAAACGGCATTGCTCGTCTACGCCTGTCTCGAATACCGCGTAGTAGCCGTCGAATTCAAGAATAGCTGTTATGTACCCGCCGCCGTTCCATTGTGCCGCCGAAACAACACGCTTCGGCATGCCGAGCAGCTCGCGCATGGCGGACAGGTCATGGCTGTTCAAGCCAGCGAGAAGTCCGTACGCGTTGTAGATATCCTGCGGCACTTCGCCGATCGCTTCCTTGATCATCGCAGCGCGGCGAGTATAGCGTTCTTCCATCAGCTCTTTCGGAATATCGGTGAAGCGATATACCGTGCTCGATTGATCGATGATCTTGCGGTTAGGTCCGATAATGTCGCGAACCTTCGCATATTGGATCGGTCCGAGCGTCTTAATCTCTTCCAGTGCCTCTGTGAAAGCAGGGGCGAAACGGCGCATGTAACCGACCATCACCTGTACGCCCGCTTCATCGCGCGCCTCGATCATCGCATCCGCATCGGCATGATTGAGCGTCATTGGCTTCTCGATCAACACATGCTTATGGTTCTTGAGCGCATGAATCGCCGAATCCGCATGGTATTCATCGCTGTTGAGGACGAACACGGCATCGAGATCTTCTTGCGCTGCAAGCGCCTTGTAGTCTGTATATAGATTCGTCACGCGGTATTTCTCGCCCAGTACTTGAAGCAGGGTAGGCGAAATATCGCATAATGCCGCAATTTCATAACGATCCGCTAGATTTTCCAAAATAGGCAAATGTGTAATTTGAGCAACCTCGCCGAGTCCAACCAAACCAACTTTTAATCTTTTCATCGCTTACAGATCCCCTTTGACCTTAGAATGTGATGACGGCTTTCAAGAAACCGTCCGGTTTACTCTTCGCAAGCAGAAAAGCATGGTTAATATCTTTGAGCTCAAAATAATGAGAGAGCAGCGGTGCAATGTCTAACTGCCCGGCTTCGAGCAGCTTCATGCCGGTTCTGATCCCCTTGAGATAGGCCTGCGGATCTCTCTCATGCGCATTGATCACATCGAGTCCTTTCCAGTTCCAAGCCTGGACGTCAATGGTGCGCTTGCCTCCCTGATGGTAACCGAAGATGACAAGCCGCCCGCGGATTCGCACCGCTTCGGTCGCCATATCGAGCGCGCCTTGCTTACCGGTCGCTTCGATGACGACATCGGCTCCTTCTCCGCCGGTCAGTTCGAGAATACGCTGAATGGCATTTCCCTCTCTTGCGTCGATCACATGATCTGCGCCAAGCTTCTGAGCCAGCTCGAACGATTCTGGTCTTGTATCGACGGCAATAATGCGGGACGCTCCCTTCAGGCGCGCGCCTTGCTGGATTAGTCCGCCCATGAAGCCGATGCCGATCAGAACGACCGTATCGCCTACCTCGATGCCGGACCTGGAAGTTCCGTTCATCGCGCATCCGATTGGTTCACCGAGTGCCCAGTCGTACGGAACATGATCGGCGAGTTTAATCGCCCAATCCTCCGGGACAGTGACGAACTCCGCATAGCCCCCTCGATCGGTGAAGATGGTGACTCGGTCGCCAACCGCGAACTTGCTTACCCCTGCACCCGCTGCGACAACGTTTCCGCTTACCTCATGTCCGAAGAAGATCGGATCATCTGTCTTGAAATTCGGATCGACCCACATGCCAAGCTCCGAGGAACAGAGTCCGCATGCTTTCACCTCAACTAATAACTCCCCGGGACCTGGCTCCGGCTTCTCAATGTCCATCACCCGGACATCGCCAGGACCGAATATCGCGGCTGCTTTCATTCCCAATTCACTCCTTCATTGCAGCTTGTTAACCTTTAATGCCAAGACTCGCGATACCGCCGATCAAATTCTTCTGCGCCATGTAATAGATAACAAGCAGCGGAAGCAATATGACCGTCGATGCAGCCATGAGCAAATTCCATTCGGTTGACCGGGACGAAACGAAGTTCGCAAGTCCGATGGCAAGCGTGAACTTCTCCGGCGAATTAAGATAAATGAGCGGCGACAGGAAGTCGTTGTAGACGCCGGTAAACGTATAAACAACGATAATCGTCAGCGACGGCCTCAGAATCGGAACAAGCACCTTCCACAGGATTTGAAACTCGTTCGCGCCGTCGATTTTCGCTGCTTCGTCAAGATCCTTCGGTATCGTCAGCAGAAACTGTCTCATCAAGAAGACATAGAACGCATTCCCGAAGAACGCTGGGACGACAAGCGGCAGATACGTATCGATCCACTCGAGCTTGCTGTAGAACAAGAACGTCGGAATCATCGTCACTTGCTCCGGGATGAGCATCGTCGCCAGCATGAGGAAGAACAATGTATCACGTCCGCGGAAACGGAATCTGGAGAAACCGTATGCGATTAACGTACAAGATATGACTTGACCCGCGATTGTAAGAATCTCGAGTGTAAGCGTATTCGTAATGTAGGTGCCGAACGGCGCCAGCGTGAATGCGTCATGGTAGTTGTGCCAGAGCGGGTTCTTCGGAATCCATTTCGGCGGAAACTCCCACATGGCTGCTTTGGTCTTCAGAGAGGTGGATATCATCCACAGAAACGGAATAATGCAGGCGAGCGACAGCGCCGCGAGCACGAGATGCGATACCGTCAATCCGGCGAATTTGCGAATGCGGAAGGTCATGCCGTTCTCCCCTTTCCGTTGTTGTCGTCAGCATCGTAGAACACCCATCTGCCTTGGGATTTATAGACAATGATGGCAAGAACGAATGAGATTAATCCGCCAACCCATGCCATCGCTGACGCATAGCCCATATCGAACGATTTGAACGCCTTTTGGTACAGGTACAGCATGTAGAACAGCCCTTCGTTCTCCGGTCCGCCGCCGCTGGCGCTGCCGCCGCGGCCATTCATAATGAATGCGGACGTGAATACTTGGAACGAGCCGATAATACCCATGAGAAGCTGGAAGAACAAGGTTGGCGTCAGCAGCGGAAGCGTAATCTTCGAGAATCGCTGCATCACCTTCGCACCGTCGATCTTCGCTGCTTCATACAGATGACCCGGAATATTTTGCAGGCCGCCCAAAAAGATGATAGCGCTTCCGCCAATACCCCAAAGACTCATGATAATATAGGTTGTCAGAATCCAATTCGGATCCTCCAGCCACTTCGGTCCATGAATGCCGATCAGCGATAGCATGTAGTTCAGCAGGCCGTAGTCGCTATTGAAGATCCACTTCCACACCATCGCGATGGCTACCCCTGAAATGACGGAAGGCAAGTAGAACAACGTCCGGTATGTATTGATGCCTCGAATGTTCATGTTCAGCAGCAGCGACAAGGCAAGTCCGAAGATCAACCCGAGCGGGATGGCGAATGCGCTGTACACGAGCGTGACGCGCATCGACTTGTAGAACAGCTTGTCGTGGAAGAGATGATTGAAATTGTCCCAGCCGACCCAGGATGGCGCTTGGTAAATATCCCACTTCATAAAGCTAATGAGCAGCGATGCCACAATCGGAAAAGCGGCGAAAGCGATGAAACCAATTATCCAGGGCGAAATGAACAAATAACCGAAGCGTTCTTCTCTTCTCTCGGCCTTGCTCATGATCGTATTTGCCATAATAGCCCCCCGTTCCTCGTCATTTTTGTCAAAACGTTTACGCAAATGGACGTGCGAAACCGCCAAGGGAAGAGCTGTTCAAGCTCTTCCGATGCTTCTTTTCTTGGCTGACATTCATCCATTTGTTCATCTAGCTAATAGCTAACAGCTACAAGTTACTTCACGTTCACGTACTGATTTCCGGCACGATCCTGACCGCGCGCCAAGAAGATTTGCCAATTCTCGTTCTTCTCCGGAACGACCTTCGTATCGGCCGACAAGAATCTCATCGTATAGCCGCAGCGGCGGTACGGGCTGGTGTTTGCAGTAGCGCCGTGAATGATGCGGGAATCATGCAGCGAGCATTCGCCAGGTTCAAGTTCGAAGTAGACCGCTTGCGATTCATCGATATTCTTGATCGTGGCATGGAACGTGTTGATCGCCATATCGACACTTTCGTACTCGGAGAATCCGTTGTGATGAGTGCCAGGAATGACGCGCATACAGCCGTTCTCTTGATTGCTGCGGTCAATCGCGAGCCAGATCGTCACGATGTTGTCGTACTTGTCGAAGCGTCCATTCCAGTAAGCGGAATCTTCGTGCCAAGGCGTTTGTCGGCCCTTGTACGGATCTTTGCAAATAAAATGGCTGGACCAAAGAATAATGTCCGGGCCGATAATCGGTTCAACCAGATCCAGCACTTCATCCGCGAGCAAAAACTCCAGCAAGCGCGGGTCGCGGAAGTGCGGCGTATCCAGCTCATCCGAGAGCTTATCGCCTTTCTCCGCCAGCTGCTCTTCGAAGATGGACGTAAGCTTTGCCATCTTCTCTGCGGAGAAAACCGGTTTCTTATACAGGTGATAGCCATGCTCCCGATAGAATGCAACCTCTTCTGCAGTCAGTTTAGAAGTCATTCATTTCTCTCTCCCCTCGATGAATGAAAATAAAATGTGAAATCGTTTTTACTTCGATATCTTCATTATAGAGGGCGGCCCTTGTCTCAATCTTGTCTTAGACGGTACGCGATTTTGTTCTATTTTGATATTCCGGAATTTCGTGGAGACTTTGCGCCGTCTGACCGGATGCCGGGATCGCCACCTTGCGGTTTCCTTTGCGGAATTTCGCCGGCGTGCAGTCGTACCGTTCCTTAAACAGATGGTAGAAATGACTGAGATTCTCGTAGCCTGCTTCCATGCAGATGGCAACGATCGCGTCATCGGTCTGCATGAGCAGGTTGGCCGCATACTGCAGCCTGATTTCGTTGATCCATTCCGTCGGCGTCTTGCCGAAGTACTTCTTGATGACACGGGTCAGATGCTCCGGGCTCTTTCCGGACAACTCATACAGCCGCTGCAATCCTTCGGTAAAATTCTCTTTGATCCGCATTTCATTCGCCAGATCAACCAGCCAATCCGGCACCGCAACTGCCGCAACCGTATCTGGGCGATCTGAGAAGCAGCTCATCATCATATCTGCGACAAGCACGCGAATTTCTGAACGAATCTGTTTCTTATGCATGCCCGGCAGCACGGTAATCTCGTGGATTTTGTCCCGAATAATCTCGGTTTGATACGTCCCAATCTGTTTGATAGGAGGCATCGGACTGTTCAGAAGCCGGTCCGCTTCGATGCCGCCGTCCAAATAGGCAACCATCGCATTCACCGTACGAGAGGAGAAGGCGAGGTTGAGCAGCTCAACCGAACGATTGCCGTCACTAGCATAGCAATGCGTGTCAGACGGCCTGACGAAGCAGAGTGTGCCCGCTTCCAGCAGCTCCTTCTTCCCATTAATGAGATGCATGACGGAGCCCTTCGTAATCAGAAAAATTTCGTAGAAATCATGGTCGTGCATATCGGTGATCGACTTGATCGATTTGTGATAGGCATAATGAATTTCCGTTTCCGGATCCAGAAGGTTCTTCTCCAGCAGCTTTTCCAAAACGATCACATCCTTCGTTCTATTAAGGAAACAAACCCTATACGCAAGCAGTGCCTGCGCATAGGGTCGAAACGTTATGACATGCAGATGGTCTAGCTTGCGAAGCAGCGGATTATTGCTGAGCGAGCAGCTCGTCGATCTTCGCCTGCATCTCATCCGCCACTTTCGGCAGCACTTCCGCTGGATCCTTATAGGATTTGCCGTCTACCGGATTCACGATATCCGTATACGCTTGGCTGAACATGCCGCCAACTTCGTTCCACGTTCTGTTACGGTCATAGGATGGCGCCTTTGTCTTCAGCTTCGCTTGCTCCAGGAATACCTTCAGCAGCTCATCCTGCTCAAGTCCCTTCTCTTCCCAAACGCTTGGCATTGGAGGGCCCCACATGAACTTCGTATCGATCGCCTGTTTGCCGACCTCAGGACTGGACAAGTACTTCATGAACTCCCAAGTCGCGTCTTTCTTCTCGCTCTTATTGTTCATGTACCAGCTGACTTCCTCTGTCCATGCGAAGTTGAGATCGCTGCCTGCGTCTTTCGGGAATGCGACTGCGCCGGCTTTGAACGTCGCTTTCTTCACATCGTTATAGCCCCACAAGAAGCCGAGGGACATGCCGATCTTGCCTGCAGAGAACGGACCTTGGTCGCCTGCGGTTTGCATCACCGAGGACGGAGCGTTAACGCCTTCCTTGGACAGAGTCTGGGCGTATTGGAACAGCTTGATCATTTGCGGGGAATCGACGAAGCCTTTGACCTTCTTGCCGTCGTCGCTCGCAACATCGCCGCCCATATTCCAGATGATCGGGTTACCCGTAATCGCGTTGAAGTCGCTCGCGAATAGGTCTGTGCCGTACACCCCTTCGTCAGGATGCGTCAGTTTCTTCGCTGCATCGTGAAAGTCGTCAAGCGTCCAATCCGGGCTCGGGTAAGGTACGCCGTATTTATCGAACAAGTCCTTGTTATAGTAGATGACCGCATTAGACATATCGCGTGGCAGACCGTAGTAGTGGCCGTCCGCACCTTGCAGACGAAGCGCTGTCGCCGGCTGGAAGTACTTGCTCATATCGTAATTGTCGCGCGCGATGAACTCGTCGAGCGGAGCTATGTATCCACGTTCGAACTCATCCGTAGAATACCAGCCGCCCCACATGTCAGGACCTTTGCCTGCTGCGAATGAAGCGTTCAGCTTCTCGAAGAAGCCGTCTTCCGGAATATTCGCCATTTTGACTTTAATATCAGGATGAGCCTCTTCGAATTGCTTGATCAATGTGACATAAAAATCCTGCGTCCCCGTTCCGTCCAGCTGCCAGAAATCAATCGTCGTTACTTTGTCCGGCTTGCTGGAAGTCGCGTTATTGCCGCCTGATGCATTATTGCCGCTTGCTGTATTCCCGCTGTTATTGTCTGAGCCGCAGCCTGAGAGAGCGCCGACCGTCAGAGCAGCAGCAAGAGTAATGCCTGCCCACTTTTTCATGTGAATCCTCCCTTTTCTCTATCAAGGTGTTTCGATTCGAAAAATGCCGCATGTGCGAAAACGTTTCGACAAGACGCAATCGCGAGTCGTAAAAGCGTTTTCATAAACCTAATTATAGCGGATCAATAACCGAAATCTTGTAATATTTTGATTTCCTCATTTAAAAAGCAAAAATCCGTTCTTTGGTCTCCTCTATAGGAAAAGAGCAAAAAAAACGCAACCCTGATCAGGCTGCGTTCGTTCTATAATGGATGCTCGTTTGTCGTAAGGCTCATAACCACACGGGAACGTGAAAGGCTATTATGATAAGCGTAGTAACAACAAGAGAAAACCACAACGCCTTCTTGATGCTCTTATGATGCAATTCCAAAGCGTAAAACATGGCAAAGTAGAATAAAATCGAAAAGACCAAATTCCAACCGTGATCGTAAACCATGCTGCCATATACATACCAGATGTATTCTAACGTTGAAAAACCGGCGACCCAGGCAAGGTAATACACCACTTTGGTGCTTCGTTTCGATGCTGGAAGATAACCCAGGAAAAGCATGGCTACTGAAGGAAGCAGGACAAATGTATTTAGCAGGTCCGCATTGACATGATTCATGAGGAAATCAGGGATATACACCCATAATTTATAGTCTCTGCACAGCAAATTGTACAGCAGGTTGCAGAACGACAGATACAGCATCGTTTTATAGAAGCGTTCCCATTTCTTGATCGTCCCGGTGAAGATACAAACGGCCAAAAAAGCAAGATTGCAAGCCAATATCATTTCGGTGCTCTCCATCTCTCAGAAGTGGCCATGCGCAGGGTTCCCTTAATGCAGAGACACCCATGCTTCGCGAATTCGATTGCGCGGGATTGCAAACACAACAAGACCGACAGTAACTAGCCAAATCAAAACGATTATTACATGCTCGGGAAGCATCGTTACTCATCCTTATTGTTAATTTGATTCGATCCGGGCTAGTCCAAAAGCAAAGTGGTGCCATAGAATACTCTCCACCGTGTCGCTTTGTTCTTCTTTGCACTCCACGATGAGGATGACCTCAGAGTTCTTCCCTCTCAATAAATGCTGTTGCTTCTTAACGACTTTGTAGTAAAACAAATCAATAAGAAGGCCTAACAGGAACCCTCCGCCAGTCCCAATCAGTCCCCAATAGATGGGACCCCATGCTAATCGGAACCCGACGCTCGCTCCAACAACGGCAAATGCGGTTGCCAATGCAGCCCCTGTGCCGAGAAGCGAAATACCGTCTTCACTGTGGATGGTGTCAAATAATCTTCTTTCCGCTGCGCGGTTCGTTAGCGGAACTGCAAATATGTTTTCTTTGCTGACGCCATTTTTCTCCAATGAACTGATGGCCAGTTCCAGGCTTGCCGAATGCTCGAAGGTTGCGAAAATTTGCACCATGTCGTCTAGCTCACCACTTTGCCCTTCTTGATCTTAAATTCCGGGGACTGAAATTTTTTGATGAGGAAATTTCTTTGCTCCCACTCATATAACTTGTTGTTTTCGACTGTATTGATATACGAATCGTATACAGCAAATCCCCACATGGAGGGCATATACATCAGCCATTGCTTATCAAGTACGGATGTGGATTTAGTTATATCCCCATCGAATAAGTAATGAACAGCAACGAGCGTCTTTGAGAAGTATAAGAATACGATGGTCCAGATCAGCGAGAAGAAAGCCGTTAATAAGCGGTGTATGTGCAATTGCCCAAGCCCTGGCATAAACGTTGACCAAAGTACCGACATGATCGGCACACGCTTATCTAAGTAATTGATTTCAAGCGCTCCAATTGTATAGGAGTTGATGGGCGCATCTTCTCGTTCAGCCAATAAAGATACCTTGTTCATATCCACGCAGGTTCGATAACTATCCCAGATGCCAAATAAGTAAACGGGGATATACATTAACATCCATCTAGGTTCTATAACTTGTTTGGCCGAGCCAATTTCTCCGCAAAAGGAATAAACCATAGCTACGTTGATTTTGGCATTGTAATTGACAATGACTTCCCACACAAACAGCACCAGCCCGCGTAAATACTTACTTAGAATCAGATGACCGAAGCCTGGGAAAGCAGCTGACCACCAAGCGATGATGTAAGGATTTCGCAAGTGCAATTGGGTCGTGCCAGCGATGCTGACATGGGCCTTGTAGCGTCGAAATTTGTTTTCGTTATTCCGGAGGTTATCCATCAAGCTTGGCCTCCCTTACGTTTGAATTGGCAATTTTAGGTTTCCGCTCTGGTATGTAAATTATTCTAGAGAAAGCCATCCTACTGGAATCCTAGGATAATTTAGCAGTACGGAAACATAATAAAATTTAAGCAACTCTATGCCGACACTCACTCTTCTCTAATTTTCTTGACATCAAGCATAAAATTAAGTACGCTATAAGAAAATTAGTACTTGGTACTAACACTAGATACTAAGGAGTTGATTTTCCATGCCGCACTCCTCTCTGCGATCTCATACTGCAATTACTGCCTTTGGCACTTTTGTGCCTGAACGCGTGCTGACGAATCATGATTTGGAGAAAATGGTGGATACGTCCGACGAATGGATCTTTCAACGAACGGGAATCAAAGAACGCCGCATAGCCGCAGACGATGAGTTCTGCAGCGATATGTGCTTCGGCGCTGTCCGCGATTTGCAGCTGCGCTATGGCGTTGTACTTGAAGACGTCGACTACATTATTGTCGCTACGACGACACCGGACACCTTCTTCCCGAGCATGTCGGCTCGGGTGCAAGCTGAATTCGGCATCCCATCCTGCGGCGCTGTCGACATTCAAGCTGCATGCGCGGGCTTCGTTGCTGCGCTCCAAATGGCGAACGGCCTTCTGCTCTCCGGCGTTTATCATAAAATATTAGTCATCGGCGCGGAGACGCTGTCCAAAGCGACCGATTATACAGACCGCACCACCTGCATCCTGTTCGGAGACGGTGCCGGAGCGGCGCTGCTGGAGCGGGTTGACGAAGGCGCTTTTCTCGCTTCGTACTCCGCAACAAACGGCGAAGACGGACGGCATCTGTACCGTTCCAGCCTCGCATCTACAATCAATGGTCAACCGATTCAAGGGAACGGGCTGATCGTGCAAAATGGCCGTGAAGTGTACAAGTGGGCGGTTACCACTGTGCCGAAGGGCATCAAGACGCTGCTCGAGGAGAATAGCTACTCGGTCGAGGAGATCGACTGGTTCGTGCCGCACAGCGCGAACATGCGGATCGTGGAATCGATCTGCGAGCGCACCGGCATTCCGCTCGAGCGTACGATAACGAGTATGGCGCAGTATGGCAATACATCTGCGGCTTCCATTCCGTTGGCGCTGGATCTCGCAATCAAGGACGGACGGATCGCTTCCGGCGATACGATCCTGCTGTACGGCTTCGGCGGCGGCTTGACCGAATCGGCGCTGCTGCTTAAATGGACGCTGTAACTTAGGCGTATGAACAGTCCCTTTTGACGAGCTTTTTACGAGCTTTTGAGGGACTGTTTTGTTTTATTTTGTCGATTGGGGCCAAACAAAGTATACTAGTAGTAATGCGTTTACAAGTTTAATAGAAAGTGAAGGTAGCCCCGCTATGGACGATATGAAACAAGCCTATGAATTGCTCGGCCTGACTGAAGGTGCATCGAAGGAAGAAGTGGAAAAACGGTATTTTATATTGCTCCGGCGCGACCGCTCGAACAAGCAGCGCGAAGCAGGTGAGCAGGAAGATTCGAGTTCGCCCAGCTTGGAAGAGATCAATCGCGCGTACCGGCTTATCCTTGGCCATGAGGACGAGAAGACGATGGAGAAGTACAACGAGGCGTCTTACGGCAAATATAAAAAGATGGGACCGACGGTCCAGAAGATCGACCATTTCTTCAGCTATTATAAGTTCCATGTTCTCGGCGTCATTGTATTAATCGCTGCTGTGATCTATGGGATTAACGCCTATAACAATCACCGTCAGGAACAAGCTGAGCTCGCGAAGCTGCCGCCAGTGGATGTGAGCGTGTCTTTCTTCGGGGAATATTTCAGCGCGGATGGCACGTATCCGATGTCCGACCTGAAGCCCCTTGAGTCGAAGTTCGTGTCGCAGTTCCCGCAGTGGAAGCGGGTAGTCGCTTACTTCACTTACGTCCCTCAAGAGATGAAGAGCGAACAAGACTCCGCTTTGATGCAAAAGAGTATTATCGACCTGATGATGAACAAAGCCGATGTGTACATTATGGATAAACCGAATTTCATCAAGCTGGCGCAGGACGGCTCGCTGCTTCCGCTGGACGGCGATGATGCCAGCAAAGTGAGCTTCACCTTCAAGCCGGAATCGGCGCTGAAGACCGTAACGCAGGACGATCCGACGCAGCATGTCTACGGCGTCGACATCTCAGGCAGCCCGCTGCTCAAAGACTTGCCGGTTATCGGCAAAGAATACATCGCCGGCATCCGCATCAACGGCGCGCACCATGACAATGCGTTCACGTTTATCCAGAAGTATGAAGATAGTGCGAACGCGAAATAGTTAGCGCGTGATGCGCGAAGAAAACCTCTACCGCTTGGGCGGCGGAGGTTTTTTTTGTGTTTGGTTAGTTGGAGGAGGTGGATGTGGGGAGGGATGTTAGTGGAATTGGGATACTTTCGGCAAATGTAGATACCTGGAGTACTCTCTTTGGTGGTTTCGAGGCAATTTCGGCGAATGTAGATACCTGGAGTACTCTCTTTGGTGGTTTCGAGGCAATTTCGGCGAATGTAGATACCTGGAGTACTCTCTTTGGTGGTTTCGAAGCAATTTCGGCAAATGTAGATACCTGGAGTACTCTCTCTGGTGGTTTCGAGGCAATTTCGGCGAATGTAGATACCTGGAGTACTCTCTTTGGTGGAATTGAGATACTTTCGGCGAATGTAGATACCTAAGGGATACTTTTCCCGCCATTCCCACCTATGTAGCTGGTCTGCTGGACTTCTTTTCCCAAACTCACCATTTCCACCTTCGTCCTTCGTCCTTCCGCCGTCCTCCCCCGCCCCTCCTCCTACACGCCACGCTCCCCACTACCTAGGCGCCTGCACCACTGGCCTCTGCTAGAGCATTAACCCAAGCGTCGCCAAGCCGCTATGCCGCTGATATCGTTAACATTTTGGTCGCCCTGAGGCTCCGTCCCTATGGCTACTAATACTTGCAAAATAGTCTATGACCTAAGAACACTGCTGTGTCTGCATCCGCCCTGTCCCCATATAGTGAAGATAGATAAACTCCTCCGAGGTGAACGGCTATGCTGCCTAAAGTGTCTATCATTATCCCGTTCTACAACGATCCCTACGTCGATCAAGCGATCGTCAGCGCACTCTATCAGACCTACCCGAACGTGGAGATTATCGTTGTAGACGACGGTTCAACGAAGCACCAGGATGTGATTGCACCATACCGCTCCCGCATCATTTATCTGGGCAAGGCGAACGGCGGTACGGGCAGCGCACTCAACTATGGGATCAAAATGGCTACAGGCAAGTATGTCGCATGACTAAGCTCTGACGATCGGTTCCTCCCGAACAAAGTGGAGAATCAAGTGGCGTACATGGAGCGGACCGGAGCGCGTATCTGCCCGGACTATCATGTCATTAACGAGTACGGCACGATCACGCAGCATGCTGCAGCAATTAAGTTTCCATCGGCAAAAGCATTCATCAACGGCATTCGCCACGGCTGTCCCGTCAACGGCTGCACGGTCATGATGACTTAAGAGCTGTTTGGGGCAGTTGGCGGCTTCAACGAAGCGCTGCCATATACGCATGATTACGATCTATGGATTCGCGTGCTGCTGTCGCGGGTTGACTTTCACTACCTGAACGAAGTGCTGACTGTCTACCGCCGCCATCAGCAGATGGGAACCGTCCGCAACTTCAACACCGTCATGCAAGAAGCGAATATGGTTAATGCCACGTATGCCGGGCTGCTCGACTCGTTGCTCGCACAGCTCCCGGGATAAAACAACAAGCCTGCTGGCTCCTATTGAACTGTGACCCGCAAGATGGACACTTTGAAAAAAGTGTGCGGGTCACAGTTCATATGGGCCTGGCAGGCTTGTTGTTTTTAGATCAATTTAACAATATAGCCGATAAAATAAGCCGCAGGGACAAGCACGAACTGTGCGAGCATCGTCCCGAAGAAGCGGGCGGTCATGAGTACGACGTAGATTTTGCCGAGCCGGTCGCGATGCGTTTCGTCGTTCAACGCTTTATCCGTAATGAGCCCGAGCTGCGGGTCGATGAAGATGGTGAGCAGGATTGTCGCCATGCCGTTGATGAGGCCGGACGCCTGCGAAGCGGTGGTGCTGAGTTGCGGGTAAATATGCGCAGCGTACAGGGAGGCCAGGACGCCGACGGTATAGAACGAAGTAACGATCATGCTGAGCAAAATAAACTTTTTCGGAATGCCGAGGTAGCGGAAACGTTTGAAGTTGATTTTGGGTGCTTTTAGATAATATTTCGTATTCTTCAGCTGGCCGATCGTGACGCTTGTGAAGAGCTTCGGGAGCGAGCCCGCGACCTCCAGCTTGGAGATCAATCTGCCGAACAGACTCACGCAGGTTGGAAACAGAACAATCGCAACCAGAGTACCTATCGACGAGGCTAGCAAAATATACCGCAAATAGGAGAGTAGATGGAACGTTGTATGATGCTTCGCATAATCGACGAATTTGGCGGTGAGCGGTGCTTGAACGAGGTTCGCCGTGCGAGAGACGAGCACGATAATGCCGGTTAACGAGAGTGCGACGGCGATTTTATTCAGCCGGACGCCTGCAAGCCGCACCGCATAAGACAGCGTTTCAGTCGTATGGATTATCATCGTCATAATGAATACGATAATGAGATTGTTGATCAAAGGCGCGTCATCTCCACATTTTCAAAATGGGCTACCAGTGCTTTTCCAGCGCCTCCGCACTTGGGCGGAACCCGCTCCGTTCATAGAAAGCAACGCTTGTCTCGCTTGGCCAAAGGATGAGAAATTCTACGTTATTGGCGATCGCCCACTGCTCCATCGCGTGATGAATTTGCGTGCCGATGCCGCGGCCTCGATAGGCAGGGCGGGTATAGACGTTCGTGACGTAGCCGAAATACGGGTCCTCGCATTTGCCCGGCCTCGGCACTTTATGGATGAGCTGCAGGTACATATGCGAGACGAGTTGACCGTCTGCTTCTGCGACCCAGATGAACCATTCACCGCCATTGATGGCGCTTTCGAGGAATGTCGAGCAAGTGCGATGGAAATCCTCGATGTCGGTGTCAGTGTCGGAATGGCGTCGCTGTTGCTGCAGCTCGGGATAATCCTCCATCGTGAAGTCGTAGCGCATTTGGACAAGGACGTCGATATCGGCTGTAGTCGCTAATCGGATTATTGGTTGTATGGAAGTCGTCATCTGTGCGGGGGTCGTCATGGTCGCTCTCTTCACCTCAGTCATTCGCTCTGCTTTATTAGTCTATTATATGGAAACATTTTCTATGAAGCAAAATGTGTGGAATCTAGCAAATGGCTGCTGCTCGATAACTTGCCAAGAAACGAAAAAGCCTGCGCCGATAGCACCACGCGCGCCTCCCGGCGTGCAGTGCTAAGAACGGCGCGCGGCGCTGAGCCACATGTTGGCGGTGGCGGCCAACCTCGGGAATCCATCTACCTACATCGTAATATTGAGCTGACTTGGTGAACTTCATTTACTTGCTGATTGGGTAGTAGGATGTTGCTCGACTGTGGGTGGCAGGAGGTGGTGAAGCTGAGAATGGCGACTACTGAGAGAGGGTTTTGCCTCGCTCGGGGCAGACTTTGGCGCTGGTCAGCGCGTGAGAAAGGGGATTGGGAGTGCGGCGTCGAGCGAGCCATTGAGAGTCGAGTTTTCCGACTCTCAGCTCCATAATCGCGGGAAATTAAAACTGAGAGTCGGATTTTTCGACTCTCAGACGTAACTCTCCCGCAAAGTCGCGGCGCAAGCTAACTGAGAGTCGGATTTACCGACTCTCAGTGGCGGGATCGCGCGAAAAAGAAGCTGAGAGTCGGATTCTCCGACTCTCAGCTTCCGCATCAATCCAAAACTGCAAAAGCGAACGGCTGCAGCAGCAGCTCGAGCACGCCGTCCGCTGCTGCCGGCTGTGGCAGCGGACGCTCCTCCAGCCGAAGCGCAGCGTCTGCGGACAAGTCCGCCGGAGCCGAGCCGCCGCGAACGGCTAAGCTGCGCTCATCCAGCACGCGCAGCCGCGACGGCGCGAACCCGAGGCTGCCAGCGGTCGTCACTCGCAACGACACCGCGACATTCCTGTAGTTGGCGAGCAGCAGCGTCGCTCGCCCGTCGTGTCCCCGCACCGACGCTGCCTCGCAGCTCAAGGAGTCGGAGACGCGGCACTCCAGCAGTTCTGCCGCGCCATGCGACACCTCGCCGATAGCAGTGAGCACATGATACAGCGGAAATGCCGATGCCGCGCCTTCCCGCATCACACCTAGCGGGCCGACCGTCTCGTAATAACACGCCCGCTCCGCGCCGGCCTTGGCCAAATGGTGTATGCTGCCTAGCGTCCAGCCCGCGCCGAACAAGGACCACTGGCGCGCATCAACATGGTTCGCGCGGTCCTCTGCTTTGCGCCGGCCTTCCTCGCTGGACGCCACCGGATTCATCCGCGGCTTGAATGTGATCGGCCCGATGCTCAAAGGCAAGCCCGGCATAAGCGCGCGAGCGCTGCGCACCGTATCTCCTTGCGCAGACACCGTCTCCGCCAGCGAGGCCGTATCGAACGCATGCACCTGCGGGTTGATCGTGTACATCGCCGCATCCATCTCAGCGAGCGGCAGCTCCGCGCGATTCAGTTCCGCGAAATACGCCCGCGTGCCTCCGCCGACACGAAACTGAAGCCCTGCCTCATCGCGCAGCCTTCGCAGCTTTACCAATAACGCCTCCGAGCTTACAATGCAAGAGTCTTCGTAAACAAACACGGCATCCACTATGGCACCACAGCCCACAATAGCCTCAACCAGCGCCTTAAGCCGAACGTCCCGCAGCAATTCCTCATCGGCGACACTTACGAGCACTTCCAGCTCTAACCCGACCCCGAGCTTTATCGCAGCGTTTGCCGCGCAAGCCAACTTTTGCTCCCAGCCATTCTCCAACTTCAACAAGGCTCTCAGATAAGTAAGCCGCAATTGCCGAAGCGCTTCAATTTCCGCATCATCATGCAGATGTCCTGGCGTTACGGATAGCCCAATTCCAGGCACATGTCCGACAACATCGCCACCCAACTCAACAGTGACCGCTTCGGCAGTATCATCCGCCACAGCCACTGCCTTAGCCATTATTGCGCCGTCGCCAGCAGCATCATCGTTAATCTGCGGCACATCGCCAACCAACCGCAATGCAATCTGCTGGTGCACGCGCTGCCCGCTTGCGATTTCCACGGGATAAGGGATGCGAAGCGGCGTGCAGTAAGTTTTGAAGGAGGCATCCGTCCAGTTGCGCTGATCCTCCATCTCGAACAGTTCGCCCGTAAACCGCAGCTCTGCCGCAAGCTCCTCCCCGATCTTGCAACGAATCGCCGTCATATCGAGAAACGGCTGATCCGGCGAGATCCGCTCCGGGAATGTCCCCGCGACGATGCTGCCATCTGCCGTTTCCACCTCAACCGGACATCCCGCGAGCGAGGAAGGATGCAGCACGCAAAATCCGATCCGATTTCGCAGGAAGCTGCTGCCAGCAACACCGTCGAATGTGTATGTAATCGTGCCGTCCGCCGAACCGACAATCGAACCCTTCCATTCAAACTCAATCTCGCCCTGCCGATGCTCCGCGACAAACGCGACCTCGAACGAGTCCCCACGCCGCGTCACCTGATAATGGCGAAAGACAGGCTTAATCGTGCCCCAGTTCTGGTCACGCACCGCTGCATATATACCGCGGACAATCTCCTGTCCCCGGTAACGGATATACCGCAGCCCGCCATCCTCCAGCACTGCTGTAAGCGGACCGGCCTGCAGCCTCTTCCGCTCAGGCATCGCTTCCGCCGTGCCGTAACGCAGCTGCCTCACATCTCTCTCGAAGCTGCGGCTTACCATCCGGCTACCACGCGATTTTCCAATTTGCCGATGCCTTCAATTTCAACCGCCACGTAATCGCCCGGCGCCAAGTACACCGGAGGATTGCGGAAAGTACCTACTCCCGCAGGCGTTCCGGTCGAGATAATGTCTCCCGGTTCAAGCGTAATATAAGCGGTAATGGCCTCGATAAGCGTCGGTACATGGAACAGCATCAGTTCGGTGTTGGCATTTTGGCGGAGCTCGCCGTTCACGTAGCTGCGAATTTGCAGCTTGTTCGGGTCTGCGATCTCATCGCGCGTCACAATCACCGGGCCAAGCGGGCAGAACGTATCGATTCCTTTGCCGATAATCTCATGCTGCAGGGCGAACTGCAGCTCCCGTCCGCTGACATCGTTCAACGCCGTATAGCCGAATATATAATCAAGCGCCTCCTCCTTCTTGACGCCTTTCGCCCTCTTCCCGATGACAAAAGCCAGCTCCACCTCATAGTCCGCCTGACAATCTGCATAAGGAAGCACGATATGCTCGCCTGGACCAATAATCGCCGTCGGCAGCTTCGAGAAAACGGAAGGACGCGTCGGGAACACCGCCTTCGGATTCTCTTCCTTATGATTGAGATAATTAATTCCGCCGCACAGTACCTTGCCCGGATTCGCAATCGGCGCAAGCACCCGATAGCCTGCTGTAACTACCTCCCCTGCGGCTGCTTCCTGGCGAACCTTCGCCAGTCCTTCTTCCCCATCCTGCACAAGCTCTTTCATCGTAACGTAGCTGGTCGGAACGACGCCGCCATCCTTCTCTACACCGACAAAAATCCGTCCAGCTGCCTCACACGCCATGAGCCGCATCGCGATCAACTCCCCTTCGCACCAGTACCGAATCGCCGTTCAGCTCGATCGTTTCTCCAACCTCCATGTACATTGCCTGCCGCGCACCCGTGGTATCGCATTCAGGAACTGCAGCCAGAAACTGCTCCACTTCGCCCCGCTCCGTCTCATTCGTCAAATCCAAATAATGCGAAGCGATAGCCAGCTTCAGGCCTAGAAACTCCGAGGCAAGCGCCGCCTCGTACGGCGACATCTCGCCCGTGAGCAGCTTCCCGGCAAAATTCGCCCGTGCCAGCAAAGCCTGCGAATTCGCACAGCCCATCAAGCCTACAGTCGGCTTGTAGAGCTGGGCAATCAGCTTCATATCTCCAAAAATCGCGGTATCGCCGCAATGGTAAATGCGCACGCCTGGCTCAGGCTCCACAATAAACCCCATCGGCACGCCGGATACATACTGGCCGTTCTTCAGCCGCGTCTGCGACCAGTGGTGGCTCTCGACCGGACGCACGATGACGCCGCCAACTTCGACGACAATTCCCCATACCGTCGGATGAATTTGCGCCTCCGGTATGCCTGCCTCAAGCAGCACCGCCTTCACATCGCCGCCGCACACGACGGGAGCGCCGGCACGAGCCGCAATCGCCGCCGTATCGCCGAGATGATCGTAGGCCGCATGGGTCACGAGAATTACGTCCGGTCTCTCCAACTCCTCATGGCGCATTGGCGCATGAGGGCTGTCCCCAAGAAACGGATCGATCAGAATACGATGCCGGTCACTGATAATTTCATAGCCCGCCATCCCGAGAAAATGAATCTTCGTCGTCATTGCCTCCAGCCCCTTTCGAGTCCAGCAATCAGCGCAACCATCGCCTTGTTCAGCGGTACATCGATGCCGAGAGACGCAGCGGCCTTCACAACAGCGCCGTTGATCACTTCGATCTCGGTCTTGCGGCGCCCTTCGGCATCCTGCAGCATCGAGGATTTTCCTTTGCCTGCTCCTTCGAGAACCGTATGGATGCGCTGAATCCGCTCCTCCGTCTCAATCGCATACCCCAGCGCTCTGGCAACTGCCGCCGCTTCTGCCGCCAAGTCGTCCACGAGCTGAAGAAGCGGTCCCGGTTCACCTTGCACACCGGCGCACAGCCCCGTCAATGCAGATGTCGGAAGCGTCGCGGCATTAAGGATCAGCTTCTTCCATACTTCTGTCTTCACAAGCGCAGTCACTTCAGCCGGAATTCCGGCGTCGCTCAGAAGCTCCCCGACCTGCGCTGCCCGATCCAGCGTCTGCCCATCGGCATACGGACCGATAAAGGTCGCGCCTTTGCCGGTATGCGCCACATGCCCAAGTCCGACCACCGTTGCGCTGTGATACGTCACCCCAACAACAATTTGCTCCAGCGGAAAATGGCTGCTGAGCACATCGGCATTTCCCCAGCCATTTTGCAAGCTGACCACGGTCGTATCCGGTCCGACAAGCGGTGCGGCCAGCTTGGCCGCGCCATCGGTATGCTGCGCTTTGACAAAGAAGAAGACCGTGTCCGCCGCGCCAATAACACTAGGATTCGAGGCCGCACGAACATTAACCTGCTCGCTCCCCTCCTTGCCGTCCACAATAAGCCCGTTCTCGTTGATTCGGGCAACTAGCGCCTCCGATACGTCGATCAGCGTTACGTCATGCTTTGCCGCCGTTAACCGGGCAGCCAACATGCCGCCCATCGCTCCTGCTCCCACGATTGCAATCATCGATTCATCCTCCGATTAGATCATTTTTTTCAGCTTGCCTGCGATTCGAAGCATCGCGCCATCATCGCCGACATTGCCGGGGATAACGGCATAGCTAATTCTCCGCCGCTCTTCCCCGCCGTCGCCGAGCCGTGCCTCGAGCTGCCACAGCGAGATGCCAGCCTCGAGCTGCCCGCATACCTCCGCTTCATCTGCCTGCAGCCCATCCGTCGCGACCTGCGCGGAAGTGATGCCCCCCTTGGCGATGACCGCATCGCAGAACGGAGCGACAGCGCGCACCGTCTCCGTCAACGCATGCATCACTTTCGCGCCGTCGGCGAGCGTGCCGTGCTGTTCCTGGCGCACGCGCTCCGAGGAGAGCAGCGCCACTCCGCCGTTCTCCAGCTGCTGCCGGAGCTTTGCAGCCAGTTCATCAACGAGCGCAGCCACATTCGCTTCCGCATCTGCACTCGCCTCCATCACCCGCTCCGTCGGCACCATAATCGGTGCCACGCCGGTGCGTTCCGCGAGCAGCGCCAACTGCCGCGACGAAGCTGCGGTATGCGAGCCGCAGACGATCAACAGCCGGCGCGCCTCGCCTACGCCAGCGCTGCCGCTATCAAGCGTGAGGCCCGCCAGCCCGCAGCGGACTGCCGCGAAGGTCGCCGCGGTGCGGACCGCGACCTGCCGCCCTGTTTTCTCCGCCTCATCCAGCCCTGCCGCGATGAGGCGAATATCATCCGTCGTCTCCGCATCCGGGACGACGACCGTGTACGGCTCCACCAGCAGCAGCGCGTCGCGAACCGCTGCCGCGCCGCGGCTGCGCAGCTCCGCCAAAACCACGGTGCGCGCCGTCCAGCCAGGTCCCCGCTCGCGCACCCAATCCTGCATCGTCTTGCTCGCGTACCCGAACACGGGATCACGCGCAAATTCCGTCTCCGCCACCGGCACCCGCGTTTCCCCTTGCAGCAAATAATGGATGCCGCCTACCGTCATCCTCCCGCATTCCGGGAAGGCTGGCACGAACAGCGCAACCGGCGAAGCTTTGCCATCGCGGCGGCACAGCACCTCCAGCTCCTCGAAAATATGCCCGCGAAGCGTCGAGTCGCCGCGAAGCACATAACGGACGTCAACGCCTGCCTCCACGGCCTCTTCGTCCATCATCGCAACAATCGACTCGAGATAGCGCACCGCCTCCTCTGTCTGCATTGCCCGCGTGTTCGTCAGCACGTAAACGGCGTGCCGATCTTGAGCCATGAAACGGCGGAATCCTTCCCGAGTCGATCGCAGAATAACCGGAACGTCCGCTACATTTTGCGTGCCTGTCGGATCATCGTCGAATACGACCCATTTTGCCCGTATCGGCATGCAGCCCTCATCCTCCCCGAACCGGATCTGTCTCGGTCAGCTCGAGGATGAGGCCATTCGAATGCGCACTGAGGAAGGCAGCCCGCCGGTCACGCCCTCCCATAACCACTCTCGTCTCACTTTCTCCAACCAGCTGCGTGAGCGTCTCCGGAATGTCCTGAACCTCGAAGCACAGATGATGCAGCCCTTCGCCCTTCTCCTCAAGAAACTTGCGGATAGGCGTCTCGCCGATTGGCTGAACGAGCTGAATCATAATCGGTCCAGCCTGCACGTACGCGAGCCTTACGCCTGCCGAGGGCAGCAGCTCGTCGTGAACAAGCGGCAGCTTCAGCTCCTCTGTATAATAAGCCAGCGAGTCATCGATACTCCGTACCGCGATCGCAATATGATCGATCCCTCTAATCATCGTTTAACCGCTCCTTATCCCTCATAGGTCAGTATAATTTTGTTCACTTCGCCAGGCTTCGTCTTCGCAAGATGAAGCGCTTCCGCAATATCCGTGAACGGCATCCGCAGCGATACGAAGCCGTCCGCAATGTCCGAATTGCGATGCAGGAAATCTATGACCTCCGGGAACCGCCCCGCGTTGTTGCGGCTGCCGAATATCTCCACTTCCTTCTTCGTAAACAGAACGCCGGGGAAGGTCACTTCATCATTCGTCAATCCGACGATGACGATGCGTCCCCCTGGACTGACAAGCTGAATCGATTGCTCCATCGTCAGCTTCAGCCCCGCCGATTCAATAACGATGTGCGAGCCTTCGCCTCCGGTCAGCTTCATGATCGTCTCCAGCGTGTTCTGTTCCCGCGGGTTTATAAGCCCGTCCGCGCCGAACTGCTTCGCCCGCGCGAGCCGCTCGGCAACGACGTCAACGGCATACACCGTCACGTCCCGGTACATCCGCTTCAGCATTATGAGCGCTGTCAGGCCGATTGGACCGACGCCCAGAATCGTGATAACGGCACCTTCATGAGCGCCGGCGCGGTGCACGACCTGCGCGCCAATGGAGAACGGCTCGCACAGCGCGCCGACCTCGTGGCTCATGCCATCCGGCATCAGATGCGCATACGCTTCCGGAACGGTTACGAAGTCCGCGAAGCCGCCGGGACGAAATCCGCCGATCATATCGATTTTCACGCAGCAGTTGTATTTGCCGATCCGGCATGGATAACAGCTGCCGCAAGCGACCGTCGGCTCAACGATGACAGGGTCGCCGACCGCAAGCTTCGTCACGTCCGCGCCAACCGAGACGACAACGCCGGACAGCTCATGCCCGTAAATTTGCGGATATACCGCGTAAGGATGCGTGCCGTCATAGTAGTGGATATCTCCTCCGCAAATCCCCGCCGCCTCCATCTTTACAAGCACTTCATTCGGCTTTGGTACGGGCTTTGGCACCTCTTCGATGCCAATCTGAAAAGGCTTTGTCATTATGGCTGCTTTCATGGTCAAGTTCTATACCCCCTCGGCTGCGTGCGATTCAAAGCTGATCGCCTGATGCGTGCGCGCACTTTCGTAGGCGGAGAACGTTAAACGCAGCGTACGCAAATTGTCTTCGCCGCTCGTCTGGAACGGCTCGCCTGACTCCATGCATTGGATAAAATGTGACGATAACCGGTAATGGCTCTCCTCGTGATCCAGATCGGTTGGCCCGGAAATCACTCTTTTGCCACCGTTATTATCAATGATTGCGATGCTGCCGTCGCCATACAGCTTCAGCGTTGCCCGGTCGCCGTCAATGACGAACTGCTCGACATGATGCGCCAGAACGATGTCCGGCTCAAGTGCTCCATGCAGCTCTCGGCGAGTTGCCCAGCTCATATCCAGAATTCCATAGAAACCGTCATGTCCGAGCGTCACAATGCCCGAATCCTCCCCGACGACATGCGGACTGTTGTGCTGAAGCTCCGCATACAGCCGCTTCGGCTCGCCAAGCAGGAACCGCCAGGTATCGAACCAGTGCACGCCCATCTCATAGAAGAGAAGGCGCGGCATCTGCGCCAAGAACGGCTGCGGCAGCTTCATATCCGGCGACATCCGCATCGTAAAATAATCCGAATGCAAATAACGCGCCGCCAGCACGCGGCCAAGCTCGCCCTCATCCAGCACCCGCTTCATCGTCTGGAAGATCGACAGCCAGCGCCAATTCTCCGTCACCATCAGGCGTACGCCTGCATCAGCTGCTGCCTGTACCATTCGCTGGGCTTCCTCATACGACTCGGCAAAAGGCTTTTGGCACAGCACATGCTTCCCTGCCTTAACCGCCATCTCGACAAATGCCGGATGCGTCTCCGGTCCTGTCACAATATCGACGACATCGATATCCGCCTGCTCCAGCATTTCCTCAGGCGTTCCGTACAGCTGAGTCTCAGGGACGCCGTAACGGCGCGCCTTCTCGACCATTTTGTCTCGGCTTCGGTTGCACAGTGCGGCAATTTTCACATTCGGAATGCGGCTCCAAGCTTGCAGATGCTTTTCCGACCAGTATCCTGTCCCAACAAGTCCAATTCTCCAAACCATCTTCTTTCGCTCCTCCCTTTGTACGTCACTGCATGCAAGCTCAGCCATGTTGAAGCATGGACAACCGCGCGGCTGCACCCGCATTTCTTGCAATCTTCCTTCGCATTTATAAATACATAAAGTATTTATATTGTATACATTCAATACATATTTGTATTTCCCTTCACGAGAATTGTTTTTTTATAAATATATGAATCGGTTTGATAGCTATGCTATCTGTCTGGCCGGGCAGGCCCGCAGAGCGAGCCGATTGTTGATGCCATCCTGGATGAGCTTGGATTGTCGTCGCTCATCGAGGCTCCGGCCGAGGTTGAATTTGGCATTCGGGCATCTGAGGGCGATCGGGCTGCTGCTTATGCGTTTCTATTGAACTATTCCAAGCAGCCGGCTACGGTTCAGGTGAAGCAAGCCGCCAGGGATATCCTGACAGGCTCGCCCGTTGACGGTGTTGTCGAGCTGCCTGCTTATGGCGTTACGATATTGGAGCTGCTGTAATAAGAAGACCCCGCGGGAAACGTTCCTTTCCCGCGGGGTCTTCTGCTATTGCATCAAGTATGAAGCTAATAATCGAACACCCCAACCGGTCGCTCCGGCGGCAAGCTGACCTTTGGCGGAAGAGCAATCCTTCGGGCCGTTCATATCGATATGCGCCCATTCGAGAGAGGGATGGACGAATTTGCGCAGAAACAGCGCCGCCATAATAGCTCCGCCTCCGTTCCCGCTGCTGATGTTGGAGGTGTCGGCATAGTCGCTCGACAGATAGCTCTCGTACTCATCGACAAGGGGCAGCTGCCATACCTTCTCGCCGAATGGCTCTCCCGCATGCAATAATGACTGCACTAGCTCCTCGTTGCCGAAAATACCCGCAATGCTTGTACCGAGCGCTCCGACGACCGAATACGTCAGTGTCGCCATATCAATGACTTTCTCGGCTCCAAGCCGGTGCGCATGCACTAAGGCATCCGCCAATATAAGCCTGCCCTCCGAGTCGGTATTGCCAACCTGGACGGCGACGCCATTCGCATAACGGATGACTTCGCCCGGCAGCATCGAGCGGTCGGAAGGATTGTTCTCCGCCGAAGGAACGAGCACGATTACGTTTGCTGCTGCGGCGCTGCGAACGAGAACATCGAGCGCTCCCAGCACGCCTGCAGCTCCTGCCATATCCATGCGCATGTCGCTGATGTCGTTGTCTCGCTTGAGGCTAATGCCGCCGGTATCGAACGTAATGCCTTTGCCGATCAATGCAACAAGCGGCTTCGACGCATCCGTGCAATACCGAAGCTCTATGAACACCGGCGGATGAATGCTTCCTTTGCCGACCGCAGCAACGCCTGTGAATCCGCGCTTCTGCAGCTCCTCACCTTCATATACCGATACTTGAACCGGTGTGCCTGCGAAACGCTGCAAGGTTCTAGCCGCCAAGTCGCGAGGCCGCAGGTAATTAGGCGGTTCATTCGTCAGGTCTCGTGCCCACATCGTACTCTCCGCGCGTATCTGCCCGAGATCGATGGCCTGCCTAAGCTCCTCCAAGATCTCGCAATCAAAGTAGATATCCACGTCTATGCGCTCTGTCTTCTTGGATTTATAGGCATCGAACGCGTATGTGCCAAGCAGCGAGCCTTCAACCCAAGCGGCAAGCATGTCAGGCAGCAAGCTGGACAAGCCCGGTGAAGGCAGGCACTGCAGCGCTTCGAAGGATACGAGAGCCGTTCCTTGTTTATCCTTGAAGAGCGCTCGTCCCGCATTTCCCGCAGCATCCCGAACGAGAGAAGGCTGGAATTTCTCTGCTTCGCCGAGCCCAACGAGCAGCAGATTAGGCTCTCCGTTCCGGCTGTAGAACCACGTCACGGTCCCGTTTGAACCCATATACGGCAGAAGCGCTGCATGCCGCAGCGCTTCTATCTTCTGTGCGAGCTCCGCTGCGCTTTGCGTGAAGCATGGCAAAATGATCGTCTGCACCGCCGCATTGCGGCTCATTTCGAATTTCATCGCAAGCCCTCCATCCGCCGATTTTTCGCTACGCCGTTTCCCAACTATCAGTCGTACAGCCGCTCTTCTCGGAGATAAACCGTTCCAATGCGATCCGGTCAGGTGTTCCCGTGCTGCCTCCGGCCTTCGAGACCGACATCGCGCCGCAAGCGTTGCCGTATAACAAGCATTGTTCGGCAGGCTTCCCGGTTAAGAAGCCGTACATATAACCGGCATTGAACGAATCCCCCGCGCCTGTCGTATCGACGACCGGCACTTGAAAGCCAGAACGGAACTTAAGCTTGCCGTCGATCGCCGCAACGGCTCCCGCTGCTCCTAATTTAATGACGATATGGCGCGCATACTGTGTGCAATGCCGCACGATGTCCTGTATATCGGCAAGCCCCGTATAATGCGCGGCTTCCACTTCATTCATGAAGAATACGTCCACTGCGCCCATTAATTCAAAAATGCCGGAGAACCATTCGCCGGTCTCATCCCATCCGACATCGATTGAAGTTGTGACGCCGAGTGCTCTGATTTCCCGCACTGCATTCATATATTCGGCATGGTTCCGCCTGCCCCGGTAGCCCGTCAGATGCACGTGCTTCGCCATTGCGACGCTGTCCATCTGGAGCTGCTTCAAGCTCAGCTCGGCGTTTGAACCCAGATATGAAATAAAGGAGCGGTCATTCTCCGGGTTGATCGCAATCGATATCCCCGTACCTATGCTGCTGCTCAAGATGTAGCTGGTATCGATTCCATAGGAATCAAAATGATCTCGTACATACTGTCCGAAACCATCTTTGCCCAGTATGCCGTTAAAAGCCAGTCTTAGCCCCAGCTTCGCCAGAGCCATACTGAACAAGGCAGCCCCGCCGCCTACATGAACGGACATATTGCGGACGAATACTTCTTGTCCCGGCTTAGGCAGCTCGCTCATTCCGGCAACAACCAGATCGATGTTAGCATCGCCTATGACAATCGCATCGTATTTCTTCATAGCGCCCTCATCTTTCGTCTCATCCAAAGTATAGGTCTGCCTCTTATGCTAACTATTGCTTGCCTCTTGCCATGCAGCTCTCTCGCGAAACCAACCGGTGCTCCAGAATAATATCGCGATCCGGCACTTCGCCGGTCTCCACCTGCTTCAACAGCACTTGCATCGTTACTTTGCCCATCTCTTGAATAGGCTGTTCCATCGAGGTCAACGTCGGACGAGTCAATTCGGTCAGTTGGCTTCCGTCGAAGCCCATAACCGATATATCCTCGGGTACGCGCAGACCGTTATCGCGGATACAGTTCATGGCGCCAACCGCCATATCGTCGCTCACTGCAAACACAGCCGTCGGGAGATTCTTCACCCGCAGCAGCTCCTTCATCTGCTCATATCCGCTCTTCACCTTATAGTCGCCGAAGCGGATATATTCGTGGACGATCCGGATTCCGCCACCTGTCAGAGCGTTACGGTAGCCGCTGTAACGGTTCTGTCCGGAAGTGATATCTCTCATGTCCCCGCCGATGAAACCGATCGCCTCATGGCCAAGTCCGATGAGATAATTCGTCGCATCGTACGCAGCCTTGTAGTCGTCGACAATGACCGATACGAACTGCTGATCGATCGGCTTCACGCTTGAGAAAATCACCGGAATTTTCATCTTATGGATGATTCCGCGAATCTCGTCATTGATTTTCTCATGCATGATAATGATGCCTTCTACCCGCATTTCCTGAAAGACATTCAGATATTTCTGTTCTTTATCGATATCCTCGCTAATATTGCACACGAGCAAATTATAGTCGTTATCACTCGCCGCCTCTTCGATGCTGCTGAGAATGGTCGCATAGAAGCTCGATGTAATGTCAGGCACGATGACGCCGATCAGGTTCGTTTTGTTACGCACCAAACTACGGGCAATATGGCTTGGAGCATATCCCAACTCTTCGATGGCTAGGTTCACGCGCCGCTTGAGATCATCCTTCACATACTTCTCGCCGTTTAACACGCGGGATACGGTTGTAACCGAAACGCCCGCCAGGCGTGCCACGTCTTTTATTTTGGGCTGCATCTAACTCACCTACTTTACTAATATTTCGTAAAAAGACCGTTCGACATCAATGCTCCAATCCCTCTAATCGGATCGGATTATTCACTGAAATTCACTAGTTAACGAAGAGCGGTTGAGAAAAGGCCGCATATCCGCCCTCCAGATAAGCAGCAATTCGCACATAGCCTTCATCGCCTTGGCACTCGTAAACGGCTTGACTAATGCGGCCTGTTACTTCCTTGAGCACCTTGCCATCTCGACCGAAGAAAGTAACATACTTGTACATCTTATCGAGCAGCTCATTCGAGCGAAGATCAACTACAATCGTGCTGCCCTCTGCCTGGATACGGTCAAAGCCATAGCCAGTCGAAACATAGAAGTCGCCCTGCTTAATGGAGGCAAGAATCGCTTCTTTCGTATTTTCCTCCGCCTGAACTACATTCCAAGCCCGCTTCTCCTGCCCATACACATGCGAGTCATCGTTGCCGAAACCCCACACCTTCCGCCCTGCGGATAGCAGCGCATCCCATTTGTCGAAGGCAATATCGTACTCCGGATTGCCGTCGCCATTGTAGACTTCAATCCCGATGCAGCGCTCCATCCGCATCATGTCTTCCATCTTCCAGAACTGCGAGAAGAAGCGGTTCGGGTGAACAAGCACCGAGAAGCCCCCGTTATCGATAGTCATATCCGCAAGCCGCTGATAGTTCTCAATCGTAAATGCATTGCTGTACCCATCCAGCAGCGACCCCGGGGGATTCACAAGCAGCATGTGCGTTTGCGGACTACTGACTTCGATCGCTTCGAATACGTTCTTAATCTGCCGCTCGCCCTCATGCTTCGTTATGATATCGTGATCGGAAATGCCCAGAAAATCATAGCCGGCATACATCTTGTACACGGTTTCGAGCGGGAACCAGCCGTCGCTGTTCGTCGTATGATTGTGGAAGCTCCCCTTCCACCATTGCCCCTTATTCGAGTAACCATTCTCAATGCGCATGCGTAAGCCCATCCCCTCGTGCTATTCTTTCATCGAACCGATCATAACGCCTTTGGCAAAATAACGCTGAACAAACGGATAAATGATAATAATCGGAACCACGACGACAATGATGGTCGCCATCTTAAGCGAGTTTCCGGTGATTTGGATTTTATCCAGCAGCTGATACCTGGTCGAACCTGCAGCCTGATTCAAGGTGTCGCGCATCGCTTCGGCGCTTGTCAGCATTTCCTGAAGCAGCGTGGACATCGGGCGAAGGCTTGCCTTGCGAACGAAGAACGCGCCGGTGAACCAATCGTTCCAATGGCCGACGGCCGTGAACAATCCGATAACCGCAATGACAGGTCGGCTGAGCGGCATAATGACCCGCATGAAAATCGACAAATCATTATAGCCGTCGATTCTAGCCGACTCTTCCAAGCTCGGGTGAATCTGCTGAAAGAATGTTCGGAAGATGATCAAGTTCCATGCGCTGTATAAACTCGGGATGATATAAACCCAGATTGTATTGGTCAAGTGAAGATTGGACAGCAGCATATAGAAGGGGATCGTCCCGCCGCCAAACAGCATCGTAAAGAAAATAATCATCATAAAGAACTTTCCGCCAGGAAGCGTCTTGCTCTTCAGTGCATATGCGGCCATCGCCGTCAGCAGGACGCTCGAAATCGTGCCTACAATGGTACGGAATAACGAAACTCCGAACGCTGTAGCGATATTGGAAGCTTCGAACACTTTCTTGAAGTTCTCCATCGTCCACATACGAGGCAAGAAATAGATTCCGCCTCTCTCCGCATCCTTGCCGGGATTGAACGCCAATGCGAATATATTGAGAAATGGAAGAATAACCGATAGGCATAGAAACGTGATAATGATGATGTTTACAACTCGAAAGATTCGTTCGCCCGCGCTTAACTTATAAAAATCATTCACCGCGTAATCCCTCCATTGACGAGCAATATGGATCCGGAATAGAACGGCGGCTTCATCCGGAATGCGGACGAAACCGCCTGACTCTATTCATTCTAAGGGCGTATGGATTGTTATAGCTTCACTTTCGTCTTCGGATCCGCATTCTTGTCTTTCAGCATCTTCAAGTAGTCGTCGAGGCCTGCAGCCTTCAGCTGTTTCAATGCGCTATCGAGGATTTTCTTCGCTTGATCCAAGTCTTTCGCATAGTAAGCTTGAACTAAGCTGTCATTATAATTGTCCATCGCTGTCTTCAAATCAGTGCCGCTTGCAAACTCTCCAAGGAAAGCGGTCGGCTGATAGGCGTCAACGACAAGGGCATCCTTGTTTTTCTGATCAAGGCCGTAGTATTCGGCAATTTTCTCAACCGCCGGGAACTGATTCGCATTGGCATTATCGCCGTAATTCGCTTCACCGAAGTCCGCCAGATTATCGTTGTCCGTGCTACCGAGAATATCGCCCCAGTTGTTGCCTACGCCTGCGAATCCAAGCGCCTTCGCCGCGTTCGGATCTTTGGCCTTCAAGTCAAGAACCTCCTGCTTCACAACAGGGTTGCCTTTGGCATCAAGCGTGTAATCGCGGCCTTCGATGCCGTATTTCCACAGCAGCTTGCCTTGACGGCTTGCGAGCCAATCCGCAAACTTCACGATATCCTCTGGATTCTTGGTCGTTGAAGGAATTGCCCATGCGGAGTAACCGGTTTTGAAGTCCAGTACCTTCTGGTTAGAACCGTCCACTTTGTTAATCGGACCAATCGGCTCATAACGCAGGCTCTGTTCGAAGTCCTGATAGCTGTGCATATCCGCAACAATACCCCACGAACCGTTAATCGCGCCTTCTGTCGCCCGGCTCTCATCCATCGTGAAGAACTCCGGATGGAGCAGCTTTTCTTTCAGAAGCTTCTGGACGTACTCAACCTTCTTGATTGCGTAATCCGTCTCTGCTTCGTGCAGAATGTTGCCGTCCTTATCTGCTTTGATGCGCTGGTCTGTTGCTCCCCACTCCAAATCGTCGAAGAGCGCTCCAACCTCTTGCCCGCCCCAGTAACGAGGTCCGATCGGCGTTACAGGCGCGCCGTTATCGTCTTTAAAGTTACCTGCCTTAATCTTCTTCGCTAGATCGTACAATTGGTCGGTGGTCGTAATCGTACGCGGATCCACTCCGAGCGCATCTGCGATGTCTTTACGGATGTACGGCCCGCCGACACCTCTCCATGTTACTTGGCCGCCATTACGGTCGATGTTCATATGCGTGAAGTAGGCCGATCCGTTAAACTCCGGCCGGAACATAACGCCGTACTGCGTATCTGCCGGAAGGAAGCCGTCCTGCAAATATTTGCTGAACACTTTCGTATCTTTATAGAGCGGAGCTAAATCCGTGAACATTCCCTCGCGCGCTGCCTTAAGAACGACAGGCATCTCAGGACGTCCGCTGTTGTTCAAATAAAAGGCGACGAAATCAGGAAGGTCGCCCGCCGCAAGGCCGGCAATCAGACCGTCGATGGAGTGGTCCGCCTTCATCAGCTCGATCTCAAAATCAATGCCTGTTTCCTTCTTGATTTCAGCTTTGATATCTGGGTTCATATCCTCGGTATAATCATCTGAATCCATGAAAATAAGACCTTTGAGCTTGCGGTCAGCGATCCATGAAGCCGGTTTGCCGTCAGTGGAGTTTGAAGCGGTAGCATTTGTAGCAGCTGCATTGTTGGTTGTCGCATTCTTACTGTTCGAACCTTCATCCTTGCTCGCATCGTTCGTGCTGTTGTTGCCTGCGCAGCCGGACAATAGCATAGAAACCATGACAGGAAGAGTCAGAACCTTTAACCATTTTCTGCTCATGCGTTTTACCCCTTTTGATCAATTTTTATGAATACGCCAATGACGTCTCCACCTTGATTAATGACTTCATAGATATGGTATCGTTACCAGAGTGACGTGTCTGAAACCTTGCGCGAGACCCGATTAGCGATGACGACAAGAACCAATCCAATTAACCCCTGAAGCAAACCGACGGCTGTTGCATAGCCGTATTGACCCCCTTGCAGACCGACGCGGATAATATATGTATCTAGTATATCGGAGAGCTGCATATTACCCGGGGTACGGAGCAGGTAAAGCTGGTCGAATCCGGCAGACAAAATATTGCCAAGCGAGAGAATGAACAAAATCACGACGGTCGGCATAATCGAGGGGAGCGTAATGCTGCAAATTTCTCTTAATTTGCTTGCCCCATCAATCTTGGCTGCTTCGTACATATCAGGATTGACGCCTGCTATCGCGGCCATATAAATGATGGAATCCCAGCCAAGAGACTTCCACATATGGCTGCCGAACATGATTTGATAGAAGTATTTCGGGTCCATCATGTAGAACGTGCTGCCATCGCCGCCCATACTGGAGAAGAATTCGTTCAGCAGCCCCGTATCGGGCGCCAGCAGTCGCTGTACCAAACCAATGACAACAACCCAAGACAAGAAATGAGGCAAATACAGGATGCTCTGCGAAATGTTCTTGAACCACTTGTTTCGGACCTCATTGAACATTAACGCAAGCAAGATGGGGAAAGGCAAGTACAAGAAGAGTTTCATGCTGCTAATAATGAGCGTGTTCACGATTAGTTGCTTGCTCTGATAGGAGTTGAAGAACTGCTTGAAATAATCGAAACCAACCCACGGGCTGTGGAGAAGACCTTTGTTGAACTTATACTCTTTGAACGCGAGCAGCAGTCCCCCCATCGGAATATAGTTGAAAATGATGAAAAACGCGAGGCATGGGAGCAGCATGAAGTACAAGTAACGGTGCAGTACAATTGTTCTCCATAAGGTTGTTCTTGGCTTTCTCGGCTTCGCCCCCGGAGTAGTCGCCGACACATGTGATGACATAGGCTCAACAATCACCTTCTTCTCTCATCTAATAAATTCTTTGCGAGATGCTCCAATCTGGTAACGTTTCCAGAATGCTCGAAAAAAAATATTCTATGCTGCTGAGAAACCGACTAAGAAAGCGTTACCATATGACAATTATAACAACTTTACATGAATATGGCTAGAGCTTAAATCGAACTTTACAAAGATTTATCATGACATGATTCGCTTGATCTCCGGCTCCAGCTTCAGCAAGTGTTCCAGGCTTATTGCCAAGCTATCAAGGGGACTTCCTGGACAGTAGTCCTGTTCTACCGCGTACCATTCAACGCCGCTTTGCTCCCCCCACGCAATAATGGGAGCGAAATCGATGATGCCCGTACCGATTTCGGCAAAATATTGGCGATCGTCCTTCGTCATGTCCTTCAAATGCATGATCGGCATGCGTCCGGCATACTGCCGCATATAGGCAAGGGGATCGAGACCCGCTTTCTTGACCCAATAGGTATCGATTTCTGCGTAAACCGGATTAGCCGGGTCCAGCTCCAGCACATAATCCAGCGCGTATTGGTCTTCCAGCGTGGTATGGAATTCGAAATCATGATTGTGGTAACCTGCCCGAAGACCCAGCGCCGCAACCTTGCTCGCCACTTCTCGCAAATCGCTTCGAACACTCTTGTATCCTGCCGGATTCATCAGTTCATCGGGCAGCGAATGACAGATGAAGTCCTTCGTCTTGAACAGGCGAGCTTCCTCGATCACGGCTGGCAGATCATGCTTCATCCGCTCGAGGCCGACATGCATGCCGGCAATCCGGAGGCCTAGCTCATCCAATACGGAGGCGATTTCGCGCGGATCATTGCCGTGCAGGCCATCGATCTGGACGGCGCTCCAGCCCATCCGCTTCACTTCCCGAAGGGTACCCGGGAAATCCTTCTTCAACTCATTTCGCAGCGTATACAGCTGCGCCGCTAATTTCTCTCTCATGCACTCAGCTCCTCGCGTTTTAGATCAAGCCACTCCAGTTCCTGCGCAGTCAATTCGATTCCCATCGCTTCCACGGAATCCATCAACTCCCCTTCCGTCCGCGGCCCGATGATCGCCCCTGTCGGGAAGGAACGGTTCAGCACGAAGGATAACGCAATTTGCATCGCGGATACTCCTTTGCGCGCGGCAAGCGCTCGTGCCCTCTCGTAACGCCGCCAATTGTCTTCGTTGTAGTAGACGCGCACCATGTCCGCATTCGAACGATCTTCCGGCGAGAACAGTCCAGTGAAGAAGCCGCCTGCCTGCGCCGACCAAGAAAGAAGGGGGAGCCCATTACTCTCATGCCATTGGCAGGTAGCCACATCCGCGGATTCGCAGCCGACCCATCTCGGCTCATTCGCCGTCGCTAGCGCGAGATTCGTACTGCTGAACATGAAGCCTTTGAGGCCATTTGCACGGGCATAATCGTTCGCTTCCTGAATGCGCAAGTACGTCCAGTTCGAAGCGCCGATCGCCCGTACACGTCCCTCTGCCAAGTGTCGGTTCAGCTCTTCCATGATCGGCCCTACCGGCGTGCCCGGCTCATCGCGGTGAAGCGCATATAAATCGATGTAATCGGTCTGCAGCCGCTCCAAGCTTTCGTACAAATCCTTGCGGATCGCTTCCGCATTTACCCGCGCTCCGGGACTGCCGTCATCGTGGTGCGCTCCCTTCGTCATGATGACCATCCGGCTGCGGTTCCCTCGTGCCGCCATCCACTCGCCAATCGTCAGTTCGGCTCGGCGGTATTGATGCGCCGTATCAATCGTCGTTCCCCCGGCGGCAGCGAAAACATCAAGCATCTCCATGCCGTTGAACTTGCTGATATCGCCGGTCCCCATCAGAAGACGAGACAGGGTAACGCCGTTTATCGTTAGATGTTCCATTGTTCTTGCCTCCCATCGTTTCTGGTATCGCTACCATAAAACCATAAACCGTAACTAGTTCAACGTAACAAAGCTCCGAGCGGACTCGGCCGTCTAAACTTAATTAGAACGGCCGGCCGGCTGACTTGTCGATTGCCGCACAATCAGAGCTGGTTCCAGCACGATCCGCTGCTTCGATGCACCTGTTTGCTTTGGCGGCTCTGCTTCATATTTGCCTAGGATCAGGTCGACGGCAAGCTGTCCGAGCTTGTCAGTCGGCTGAGCAATTGTCGTCAGCGCAGGGTCGGTTACCGATGCAAGGATAGTGTTGTCAAAGCCGACAACGGAAACGTCCTCCGGTACCCGAAGTCCGAGCTCCTTCGCTCCTTGAAGCGCGCCGATCGCGAGCAGGTCGTTGCAGCAGAACAGCGCCGTTGGCCGCTCAGCGGAATCCAGAAGCGCGGCTGCATTGCGCTTGCCGTCTTTCACCAGGTCGCGCTCGCTCGCACGTACTGCCTCTGGCGGCAGCTCCAGCCCTGCTGCGGCCAGCTCATCGCGGAAACCGCGAATCCGCTCCTGCGAGCTCGGAATCTTCGCGCTCTCCGCGAGTACCGCCATTCGCGTATGCCCGAGTTCGATGAGGTGGCGAGCCGCAAGCCGGCCGCCCTCGTAGTCGTTGATGACAACCGTCTCCACATCATAGCCTGACATCTCGCGGGCAATGGCTGCGATCGGCACCGACTTCGCGAGCAGCTTCTCCAGCATGTCTTTGCCGCCCATACCGGTTCCGATGATGATGCCATCCACGCTCTTCTGCTCCAGCAGCGACAAGTAGTTCTCGCCGCGTTCGTCGCGGTTGTCCGTGCTGCAGATGACAATGCTGTAACCATGAAGGCTGCCTTGATCCTCCACGGCACGTGCAATCTCGGCGAAGAAAGGATTGGAAATGTCGGGAACAAGCAAACCGAGCGTATAGGTTTTCTTGCCGGTTAACGCGGCTGCGATGACGCTCGGCTTGTAGTTCAGCTTCTCCATCACGCTGACAATTGCGGCACGACGCTCCTCACTTATTTTCCCTTTGCCGTTGATCACCTGCGATACTGCAGCTATAGATACACCGGCCTCACGAGCTACGTCGTAAATCGTCGCTTTCATCATCCATTCCTTCCTAGGCCGATCCTCCGAACGAGCGAATGCTTATTTCGCGCTCGGATTGACCATGATCCATTCATGATCCGGGTCGTTATGGAACTTCCACGTCCGAACCGGACCGGCCATTACATTCAAATAATAACAATTATACCCTGGCGGAGCGCACACCGGATGATAGCCCTCAGGGACGAGGACAGCCTGGCCGTCAGTCACGACGAGCGTCTCGTCAAGCGATCTGTCGTCGGTGTACACGCGCTGGATCGCAAAGCCTCTCTCTTGCTCGATCTTAAAATAATACGTTTCTTCCAGCAGCGATTCATCCGGCAGCGCATTCCGGTCATGCTTATGCGGCGGATAGCTGGACCAATGTCCATTCGGCGTGAATACCTCTACAACGAGAAGGCTGTCCGCAGACTGCTGCTCAGGCAGCACATTGTGAATCTGACGCTCAATATTGCCGTAGCCGCGCGTTTCGCGCCCTACTTCCTCCGGATTAATGAGCCGCGCTTCATGATTGCCGAAGCCCGGTGCCGTGCATATCGCGGCTTCTAGCTCCGTCAATGCTTCGAGCTCGAACTCTTCGCCGTTCGGGACGTACACCGAGAAAGGCCGCGTGCGCTCGAACACGCTCATCCGGCTGCCGATCTCGCGCCATGCCTTCTTCCGCGTCTTCACGTCCGCTTTGCCGCTTAACAGCACGATGCATGCTTCGCGGTCTCCCGTAACGCGCCTGATCGACTCGCCGGCCGCAAGCCGAACCACTTCGAAGCCTACGTATTGCCAGCCCGCCGATTCCGGCGTAATGGCAAGCAACCGACCTTGATCGTCCGGCTGTTCCGCCGGTTTAACGATTAATTTCGACATATCCGCTCATGCATCCTTTCCATTATGCGAAATGCAAGTGCTGCTCCGCAAGCTGCACCGCTTCATCTGTTCTCACTGGCCGCTGCAGCACGAGCGACAGCTTCGCCGCAAGCGCAGCCCGCTCCGCCGAGAGTCCGTCGATTCCGCTGACCGGAACCGGCTTGTCATGCACGATGCAGTCGATAAACATGCGCGTCTCCTCTTCATAAGCCGCTTGATACCGCTCTAAGAAGAAGTGCAGCGGCTTGTCGCGATACACCGCCTCGGCCGTGCTGATCTCCGCGGTATTCGGGTAATCGTTCGTAACCGCAATCAAGCCTTTGGAACCGAACACTTCGACCCGCTGATCGTAGCCGTACACCGCTTGCCGGCTGTTATCGATGACGCCGATCGCGCCATTCGCGAACTTCAGCGACACAACTGCTGTATCCACATCGCCGTATTCGGCAAAGGCCGGGTCGATGAGCACGGCGCCTTGCGCATAGACCTCTACGATATCACTGCCGGACACGAAGCGTGCCATGTCGAAATCGTGGATCATCATGTCCATGAACATGCCGCCGGACACGCGAATGTAGTCTTTGTGAGGCGGATTCGGATCGCGCGAGGTGATCTTCACGATATGCGGCGTGCCGATTGTGCCGTCGCGGACATGCCCTTCTATTCGCTTGAAATTATGGTCAAACCGGCGGTTAAATCCGATTTGCAGCTTCACGCCGACTTCCTCAGCCGTTCTCGTCGCTTCCATCGTCTGCTTGATGTCCATGCTGACGGGCTTCTCGCAGAAAATATGCTTCCCCGACGCAGCCGCCTGCTGAATAAGCGGCACATGCGTATCGGTAGAAGAGCAGATGAATACAGCGTCTATCTCCGGATTTGCGAGAAGCGCGCCGCTGTCCTTCGTTACGGCAGCAATTCCCCGCTCTGCCGCCCAAGCCTCGAGCTCAGCTCCGGCGAACAGGTCGCTGACTGCAACGACCTCGACCTGGGGCAGGCGGAGCAAGTTATCCGTGTGAATTTTGCCGATGCGGCCCGCTCCGATGATGCCGACTTTAACCTTTTGCATGCTATAGTTGCCCCCTCGTCATGAACCTTCTACCAACGTGCCGTCACCATTTTCTTGCGTGTGTAAAACTCAACGCCGTCTGCGCCATTGGCATGCAGATCGCCGTAGAACGACTTCTTCCAGCCAGAGAACGGGAAGAACGCCATCGGTGCCGGAACCCCAAGGTTAACGCCAAGCATCCCCGCGTCGATTGTCTCCCGGAATTGGCGGACGTTCGAACCGTTCTGCGTAAACAAGCAGGCACCATTGGCAAAGTCGGAACGATTGGCGAGCTCGATTGCATCCTCAAGCGACTCCGCACGAACGATGGACAGCACCGGCGCGAAGATTTCGTCCTCCCAAATTTTCATGCCGCCCTTCACTTCGTCAAAAATCGTCGGGCCTACAAAATAACCGTCACCGGAGCACGCAGCATCCTTCCGTCCGTCACGCACGAGCAATGCGCCTTCGCTCTCGCCGATATTGATATATTTGAGCGTACGCTCTTTGTGGGCTCCGCGAATAACAGGGCCGAGGAACACGCCTTCTTCTAAACCGTTGCCGATCGTAAGGCGGTCAGCCGCTTCAATCAGTCTGTTCACCAACGTATCGCCGACTTCGCCGACAGCCACAACGACGGAGCACGCCATGCAGCGCTCGCCCGCAGAACCAAAGGAAGCGCTAATAATTTCCTTGACGGTCAGATCGAGATCAGCATCCGGCATGACAATCGAGTGATTCTTCGCGCCAGCCAGCGCTTGAACGCGCTTGCCATGTGCGGAGGCGGTTTTGTACACATATTCGGCTACAGGCTGCGAGCCGACAAAGGACACAGCAGCGATGCCTTTATGCTCCAAAATCCCGTTCACGACATCATGCGCGCCATGCACAATATTGAGCACACCGCTCGGCAGACCTGCTTCATGGAACAGCTCGGCGAGGCGGTTCGCAAGCAGCGGCGTACGCTCGGACGGCTTCAGAACAAAGGCATTGCCGCAAGCAATAGCAAGCGGGAACATCCAGCAAGGCACCATCATCGGGAAATTGAACGGCGTGATGCCTGCAACGACACCAACCGGATAGCGGTACATGCCAGATTCCAAATTCGATGCGATATCCGGCAGCTGCTTGCCCATCATCAGCGTCGGCGCCCCCGCAGCAAACTCAACGCACTCAATGCCGCGCTGCACTTCGCCGTAAGCTTCGGTGTAGCTTTTGCCATTCTCGAGCGTTACGAGTCTTGCGAGCGACTCCCAGTTCTCGATCAGCAGCTGCTGGTATTTGAACAGCACGCGTGCCCTGCGCGGAACCGGCGTTCGGCCCCACACAGCCGCCGCCTCCTTCGCAGCGTTCACAGCAGCGTCGACGTCTTCGCGCGTCGAGAGCGGAACCTGCGCCAGCACTTCCTCCGTCGCAGGATTGTAGACATTCTCATAGCTGGATGCGCCCGAAACGACCCATTGCCCGCCGATCCAATTTTGCAGCACTTGCGGTTGCGTTTGAGATTGCGAGTCCGTATGCGTATTTGTCATGCTTGATTGCCCCTTCCTAATCAGCTTAATTCGCCGTTATGAGACCGTTGTTGCAGTCCTCGATATATTGCAGCACTTGGCTCTCGGTCGGCATCGCGTCGGAGCAGCTATGGCTCGAAATAACGATACAAGCTGCCGCGCTGCCGAATTCCATGCATTGCTCAAGCGTCCAGCCGTGCATAATGCCGTGCAGGAACCCTGCCGCGTAGGAGTCGCCGGCTCCGAACGTCTTGATCACTTTCGCCGGGAAGCTCTTCGCCCGATGGCTCTTGCCGTCGGCCGAATATGCGATCGAGCCGTCCTTGCCGTGCTTAATGATGACGATCTTGGCATCATGCTGAAACCACTTGGCAGCTGTCACCTGATCGCTGTGCTCCGGATTCTGCTCGAACACTTCCATCATGTCGAACTCTTCCCGCGTGCCGAGAATGATATCGCACTGCGCCGCAGCGAGATTGTAGTAAACGGCCGTTTCTTCCTTCGACGTCCATGTATAAGGGCGGTAATCCAGATCAAAGGCAATGACAGTGCCGTGCTTCTTCGCATACTGCAGCGCCTGAAACACAGCTTCTCTAGAAGGACTCTTCGCGAGTGCCGTTCCTGAGATTAGGAGCATCTTCGAGCTAGCGATGAGTTCCTCATCCACCTCACTGGCCTTAAGCAGCAAGTCCGCGACATTGTCCCGGTACATCAAGATGCTGCACTCCGCGGGGCTCTTAATTTCGGTAAAAGCCAGCCCCGTTACCGCACCTGTGCTGTCCGTAACGACATTCGACGTATCGATGCCGCATCGTTCCAAGTAGCTGTGAATGAAGCGTCCCATCTGATCATTTGCGATTTTGCCGATAAAAGCAGTCTTACGGGAGAGCCGGGACATGCCAATCGCAATGTTAGCCGGAGAACCGCCTACATATTTCGTGAACGTCATCGTCTCTTCCATTGGTCGGTTAATCTCGTTGGCATTAAGGTCGATGCAGAGCCTTCCAATCGCTGTAAAATCAACCGGTTTCTCCTGTGAAAAGGTTACGTATGTCGCCATTAATCAACGCTCCCCTTCCTCGGCAATGAGGGAATCCAGATAGCGCAGCGCTTTGCTTGCATACTCATAAGCCGGATGAAGGCTCGGATCCTGCTCGCCTTCGAGCAGCGCCCATCCCGTATAATTACGTGTCACAAGCTCATTCATAATCGGGGCAAAATCAATGCAGCCATCGCCTGGAACCGTGAACACGCCGTTACGGATACACGTGATGAAGTCGGCCTGCTCCTCCCGCGCTCTGTCGAGTGCTGCCTGACGTACATCCTTCAAATGTACGTATGCAATGCGGTCGTAATGCTTTTGCAGCACTTCGAGCGGATCAGCACCGCCATAGTAGGCGTGGCCTGTATCGAATAACAGGTAAACGAGCTCCGGATCGGTGAGTTCCATCAGTTTATCGATTTCCTCCGGACGCTCAACGACCGTTCCGCCGTGATGATGGTACGTGAGCTTCAGCCCGTATTCCTTGGCGATTGCTCCTGCCGCATTCAATCCTTGAGCCAATGCCGCCCACTGCTCCTCATTCAGACGCTGCACCTCGCGAGGCGATTGCCGGGGATCGAAGTGAAGCGAGCCGCCTGCTTCGCAGGTGCTGATGACGGTGCTGCCCATCTCCTGAAGAAACTTGGCATGCGCTCTGTAAGCTTCCAGCTCTGCCTCATGATAAGACGGATCCGAGAACAGAACGGACTTCCACTGCGACGTCAAGCCGATGCCGCGGCGTTCCAGCTCTTGCTTCAATACCTCCGTGTCGGCAGGGAATTTGCGCCCCATCTCCGTACCGGCGAGACCGAGCGCCGCAATCTCATCGACGATTTGCTCGAACGTCGTCTCGTCACCATGTTCCTTCACATCCTCGCCGACCCAGTTAATCGGATGTATGCCAAGCCGAAATGGCAGTTTGCTCATTGTCGAATGTCTCCTCGTCTACAGTAGAGTGATGGAGCGGATCTTCTCATTCATCGTTTTTCCCGCCTTCACGACATTGGCGCTATTCGATACTTCGGGAACAGCGACGTTCCACCAGGATTCATAGCCGACGGTTCCCGTGCCCGGAACAACCGGAATTTCAATCAGCGTTGTCACCGTTTCACGCTTCGCCTGCTGCAGCGCTTCCCGCAGCTCTTCCGCGTTGCCCGCTTTGAAAGATTTGGCTCCGAGCGCTCTCGCATGTGCGGCAAAGTCAATCGGCAAATACCCGCCAGTCAACCGCCCCGTCTCTTCCGAGCGGAAACGGAATTCGTTGCCGAAGCCAGCGCTGCCTTGGCTCTTCTGCAAGCCATGAATACATTGGAAGCCGTGATTATCAAACAGCAGCACCGTTATTTTGCGCCCTTCCTGCAAGCTGGTGACAAGCTCCGAATGCAGCATCAGATAGCCGCCATCTCCGACGAGTGCATACACCTCTCGGTTCGGTTCCGCGAGGGCAACGCCGAACGCCCCTGCAATTTCATATCCCATGCACGAAAAGCCGTATTCCATGTGATAGGTCTTCGGTTCTGCCGGTCTCCATACGCGGTGCAAGTCGCCAGGCAGGCTGCCCGCAGCACAGACGATAACCGAACTTGGATCAATCGTTTCCGATATAACGCCGAGTGCGCGGGTTTGCGCAAGGCCAAGCTCATGCTCCGTCGCGAATAGGCGGTCCACTTCGCTGTCCCATTCTCGCTTCAGCTCAGCGATCGTGTTCGCGCTGTAACTGCTTGCGTACTGCAGGCCCGTAAGCGCGGAGTGCAGCGCATGCAGTCCTTCCTTCGCATCGGCGGTAATCGCAACACCGTTCAGCTTGGAGGAATCGAACGCGCTGACGTTTATATTGATGAACTGGACATCGGGATTCGTAAATGCCGATTTCGATGCCGTTGTGAAATCCGAGTATCGCGTGCCGATGCCGATAATAATGTCGGCTTCCTGCGCCAGCTTGTTCGCTGCAAGCGTACCTGTTACGCCAACGCCGCCGACATTTAGCGGATGGTTCCATGGCAGCACGCTCTTGCCTGCTTGCGTCTCTGCGACCGGGATGTGATACGCCTCGGCCAGAGCCGCCAGCTCGCGCGTCGCATCTGCATACAGCACGCCGCCGCCTGCAATAATCAGCGGCTTCTTCTTGTTCGAGAGCAGCGCTGCCGCGCGTTTGATCGCTTCAGGCGCCGGCGGACGGCGATCAATATAGTGAACCTTCCGCTCGAAGAACGAGAGTGGATAGTCATAAGCTTCTGCTTGCACATCCTGAGGGAGCGCCAGCGTAACGGCTCCCGTCTCAGCCGGATCCGTCAGCACCCGTATCGCTTGAACAGCAGCAGTCATGAGCTGTTCCGGTCTAACGATACGGTCCCAGAACTTGCTTACTGCCTTGAAAGGCTCGTTCGCCGAAACGCTGTAATCGCTTACAACCTCAAGCTGCTGAAGCACCGGATCCGGCTGCCTGCTGGCAAAATTATCGCCTGGAAGCAGCAGCACAGGAATCCGGTTCACCGTTGCGGTGGCAGCTGCCGTAATCATATTCAGTGCGCCGGGACCGATCGAAGAGGTGCACGCGTAGATTTGTCTGCGGTTCTTTTGTTTGGAGAAAGCAGCCGCGGCATGAACCATCCCCTGCTCATTCTTGCCTTGCACATAGACGAGCTCGCCCGCCGCATGTTCAAGCGCTTCCCCGATCCCCGTCACGTTGCCATGACCGAATATGCCCATGACCCCTTTGACAAACTTAATTTCTTCACCGTCTACCGCTATGTACTGCTGGTCCAAAAACTTCAACAGCGCCTGCGCCATCGTTAACCGAATCGTGCTCATGAATGCTCTGTTCCTCCTATTCATTTATAAGGTTAAGCGCTTTACCCGAGCTTATAAAAAGAGCGCCAATCACCACAATTCAGTTGCAGATTAAGCGCTTAATCTCATCATACCGATTTGGGCTGCCGCCTACAAGTAGCTTTTGAACATTTTGGAAAATAAATTGGACCGTCCCTATCATCTACATGATGATTGCTGCGGGACGGTCCTTTGCCGGCTATCCGCTATCCAGTAGAGAGCAGGTCGCGTGTCTCGGTGCGCGACGATGACGTCCATCCCGTAGAGAGACGTCCCCCCGCTGCCACTGCCACCGCCGCTACCGCGACCAGAATTTCGGTTCCACACGCTTTAATCGGCCTGCCTCACCCGTTTGTTTCAAACGAGCAGGCGCCCACATCCGTCCGAGGCCTCTTAATTGGCACGACAGATGAACCTTATTCAAACATGCTTATTAACCTGGAAAAAGAATCGATAGCATCTTTTCGATCCGGCTGCTGTACGTATGTTCGGTCATCGTCCGGTGCATGCTTTTCATGGCGATTGCTCTTCTCTCATCTTCGTGCGTCAGATAGTACCCAATCTTTTCCACCATCTCTTGCGGGGACTCGTAGGTGACAATATCGACGCCAGGGGTATAAAAGGAAACAAGATCGCTGCGTATATCCGTCAGCTGGAGCGTGGCACACCCTGATATTTCAAAGGTACGCGGATTCGGCGATACCGCCGTAATGCCTGCGCTATTGTTGTTGAATGTCTCGTCGTCAGTAGCGCGATGCATGTTGATGACGATTTTGGCGCCATTGTACATGTTCGCTGTCTCCTCCGGACCCATCCAGCGGCCGAGCCCGATCCTGCTCTGCATCAGCTTGAAATCACGCAGCCGCTCCCACCAAATGCCGGAAATATGCGTGTCCTTCGTCGCCAAGTACCTCGTCACCTGATTGAAGAACTCGACCCGATTCCAATAGGCGGAGCCAATGAAACAGATGTCGTGGCGCTGCGAGCGAAGCGGATTGCGCGGCCTGAAATGGACCGGATCGGCGCCAAGCGGCAAGTAGTGCACGCTCGGGCAACCGAGCTGGCGGTAGTAATCGACGCATACGAGCTCCAGCGTGAAGACCTCGTCGAAGAAAGGCGCGATACCCTTCGTAATATCCGTATAATACGGGTCATCCGTGAACCAGATCGCGGTCCGAATGCCAGCCTGGCGCATCCGCTCGGCATGGATGACGTTGAACTGCAAGCCGTCCAGCACGATGACGATATCCGGCCGGATCCGCAAAGCGATATCGGCGACAGGCTGCTGCGAATCGGTAATCGTCAGCTCGGTCACTTGTCCGCGCAGCGCATTCGCAACTGACTCATCGATTGGGGAATAGGGAAAGCCTTTCCCTGTCGCCACGAACATGACATGCGCCTGCTTGAGGCCGTAGGGGCGGATCGTACGCTGCAGCACCGACTCGCACTGTCCAAACCAATGGCCATGCTGCCAACCGACCCTGAACCCGTCCGCTCTTCCTCTGGATACAGCCGGGAACTTGACCAGCTTGCGTCCGCGGCTGTTTCGTTTGCGCGGCGATTTCCTCATTACAGACACTCCTCTCGTCCTTCCCGCACTTATGCTTACATTAGCCCGCACTACCATTTCAACACCTCGGCAACCGTATGGATTCGCTGCACGAAGGAGTGCTCGGTAAGCGTACGCTTCAAGCCGCGCATGGCAATTTGGCGGCGCTGCTCTTCATGGGTTAAATAATAGTTCAGCTTGGCTACCAGCTCTTCAGGCGAATTGAACGTTTCAAGCTCGATTCCCGGGAGAAAATAACACGGCAGATCTTCACGCTGATCCGTAAGCTGAAGCGTGCCGCATGCGGCGATCTCGAACGTGCGCGGATTAATGGAGCGTCCAGGCAAATTCAACGTGTTCTTGTTGTCCTTGCCCGCCTCTGTCGTGCGGTGCATATTGATGACGATCTTCGCTCCGTTGTAATAGCGGATCGATTCTTCCACCGGCAGCCAGCCGTGGCGGATGAACGGCTTCATCTGTTTATAGCTGCGCAGCCGATCCCACAAACCGCCGGCGATAAATACTTTGCGCCCCTTCAGGTATGGCGCAATCGCGTCGAACAGCTCCACTCGGTTCCAGAAAGCTTGCCCGATAAAACAAATATCGCTGCGGTACTTGGCCTCCACCTTCATCGGCTTGAACCACCCCGGATGAACGGCAAGCGGCATGTAGATCACTTCTTGGCAGCCAAGCTCCCGGTACAGATCAACCGTGCTCAGCTCATGGGTCAGCACGACTTCATAGCGCGGCGCGATGTGTATCGTATCGGCAGTCACATACGGATCGTCGGCAAACCAAATCGCCGTCCGGACCCCCATCGCACGCACAGCGTCAACCTGCTCTAAATGATTGCTTGGAAACACATGCAGCCCGTTCAGCACCAGCATCCAATCCGGACGGATGAACGAAGCCTGCTCCGCCATTATCGTCGGATCAGCCACATGCACCTCGCGCACCGTCTGCCTGAGCGCCTCGACAATCCCCTGATCAATCGCCTCAAAGCCTTGCGGGATGTAAAGGACGCACAAATTCAGCTTCTTCGGCGCCGGAAGCTGGATGTGCTGGCAGATCGAATCGCAGGCGCCATCCCTTTGGCCGCTCGCATACCCCGCCGCGAATCCTGCCCTTGCCGCTTTGGCAATTCCGTTTCGCTTTAAACGCACTCACGCACACCTGCCCCATTATGTTCTGCACCATATATATGCGAGTGACAGGCAAGGCTCTTGGTCACTTGTCCGCGTAAGCGTTCAAAATTGGCGTTTGACCCTGACCTAACGCAGCTTCAAAAAAAAGTAGTATAAATCTGGGATTACAGTCACATATTAAAAGAGGTTAGGCAAGCGTAAGAGGATCGGCTCCCGTGCGAAATGCTGATGCGGAGCCGATTTTTGTGCGAAATACGAAGGGGGTCTTGATTATTCATTTCTCAAAGAAGCACGTTGAACCGATTCCGGAGGAACAGACAGCCATTTGGACATGCAGTAATGAAGAATGCTCCTGCTGGATGAGAAGTGAATTCTCGTTCGGAGAATTCCCTAGCTGTCCCATTTGCCATTCCAGCATGACGAGCGATACAAGAAGCTTGCCCGTGCTGACGAATGGTACAAAACGGAGCTTCCAATAATGGAGCAATAAAAATGACAAATAAAGCCTCTCTCTGCGCTGGGCAGAGGGAGGCTTTATTGATGGAGCGACGGTGTGTGCGGCTGCGTTGTTCGTGAAAATGATGATCTATAATGGATCAATCCAACAATTATCCTATAGGCTAAATCGGCGAAAATGAGTGGATACATCCAACATAGGTTGCCACGATGGCGACCTAAGCAGCAACAATAAAGCCAAGAGTCATCCCAAAACGACTCTTGGCTTTATGTTTGACGCTCCCGCTCAATCTCCATCAAGGCTGCTGCTCGTATGCAAGCTGATGCCCATCCTCGAATCCTTTGGCAAAGCCGAGGTTGTAGCCTTGGTTGTACGCTTGATCGAATGCACGATTGTAGCTGCTCTGCCCTTTGTACCGGCGCTTGCGGCCGCGCTGCAGCCTGCGTTGTCCGGGCGCGCCGCCTCTGGTGCTGCCGCCCCCGGTCTTTACCGTTCTTTTGCGACGCTTTCCCGTAGCTTGAACAGCTGGACTGATGCTCCGCGGCTTACGTACTCCTGCTGCTTTGCTGATCTTCATGTTGCCATTGCCTGCAGCTCCGATCACTCTCAATTCCTCCTCTTCCGCTTCGGCGGGGAATGGTGCCTGCCAGCTGCTGCGTCACGCTGCTCGTGGCATAAGCTGCTGCTGAACCATGGCTTCGCAGGGACTCGCTTGCTGGCGGGCTTGCACGGCTTCGATGCAAGCTGTCCGCGCGCAGGCTCGGCTGCCGCCATCGACATCGCAGTGAGCGTCTGCTGTAAGGCGGCAAGCGACTTCATATTGCGTGATATCACATCCGCAAGGCCAGGCGAATGCTGCGCCGAATCTGCGATTGACTCCAGAATGCGGGCAATCGCCCGCTGGCTGCGGGTTAGCGAAGCGATCAGCTCGAGCCGAACTTCACGTTCTTTTTCATTCCAGTTCATTTGAATTTCTCTCCCAGGTCGAAGGTGCCGCCGCCCATCATGCCCTCCATCCCATTTCCCATATTCATGTCGTCCACATGGCGCAGCGCAGCCTTCAGCACGCTGGTCATGCCCTGATTCAGCTTCGCAAGACCATAGATGACCTCAACGAGCTGCTCATGTACGTTCAGTGACGATTTGAAACGGTCCTGCTCATCGACGAACGCGTCGGCCGTCACATGATTGCACAGCCACACGCGCACCTTCTCGGCTTCTACTGCTTTCGCTTCAAGGATCATGGCAACGTTCCATTGCACCCTGGCGGAAGCGTCCAGCATTCTCGCATATGAAGTTTCCCGGCTCATTCCCGCGCACGCTCCTTGCCGCTATTCATCGTCTTCAATGGCACACTCTTTCATGACCGCTGTAATGGTGAGCGCCAGCGATTCCTGGAGCTCGGCAATACTGTTCAAATAGGCGACGACGCTCTTCGTCACCGCCTGCGAATTATCCATCAAACCGTCGAAGCCGCCAAAATTCGGATGTTGATCCGGCAGCCCATGCACGAGCTGCGACATGCGTACAGCAACATGGCGCTCAGCCTCCAGTACGCGTGCCAGCTGTGCTTGAGAATGGGACATATGCTCGATCATTTCCGTTACAATATGCTGCATTACGAGAGGCTCCCTTCTCTGTACCTTCGTATTACGAGAGGCGGATCGGTCTATACGCTAGCATATGCGAGGCGGCTGCCGCATGGCACACGCCTTTTGGTTAGTCGATGAGTTACAGATGATCCGCTGTTCTTATCGGCGCAATGATCGGCAGCCCTTCAGGAAGTGAAGAGATCTGCTCCGGTGTGAACGCAATATTGGGCTTCAAGACCAGGTGCCAGTCTTCCGCCGCCTTCGCGCTCGCGACTTTGCGCTTGGTCCCATTTTCGACCATGTACAGCAAACCGTCCATGCCTCTAGCCATCAGCCCCTCCGACCACGGCAGCCCTTCCACGGTCACGCCATGCCACTTCGCCTGCGCTTCCTCTACCGAGATCGGCTCGCCAATTGGCCAGCGCCGGAGTTCGACACGCGACAGCCGCGTAGCCGGAATTGCAACCGGACCGGCGATCAGGCGCTTGATGCCGTCTTCGATCCAGTAGAAATTGTCTCGGCTGCCCCGAACGATAACATGCTGCGGGAAGAAGGCGGTCTCGCCTGCAGGAATCATTCCATGCCCAATGCCCCGCACGAAATGGACAAGATCGTGAGGATTGCCCCATTTTTCCATATACACATGCCTATTGTGATCATTCACGACCGTCACCCGCTCGCCGAGCGCCCTTATGCTGACACTGCCGAAATGATGAATGAACGTATCGCGCGCAATCATAAGCGAGTAGCCCTGCAACCGGACACGGATATTGTAGTCGTCATCCTCATAATTGCCGACTGTGTATCCTTCATCCATGAAGCCGGTCCGATCCCACAACTCACGGCGCATCAGCAAACAGAAGCCCGTCAGCCGGTCCGTCTGCTGCCACCGCGATGGATTAGACACATTGTGCTGTCTCGCGAAGTTCGGCATTCCTCTGACCGTCTTGTAGGGCACTTCAATCCGCTGGTCACCGCTAATATAGTTGGTCACAGGGCCGACCATCCCAACCGTCGGCGAACTGTTCAGGCAAGCCAGCATATTGCTCAGCCAGTTCTCCGCCACAACCGTATCGTTATTGAGCAGCAGCAAATACGAGCCCCGGGCCATCATCATGCCGACGTTGATTGCCCCAGCAAAGCCGCGGTTCGACTCCAGCACGCGGTAGCGAACAGCGCTCCCCAGCGAAGCCAGATAGGCCCCCGCGCCATCAGTGGAAGCATTATCGACGACGATGATCTCGAAAGGCGGATTCGTAAATCTGCGGATGCTTGCGATGCACTGCTTTAAGTAATCGACTTGATTATAATTCGGAATGATGATGCTTGTGCCTTCAAAATACGTACCGAAGCTGCTCTGTCCCGTTCGCAGCCCTTCCTGATAGCCTGAATTCATCCCGGTCTGATACTGGCTAGACCGGGTAGGAACCACCGCCCGCCGCTGCCGACGCTTGAGATTTCGCTTCGGACGTCGCGATTCCGCTAGCTTTCTCATCGGTTCATCACGCTCCTGTTCTGTCGCCGAGCCGTTAAAAGGTCAGCTGTCCTTTTACAATGGCATCTGCCATATGGCCAAAATCAAGCGCTACTCTGCCAAGTTCATTCGCAATCCGCGTACAAATGGTGACGGCCGGTATGCCTGCGGAAACGAGCGCAAGGTCGAACACAATCCCATGCGCCTCATGCATGACGCGGTCCACATCCTTGACCCCTCGAACCGGCGTAATCATTCCGGAGATGGCGCACCCATGCTGTGCCAGCACATGCACAAGAGCAGGTGCTGTATTGCCGATCACGAGCAGCTGCTTGCCAAGGAGCAGCCGGCTAAGCAACCCTGTCTGCTCCAGCGCATAGTTCACAGTCGAACTCGTCAGCCTGAGTGCGCCGAGGTCGATATGATTCGCGCGAAATACCGCGTGCAGCAGGGGGTGAAAATGTTTCCGCCGCGACTGCGGCACGCCGACAATCGTCGCTCCGCGAATCGCCTCCACGAGCTGATCACGCGCGGCAAGGTCCGGCGGCACGACACCTGCATAAGGCAGGAAGGTGCCTTCGCGGCTAATCGTGCCGGCATCATAGACAACGTCCTGCGCCAGCGTGAGCAATTCTCCGTCGCCAATCCGGACGATTGAGCATGGACGGCGCTCTTCTATCGCCTGCTCTATCTCGCCGTAAACCTCATGCACACCAATTAGCGGCACGCATCTCGGAACAAGCTGGGCAGCGCCGAGCGCAATCACCTCCTGCAGGCTGACTTCAGGCAAGAGCAGGTGAAGCGGCAGCGCTTGCTCCAGCATGTGCTCGCCGCCTTCATATTTGCCGAGCTCATAACCGGCTGTGAACGCGTTGTCGTGATATTGCCGTTGTTCGGTTGGAGGATGAGCAAGTGCAGGCGTTCTCCGTCTACGCCTGTTGCGTCTCCCGCCAAGAGGCCGCTTCCGACCGCCGCCGGATCTCCGCTTCGTGCCTCGCGGACGTGAGATCGGGCGGTGAGTTTCGCCAGATGCGCCGGATGTGCCGCCGCTTGCGGCTGGTGTACGTTTGACTGCCGGCTTATGCGCTGCTTTTGAGGTTGATTTTGCCGGGGCATCCGTCAATTGCTGCGATTGGACTTTGCTTGTTGTGACAGATGGCTGCTTCACCCTGCTCAGCGGTGCGCGGTTCGTGCTCGTGCGTATCGACATGCCGAGACCAATGCCTTTGCTCATCGCTCATCACCCATCATTTTTATCGCGGCTTCATGAAGAGACTGGAATGTGCCGGCATCCGTCCACCAGCCAGTCAAATGGCGATACTCGAGCTTTCCTTGGCTGGCGTACACATTGTTGACGTCGGTAATTTCCAGCTCTCCGCGCTGCGATGGCGTCTGGGTCGCGATGAATGCAAACACGCTGCTGTCATACATGTAAATGCCTGTCACGCAGCTGTCGGTCTGCGGATATTGCGGCTTCTCTTCGATGTAAGTAATGCGCCCGTTCTCGTCGAACAGAGGAACGCCATAGCGCTCCGGGTCTGGCACCTGCTTGAGGAGCACCATCGCGCCATCCGGCTGCTGCGCGAACGCATCCAGATGCGGCCGCAGTGATTCTTCATACAGATTGTCGCCGAGCAGCACGACGAACTTCGGGTCATCTGCAATGTATGTTTGCGACAAGGTAAGCGCCTGTGCTATTCCGCCCGCTTCCTCTTGAATTCGATACGTCAGCGACACGCCGTACTCCTGACCGCTTCCGAGGAAAGCCGTGAACATACCCGCTGCATGACGGCTCGTAACGAGCATGATGTCTGTTATTCCTGCTTCCTTGAGGCTATTGATGCTGTAACAAATCATGGGCTGCTTCCCAACCGGAAGCAAATGTTTGTTGAGCAGCCTCGTCAGCGGCAACAATCGCGTTCCCGTTCCGCCGGCCAAGATGACAGCTTTCAAATCCATGACCTCCTTAAGTATCTGTTACAAGAACGTCGCAGGGTCGACATGCCATTTGGAGATAAAAAGGCTCCAATTGCGCTCGACGAGCTGCTGCAGCTCCTTCGGATCTTTCCGCTTAAAGCTGGCACTTCCTTTGTGATGAACGAATACATCCTTGCACATGAGCAAATTGTAGCCGCGCATCCGTGCGCGCAAGCTGTAGTCGTCGTCTTCGTAGTGACCTGGCGAGTCCAGCTCCCCAATCCGCTCAAACATGGAGCTCTTGAACAGCATGCAGAAGCCGAAAAGCCGGTACATCGGCTCCGTCTGTCCCGCTTCCCTGACCAGCGACTTGTCGGTATACTGCCTAATCGCGGAGATGGCTTCCTGCAGCAGATGCACCCCGTTGAAGAAAGGGATGATGATGCTCGTTGTGCCGTACTTTGTATCGCTGTTCATCACTCAGCGCCTCCTGCCGCACTGCGGCATCTGGAATTATCCGGCATCGCAAGCCGTGCGCCCTTCAGCTTCATCGCAGCTCGCAGCGCTTCGATGTGATCGCCGAAGACGGTCTGTAACGATTCGTTCGTAAGTTTACGGCTGGCTTGCGGAGGCAGCCCTTGGTAGCTCTTGCCGGATTCGTTCGCCGTGCGCTTCGCGATCGGGCACGCTTGAACGCGAAGCCGCTGCTGAATCGCGGTTACATGGGCCAGGGGCGGGACGGCGAGCATCTTCACGCCGACCGCATCCATCGCCGATCTCGCCCATACATGCGGCAGCAGCCCGATGGAGCTTACGCCAAGCTCCTTGCGGCCAAGCGTCCAATTGACAAAAGCTCGCACGCGCATCAGATCATCCCATTCCCTGAACGGGCCGAGCCGCGATGCGTAGCTGACCAGCGCGACATCCGCCCCTGCTTGGACTGCTCCCAGCAGCTGCGCCAGCTTCTCGGCTTCGATGAGCTGCGCGGCATCGGCGAACAGCACGATATCCGCTCGCGTCACTCTGGCGCCGACAGCGCGCCAGACATCAGCGCCAAGCGGCTCCCCCGGATTCAAAATCTTAATCTCCGGAAGCGCCTTGAGCTCAGCGAACTGCGCCTCGCTCGCCCCTTCCTGCACGACGATGATCTCCTCGAGCGGAAGCCGCAGCAGCTGCCTGATGCTGGCCGGATTCGCATCGGGCCCCGCGAACACGACTGCCGCTGCGCTCCTCGTAAGCTGGACCGGCTGCCATGCGCTATCCGGTTGGCCGAGTGCGGCGGCAAAGCCAGCAGCGAACGCGCGGCTCTCCTGGATTCTTTTGCCCGCAGTCCCGGCTGATGCGCCTTTCGCCATGCATCGTCTCGTCCAGCGCTCGTTCATCTGCAGCTTCGCTTCGTGGCCGCTCAAGCGCCCGCCTCCGCTTTGATTCAGCGAGGTCCCTTCCGCAACCCCGGCATTGTATGCCGCATGATGCGAGGTGCCCGCCGTCTTGCCCGGCCGTCTCCCTCTTCCGCTTCCTTTCCTGCTGCCGCTGCCGGTGCCGGAAACGCGCTTGCTCTTACCAGATCGCATCAATGCCATCACCTCGCCAGTTCACGTTTTCGCATTGCATCCACGTAGCCGCCGCGCTCATCGGTTTGCTTCGCGAGCCAGTCAATCGCCTCCAGATGATCGCCAACGATGAGAATTTCCAGCGGATTCGTTCGCTCCCGCTTTACCCGAGGCAGGTTGAGCTTGCCAACGTTAATGCGATTCACCGTCGTCACCGCAAGTCCCTGCTGTACCGCCTTCGTATGCGCAAGCGGCGGAATGGCCAGCGCTTCTGTCCCGATTGCCGTTAGCGCCCGGCGACTCAGCGCATGAGGCACAGCCGTCATCGACGTTCCCTTCAGGTCTGGCCGGCCGAGCATCGCGTTCAGCGCATGCTTGGCAAGCACAACGCTGTGAACGTTTGCTTTGTTCGTCGGACCTGAATAGTTGTTCAGCGCAACATCGACCCCGTCTCTTAACACCGAGTTGACGTACGGTCTCAGCTCCGACGCGCGGAGCACCATGTCGCCGTCAATAAACAGCAGCACCTGCCCTCTCGCCGCCATCGCGCCTACACTTCGTCCCACATCATGGCCGAGCGGCTTCTCGAACTGAATCACCCGAGCTCCTTTGCGCTTCGCAATCACAGCCGATCCGTCTGTTGATCCATTGATGACGACGATAACCTCGCTGCTCGGATGAACTAGCTTTGCTTGTTCGATTACACGGCCAATCGTGCGGCGTTCGTTCATGACGGGGATAATGACCGACACGACTGGCGAGTCCGCCGCTTGCGCTTCGACCGGTATAATATGCGGCTTCGCAGCAGGCGGGATGTAAGCTTGGGACGGTTGCTGGGCGGATGTATTCGGCGGCTGAGTTGGATGGGCTGCTTGGGCTTTGGCTTTGGCTTTGGCTTTTGCATTCGATTTTGTTTTTGTTTTGGTGCGTCGAGTCGTTGAGGATGCGGCTGTTGTTTTTCTTGAAGAAGAGCCGGAAGCTCTGTTCTTCCGTCCGGAAGCTGATGCGGCTGAGATCTTGGCTCCTAGCTGCCTCTTCTTGTTAGTTCTGCTAGGTTGTGATGATGACGATGAAACATGATTGAAGTTAGCCGGCTCTAGGCCGATTTGCCGCGGCTGCTTTTCCGTAAGGTACAAACCTCTATGCGTGTGCAAGCCGGCTATTGCGACGGGCTTCATAGACATCTTCACCTCTGGCTATACTGTCTTTTACCACATAGTGTATGGCTAGTTGAGAGTAAGAGGAACGGCTGTTGTACGTTAAGGCGTACGCCTCACTTCTTGCCTTGAGGTGCGCAATGGGACGATAATCTAGTGATCGTTCTATGATGACAGATAGGATGGACCGAATAGCAAAAGCCGGAGGTCTTCTATGCGAAGACGCTCCGGCTTGTTATCCGTGCGATATGCGGTTCTTTAGTGGCCGATCGCGATCCAATTCACGAGACCGATCGGTTCCGGCGTAATGCGCGTACGTACAAGTGTGATTTGTACGGATGCCGCGGTTTTCGTCTTGATGACCGCGAAGCAGGAAGGCTGATCCGTCGTTGCGACGAACACATAGGATGGGCTGCTGAACGGCTGGTCGAAGCCGATCGTGACGTCAAGCATCTCGCCCATGCTGCCTTGGAAATTGTACGGCGCAAGGCCGAACTGCTGGAGCACCGGCGCTTGGCGCTTCAACGTCGTTACCGGCGTAAAGCCGAGCTTCTCCGCTCCGATGCTGCCATTCTCCAAGGTCGAGGAATCGACTGTGCTGCTCGCAGGAGCAGCCGGAGCTTGAGCTGGAATTGCATTCAGCGCCAAGTGTGCTGCCGTAATGGAGCCGAGAGCGATTTTGTCAGCGGTAACTGCGCCGTCTGCCAGTTTTTCTGTGCCGACAGATCCGTTCAGCAGCTTATCTTTGCCAACCGAACCATATGCCAGCTTGCTTGCGATGACTTCTCCGTCGCCGAGTTTGCTTGCCGTTACACAACCATCAGCCAGCTTATCTCTTCCTATGGAGCCGTCTGCGAGCTTGCTTGCTCCTACTACACCGTCACCGAGCTTGCTTGCTGTTACGCTGCCGTCAACCAGCTTCTCACTGCCGACCGAGCCGTCTGCAAGCTTGCTTGCTCCTACTACACCGTCACCGAGCTTGCTTGCTGTTACGCTGCCGTCAACCAGCTTCTCACTGCCGACCGAATCGTCTGCAAGCTTGCTTGCAGTAACCGATCCGTCGACCAGCTTTTCAGTGCCGACCGAGTCATTTGCCAGCTTGCTCGAGCCGATTACACCGTCCACCAGCTTGCTTGCCGTTACTGCGCCGTCAACCAGTTTTTCGCTGCCAACTGAGCCGTCTGCAAGCTTGCTTGCTCCTACTACGCCATCGCCGAGCTTGCTTGCCGTTACGCTGCCATCGAGCAGTTTCTCGCTGCCGACCGAGCCGTCTGCAAGCTTTCTCGATCCTACAACGCCATCGCCGAGCTTGCTTGCCGTTACCGATCCGTCGAGCAGCTTCTCGCTGCCAACCGAACCATTTGCCAGCTTGCTTGCGATTACCGAACCGTCGACCAGCTTCTCGCTGCTCACCGTACCGTTCGCCAGCTTGCTTGCCGTTACAGAACCATCCACCAGCTTCTCGCTGCCGACCGAGCCGTCTGCAAGCTTGCTTGCTCCTACTACGCCATCGCCGAGCTTGCTTGCCGTTACCGAACCGTCAACCAGCTTCTCGCTGCCGACCGCTCCATCCGCCAGCTTGCTTGCTCCTACAGCGCCGTCCGCCAACTTGCTGGACTGCACTGCACCTTCAGCGAGCTTGCTCGCCTGAACCGCACCGTTCGCCAGCTTGCTCTCCGTTACGCTGCCGTCCACCAGTTCCGGCTGTTCCTGCTCGAGCAGTCCCGGTGCCAGCTTCGATGCCGTAATCGATCCGTCTGCCAAAGCATCCGTGCCGACTGCGCCTTCAGCCAGCTTCTCACCCGTGACCGAGCCGTTGCACAGCAAGCTGCTTTCGATCACCCCTGGGATGAAATGCGCTGTTGTCAGCGAACGAGGCGCGATTTTGCTAAGCGTAACTGCACCGTTCTGCAAGCTGTTCTCGCCAACCGCTCCAGGTGCCAGCTTCGTGCCGGTAATAGCGCCGTCGCCAAGCTTATTCGTTACAATCGAACCGTCGCCGATTGCTTCGCTGCCGACCGATCCCGGGAGGAAGTGGCCTGCGCTAATCGAACGCTGCGCCAATTTCGAAGCCGTTACTGCGCCATCCTGCAGATGCTGTTCGCCGATCGCTCCGTTTGCCACCTTCGATCCGTCAACAACGCCTTCGCGCAATGCTTCTGCGCCTACAGCGCCTGCTGCCAGCTTCGCGCTAACGACCGAACCGTCACGCAGCGCTTCCTTGCCAACCGCGCCTGCCGCCAGCTTCGTGCTATCTACCGCACCGTTTCGGAGCGCGTCTGTGCCGACTGCGCCTGCTGCCAGCTTCGCGCCAATTACAGCTCCATCGCGCAGTGCTTCTTTGCCGACTGCGCCGTCCGCCAGCTTCGCGCTGATGACTCCGCCGTCACGCAGCGCTTCCGCGCCAACCGCTCCGCTTGCCAGCTTCGCACTCACAACCGCGCCGTCACGCAGCGATTCTGCTCCAACCGCTCCCGCTGCCAGCTTCGCGCTTACTACTGCACCGTCTCCGATCGTCTCCGCGACAACCGCGCCTTTAGCCAGCTTCGAGCTGCCAACCGCACCTTCGCCAAGCGCTTCCGAGCCAACTGCTCCTGCCGCCAGCTTCGCGCTAACAACGACGCCTTCGCCGAGCGCTTCTGCGCCAACTGCGCCGCTTGCCAGCTTGCCGCTCGTTACCGCTCCATCCGCAATCGCTTCGGTGCCAACGGAACTGGACATCAAGTGCGCTCCCGCGATGGACTTCGGTGCGATTTTGCCAAGAGTCACTGCACCGTTCTGAAGGTGCTTCTCGCCGACAGCGCCTGTGCCGAGCGCTTCCTGACCGACTGCGCCGTTCGCCAGCTTCGCGCCGTTTACTGCTCCGTCGCTCAATAAGTCGCTGCCAACCGTGCCCCGTTTGATTTTGCTGCCATGAATGATGCTGTCCGGCGCTTTCTCAAACGTGTAGAACTCCGATGCCAGATGCGCTTGCGTAATCGAACCTTTGCGGATGTGGTAGCCCTGGATCGACTCCGCCTTCAAATGTTTGCCCGCAATCGTCTCGAGCTGAATGTGGTCGCCGTTGATTGCCAGCTGCGCTATCTTGCCGCCTGTTACCGCTTCGTTGATCAACTGATCGGTGCCAACCGACTCATCCGTCAGGTGAATTTGCATCACGCTGTCGACCTTCAAATGATTGCTGCCCACCGACGACTCTGCCAAATGATTCGTGTCGATCGAAGCTGCTGCTACGTGCTGGCTGCGAATTGCGGACGGTTCGATGACGCGCGATCCGACCGATTCATTTTGCAAATGGTAGCTTGCTACGCTGCCTTCTGCCAGCTTCGAGGATGTGACCGAATCGTTGCCGAGGTGAACCTCATGCACGCTCACCGGCGCTAAGTGTACGCCAAAGATCGATTGCTCCGCCAAATGCTGGCTGTTCACCGCTTCGTTCGCCAAGTGGCTGCCAGTTACCGAGCTTGCTGCAAGCTTCTCGCTTGTAACCGAGCCGGATGCGAGCGAATTGGTGCCGATGATGCCGGCTGCGAGATGCCGCTCTCCAACTGCCCCGCTTTTGATATGGTCGCCTTCTACAACACCTTTCGTCAGGTGCTTGCGCGTAATCGTGCCAGGTGCCAGTTGATCGCTTGTTACCGAACCGTTCACGAGCTTCGCCGTCGTTACGCTGCTGTCGGCCAGCTTGCTCGAAGTAACGGCACAATCCGTCAGCTTATCTGTCGATACGCTCTCTGGAGACAGCTTCACCGAGTTGACGATGTGGTCCGCCAAGTGATGCGAGTATACCGCTCCCGCTGCTAAGTGACGCTCTGTTACCGAACCGCTTGCGAGCTTGATGGATTTAACTGCTCCGTCTTGCAGCGCGCTTGTTTCGATAGCTCCTTCTCTCAGGTGCGAAGCGTCGATAAGACCAGGCTGCAAATGTGCGGCCGATATCGCTTCCGGCGAAATCGCTTCCTCCGTCACCGTTCCCGGCGACAAGTGGAAGGCGCGAATCGCTTCCGGTGCGATTTTGTCAAACGTGATGGACTCGTCAGCGATGTGTTTCGTCTGAATCGCCAGCTCGCCAATCTTCGCACTGCTTACACTTCCGTCCGCCAGCTTGCGCTCGATTACCGATGCGTCAGCCAGCTGCGCCTGCCCTACTGCCGCGCCGCTGATATGAGCTTGCTTCACGGCTTGCGGTGCAATCTTCTGGTCCGTAACGGCATTCGCGGTAAGATGCGCCGCTTCGATACTATCTGCAATCAGCTGCTTGGAGCCGACCGAATTTTCTTTCATGTGGCGCTCTTCAATCATGTCGCTAATGATTTTGTCGCCGCTTATTGTCAGCCTGCTGAGATGTCTGCCATGAACGGCGTCATCTGTCAGCTTGCTCGTTGTAACGCTTTGATCCGCGATTTTGGAGGAGGTTACAGCTTGATCAACGAGCTTAATGGTCGAGATCGAGAAATCAGCCAGCTTCGGCGTCGAAATCGACTGGTCACGCAAGTGCGTCGTCACGATCTCGCCGTCTGTGACATGGTGCGCTTTAATGGCCCCTGCCTTTATCTCCCCTGGTCCGACTACCCCTTGCGCTAATATTTCCGTTGTTACGCTTCCCGCCTGAAGCTCCCTTGTTCCCACCGCGCCCTCGACTAGATGGTCTGCTGTTATTTCGCCGAGTGCCAGATGCTTTCCCCGCAGTACACCTGGGGAAACATGCTCTGCGAGCAACAGCCCAGGCTGCAGGTGGCCCGACTCAACAGCTCCGCTGCTAATTTTCTCGCTCGTGATGGAGCCGTCTCTAAGCTTCGAACGTGTGACGGAGCCTTCGGCAAGCTTCGAAGTCGAGATCGCTTCGTTCGCAATGTTCTCGGTGCGAATGGCAGCACTTCTGATTTTGCCCGACGTAATGGACTGATCATCGAGCAGCTCTGTCGTAACGATCATCGGCTTCAGATGCTTCGTTTCAATCGAGCCTTCGGCAAGCTTATCCGCGCTAATCGTACGGTCCGCCAGCTTCTCGGAAGTAATGCTGTTGTCGCGCAGCTTCTCGCCCGTGATGGAGCGATCACGGATCTTCTGGCCGGAGATCGCGTTTTTCACAAGGTGATCGCTCGTAACGGATTCCGAGGCAAGCTTGGAGGAAGTAATCGCGCCATCGGCAATTTTAATGCTCTCTACCGCAAAATCAGCAATCGTCTGCGTGATCACCGCGCCTGGCTTAATGCGCGTCGAGTCTACAGCGCTATGAGCCAGCTTCTCCGTCGTAATCGCATCATCAGCAATATCATCTGTGTGTATGAATGGCAATGGTGAATCCGGCATACGCTTCTCTTCAAGCAGTTCCTCTTTCTTGACGAGCTCCTGCTGAAGCAGCTCCTCCATGTATTCCGCATGGAGCTCCTCTTCTTGTTGCTTCTGCTGCTGCAGCTGTTGTTCTGTTTGGACGACAGCTTTCGTTTCTGGTTGAGCTGCTGGAGCAACCGGTTGCGCAACTGGAGCCGCTTTGGCTGCTTCCACGACTTCCGTTACTTGTGGAGCCGCAGCCTCTACGACTGGTTCTGGTTTCGCTTCCACTGCTTCTACTGGTGCTGTACTAACCGCCTCAAAAGAAACAGTTGCTGTTTCAGCTTGCTGCTGCACAGCTTCTGTATTCTGATCCTGCTGCCCCTCTACTGCCGCTTCCTGCTCTAATGCAGGCGCTGCCCCGTTAACCTGTACCAGCTTCTTGTCAGATGTGCCCGTTTTAGCCGTTGTCGTTGGTTTCTTCTTCTTCAATTCCTCGAGCCATTTTAACTCCGACGCGTTCGGATTATCCACGTAAAATAACGGCTTGCGCCCTTTGGGGCCTTTTCCTTTGCTGCTCTTCGCCATAGCCCTCTCCTTCTTCCACTTCAATGTCATAGGTATCATATGCATTCACCCATGGGCTGGTCACACAACCACAATGTCAAAATACGCATGCAAACAGAAAAACTGCCCCCAAGTGGAGGCAGTTTACTATAATTTAACGGCTTTTATTGCCTGCGGTGAACACCGACCGTCTGCTGAACATTTCCTGCAATGACGATCGTCACGGGTGTTATCTTCACCGCTCCGTTGCTGTAAATCGCTTTGAACGTGAAAGTCAGCGGTCCTTCGGGCAGCTTCTCAAAATCCGCCTGCCACATGTCCCCGCTCCAGCCCGTATGCGCCGAATTAGCAGCAGTCAGGCTTACCGTTACTCCGTTCATCGTCACCTTCACTTCATTAGCAGCAGTTGCTGTGTCCGTGTCAGTCGTATTGGCACTCAGCATAAACCGCTCTCCCGCCCAGAAAACTTGAGCCGCACGCGGACTGTTCTCATCCCCGGATGCTTTCTTATTGCTCTCTTTGCGGCGCTTATCCCATTCGTCGGTGTGCATTACCTTCCCGCTGACCGTTAGCGGCAGTACCGTGATGAGCTTGCTCACAGTCACAGGCGGCGCTTTTCCATCGGAGACGGTAAGCTGAACGGTGTACGAACCTGCACGATTCGCTTTGATCGTCGGACCCGCTACTACATAAGGATAACTGGCTGCATATGCAAAAGTCTGTTTTGCCCCCGAAGGGTCCGTGACCAGATAGGTGACCGTCAAATTATCATGATCAGGATCTGTAATCTTCGGCAGCAAAATAATATCATCATCTTCATAGAGCGGCTTCGGCTTCCAATCAAAATCAACAGTCGGCGGCTGATTCGTCTCGATATAGAAGAACTTCGGCTCGCTCCACTCGCTCCAATCGTATCCGTCGAAGACGCGAACCATGGCGTACATGTTGACCTTCTCTGGCAGATCCACGCCTGGCGTCCAGAAACGATCACTTATGGATTTGATACCAGACTGATATTCAAGAATACCGCCGTAGCGATAAATCTTCATTTCGTACTGCGCTTGCGAATCGGCGTCTGCATCCGAATAATTCCATTTGAACGCAGGCCGCAACAGGGTCAACTTGGTAGGATTAAGCTGATCTGTGCTGCCTGGAATGTAGATATCCGCGCTTGGTATCTGGTTCACAATGCTTACTTGTTTGCTAAACTGGGAGGCATCGCCAACGGAATCTTCAACGATCTGCCGGATTGTGAAGAGCCCTATCGTGTTGAATGCCTTATCCCAGCTCGTGCGCGAATCACTTGCAAACACTTCAGCACTGCCTGTTGTTTCGTTCTTGATATAGTACTGGTGCGGCAGGTTTGTGCGATCGCCATCTTCTTTGTCGTAGGCTTCTGAAACGATAGTAATAGATTCACCTCGGAATGCACTCTTCACATTGGTCCTAAAACCAGGAACTGGCGGAGTATTCGGAGCTGGCAAAGCCGTAACATCCATTGTGACCACTGTGTATTCCGACCATGCACCATATTCGTCGCGAACCGCCATGCCTACCTCGTAGGTTCCAACTTCCGCAGGCTTCACGAGCTTCTTCGCTGCATAGTCACCACTAGGAGTGATGTAATAGAACAACTTCTCCATAATCCCTTTTGTAGCCAGATAATCAATCCCCGTGCTCTCCGTGGAGTAATCGGTCGAGCTTTCATATCTGTCTGGGTCATGGCTGCGATCAGTCCACTCCACCGTGTTGTCCGCTAGAATTGCAAGACTAAAGTCTGAGATCGGCCTGCGGTGAACGGTGATTTTCTTCGTAAACATATTGGACAATTTGCGATAAGCATCAAAGGTGTCGTCAGGCGATAAATAGTCAGGGTTTGGGTCATCCTTCGCCCTTAGGCCCACGACATAATCCCCGACCTTATCGAACTTCAACTGTGCATTACTGAACGTCTTACCATCAAGTGTAGATATGCCTTGATTATGTATAAATCGCGGCGTATGGCTTACGCTCCAAGTGTACTTGCCTTGTGTCGGCGGATCGCCTTCCGGATCGTTAAAAACAATGTTGTTGTATTCGACCTCTGCAGAAGCATCGGTCCCGGACTCGTCCAAGATTGCATATTGATCCGACCAGATGTTCATTTCACTCGCCTGCTTCGCAGAAATGCCCCAGAAGTTGATATTCGCTTTGTCTGAATAAGGCCCAAAACGTCCTGATGTAAAGCTGCTGTCCTGCGTTTCGATAATAGGCACTTTATTTAGGAAAATCGTGAGCTCTTTTCCTATTGCTTTAATCTTGAATACGGCATTCGTGTCATTCTTGAATGGATATGCTGCACTTCCGAGCACGGTTCGGTTACCACCAACATATTTGACGAGTTCAACAGATGTACTCGTTGCTTCTACTGCATAACGATTGTCTAAGTTCTGAATCCGGAAGGAAAATCCGAAATCATTAGTATCATAAGTAGTAGACAGCATTTTCATTGAAAAGTTTAATTCGGCGTCACCATACTCGTCTTTGGAGATAAAATGACCAAGTCTAAAACGCTCTGGAAATGCGTTCGTTGACGGCGCACTTTTTATAAGCCAAGGGACCCACTGGGAATCAACCCTTGTTCCCCACGTCGTATAGTGTCCGAGCGTCACATACATCCCATCCCCGATATACATTAAGAAGGTCGCATTATTCGTATAGGACGCAACCTGGTGACTATTGGTGCTCTCTGGGAATGAAAAATAGTAGTTGGCTAGGTATGGAAACACATTCGTCCAGTACGATCCGCCCGACGAGGTATAGTTGCCAAGTACAGTGCGCGCACCATCAATGGTTAATACTTCTGGCTGCCTGTCTTTCTTATTCGCTACCTTCGTTCCATCCGCAAGGAACATAAAATTGGCGTACTCCGAAGTGAAGTCATATTGACCGGTTACGCTAATCGAATGACCTGAATCCATATCGATGCTCTCCAAGTAGGAGCTGCAATCCCATCCACCAGGATAGGTATAGCTTCTGGCGATCACCTCTCCTTTCATTGGGTTCATAATTAGAACAGGGTAATTGTCATTGGACTGATAAAAACCGCGATTACACGGACCAATGATATTGAATTCTCCGCCCAGAATAGTTCTCCATTGTAAATCGAAGTTCGAGTCGAGTTTAATGACAGCCACTTTTTCACCTGGTGCACTATAACAAGACTCGTACGCATAATAATTGCCTTTCGTATCTTTGTACACGGTTGCAGGGTCAAAGTAGCACGAAGGGACATTTGGACGAGCTGCAATTGGTTTACTTGTGACAACCTCGGCATTCCTATTGAACTCTAATGCTTTCCCTTGAATAAAGAGAACAAGATTGTCATTTTTCGTGAAAGTAGATGCATATCTCAAGTTCCTTCTACCTTGAGGAAATAAATCTTCAGTAGGCTTCCATCCATTCAGTGATGCCTTGTTAATAAGCGCACCTGTAAAGGCATCATAAGTGATGACGTCATTTCCATAGATTACATAGAGCGTCCGATCTCCTAGCTCGAAACTCACTCTCGTACCTGAGGTATTTGGGTATGCGAGCATGAAATCATATGGCGATCCATTCGGATACGAATAGGTAATATTAAATCCTGTTGGATTAGCTAGCTGCGGATTAACAATCTTCGACTTATTCATGGCATAGATCGTATTGCTGTCAGATAAGAAATAGAAATACTTTGCGTTCGTCCGGAAGACCGGATTGTTATTTAAGTAGATGGGGTAATTATTCGCGTCAAGCAGTGGACTTGACACGGTACTCGAACCTGCAGCTGATCGATATGGAGACAACCCGTTCGCACCATACCCAAAGTCAAATGTAGGCTCAACCTGATCATTGTAAAAATCATTATTGAAATATCTTTCTGAGTAAAAATGACTGTACTGATGTTCCGGCTGCTTTCCTGTCCCGCCCTCAAGCGTACCGTTGCGGATCGACCAGTTTATCTTCGGGTTCGCAACTCTGTCTCCCGTATTCATATCGAATAGATCCCACGTATTAAGAATGTCCTGAGCGGGATAGCTCATTGGAAGATCCAAATCTGGCTGCGGATTCTTCCCCTCCACATCGAATGACACCTCCGGCGCAAGGTTCGAGACGTTCAGTGTATAGGATAATGCAGTCCATCCGGACGTATCGCCAATCATCCCATACTCTTCCGTCACCATCACATAGAACAGATACCTGCCAACCTTGTTCGGTATGAACGTCAGTTCTTCCAGCGTACCTGGTATGTCCTGCCAATCATTGTCGTAGAAACCATTGTTATTGGTATCATATTTGTACTTATACTCGGCTTTAATAATTTGATCTCCGTCTGGACTCGTAGACAGATTCGGAATGGTTACCGTTTCGCCCCGCAGTCCTACACTTGGTACAAGCAGCTTTGCTATTGGCGGAAGATCAGGTTTTACAGTAATCGTACACGTTCCTGCTTGTATGGACTTCAAACCGGAATCGTCATACACATCTAAGCTCACAACAATATGGATATCTTCATTCGAGTCATTGGTATACGTCGTCTGTCTGTTCGTCCATTCATCCTTACTGTGATTAATCGTTCTTCCCATTGGGCTGTAACTCTGACTTGCATCAAACTTTGTCATATCAACAGGATGATTTGCAATAACTTCTACCGGACATCCAGGAATAGGAACTGGATTTTCCGGCACTACTTTTATCATGGTACACGTTGTGGATGTCGCTCCAAAAGTATCACGCATCATGCCGCAGACTCGGTGATACCCAAGCGTGTCCATCTTAAGAGAGTGCTGCCCATCGATGTATGCATAACTATTAGATGGTATGGATTGAACAAAAGGATCGCTGCTCGCCGCAGTATCAAATCCCATGAAGATCACATCGTCCCCGTCTGGATCATGAGGAGTTGGAACAGCAGGATCATCAATATAGATGAGGTCGAGTACAGTATTAATTACGACCTCCTGCAGAGGATGCTTATTGTCATAGGAATGAACAAAACCGATCTTGAAACTTGGTGGATTATTATTCGCGGGTCCAGACACATTCAGAACTTCTGGGCCAATCCAGTCGGAGACGCCGCAATCTGTTACGATCTTCATGTAGACACTATGGTAGCCGAGTCCGATATTCCAAGGATAATTACCATATGTATAACTCGAATCCGAAGTCATACCGTAAACTGCAGGACCTGTCCAAGTTGTTCCGTCTCGTTCGATTTTATAGTAGTGGTATTTATAAGGACAGCCGTTTAATAGAAAATCGCGTGGCTGCAGCTTGAATGAGTCCTTATAAGCAATACTTGAGGGCACCACATCGAAATCTCCAGTGAACTTGGCTGGTGTCTCGTAGAAAAAAGAAACAAAACCACTTTTATTACGAGTTGCATCCAGATATACAGGTTGATTCGTCATCGGGGTCACTAGGTCGGAAAAATAAACATATGACAAGTTGCTCCCTTTGATATCACCATACTGGCTATCAAAACCGTACGTTTTGTTAAATGGCAGCGCGCTAGCGTCTTCAACAATGAGCTGAGCTTGTTTATAAGCTCCTGTTGGACCTTCCCTTACCATGTGCCGTATTTGCACTTGGCCAGCGATGTTCTTCTCGTAATAGAAAGAGATATACGCATCGGTTTGCGATACGGTGAGATTAATCGGTTGGTCTTTTAGCGCTCCTTGGTAATCGATATAAGTGATATATGACGAGTTACTGGCAAGTGCTTTTCCATACTGGCTGTCAGCCTTATAGGTGCCCGAAAATGGAAAAATAGCAACAGGAATTATATCTTCTTTCTCCTGCGAGAAGGTGCCTGTCGGTCCGTTTCTCACCATATGTCTGATATGTACCTCGCCTTTATTTTCAAGATGATATACATAGGCAAGTTTCACGAGTGGCGCAAATGTTTTTAAGTCGTACTTACCTAGATTGTAAGAAGCGGCAGGTGTCAGGGAAGAAATATCAGCCTCGCCCCCATTTGTCGCCTTCGTGTAACCATTGTAGGTATAGCCTGATCCGGCAGTTGGCTCATCGTGCTGAAACGAATATGTCTGACCGTCGATTAGAGTCTTCGTCGAGTCTTTAAGACCGGCTACTCCGTCAAGGCTATGTCCTTGCTCATCGACATGGGTAATCTTGATCTGGCCGCTTGTAGGCTTCGGTTCGTAGTAATAATTAATGATGTACTGGTCGAAGCTCCCATCATAGGTGAACGTTGCAGAGTCAGTCATGAAAGGATTGGTTTGTGGATCGTTGCCGTTGGTGGACTTCTTATATTTTCCGGCGTAGACGTAATTGGGATTCGTGCCTGGTGCTGGCGGGTAAGTCGAACCAACCTTCATGATTCCCTTCTGAATGGGAATCTTAGAATCTAGCGAAGTGCCATCCGTTGCAACGCTATGGACTTCGTACTGGCCTTCGAGCGTGAATTCGAACAAGACCGGGTAGTAGTATCGAAACCCCTTTACGTTAGAATTACACCCAGAACAAGGGTCTATGGCAGACATTTCTCTTATGTCAAAAGTGTTAGCTGACTCTAACTTCCCTGTCATCGATACATCGATTGTTACCGAGTTTGTGCCTTCTCCTGTTGTCGTTCCTTTATACGGACCTCCAGTATTAGTTGAGAAAAACGGTTGATACGAATTGTAATTATCCGTATTTCTTGATCCGTTAAAATACTCACCATATTTTGAAGATGCAACAAACGGTTTTACAGTAACGCTCTTAATAATTCGGTTTGTTGCTGGAAATGTATAGGTGTGTTTTAGTTCACTTGTAGAAACGGTATCACCAGGTTTTTTTGTAGTCCAGGCACCGCTAGAATCACTCCAAATATCATAAGACATAAATCCAACAGCATACCTTTTAAGCGGATCTCCGCTAGGATCTTTGTATAGGTTGACTCCCGCATTCCCGAAATCCAACGACTGCGCTGCACTCGCAGTAAACAAACCCATAAACGGGGAAAGAAGAGAGAGTACAACCGCTCCTAGCAAGGAGACAGATATATATTTTCTCAATTTCACAAAGTGACCTTCCTTCTAGTTGGCGAAATAATTGTCAACGAGTATAACGCTATCAGATGGCGCAAAAATGCCGATGTAATCAGCTTGTTTAATTCTAAAAGATTCGTAATTTTTCATACCAAAATCGTTTTCATCGATCGAAGAAGCAACACGGTTATAATGAATTCGATAATCACCAATTGACTCGCGAATTCCAGAAAACTCAGACCTAAATCTAGCCGACTTCCCTTTCTCTAAAACATAAAAGGATGTTCCCATTACTCCTTTATCATTGGTAACAGCGCGTGTTACTTCTTTACCATCAAAATATGCTAGATCCAGTCGGTAATAGATATCACCCGAAATTATGAGAGGAAAATCAGTCTCCTTAATAATCCTTGCTTTTGTTTTCGTCGGGCTAAAACCATCACTAACAATCATCTTCCCTTGTTTTCCAGAGAAGTACTTCAAGTAAGGTTTAATATCTACAGCTTTCACAGCATCTTCTAATTTGGGCACATCTTTATTGCCAATCCAAACAAATTGACTAACAGAATCCCACTTCACTGCTACACCTAACCCCTCGCTAATGACACGAAGCGGCACCAGTGTCCGTCCCGACTTGACTTTGACGGGCACAGGCAGATTAACCGTTTTACCATTTATCGTTGCCGAAGCTGTGTCAATTGTCAGCTCAAGTGTGCTCTTTCCTTTAACGATACTGATTTGCTTACCCTTTAACGTAATCTTGCCGCCAAGCTTGTCCGATATCACGCGCAGCGGCACTAATGTCGTTCCGTAAACACTCTCAGGCTGTACATCAGATGGCAACTGACGCGCATTGTATAACACCTTAATTGATAGTTTTGATTCCACTTTGGTAGCCTTTTCAGCTGCAGAGGCTGAACTCCCCACTAAACTCATAGGCGCAATCACAACAGCCACACAAGTCAATCCAACTAGTACCGTCCTTACATTTCTCATCTCTCATTCTCCTTTTATCATGATGTAATTTGAGAAATCCCTTAAAAAACAAACAAAAAAGCACCGCCTGCAAGCCAAATAACCAGCCCGCAAGCAGGTGCTTCCTGCTTCGTACATACATTTCATTACTATTAAATCCCATATTACCGAGTATTTCGATAAATTACAACCATATTTTTCATGCTTTTTACTCTATTTATCTTCACTGCTTTAATTAATATACTCGTTCCCGCTCTACCTCTACCTCTACCTCTACCTCTACCTCTACCTATAACCTATCTATAACCCCCGCCTCAAGCCGCGCCTCATCGAACAGCTCCAGCCACCGCGCCGCAGAATGCTGCCACGTGAAATGCTGCTCCACCCGTTCCCGGCTCCGCAGCCCCATCTCGTGCCTCAGCCTGTCGCTCTGCAACAGCTCCAATAGACGCGCTCTCATCTCGGGCACGACTTGGTCGGGATTCACAAGATACCCTGTCACGCCGTCCTCAATGATCTCCTTCATCCCGCCAGCTCGAGTAGCAACGACCGGCAATCCGCATGCCATCGCCTCTACGTTCACAAGCCCGAACGCCTCCCGCTTCCCCGACGGCACGACAGCGACATCGGCGCCGAGAAACCAGCCCGGCACTTCGCCATAAGGGACATAAGGCACAAACTGCACATACCCCTTCATCTTCCTGCCAAGCCGGTGCAGCTCGCGCACATAAGCCGTCGTCCGCTTCGATCCGTAGAAAGCTCCGCCTACGATAACAAGAAGTACCGACGGGTGCTCTTCGATCAGCCGCGGCATAAGCTGAAGCAGATGGTGCACGCCTTTGATCGACAACAGCCTGCCCATAAAGAGCACAACACTGCGCCCTGCCCAGCCCCGTTCCGAACGCAGCTGCATCCGCCTGCGAGCGCCTTCCGGCGTATATTGAGAGACGAACCGCTCCGTATCTACACCGGGATAGACGACCCGCAGCTTATGTGCGTACGCCGGTACGCGAGCCGCCGCGTCCTCTCGCAGGTATTCACTATTAACGATAATGCGATCTGCTGCCCGGAAACTCCGCTCAAGCTCAGTCTCGCTGATCACACTTTTGCGAATAAACGTGGAGGAGTGCAGGTTCAGCCATATTTTGCCGTTCGGCTGCTGTCTCCGAAGTCTAAGTACATAGCGCGGCCGGTTCTCCACCTGCGTTAGCTCAGGCTGGAAACGGCGCAAGGCATGACCAACGCGCTTCAAGTAAAGCCGTTTATTCACAGCGGGAAACCGCTCCACCGCCGAACCGCTTAGCTTCCCGCAACGCCCGAGCGTCCGGCTGCTTCTGCCATAAATACACGCGTCAATCCGAGGCACAAGCAGCGGAACCAGCTTCTCCACCACTCGTTCTACAGAGCTGCTGTTCTGTGAAGGGAGAGGAAACGTCCCCGGCGTTACAAAAGCGATTCTCGGTCTAGCCATTCATAAAGCCCGCCTCTCATGCGATTAAGCTTGCTAACGTAGCATACGTGAAGCTGACGAGCATGGACACGCGCGAAAGGCCCTATTTCTTGTACCATTCGCCTCTTCTTTAACTCTAGCTGCGTCTGCCCACCATCTGCTGTACGAGCAAAGCCAAACCGTATGGCCCCAAATATGCACCGCTCACGAGAAAAATCGGGCTGTTAAACACCTCGTGCACCTGTGTCATAAACACCGTATCGTCCATTATCGTCCTTGCCACGCTTGCAGCACCTAGAACGAAAAAGCCGAGATAGGCCAGAACCGCCAAGCCATCGAGCAGCATTTTGACCCCGTCCGATTTCCCTCTCAGCCAAATAAGCAGCACCGCTCCAATAATTACCCCAACAAGAACAAAACCCGCCATATTCTTCACCTCACACGCCAGTATTCGCCTATTCATGCTTCCGATAAACGTACTGGAAATCAACTCTATTGCTAATTAAGTCGCGATATGTCACACTAGTTCACAGACAACAGATATCGAAGGACTTTCCCCCGTAAACCTAGAGAGGACGTGAATTACCGGCATGACTAAATGGCTGCTCCGATCAATGACCGAGCTTAGCTCGCGCAAATGGATTTCGCGAATAACCGGTCGATTTGCCCAGTCGCCCGCTAGCCGGCGCTTTATCCCGAAATTTGCCCGTATGTACGGGATTGCTATAGAGGAAGCCGAGAAGCAGCTGCACGAATACAGCACGTTGAACGAGTTTTTCACCCGTCGGCTGAAGGCTGGCGCACGAACGATTGATCAGGATCCAGCTGCACTTGTAAGCCCGGTGGATGCCCTCATTACCGGCTGCGGCCCGATTGAACAAGGTACAATTCTTAATGTCAAAGGCCAGGATTATACGATCGAGGAACTGCTCAACCGCTCGCCGCGCATGGAGAATTACAAGAACGGCTACTATATGGTGCTCTACTTAAGTCCGACAGATTACCATCGCATACATACGCCAATCGCAGGTACAGTTGTGGAACGCGAGCATGTGCTAGGCAAAGTGTATCCCGTCAACGAATTCGGACTTCGCCATATGCGCCGGGTGCTAAGCCGCAACGAGCGATTGATTACTTATATGAGACATGCCAATGCGGAGACAGCGATTGTAAAAGTTGGCGCGATGAACGTCAGCAGCATTAAATACGTACTCCCCCTCCGTGACAAAATGGACAAAGGTGACGATCTCGCCTACTTCGAGTTCGGCTCCACTGTTGTGCTCCTGACCGAAGACAACAGCTTCTCCCCGCGTCCGGATATGAAGACGGGGCTGAAAGTCCGCATGGGCGAACCGCTCGGCACATTAAATGCCTAATAAACGCAGCAAAGCGACAGGATCTCTGCGATCCTGCCGCTTTTTTTAATTTCCCCGATTAGCGAATTTCCGACGGACTCTTCCCCGTATACTGCTTGAACTGGCGGCTAAAGAAGAAAATATCCCGATAGCCCAGCGCGTCAGCAACCTCGGTCACATTCATTCCCGCATGCATGAGCAGATGCTGCGCCCGTTCGATACGCGTCCGAATCATATACGTTTGCACCGATGTGCCGATCATTTCCTTGAACTTGATCGAAAAATATCTCGGCGACAGCTGCGCTCGCTGCGCCAAATCTTCGACGCGGTGCACGATACCCGGATTTTGCCGAATAAAGTTCGCGATCTCATGAATCGCTTCGGTCAGCTGATTGCTGCCCTTGCGTTCAACAGGACCTTCCATATCCTCCCGCAGCAGATAGATCATAAGCTGCTTCAAAATCAGCTGCGCTTCTTCCTCAGCCGCGAACGTCTTCACCAAGAACAGGCGCACATACCGCGACAGCAAATGCTCGAAATCCACCGTCTCGTTCAGTATCCGATACGACTGTGGAACGACATCAACCGGATCCGCCACGTCAAAATGAATATACGTCAGCACGAGAGGCTTTTGCGGATTATGAGTTGCGCTCGTATGATCGCCAGGCTTAAATAAGAAACAGCTGCCTTTGCTGACCGGGTACGGTGTGCCATTTAATATGACTTCACCACTGCCGCTCCATACGTAGAATAAATCGTAATTTGCCAGCGGCTTTTCGCGCTTCTGCCACTTCCATCCGGGCTCGCAGACGATTTTGGCAAAAGCGGTCTTCAATATGAAGGATGTCGGCGGACAATGCAGCATGACAGCTTCCTCCTCTTGCTTGTACAACATCATCGATGACATCATACAATACTGCGATTCCTTTGCCAATATTGGCTTCAATCGTTCACGGACAGTCTCCTCCAAAAAAGTATAAAAAATAATGAGAGAACATGGTCTTCCGCTCCGAATAAGTGTTATAATATCAGCTAACGGTTTCCAATGGGACCCAATAATGAGAATGAATCGCCGGAAGGATGAAATGAAGTCCATGAACCCACTTGCTGAAGCATTGAACGCCACGATTGAGCGCGAGAACGGCCATGTTTTCGCTATGTTATCCACACTCGGTAAAGCGATCTACTTTCCGAAGGAAGGCATTTTGAGCCAATCGGCCGAAGCAAAAGCAAAGGCAAAGAAGTATAATGCAACGATCGGTATCGCAATTGAGAAAGGCCAGCCGATGCATTTGCAGGTTATCCAAGACACACTCTCCGCTTATAACCCGAAGGATCTCTATGAATATGCACCGCCGGCAGGCAAGCCGGAGCTACGTGCTGCATGGCGCAGCAAGATGCTGAAGGAGAACCCGTCGCTCGCGAATAAGAGTTATGGCAATCCTGTCGTAACGAACGCACTTACACACGGCCTTAGCATCGTTGCAGACCTGTTCGCCGATGTCGGTGACGCCGTCATTATTCCGAATAAAAACTGGGAGAACTACGAGCTGACCTTCGGTATCCGCCGCGGCGCAGTCATTGTAGAATACCCGCTATATAACAGCGAGAACCGTTTCAATGCTCAAGGCCTCCGCGATGCATTACTGGCGCAGAAGGACAAAGGCAAAGCGATTGTCGTGCTGAACTTCCCGAACAATCCGACTGGTTACACGCCAGGCGCTGAAGAAGGCAAAGAAATCGTAGCAGCGCTTAACGAAGCAGCTGAAGCCGGCATCAACGTTGTTGCCGTTACAGACGATGCATACTTCGGCCTCTTCTTCGAAGGCTCGATGCATGAATCGTTGTTCGGCCAATTGGCTGGCCTGCACCCGCGCGTGCTGCCAATCAAGGTCGATGGCGCTACGAAGGAAGAGTACGTATGGGGCTTCCGCGTTGGCTTTATCACCTATGCCGCTTCCTCGGACGCACTGCTTAATGCACTTGAACAGAAAACAATGGGCATTATCCGTGCGACGATCTCCAGCGGTCCGCATCCGTCGCAGACCTTCGTGCTGAAAGCTCTGCAATCGCCGGAGTTCGAAGCGCAGAAGGAAGAGAAATACGCCATTATGAAAGCCCGCGCGAACCGCGTCAAAGAATTGCTCGACGGTGGCCGCTACGGCGACGTATGGTCCTACTACCCGTTCAACTCCGGCTACTTCATGTGCCTCAAGCTGAACACAGTCGATGCCGAAACGGTGCGTACGCGCCTGCTCGACGAGTATCAGATCGGCACAATCGCGCTAGGCGAGACAGACCTGCGCGTTGCATTCTCTTGCATCGAGGAAGAGAACCTGGAAGAGCTGTTCGATACGATCTATAAAGCAGTGCAAGAAGCTGCAGTAGCAAGCAAGTAAAATAAAGAGGCAGTTCTTCTCAAGGATTTCACTCCTTGAAAGGAACTGCCTTTTTCATGTTACTGAAACTGCGCCGCCTGCCCTTGCTGCTGTTCCGGCACATTCACCGCCGTATACCGGTTCGCGGGTATCTTCAGCCCAGCTCTGGAAACGCCTCACCAAACGGATTTTGCGAGAAATCATGATGCTCGAAGAAACGCCTCAATTAAATGCGTCGGAATTTAGAATAGAGTGACGTCAGTTAATCCTCTTCCGGATCCGCCGACATCTTCCGCTTCACGCTCTTCGGTCGCAGCGCCAGCACGTAGATTAATGCAACAGCAAGTGCGGCGACCGCTTGCAGCGCATAGCCTTGGGGCACGAGCCAGATGCACTGCGGCAGCCAAATCACGAGCGCGCACAGCAGCGATGCTCTGCGGTCGACGCGAAGGACAGCCGATTGGCGCGTCTCTTCCGGCAGCGGATACACATGCCGCCAGACCGAATGGCGATGCGCCTGCGCGAGCGCTCTTAGCTGAATGCCCGTCAGCCATACGAAGAGCAGATAGACGCCGGCGGAACCCCAGCCCGCCCATAATGCTTCATAGGCGGCAAGCCAGCCGGTAAATAGACCAAGTGCCGTCAGCCGCAGCAATATCCCGCCAAGCTCTGTCCGAATAAGCGTCTGCGTATATAAATAGAAGAATGCGTTAGACTTGCGGTATGCAATCATCTTCGCTGCCCAAGCTGCGTACCTGCGCGTTTTCACCCAAGCCGGTTCGGTCGGTATATCTGCGAAAGCGCTGAAGAACAGCGTATATCTGCGCCTCGTACGCCTCTCCTCCTCGATCAGCGTCAGCCAAGGAATTGGATAACGCGGCAGCCGATTGTAGATGATGGCGAGCAAAACGATGCAATTCGCGAAAAGGATAAGAAGCGATGCCTTGAGTAGCGCAGCAATGGCGAGAGCCGTCGCCGCCCAGCGCAAGACGCGCAGCACTCTGCGGCTGCCTGCAGTAACGATCTGCCTTTCCCTCCAAGCCGCGACGATATGCAGCAGCTTAAGCAACAATACGGCAAGCACCACAACAAACAAGCTTGTCCGTCCGTTGCCGGCGTGGTAGAGCGGCAAGTACGCCGCGCAGCCAATAAGCACGGCCGCTATGCCCGCCATTCCGTTATATCTCATCGAGCGGCGAATGTAGGCTGGCATCTCCGCTTCGCGCGGCACGAGGAAGACGATGTCCGCCTCGCGAAGCCAGGTACGGAGCGGACTCCAGCATACGAGAGGCGTCAGCACGATAACGCCGACGAGCACGACCGGGAAGTTCGCAGGCAGGTTTCGCAGCAGCATGCCATAGCCGGTAATGCCTGCCAGGAGCGCCATAATGATGACTCCGGGCAGACCGCTCTGAGCCATATAGCGAAAATACGGCATCGACTCCCGCCAGAACGCGGCAGACCTCGAGCGCCACAGCGCATCAACCGAACGTTCCATGATGATGAGCTCCCTCGCCTCCGCCATTGGCTTTTCCCGTTACAAGCCGATAGAACGCCTCCTCCAGCACGCCCGCACTGCGGTCCTCCGGCATTCCAGCCGCGCGGCACACATCCTGCAGCGTTCCTTGCGCCACAATGACGCCTTGATGAAGCACGATAAATCGGCTGCAATACGACTCGACTGTCGCCAGAATGTGCGAGCTCATGAAGACGGCGGAGCCCTCTTTGGTCACCTCAACGAGCTTATCAAGCAGTGACCGAATCGCAAGCGGGTCAAGCCCGAGGAACGGCTCGTCAATGACATAGAGCGCCGGTCTTGCCAGCAGCGCGTTCATAATCATCACCTTTTGCCGCATCCCTTTCGATAGGTGTGCCGCGAACGCTCCCCGCTTCGGTGCCATATAGAACTCCTTCAGCAAGCTCTCACTCCGCTGTTCATACAACGATTCCTGCACGTTATACGCCATTCCCGTCAAACGAAGATGCTCTTCCACCGTGAGCTCATCGAACAGAAGCGGCGACTCCGGCACATAGGCGAGCGAGCTGCGATACGTATCCGGCTGCTCAGCCAGCGTATGCCCGCCGATTCGAATTTCCCCTGCATGCGGCTGCATGAGGCCAAGAATATGTTTAATCGCGGTACTTTTGCCAGCGCCATTCAGTCCAATCAGCCCCACCATTTCCCCGGCGCCGACCTCGAACGACAGATCATGCAGCACCGGCCTGCGCGGACTGTATCCGCCAGTTAATCCTTTTACCGTAAGCACGGAATCCATTTGACGCGCACCTCCTCTTCTCTCACCGATACTACCAAATTTTACGCAAAATGAAAAATAAGCACGCTGCACGGACATAAAAAACCTCGCGCCTGCCGTAACGGCAGAACGCGAGGCTTGTGAGGTTTGTGAGGCGTGCGGGGCTATCGGTTACCGACTAAGCCAGCACTTTGATGGAATAAACGATGTTATTGATAACAGTAAGCTCAACTGCGTGTCCAACAACAAGCTTCGTTTGATCGCCAACGATAATAACATCAGGCGCTACATTCAGCACAAGCGCTTGCGTAGAGTTGTTCACCGTTTGCGTGATCGATACAGTTGCGATTTTGCCATCCGCGTTCAGCGAGAACGCGTTGAACAGGCCTGCTTGCGTTGTAACTGCAGGCGTTTCAGCTGCCGGCTTCGTTACTTCGATGAATACGACTTTGCCGTTGAACGTGCGCACAAGCACTTCATCGCCAGCTTTCAGCGCAGTTGCCGCTGCTTTCACATCGTTACGGAAAATAAATACGTTCGGATCAAGCGTCAGCGCAGCTTCCGTGTTGTCCGCTTTAACAACTGTGATCGAACCGTTCGATGCTGCTGCTTTCAGCTTACCTGTAATTGCTGCTGCATCATTGGCGTTATCAGGAAGCTGCTCGTCCGTACGGCCCAATAGTGCAGCCAGCTCAGCGCGAGTAACTTCTTGGTTCGGACGGAATGTACCGTCTTGGTAACCAGTGATCAGGCCTTTCTCGATTGCGACTGCTACATAACCAACGGAACCAGCTGGGATTTTCTCTGCATCTTTGAAGTCAAGGTGAGAGTTCACTTTAGCCTTCGCTTCTGCATCAAGACCCATTGCTTTAACAAGCAGCGTTGCTGCAAACAGACGGCTTGCAGGCTTGTCCGGTTGGATAACTGTATCTGTTTCTGTGAACAGATCCTTCTCCAATGCAACTGCTACATAGCCAACTGCCCAAGGATATTTCTTCGTAAGCTGGTCAGCATCCTTGAAGTTCAGCTTCGTGCTCATCTCTGCTTGCGATTCCGCTTGATCCTTCAATCCCATCAGACGAACAGCTGCAACGATCGACTCGATGCGTGTAATCTTCTGCTGCGGCTTGAATGTACCGTCTTCATAGCCGTTGAACACGCCTTTGGAAGCAAGACGGATGATGTACTCAAGCGCCCATTTCAGATCCTTCTCGTCTTTGAACTGAAGGTTGATCTCGTGCTTGTTTTTATCTTTTTTGTCATCATTTTTGCCGTTGTTGTTCCCGTGACCATTGTCATTTCCATGTGCAAAAGCGCTGCCTGCGCCACCTGCTAGAGTTAGTAATGCTACGGACGTAACTGCCGCCTTTTTCAAAATGGCTGTTTTCATGTGGTGCCACTCTCCTCGCGAATACGGTCATTGCCGCTTTTTTACTTTCGCTAATACCGTTCGGGGAGCAGCATTCGGTTTTAGGGGGTAGCCCTTCGACCTTTGCCATTTATTTGCGATCCATTTCGTCAAAAACTGCGGCACAAAGCCGCGCTACACCTGCTCTGAAGCCGAATAAGCAAGCGGGAAATATTCATTGTCAAAAAGGTCTCCTTGCTTCGGACGAGGACCCAGCAAACGGATGTTATCGACGTTTTGTTTCTTCTCGTACGCCATGCCTTTAGGGAAATAATGACCGACTACGCATAGTCGCGGATCATTGGAGAAGTTCTGGCGCGAGCCGTGAATCGTAAGCGAATGATGGAAGCTCACTTGACCTGCTTTCAGAATGAGCGGCTCTTCGCGCCACTGCTTCTCTTCCACTTCCATCTGTTTCTTCACGGCTTCGAGCTCCTCGTTAAAGAAACCGTCCGAGTTCAGCAGTCCCCACTTATGCGAGCCTGGGATGACCGACATACAGCCATTCGTCAGATCCGTATCTTGCAGCGCAACCCATGCTGTTACCAGGTTCGTCGTATTCGTGCATTGCCAGTACGTATAGTCTTGGTGCCAGCCCACATTGCCGACCGAAGTGCTCTCGCCTTTACCTGTACCCGGCTTGTAGATGACTTGGTCATACCAAACGCGCGCTTCTTCCGAGTTCATCAGGTTCGCCGCCAGCTTACCAAGCTTAGGGCTCGTCACCGCGTTCTTCACTACATCGCTAATCCACCATGCGTTATCGATTTTGCGCAGACGTCCCGGCTTGTCGTCCGGCTTCCACTCCCAGAGCGGGAATCCGTCACCGTCATAATCGAGTGCCCAGATACGGTCATGTGCCGCACGCATCTCGGCAACTTCCTCCGGCGTAAATACAATATCGCTCACCCAATAACCATTCTCTTCGTAAAATTCCTGAGCTGCTTTCTCTTGCTCACGTGTCATGCTATTCAACATTAGCGTTCTCGCTCCTTCGTCAGTTGTTTGTTTGATTGTTTGTATTTCCATACACTCAATATAACGGGTAAATCCAGATCCTGATTGTAAAAGAATCGAGTGATTTGTATAATTGTAAGATGATCGGAGGCGAAAATATGGCTGACAACCTGATTCTTCCAAAGCTTGAGTCATTGATCCAGCTGCTCGACAGCAATTGGAATCATATCCGTGTTCACTCCTGCGGCTTCTGGGAAAACCGCGGCTGGAATGGGCCTGGCCGCACGTTTGAGTTCTCCTATCTGGTCAGCGGCAGCATCCGTTTGCAGCAGGATCGGCATACCGTTGATGTGAAGCAGGGCGACCTGCTATTTGTACAGGACACACTTCGCAACAGCACATGCTCGGACGGCGATTTCCAGCTGTATTACATCGGCTTCTACGCGGACAAGCCTGAGATTGCGGGTGCCATTCGCGACTTGTTCCGTCAGCTCCAGCTCGATACGAAGCCGCTTCAGCTGCAAGGGCTGCAGCAGGATTTTCGCTCGATTATGGCGGATCTCAGCTTTGGAAGGTTTGATTCCGTGCTGGTGAAGCAGCATTTCCTGCATGTGCTGGTCCGTATTTATCATGGGATTGTACAAGCTGGGCGGAGTGCGCATGAGCGGCTCATTCATTCGGTTATTAATGATTTGCACGAGCTCTGCCGTTCGGAGCAAAAGATTAAACTCACGGATATAGCCGAACGCTACTCACTGAACGAGCGCTATCTCAATCACCGGTTCAAGCAGGAAACGGGCATAACCATCGGCAACTACATCACATCGATCCGCGTCGAACACGCCAAACGGCTGCTCGAGACGACGGCGATGCCGATTACGACGATCGCGTATGCGACAGGCTTCTATGACGGCGCGCATTTCAGCCGCACGTTCAAGAGCAAGGAAGGCATTTCGCCGCAGGAGTATCGCAGCTTGCAGCAGGGGATTCCGTTGCAGTAGAGGAAGTGACGCGTGGCGTCGGCGGCCAAGCTTGTAACATTTTCAACGATTGATCGTCTATGGATTAGAAGTTTAAGTGGATGTCGGAGGTTGCTTTGCTATGAGGACATTGAGAATACTGATGAAACTGAAGACATTAAGGATATTGTTTGCAGCCGTGCTTGTTATCATGTCACTAAGCTCATGCTCATCCTCGAATCAGGACCAGCCTGTGCCGGAACAGGATCAGCCCTATCTGATCGTGGATCGACAAGATCCACTTCATAATCTGTCTAACGGAGAGTTCGAGCGGACAATCAAGGATATCACGGCGATCCAAGGCATTATCGATCGATTGGATGCGCTGCCCGCTTTTCCGAAGGACATCGTGCACTGTCCACTCGATAACGGCGTCAACTACGAGCTGCAATTCAAGAACATCTATCAGGATCGCGGCGTAACCATTACAGCTACTGGATGCCAGCAGGTGAAAATAGACGGCGAAGAATACTGGGCGATGGAACCACGGGGAAAAGGTTTTCGAGCATTTATTATGGGGGTACTGGGGATGACGGAGCAGCAGTATAGCGGGATGTAAGGGAACGGACTGCCGTTTCCTGCAAACAATAGCCTGGTCCTCACAGACTACTGAGAAAATCCCGCGGCTCGATTGAGAGCCTCAATCTAACTTACTTGCGTTTCTTATAATGGATTAATCCACTATAGAAAGGCTTTAAGAGCCTATTTCGAGGTCTATAATGGATAAATCCACTCATTATTGATCAAAACAGCCCTTTTCTGCTCGTTTTGCCGAAAATAGGTGGATTTATCCAACGTAGATGAACAAAACAGCATTTTCAAACGAAAATGAGTGGATTTAGAGTCAATTTCATAATGAATAACCCCTTGGAATTAAAGGCTTTTTAGCATGCAAAAAAGGAGTGCCTCCCCAATTTCTCGAAGTTATGGTTACCACACCAAATAACTGAGAAAAGAAAGGAGCACTCCTATGTACTCTATTCAACAAGAAGAGCTGTTTTCCTTCGAGGATTTAATGGAATTTGAGGCAGAAGCAAAATATACAGCTATTTTATCCCATTTGCCGATTGGGACCATCCTACACGCGATCAGTGGTTCTCCTCAGCGCGGGCGTCCGGAATCGATCAATACGCGGGCCATGATCTACTCACTCCTTATTGCAAAAATCGAA
>NZ_QTTN01000012.1 GCF_003386535.1 Paenibacillus taihuensis
AGCGAATTTGGAGCTGAGAGATCCAAATTGGCACTCTCAGCGCGCAAATCGAGCGTTTCGGCAGCTGAGAGAGCGTATACGAGTCTCTCGCGAAGCACGCGAGGCCGAACGCTCGCGAAACCGTTCCGGCTCCGCGAGCCGCCCTGCGCCTCGCGCCTAGCCATAAAGGAAAGGGAGAGCCCCTAACTAAACAAGGCTCTCCCTTTCCTTATGCGCCTATGCTTACAGCCGCGCCGCCTTGCTGCAGCTGGTACATGGCGAAGTACTTGCCGCCATGCGCCATCAGCTCGTCGTGGTTGCCGCGTTCCACGATGCGGCCGCGGTCGAGCACGAGGATTTGGTCCGCCGCGCGGATCGTCGACAGCCGGTGCGCGATGACGAATGTCGTGCGTCCGCGCTTGAGCACGTCAAGCGCTTGCTGGATGATCGCTTCGGTCTCGGTATCGATGCTGGCCGTCGCTTCGTCCAGAATGAGAATCGCCGGATCGAAGGCGAGCGCCCTTGCAAAAGAAATCAGCTGCCGCTGCCCCGCGGACAGCGTGCTGCCTTTCTCGATCACCGGCTCATCGAGCCCGTGCGGCAGCTGCATGAACATGTCGTACGCGCCGACATCGCGGAGCGCCTGCTCGATCTTCTCCCGCGTAATCGCCGGATCGTCCAAGCTAATGTTCGAGGCGATTGTGCCGGTGAAGAGGAACGGCTCCTGCAGCACGATGCCCATATGCTGGCGAAGCTGCTGCTTCGACCAGTCGCGTACATTGACGCCGTCGATCGAGATGGCGCCGCGGTCAATGTCGTAGAAGCGGAAGAGCAGGTTCAGAATCGAGCTTTTGCCTGAACCGGTGTGGCCGACAAGCGCGACGGTCTCGCCCTGCTTCGCGCTGAAGCTGATGTTCTTCAGCACATCTTCGCCTTCCTTGTAGCCGAACGAGACATCCTCGAAGGCAACATTGCCTTTGTAACGCGGCAGCCGCTCGGAAGACACCGGTGTACCCACCTCATCCAGGAGCGCGAACATGCGCTCCGCCGATACCCGTGCCACTTCCAGATTGGACAGTTGGTTCACCATCCCGGTAATCGGAGTCATCATGCGGTTCATGTAATCGATGAATGCGTACAGGACGCCGACCGATACCGCTGTTCCGAACCAGCCGCCCGCGAACATCCAGACAACCGACAGGAAGATGACATTCCGAATCACATTCAGCAAATTGTGGCTCGTCACCGAATTCAGGCGAAGCATTTTGTTCTGGAATTTGAAATACTCGTCGTTCATGACGCCGAACTCGGACATCGTTTCCTTTTGCCGGCGGAACACTTGGATGATCGGCATCCCTTGAATCGATTCATTGATCATGCCGTTAATGTCGCTCAGCCGCGAGCGAATGACATGGTTGAAGCTGGATGCGTATTTGCGGTAAATGACGATCCAGAAATACAGAATCGGCGCAAGCGGCAGAGCAATCAGCGCAAGCCGCGCATCGAGCACGAACAAGGCGCCCATGATCGCAGTCATGTAGATGATGCCGGAGAAGAAGTTCGCCAGTACCGATACATAGAGCTCGCGAATCGCTTCCGTGTCATTCGTGACCCGGGAGACGACCTTTCCCGCCGGGAGGTTATCAAAATATTGCACCGGCAGCTCCTGAATATGCCGGAACACGTCGTTGCGCATCTTGCGCACGATTCGGTTCGCCGACACTTGGAGCAGAAACTTCTGCCCGTATGCGAGTACGGCTCCGATCAGCAGCATGACGACGTAGCCTGCCGCGAGGGTAATCATGCTCTTCAGCTCTGGCTGGTAGAAGCGGTACGTCGCGTCTCGGCTCAGCAGCGCAGCAGGGAACTGCTGTTTGCTGCCATCCTCTGAAGTAACCGTCAGCTTGTCGCCCGAGAAGGAACGCTGCCCCGTATTCGGTACGCCAGCCGCATCGACAAAATAATACGTAAGCCCCGTCTGCAGCACGCGCACCTCGCGGCCTTTCTGTTCGCCGTCTTCCCAGTGATCGGCGCGTTTATAGAACTTTCCGTTGTACGGGACATCGAAGCGCCCATCCTGCTTGCTCTCGTACCACGGCTTCTCAATGCCCATAATATTCGTATCGATCATTCGCTTGGCGAGGAATGGTCCGACCAGCTCTGCGGAGATCGCGAATGCGAGCAGCAGCAGCGCCAGCAGAATCGGCTTCTTGTAATGCCATGCATATTGGAATAATCGTTTTCCGTTATTGCCCATTGGAGGTTTCACCTTCATTTCCTTTTATCTCATCGAAATTCATCTTAATCATCGTTGTTTTTATCATAATCATCGACTTCAGCCTTATTCTTCCGCTAGGGAAGCGAGCTGCTGCCGGTCGTATTGCTCTTTATACCAGCCTTCATTCAGAAGAAGCTGCTCATGCGTGCCTTCTTCGGCAATGCGTCCTTCGTCCAGCACGATGATCCAATCGGCGTGCTGCACAGCCGACAACCGGTGCGTCGTGATGAGCGTCGTTTTGCCTGCCCGTTCTTTGCGAAGCCGTTCCAAAATCTCCGTCTCCGTCTTGGCATCCACTGCCGAGAGGGCATCGTCCAGCATCAGAATTTCCGGGTTCGCGATAACTGCGCGCGCAATGCTGACCCGCTGCTTCTGTCCGCCGGAGAGGGCAACGCCTTTCTCCCCAACGAGCGTTTCCAACCCGTCAGGCAGGAAATGGACATCCTTGCGGAACGCCGCCAGCTCCAGCGCTTGGTTCAGCAGCTCGTCGTCCATTGTGCCGCCGGATACGCCGTACGCAATATTTTCACGAATCGTCTTGCTGAACAGAACGGGCTGCTGCGGTACATAGCCGACCCAGCTGCGAATCTGATCGAGCTCGATGCTGGCAATGGAGACATCGCCGGCTTTCAAGCTGCCTTGACCCATCGGGTATTCACGGAGCAGCTGGCGAAGGAGCGTCGTTTTGCCGCTGCCCGTTCTGCCGACGATACCGAGCGTCTGGCCGCGCTTCAGCTCGAAGGAGATATCGACCAAGTTATCGATTGATGAAGACGGATAACGGAAGGTGAGCCCTTGAGCTGCAATCGAATCCGGTACAGGCACTGCCACTGGCGCGTCTGCGTCCGTTACGTTCGGCTTCACGCCGAGCGTTTCATTGATCCGGTCGAGCGATGCATTGCCGCGCTGCATAATGTTGATCAGCTCGCCGATCGCGAACATCGGCCAGATGAGCATACCGAGGAACATGTTGAACGAAACCATATCCCCGAGGGAAATTTCACCCCGGAACACGAGCCAGCCGCCGAAGCAGAGGCCGATCAGATAACTGATGCCGACGAGGATCTTAAGCGATGGCTCGAACAGCGCATCGATCTTGGTCACTTCGATATTTTTGCGGAATACCTCATCCGTCATATCGCTGAAGCGTTTGCGGTCCGCCTCTTCCTGCACGAACGCGCGAATGACCCGAACGCCGGAGACGGACTCCAGCACCTGGTCATTCAGCTTGCCGAAGGCATCCTGCTGAATCGTGAACCGTTCATGAATTTTCTTGCCAAAATGCTGCATGACTAGCGCGAGTATCGGCAGTGGCAGCATCGCCGCAAGCGTCAGCTTCCAGCTGATGAAGCCGGCCATCATCACGAGAATGGTTGCCATCCAGATGGTGGAATCCATCATCGTCAGAATGCCGAAGCCTGCCGTCTGCGACACGGAGCCGATATCGTTCGTCGCCCGGGCCATCAGGTCGCCGGTGCGGTTGCGTTCGTAGAAGGTCGGGGTCATCTTCAGCAGATGCTTCATCAGCCGCTTGCGAAGCGTACGCTCCAGCATGAAGGAGGAGCCGAACAGCTGCGACCACCAGACATAAGTAATGAGATACACGACGACTGTGAGGCCTGCCCAGGAGAGCAGCAGCTCCGTCAGCTTCTGATGCGTCATCGTGCCTTGGCCGATGCTGTCGATGGCATAGCCGATCAGCTTCGGAGGAATAACCTCGAATATGCCGCAGATGGTAAGCAGCACGAGCGCAAGCGTGTACCGCTTCCATTGCATTTTGAAAAACCAGCTTAATTTACGTAAAACGTCAAACACGTTGATCAACAACCTTTCTTGAATTGAACAGATAAAAAAGAAAAGAGGCCTACCGCCGTAAGCGATACGCCTCATCCCGTGTGCCCCTTGTGTCAGCATGAGAGCTGCACCAGTCAGGCCGGATGTAATAAAAAAGGCGCACGATTACGTTGCCGCAACCATGCACCTACTGTCGTTATCAAGCGGAACTGCTCCGCCTAATCCCGCCCGTTTGCGCGAGGGTTACGTCCAATTGCGATGCTTGCATGGCTTGCATTGCGAGCAAAATGAGTCATTTGTGCTGTCCGTCGATCCATGAGCTTCATCATTGCCGTAACCCTCCTTTCCGTTCATCAAAGTATATGTGCCAATGTATCATTAGCCCCCAAACATTGTCAACGGGGGAAATTTTAAATATTTAGCTTCCTGACGGGATTCCCTCTAACTTCCTCTATTTCCGTAAATAGTTGTAAATGTGTCTATAATATGTCTTTTGTCATTATTTTAGCAACTAATGGGGCAGTTACTGCGTCAAAGGATCTGTATCGGTTGTAAATATCCGGAAGACGAGGCGTTACACGCATTCGGATATGATTAGCGAGCAGAGGAGACGGAGCATGAAATCTTTGAAATGGATATTGATCTTATCCACCTTAATATTGCCTTTATCGACGGCAGTACCGAAGGATACTTTTGCAGCGGGCACAGCAAGCACGACGACAACCACGGGCACGACGCTTAATCCGTGCACACCGACAGACCCTGGCACAACTACGCCGGACCCAGGCACAACGACAGACCCTGGCACAACTACGCCGGACCCAGGCACAACGCCGGTCGTTCCGTGCACACCAACGACGGGCACTGACGTGCCAGTGCAGACAGACCGATTGGATTTGACGATCGGAAGCGCGGCGATGCTGCACAACGGCAGCACATATCAATCCGCGCAGCCGGTAGCGAGCGTGAACGGCAGAACGTTCCTGCCCTTCAGCTCGATCGCAGCCCGCTACGGATACAAAATCTCGTACAATGCCAAGACGAAGGAGTCCATCGCAGCAGGCAAGCAGCACACGCTCGTGTTCAAGGTTGGCAGTGACGTAGCGGTTCGGGATGGCGTTACGACGAAGCTCGCCGGTGCGACTTTTGCATCGAATGGTTATTTGATGGTCCCGCTTCGCTCTTGGGGCGAAATGTCGGACAGCACAATTGCGGTTGTAGGCAAGCAAATTACGCTGAAATGGTCGTCTATCGTCATTCCGCCGAAGCCGACGGCGGATTTCGAAGTGCAGCCAACGGAGATTTACGCCGGGCAAACGCAAGTTACTTATATTGATCACGCGACCAATGCAACAGGTCAGCCTTTCGTGAACGAGCTGTGGGATGGCCGGATGGATGTCTTCCCTCAAGCTGGCACATACACGATCACCAGACAAGTTGAAGACAGCAACGGCACCTGGAGCGATCCGTACAGCGTCACCATTACGGTTAAGGCACCGAACATGCCGCCAGTTGCGGACTTCACAACAGATCAGACATCGTACCGCATCGGCGAAAATATTACGTATACCGATATCAGCTCCGACGATGAGAATGCGATTGTTCGCAGAACCTTCGCAGGCAATGATAAAGTATTTTTCGAGCCGGGAGACAAGAGCGTTACGCTGGAAGTTGAAGACAGCCATGGCTTGAAATCGACGATTACGAAGACCGTTACCGTTACGAACGAAGTGCTGTACACGAAGGATGAATACGGACGTCTGTTCACGGCGCCAGGAGATATCTATTCCATCGATGGTGCATCCGTTCTGAATTTCGCTACGAACAAGTACACGATTCAATCGGAGCCTTCCCAGCTGGTACGGGCGAACAGTCCCGAGACTCTTGTTCAAGAAGGCATTGAGTACCACGCTCAAATGACGGGCAAGACACGGTTCATGTTCCATAATGTGAACAAAATCGGCTACCCGGTTACGATTCATCTGCTCGCTACGAACATGGGAAGCAGCACGGTGAAATGGAATAAATCGACAATCGGGATGGGCGGACCGACAGCGTCTCCGGAATTGGCTGGCAAGCTGTCCACATCGCGTTATCTGGCATCGCTCGCGAGCAATCCTCAGCCTGTATGGTCGACGATTGCGCCAGGCGAGACGAAGGAGATTTTGCCGGAGATTGCGAAGGTGCCGCTGAAACCGAGTGAAGCTTTCAGCTCGTACGCCGACGTCTACTCCGACAAAGAGCTGCAATTTACGGTAGTCGTAACTGCAGTGGGCAAGGACCCTGTCGCAGAGCTGCCGAATCTGCCGGTTATGCCGCGGGACGGCGTTCACGTTAGAGGTACCTTCTTCAACTCGGACCGTTACATTGAAATTTCCAGCGTGCTTGGAAATGCGCCGGAAATGATCAAGATCGGCGATGCGGTCATCGATCCGAACCTCGATGGCATCGACGAGACAACGGGGAACCTCGAGTATAACAAAGGCAATTACGGGGTGCTGTACCAAATGCATCTCTCGCATGTCGCGCCGAATACGCTCATTTCGTTGAATCCGCGTGCGGGCTTGTACACGGGCGCGTTCCTGATCAACGGCGAGCTCGTAACGGTGTCATCGCTGAGATATAACAACCAGGCTACCGTTCTATACCGGACTGGCAATCAAGAAGAAGCGGTCGATATTACGTTCACCGTCGCTTCGGGCGGCTACTTGCCGGTCGCGATGATATTCACGCAGCTGCCGCCGCTTCGCTCATAGCGCAATACCGCAAAAGAAAAGAGAGTCGCCTATTTTGGCGACTCTCTTTTTGCGCTTACGAGCGCGAGCGCTTAGTTCTTCAGCCCGTTCGCTTCGCGAATCAGCGAGAAGTACTGGTCTGCACGCACGACCTGATACTCAGGGCCGAGCGCTGCCGTCATGTTAACCACATCCGTAGGCGTCATGCTCCATGCCAGCAGGCCGAGCGAGACGAAGAGCGGCGACTTGCCGTCCCATTTCGCTTTTGCATCTGCGAGAATGTTCTTGCCGTCTTGCGCCGTGCTGATGCCTTGGATCGTCGAGACAGGCAGCTTGCCCTGCTCAATCTCGACGCCATAATGGCCTTCCCAGCTTTGGAACACGCCCGGTACATGCAGGTCGTTCACATAGGAATTGGCTTTCGATTCGCTAAGCGGCACGTTCTGGCCGTCGATCCGGTTCAGAACGTAAGGAATCGTCATGCCGGTCTTCTTCAAATACGAATACGATTGCTTCATGAACGAAGAGAACGTGCTCTCCGGCCATGCATTCGGGTAGAAGTAGCCTGCGCCGGATGGGCCTGCAATGATCTGATCGTTCGCCGTTGCCGTGCGCTTGTAATAGTCCAGCATCGCAGGCGCGCCGTCGACCAGAAGCGGGCTTGATGTCCAGTTGATCGGCACTTTGCCGCGGTTCGGGTCATCCCAGAGAATGCGCAGACGGTGCTGGTTGTACTGGAAGTTGTCGCCTTCGCTGAACGTATAGGTGACATAGATCTTGTTCTCGAGATTCGGTGTTGGAGCCGGTTTCGCGTTACCAGCGACACTCTTCGCGCCGGAGAAGACGGTCATGTTGCTGAACCAGTCCGCGGCAAGAACGTAAACACTGTGATTCGAGGTCACTTCAGTGCCGTTGAACTCGCCGTCAACGTCGTTGCTGAACCAGCCGAGGTAAGGCGAGCCTGGCTCAACATCGGACAGATAGCGCTCGAACAGTTCTTTCTGCGCAGGCACGTTAGAATCGAGCCAAACGACCATCGCTTTGTTTGCGACCGCGTAATCGCGCAGGTAGCCGTACGGCTCACGCTGCTGCGAGGATGCCGGCTGCTCGCTGCCTGCAGTCACTTTGTATTGGTTCCACATATCGACCGATGCAGTCAGCTGCTTCGTGCCGGCAGGAGGCGTGAACTTGTAGACAAAATAGCGGCCGTTGTCCGCGAAGCGATGGCCGCCGCTGCCGGAGGAGAGCTGCGAGCTTTGCGGATCGTACAGGAACGGTGTCTCGTCGTCCGTACCCGGAATGAAGTGCGCGATCGTCTGGCCATCAGCCTGAACCGTCACTTCATGGACAGCCGTGCCCCAGCCATCCTGCGGGAAAGCATCGTCGAAGCGCAGGTACACATCGGATCCGCCAAGGAAGCTTGTCAGATCGAGATCGTACACCTTGCGGTTCTTCGCGTCACGCTCCTGCGTCGTTTCTTGCGCAATCGTCTTGAACGAAGGCGGCAGCGTATCCGGCAGCTTCACGGAAGTGTCCGGGCTTAGGCCGACCAGCATCCGGTGAGAAGTCTGGCTCCACAGATTCTCGTACGCCCAAGTGTAGGCGTCGACGCGGTCCTTGAATTTGCCTTGAAGGTCATCCAGCACCGTCAAGTTGTAAGGAGCAGCGGTCAATTTTGCCGCGAGCTCAGGGCTTGCCACAACCGCGCCTTTGATCCCGGCCAGCGTTGTTGCGACGTTGATGGAATCGGATACTTTCGGATCGTAGACGATGATGCCTTTTGCTTCATTCGCAAATTTCTTGACGATATCCCAGTAGTTGTCGCGCACCTTGTATGGGACGTCGAGGTCGTTCAGCCATGTGAACTTGCCCTCTTCTTTATTTTCGAGCAAATAAATCCGAGGCTCCGTGCGGTTTACAATCCCCTGCAGCGTAGCCAGCAAGAGCTTGATATCTCCAGGCGCATCGTATACATCAGCCACTTCCAGCTGCTTCACCTTGGCGAAGGTAGGCAGCTCTTGCTGCTGCGGCCATGAGATCGTGGAATTAATCGGCTTTGCGCTAGTTGCCTGCTCCTGCGCATTGTCGGGAGCGGCGGCTGAAATGCCGACCGATAAGGATACCGTACAAAGTAATGCGAGACTGATAGAAGCGATTCTTCGGATCAAAGTGCACACCTCGTCTTAGCAAAATTTTAGCGCTTCATCGCTCTGGCCTCGTTCGTTCACCTCCTATACGGCGGAGCGTTAGTGCCATAGTGCATATTTAATATAATCTATATAATTCGCACAATAGATTCGACAAAGGTTATCAAGAAACTACAGCGAATGAGCAAGCAGAACTAGGTGGGATAAAATAAAACATGTGCAAATCTGTTCATTTTAGTGATTTTAATATATATTGAATATATACTAACTAGATGAACGGAAATGGAGCCAATACGACGATGATCTAGGGAGGAATGAGGCAATTGAAGAAGGCAAGAAGCGAATGGACCGGCTTTCAGGAGTCGCGTCCATATGGGCCGAAGTACGATCTGCGGACAGATTTTGTAATGGTGTACGGCATCTCGAAGGATCTGGAAGGCCGTATTGAAGGCTGGAAGAAAGCCGGCTATACGATTCATCTGATGACTGGCGTTTCATGGGGCGAATATCAGGACTATCTGTACGGCAAATTCGACGGGCGCGACCATTGGGACGAAGCGCAGAAGGACCGCGCCGGCAACCATCTGCTTCATGGCAAAGACGTGCCTTACATGGTGCCGACGATTTCTTTTGCCGAATATCTGGCGACGTTCATCAAGAAGGCGATTGACGCTGGCGTAGAAGCGATCCATATGGAAGAGCCGGAGTTCTGGGCGGCAGCAGGCTATTCGGACGCGTTCAAGCGCGAGTGGCTGAACTTCTACGGCGAAGAGTGGATCGCGCCGCATTCCTCCCCTGACGCGCAATATCGCGCATCGAAGCTGAAAGCGCAAATGTACTACCGGGCGCTGGACCGGCTGTGCAGCCAGATGAAGGAGTACGCGCTCGTGACGTATGGCCGCACTGTTCGTTTCTATGTGCCGACGCACAGCTTGATCAACTATACGCAGTGGCGGATTATTAGCCCGGAGGCGCTGCTCGTTTCGATGCCGTCGTGCGATGGTTTCATTGCACAGATTTGGACCGGCACGTCGCGGACGCCGAACGTGTATCAAGGCGTTCGCCGCGAGCGGACTTTTGAGACCGCTTACTTGGAATACGGCAATATGCAGGAGCTTACCCGCGGAACGGGGCGGGAAATGTGGTACCTGCACGATCCGATCGAGGATAACCCGCGCTACTCCTGGGGCGATTACCGCAAAAACTATTTCTCCACCGTCGTCGCCTCCCTGCTGCACCCTGAGGTGAAGCAGTATGAGGTTTGTCCGTGGCCATGGCGCGTGTTCTCGTTGGAATACCCGCGGGGAGCTGCAGACAGAGAGACGATCCCTGGCGATTATGCGACGACGCTCCTGACAATCATGGAAGTGCTGCGGGATATGCATAATCATGAAGAGGAGAAGGCTGGCGAGCACTATACGTCCGGCATCGGACTTTGCTTCGCGAACTCCGCCATGTATCAGCGGGGCGATGTAATTCCTGAAGGGGAGAAGGATACGGCGGAGTACAAATACGACGGCACGACGACGTCCGATCTGCTCTCGCCTCCGCAGAGGGAGCTGCTCGACTTCTCGGCTTTCTACGGCATTGCGCTGCCGCTCGTGAAGACCGGCATTCCGCTTCGCACGGTGCAGCTCGATAATATCCTTACTTTCCCGGGCTATCTGGATGGATACCGCGTTCTGCTGCTGACTTATGAGTTCATGAAGCCGGAGCATCCGGGCATTCATCAGTCGATCAGCCAGTGGGTACGGGAAGGCGGCGTGCTCATCTACATCGGCGACGGATCGGATCCGTTCCATACGGTGAACGAGTGGTGGAACCGCAGCGGGGCGCGCCGGACGTATGAGCGGCCGGAAGAGCATCTGTTCGAATCGCTCGGACTCGGACGCAATCCGGTAGAGGGCGAGCACGCGGTTGGCGATGGTTCTGTGCTGTTCTTGCGCAAGCATCCGGCCGAGCTGTCCCGTTCTGCTGATGGTGCGAAGGTGGTGCAGGAGCATGTGCGCCGTGCGCTTGCAATCCGCGGCGAGGAGAGCGACTACAAGGAGCAGCAGGTGCTGCAAATTAAACGCGGTCCTTATCTGATTACGCACGTGCTGGATGAAGCCCGGGCGAACGCTAAGAGTGAGAATGTTGTGCTGCAAGGCTCGTTCATCAATCTGTTCGAGGCTGAGCTTCCGGTTATTAAGACGGTGGAGCTGGCACCGGGCGACGACAGCTTGCTGTATGACCTCAGCGATTTGAAGACGACGGCAGGTACTCCGCAAATCTTAATCAGCTCCTCGAAGATTCGCGACGAGCAGCTGGAGGGTGCGCGCTTCTCCTTCGTGTCCGAGTCCCCGTCGGATATGACGATCAGCACGCGGATCGCAGTAGCGAGCGAGCCGGTTCGTGCAGGTGCAGGAGGCGCGGCAATAGAGTGCAAGTATGACGCGGAATCGGGTACAGTGCTGCTTCGTTACCCAGGCGTGCCGGAGGGCATTGCGGTCAGCTTGGAATGGTAAGCTTATTAGCTTGGTAGTTGCTCGATACTCGAGATTAGCCGTCTTCTGGCCATTTGGTCAGGGGGCGGCTTTTTCATTTTATTTGGGGATCGCAGGCAGGGAGGAGTTCAGCTGTTCTTTCGCGAAAATGGTTGTAAGTATATATGAGGAGGAGCAGCAGATGTGGAATCCAGACGAGTATTTGGAGTCTTTCTATAATCGGGTTCAGCTAAGTGAAAGCTTTGCGGCAGAGACGCAGGAAGAATGGCAGGCATGGAGGGAGCGGCTTCGCGGCCGGTTCGTGGAGCTGCTCGGCGGTTTCCCTTCGGAAGCAGCGGAGCTTCAGCCGGAGCTGCTGGAATCCGTCGATTGCGGGAGCTATACGCGGCAGCGGATTCAGATCCAAACGTACAGCGGGCTGTTCATGCCGGTGTACGTGTTAATTCCGAAGTCGTACCGGGCAGACGACGGTGCGGTAATTGCGCTGCATGGCCATGGCTACGGCAGCAAAGATATCGTTGGGTTGAATGAGGATGGCACGACGCGGACGGGCGACCCGGGGTATGAGAAGGATTTTGCCGTGCAGCTGGTTGAGCGGGGGTTCCTGACGGTTGCTCCCGAGCTGTTCGGCTTCGGTGACCGCAGGCTTGCCGAGGACTCGGACAAAGGGAACTCCTGCCACCGCCTGTCGACGTTTCTGCTCGCGATGGGGCAGACGATGTCCGGTTACCGGGTGTATGAGACGCTGCGGTGCGTCGATTATTTGCTGACGCGCGATGATGTCGACGCGGAGCGGATCGGCGCGATGGGCATCTCGGGCGGCGGTCTCGTCGCTTCCTTCGCGGCAGCGGTCGATGATCGTATCTCCGCCGTCGTTGTGAGCGGCTATGCGAATACGTTTCAGGCGAGCATTCTCACGATTCCGCACTGCGTGGACAACTTCGTCCCGGGGCTGTCGCTCGTGGCGGAGATGCCGGATTTGCTCGCTTTGATCGCGCCGAAGCCGATGCTGCTGGAGTCGGGCACTCGCGATCCGATTTTCCCGGAGCATGCCGTTCGAGCAGCATATGAGAAGCTTCGTGGTGTGTACGGGCTGCTCGGCGTGGAGGAACGTATCGTGCTCGACCTGTTCGAGGGCGAACATGAAATATCGGGTAAACAGGCATTGGCGTGGCTGCAGCAGGTATGGGGAACATTTTCGGGAGAGGAGTCTGTGCGATGAAAGCCGTAAAGTTAAGACCTTTCATTCCGTCGGGCAAGGATTATGAGCTGGCGATTCGATTCTTCGAGGAGCTGGGCTTTGAGAAAAGGTACTCGGACAGCGGGCTGACCGTCTTCCGAAGCGGTGAGCAGGAGTTTTACCTGCAAAATTACCACAACCAGGAGATGCAGGACAATTTGATGGTGGAGCTGGAAGTGGAGGATTTGGATAGCTGCTGGCAGCTGATTGAGGGTATTGTGCGGTCCGAGGCTTATCCGATTCGGGCAAAAGAGCCGATGGATTACCCATGGGGGAAGCGGGAAGTTCATCTCGTTGATCCTTCCGGCGTGTGCTGGCATTTATCGCAGACGAAATAGCATCTAGAGAGAGGAATGGACGGGATGGTAATGGACGTAAAACCTGTTGTACTAACTGGCCGACGCGTGGAGCTTGTGCCAATGGGGCGCGAGCATGTGGAAGGTTTATATGAAGCCGGGCGTTACCCGGAAATTTGGGAGATTACGCAGGGAACGATCGCTACGCTAGATGATGCAAAATCGTACGTGGAGAAAGCGCTCAGCCAGCAGGGAGATATGCGGTTTGTGATCAAGGACCGGGAATCCGGGATTATTCTCGGCAGCACGCGGCTGTTCGATATCTCCGTCGCCAACCGAGGGCTCGAGATCGGCTCGACATGGCTGACCCCTTCGGTATGGCGTACGAGCGTGAATACGGAGTGCAAGTATTTGCTGCTGCGGCACTGCTTCGAGACGCTCGGTACGATCCGCGTCCAGCTGAAGACCGACATGCGCAACACAAGATCGCAGCGGGCGATCGAACGGCTCGGCGCGGTGAAGGAAGGCGTGCTGCGCAATCATATGATTTTGCCGAACGGGATGATTCGCGATTCGGTCTACTTCAGCATCCTCGACCGCGAATGGCCGTCGGTCAAGGAGCGGCTGGAGAGTTTGATGAACCCGCAGTAGGGCTGCGGGTGCGCGAACGTCGCGCTGCAGTGATGAGCTGAGAGTCGGAATTTCCGACTCTCATGCTCGAGTTGACGGGCTTTTTCTGCTGAGAGTCGGGTTTTCCGACTCTCAGCTCTCCAAACGCGCCGAAAGACGGCTGAGAGAACGGATATGTGCTCTCAGCACGCCCTCGCACCACACTAACCCATTCTCTACAGCTGAGAGAACGCATATGTGCTCTCAACTCCACTGCCCAAGTATCATGATAGTTTAAGCCCAGAGAGATCCCATGCGAGCTTTCCCTCTACGTCCGCACTGATGGCACAATTGGAGCCGAACTTGCGGGCGAGAGAGGGAAAAAGCCTCTCTCGCGGTGGCAATGCGACCGATTCTCTGCTTGAGAGAGGGAAAAGCCTCACTCAGCTGGCGATTTGCCGCACAATTCATCACCGTCGCGCTGCCGTGATGAGCCGAGAGTCGGATTTTCCGACTCTCGGCTTTAAAGCAGCTAATTTTGCCGCTGAGAGCTGGAATTTCCGACTCTCAGCTCCATCTATGGTGCGTTTGCCCGCCATTCTCGCATTGAGAGTCGGATTTTCCTACTCTCATGCTCGAGCTGGCGGGCTTTTTCTGCTGAGAGTCGGTTTTTCCGACTCTCAGCTCTCCAAACGCGCCGAAATTCTGCTGAGGGAACGCATGCGTGCTCTCAGCTCTTAGCCCCACACCCACCCGAAATTTTGCGCCACGATGTAAAAAATGAGACCTTATATTGTCCTCCCCCGCCAGCTTACAATGAACACACAGCAATGAAAGTGCTTACATGCATCTGCGTCTCTGTTTTGCTTTCTAGATTAAGGTTTGGAGGTTTGCCAGCATGAGTGCCGATATGAGCTATGAACTGTCTGCCAAGACTGAGCAGCAGCTGCCCGTACGCCGGAAGGACAAGGCGCTGAAGCTGGCCCGCAAGCTAGCCGGCCAGAAATATCTACAGATTATGGCGCTGCTCGGCGTCGCGTGGATGATTATTTTCAACTACATCCCGATGTATAGCGTCATTATCGCGTTCAAGGAATTTAACATTATCCACTCGGTGCACGATGCGCCGTGGGTCGGGCTCGAGCATTTCCGCGAGTTCCTCGACGACGATGAACTGCCCGGCGTCATCTGGAACACGGTCGGCATGAGCGTGCTCAAGTTGATCATCGCGTTCCCGCTGCCGATCATTTTCGCGCTGTTCCTCAACGAATTGCGATCGCTCAAGCTCAAGAAGTTCGTGCAAACCATTTCGTACCTGCCGCACTTCCTGTCCTGGGTTATCCTCGGCGGCATCCTGACGACTTGGCTCGCCGATGTCGGCTTTGTCAACCACCTGCTCATGGCGCTCGGCATCATCGATGAGCCGATCAGCTATTTAGCAGAACCGAGCTACTTCTGGTCGATCGTCATTACCTCGGATATATGGAAAGAGCTTGGCTGGTCCGCGATCATCTACCTCGCCGCTATCGCGGGCGTATCGCCGGAGATGTACGAGGCTGCGACGATTGACGGTGCAGGACGCTTTCAGAAAATGTGGTTCGTCACCCTGCCGAGCATCAGAAGCACAATCGCGATTCTGTTCATCCTCGCGGTGAGCGGCATCCTGAACTCGAATTTCGATCAAATTCTCGTGCTGCGCAACTCGCTCAATGAAAGTGCCAGCAACGTTATCGACGTCTACGTTTACCAGACCGGTATCATAAGCAGCCGCTACTCCTACTCCGCGGCAGTCGGGCTGTTCAAATCCATAATCGCGCTCATCCTGCTGCTCGGCGCGAACCAAGTGTCGAAGAAGCTGAACGACACGTCGCTATTTTAACTTTCGCACGTCGCCATTCTAACTCTCACACATCGCTATTTTAAAGGAGGCCTTGCGAACTAACGATGCTCCTACTCAAAAGAAGAACTCCCGGCGAAGCGATCTTCGATGCCGGCAACGTCCTCGGCATGCTGATTGTATGCTTCATTACGATCTATCCGATCTGGTACGTGCTCGTCAACGCCTTCAATGAAGGGCAGGATGCGATGCGCGGCGGCATCTACTGGTGGCCTCGCGTGTTCAGTCTCGACAGCTTCCAGGCGGTATTCAATAACCCTGGCATTATGAAGGCGATGGGCGTTACAGTGGCCAAAACCGTCTTCGGCACGGCGCTGCACGTCTTCTTCACCGCAATGGTCGCCTACGCTTTCTCGAGACAGGAGCTCGCGTTCCGCAAGCTGTACATGCTGATCGGCATCATCACGATGATCTTCAGCGGCGGCCTCATTCCGTACTACCTGCTCATTCGCGATCTGCATCTGCTGGACAGTTTTCTCGTCTATATCATTCCGGCGATGTTCAATTTCTTCGATCTGATTATCTTCCTGGCGTTCTTTCGGGAGATTCCGCATGGCCTGGTGGAAGCGGCGAAGATTGACGGTGCCAACGATTTCTCCATCTTCGTGCGAGTCATCATCCCAGTCTCGATGCCGGTTATTGCAACGATCGCGCTATTCCACGGCGTGTGGCAGTGGAACGATTATTTTACAGGGATGATCTACATCAACAACATGGACCTGCAGCCGATTCAGACGTTCCTGTACCGCGTTATTGCCCAATCCAGCTCCAACCTGATGATGGCGGCGATGCCAGGGGGCATCACGAAGAGCGTTACCTCGCAGTCAATTAAGCTTGCAACGATGGTTATAACGACGCTGCCGATCGTGCTCGTGTACCCGTTCTTGCAGAAGTATTTTGTCAAAGGACTCATGATCGGGTCTATTAAGGGCTAAGCATCTGCTCCAAAAGTCGGTTTTTCGTCGGAACTGGTGGCGCTACACCGGGGATGACCTTATAATAAGCGAAGCAAAGGGGAAGAGCACATGAGAAAAGGTAAGTTTCATCGCGTCATCGCCATCATGTCAGTACTTGCTTTAGTCTTCACGATGGCCGCATGTGGAGGCAATAATAACGGCAACAATGCGAGCAGCGGCGGCAATAGCAGCAGCGGCAACAGCGGCAAAGAAGCCAACGCGTCGACAGACGGAGGCAATGCAACGGCAACGAACGATGCCGAGCCGGAGAACACGGCAGCTGCGGCGAACCCAGACGAGCCGGGCTGGAAATCCGACACGTCGCCGATTACGTTCGACTGGTATCTCAACTTCTCCTGGTTCCCGAACAAATGGGGCGTAGACCCGACTTCCCAATACATTACGAAGAAAACAGGCGTTAACATCAACTTCATCGTGCCGGCAGGCAACGAGAACGAGAAGCTGAACACGATGATCGCTTCCGGCTCGCTGCCAGATTTCATCACGCTTGGCTGGTACGAGGACGGCGTGAAGAAAATGATCGAAGGCGGAATGGTCGAGCCGCTGAACAAGCTGGCGGATCAGTACGATCCGTACTTCTTCAAAGTAGCTGACCCAGCGAAGACATCGTGGTACACGCAGCCGGACGGCAATTTCTACGGTTATCCGAACGCATCGTCGTCTCCGAAGGATTTTGAGAAGTTCTCCGGCGATTACACGTCGAACCAAACCTTCCTCGTTCGCAAAGATATGTACGAAGCGCTCGGCAAGCCTGACATGCGCACGAAGGATGGCTTCCTGAACGCACTCAAGATGGCCAAAGAGAAGTTCCCGGAAGTAAACGGCCAGCCGCTCATTCCGCTCGGCTTGCATGAATTTACCGAGACAGGCAACTACTCGCTGCAAGACTATCTGCAGAACTTCCTTGCTGTTCCGTATGAGAAGGATGGCAAGCTGTATGACCGCCGGACCGATGCGGAATACATCAGCTGGCTGAAGACGTTCCGCAAAGCGAACGAAATGGGCTTGCTGGCGAAGGACATCTTCATTGATAAACGTCCGCAAATGGAAGAGAAGATCGCACAAGGCCGTTATTTCGCGATGCTGTATCAACGCAGTGATTTTGCCGCTCAAGAGAACGCGCTGTTTGCCAAAGATCCGAACTCGGTTTATATCGCGGTTGACGGACCGGCCGATGAAGCGCAAGACCCGCCTACATTGGCAGGGCCTGGTATCTCCGGCTGGACGGTAACGCTCATCTCGAAGAACGTGAAGGACAAAGCAAGAGCGATCAAGTTCCTGAGCTACCTCATCAGTGAAGAAGGCAACAAAGACCTGTACATGGGTATTCCTGGCGAGACGTACGATGAAGTTGACGGCAAGGCTACATTCAAGCCTGAAGTGCTTGATCTCATGAACAAAGACCGTTCCGCGTTCGATAAGAAATACGGCGCATCGTTCACATTCTGGATGCTGATGGATACGAACATGAACCTGCAATGGGCGCCTCCGAGCGTTGAGCCATCGAAGCAAATGGAAGATTGGACGAAGGGCAAGACGAAGAGCTTCTCGCAATTCGACCAGATCGACCCGACGGGCAACTCCGAGGAAGGCATTGCGCATACGAAGATCGACCAGACTTGGGGCAAAACGCTGCCGAAGCTCATCCTGAGCAAATCCGATGCGGACTTCGACAAGCTGTGGAACGAATTCCTCGACAAGCGCAAAGATGCTGGCGACGAGAAGGTTCAAGCATACCGTCAGCAGAAGTATGAGGAAAATGTAGCGAAGCTGAAAGAGTTTCTGAAATAATTAATAGCATTCAAGGGTTCCCTCATAGAAACAGCCGGTGGTCTATCCGCCGGCTGTTTATGCCCGTTTCAAGCGTTCATAAGCGTTCATAAGCGTTCATTTCTTCTGAAGGTGGTTGCGATTGCATGATAAGCCGGTTGCGAACGACAAGTCGAGAAATGCTATTCAAACTGGAGCAGCTGTCCCTTCAGAAGAGACTGTTCTTCTCGTATATTTTGATCCTCCTTCTGCCGAGTCTGTTCATCTCGTTCTTCATCTTCAAGGAGCTGAAGGACAACTATATGAAAGACATCGTCAAGAAGTACGAGAATACGCTCGAGATCGAACGCGTTAACATGAACAACAACGTCGAGACGATGGAACGCGCTGCGCAGCTGTCGATCTCGGATAAAGAGGTGCTCTACTACTTGGAGCGGACGAACGAGCCGAATGCGTCGGAGCTCATTCAGTTCGACACGACAGCCGTCTCGAATATCCTGCGCTTGCAGTTCAACAATCCGAATATCGAGCATATTCGTCTGTTCTCGAACAATCAGCGGATTAACGAGATTTGGCCGGTCATTCTGCTGGAGAAACGCATGTCGGCAGAGCCGTGGTATAAGAAAGTGAACGAGCTGAACGGCACGGAGCTGTGGTACTTCGACCGAATGGACCGGGAGCCGATTCGACCGGTTGTCGCGAGTGCAACGGAGTCGAGACCTAAGATATCGCTGCTGCGCGAGATTGAATATCCGGCAGGCAAGCATGTCGGCATTATGCAGGTCGATATGCTGCTGACCAACTTCTTCACCAATGTGTACCATAGCCCGGGCGAAGGCCAGTCACAGATGTTCGTTATTGACCGCGAGGGCAAAATGTTCCGTAATGCCAGCAATCCCTTCCTCAGCAGCGTCGGCTTAACCGAGAGCGACATTATGACGGAGCTGAATGCGCATCGATCAGGTGTAGGCAGCGGCCATTTCTTGTTTGAGCAGAAGGGCACGCCTTTCCTCGGCAACTATATTCATGTCGAGAAGCTGGACGCTTACGTGCTTAACGTCGTGTCGTTGAAGAACGCTTTTGCAGATATTAACAAATCGCGGAACAAAATCATTTTCGTCAACATGCTGCTCCTTGTCATTCTGGCGATTTCGACGTACTTCATGAACGCGATCATTCTGAAGAAGCTGCATACGCTGTCGGACTTCATGAAGCGGGTGCGCCAAGGCGACTTTAACTTTGACTTCACGATCCGCGGAGGCGGCGAGGTCGGAGAGCTGGCCCATCATTTTCGCAAAATGCTGAAGAAGATCAATGAGCTCATCGCCGATGCGGTCACGAAGCAGGCGGCTTCCAAGGAGGCGGAGCTGCGGACGCTGAAGAATCAGATCGATTCCCATTTCCTCTACAACACGCTCGAGAACATTAAGATGCTTGCGGAGATCGAGAATCAGCCGGTCATCTCGGATGCGCTCACTTCGCTTGGCGGCATGATGCGCTACAACCTCAAATGGACGAGTGAGTATGTGCGGCTGAAGGATGAGCTTGGCCATATTACCAACTACATCGCCATTATGAATGTGCGGTTCGATCATACGGTGGATCTGCAAATTGATGTTTCATCGGATTACCTAGAGCAGGAGTTGCTCAAAATGTCGCTGCAGCCCATCGTCGAAAACTCCGTCAAGCACGGCATGAAGTGGAAAGCTTCGGAGGAGCGGAACCTCGTCATTACGATCACGGCGGTCGTGACGGATACGCATATGGTCATTGAAATTGCCGACAATGGCATCGGGATGACGCCGGAGCAGACGGCGGAGCTGAATGCGAAGATCAGCCGGGAGGAAGCCGGGCTAGCCGGCGGTGCAGGCCGGGGCGTTCGCGCGGAGGTGGCTGCGGCGTCCGAGAATCAGACCGAGGGCAGCGGCATCGGGCTGCGCAATGTGCATCAGCGGATTCAGCTGTTCTATGGCAAGGAGTACGGCTTGCGGGTGGAAAGCAGCGAGGGCGCGTATACGCGCGTGGTGATGCGAATTCCTTATTTTATATGGAACGGGGGCTTGAGCTAGACATGCGGAGCTTATTAATTGTCGACGATGAGAAGAACATTCGGCTAGGGCTGCGGGCGATTATCGAACGCGGACTTCCAGGCAGCTACCAGGTGCAGCTTGCGGCTGAGGGCGAGGAAGCTCTAACGCTCATTCGCGAGGGCGGGATTGAGCTCGTCATTACCGATATTCGGATGCCGGGCATGGACGGACTGGCGCTTATCCGCGAAGTGCAGTCCCTCTCGCTTGAGACGAAGCCGGTGATGATGATTCTGAGCGGCCACGATGACTTTCAGTATGCAAAAGAAGCGATGCTGTACGATGTGAAGGAGTATCTGCTCAAGCCAATCGTGAGGGATGAGCTGTTTGCGTCGCTTGCGCGGGTGGAGCAGGAGCTCGCGCGGCGAGCGGCGCTGACGGAGCGGCTCGAAGAGGTCCATCACTACCGGGATGAGCTGCTGGCGAGCCAGCTGAATTATATCTTCCTGCATCCGGATATGGCGGAGGCGGAGATTGCGGAGCGGTGCGAGAAGGCGGGCTGGGGCGCGGTTGTGGCAGAAAATTATTACGTCGCCCTGCTGAAGCTGGCGGGCGGAGCGGCTGGCGGGAGCAGGGCCGCGCAGCTGGAAGCGCTGGTCGCGGGGGAGCTTGGCAAGGGCATCCGGTTTTATTTCAAGGACAAGGATGAACGGTTCGTGCTGCTGTGCGAGTCGCCGGAGCCGCTCGCGCGACTGGTTGCTTTTATGCAAAAGCATAAGATGGCGGGGCAGATAGGCATCAGCGGGCAGGTGTCTGGAGCTGGCCGAGTGAAAGAGGCATACGCCGAGGCGCGCGAAGCGCTGGGGTATGGGTTCCTGCAGACATGTGGGGAGCCGCTGCTGCTTCATTACGACCGGACGAAAGGGCATTTAGATGAGGGAGGTCAGGTGCCGGTTGAAGAGATCCGCAAGCTTGCGAACATGCTCGGCACCGACCGCGATAGAGAGATGAAGGCAATATTGACCGAGCTGCTCGATGCGAAGAAGCTGGCGGCCTTCGATATGGCGTATATGGAGGAGATCAGCAAGCAGCTGAATGAGCTTGTGATCGACAGCGTCTTTAACCGGTACGGCGAGGAGTCGGTGGAGATTCTGCGTATCTACAAGAAGGTCGGCAGCATCTACAATTTCGAGACGATCCATGATTATTTTCACGGCGTGGAGGATCTGCTGATGCGGCTTAGCGACTACGTGCGCAGCCTGCGCTCGGTGCATGCGGAGCACAAAGAGATGAAGAAGGCGGTCAGCTACATTCACGAGAACTATCACCGCGACCTGAACATGGCGATGGTGTCCAATCACGTCTCGCTGAACTACTCGTATTTCAGCCAGTCGTTCAAGGAGTTCACGGGCGAAAGCTTCGTCACGTACTTGAAGAAGGTGCGGATCGAGAAGGCGAAGGCGCTGCTGCTGGAAGAAGCCGACTGCAAAATCTACGAAGTCAGCGAGCGCGTCGGCTTCGAGAACGCGAAGCAGTTCAACCGCGTCTTCCGCGAGATGGAAGGCATCTCGGCGATGGAGTATCGGACGAAGGCTGCGGTGGAGCGGGTTTGAACGAAGTGCGCCCGTCCGAAACGGGACCTCGAACGCTATGATGGATTTTTCCCACTCATTTTGCTCCAAAATGCGTCTTTCCGGCATCTATATTGGATATATCCACTCATTATTAGCCAAGTTAGGCCCAAACGGGCTATTTCTAACAAAATGGATGGAAAAATCCAATATAGGTGGCAGAAATGGCGAAAATGAGCTTTGTATGTTGGGAAAATCCAATATAGGAGAGCGCCGCTTATGAGCTTCTATAATCAAAGAATCCTCTCGCAATAGGAAGCGTTCCGGCACGAATCCATTCAATAGCTTGGATAACCAGGGGAGAAGAATTGGCAGAAGTTACTTCATCAAACGATAGCCAAATCGCCCCGTTAGAATCCTGTCCCTCGAACGATTCAACGATGCTAACAACCTCTTCGATGTCAATTGCTGCGTCATACAAAATGGCAATATGGTGCAAATGTTCAACTGTTTCATCGTGCAGCGACCACATTACGGAAAAATCACAGACGCCAATATTCCGAAGGCTTCGAACGGTATGCCCGGTTTCTTCCCGGATTTCTCTTGTTATTCCTTGCTCTAAGGCTTCCAGCGGTTCCAAACGTCCGCCGGGCAAATCATATCTGCCGGTGTATGGACCTAGAATCTTTCGAATAACGAGTAGGCGGCTATCGGTGGTTACACAAACCCCGTAAACGCCCATATGTCGATGAAACTTGCCGCTATCGTCAGCCATTTAACGTCTCCCCTAACTTTTATTGAGAATGAAGTAAACATTTTATAGTGAAAAAAGGAAGGCATCTCTATATGATTAATTTTATTTCGATCTAAAGGAGGGATTCCTGTGATTGCCTACAAAGTGAATGAGCCGCTGCAAGCGGAAGAAGTGTCTGCTGTGTTCAAGAGCTCCGGAATAAAGCGTCCTGCTGACGATCTCGAACGCATTCAAACGATGATCGATAACGCGGATGTGAATATTTCGGCTTGGAATGGAACGAAGTTGGTGGCGATAGCCAGAGCGCTAACGGACTTCTCCTACTGCTGTTACTTGTCCGATCTGGCCGTGTGCAAGGAATATCAGAAGCAGGGGATTGGCACAGAGCTTATCCGGATACTGCAGGAGCATCTGGGAGAGCAGGTTTCTCTTGTTCTGCTATCCGCCCCGAGTGCGATGGAGTACTATCCGCGAATCGGCTTTGAGAAGAATGAGCGAGCTTTTGTCGTACCGAGAGTCAGATAGAGTGAAGCTGTACTTCCCCGTGAGAATCAGTTCTCGCGGGGATTTTTTGTCCTTCCGGCGATGTTGCTGACGATTAATGCATCCCGTGCAGCGGAGTAGCTGCTTGCGACAACGGCTGCGGCGTCGGCTGTTCAGACTACCCCTGCCGCCCCGACTTCCGGAACCCGAGCGGCGTCATCCCGCTCACCTTCTTGAATATCCGGTCGAAGTGCCCGGTATTCTCGAAGCCGGTCAGCTCCGCGATCGCGATTACCTTGAGCTCGGTCTCCCTGAGCAGACGCTGCGCCTCGCGCACCCGCGTCAGATGGATGTATTCCACCAACGTAAAGCCGGTGATCACCTTGAAGCTGCGGCTGAGATAATACGGGCTCATGAAGAACCGCTTCGCCAGGTCGGCGAGCACGAGCTTGGTGTCGTAGTGCTCGTTGATGTGCTGGACGACCTCGGAGATTTTGTGTTGGAGCGGACTCCCTGCCGCAACCGCAGACTGCAGCTCCGAGCTGCCGTCTCGCTCCTCCTGCATGACCGGCTGCCTCGCCGCAAACAGCAGCAGCTCCGTGAGCAGCACGCGCAGATAGGTCTCGAAGCCGAGGCGGCACTCCACGGTTTCTTTGACCATTTTGCCGAGAAGCTCCCCTATGAACTGCTGCTCCTGAGCGCCGAGCCGCAGCAAGCGAGCATTCCCCTCGAACAGCCCGAAGAGCGCCGGATGGTGCAGCGGATGGCCCTCGCCCAGAAAAGCGTCGCTGAAGTTGATGACGATGCGCTCATGCTCCAGCGGCCCGAACGGGGCGGAGTTGTGCACGACATGCTTGCTCACGAACACGAGGTCGCCGGCTTCAATCGTATAGGAGCGGTCGTCGATGAAGTGATACCGCTGTCCCGACATCTGATAGTAAATTTCATACGTGCGGTGAAAATGGTTCTCCCGTTCGAACGGTTTCGTCCGGTGAACCTGCTGGATAAAGAAATCGCCTTCCTCATCCCCATAGGAAAGCGGTTCATCTGCTATAAGCCTCACTGTACACACCTCTTCTGCATCGCCTGCTGATTCCTTCTATTTTAGCGCAAGATTAGTTAATTTTGAAAGAGATATAGCAAGATCGGTTATGAAACTTCGCAAATATTGCGCTATGCTGGAGAGAAGATGGACTCTATTAAAGGGAAGGTGCATGCCGCAATGAAAGCTTTTATGGACGATGATTTTCTATTAAATAGCGAGACCGCACAGAAGTTATACCATGAGTACGCGAAGTCGATGCCGATCATTGACTACCACTGCCATCTAAGCCAGCAGGACATCTACGAGAACAAGTCGTACAACAACCTGACCGAGGTATGGCTGTACGGCGATCACTATAAATGGCGCGCGATGCGTGCGAATGGCATAGAGGAACGCTATATTACAGGCGGCGAAGGAGTCAGCGATTACGACAGATTCCTGGCTTACGCCCGCACGGTGCCGATGACGCTCGGCAATCCGCTCTATCATTGGTCGCATCTGGAGCTGCGCCGTTTGTTCGGCATCGAAGAGATCATAAATGAGAAGAACGCGCCGATCATTTGGGAGAAAGCGAATGCCAAGCTTCAAGGCGGCGGCTTCGCGGTGCGCGACTTCATTCGGGACGCAGGCGTAGAGGTGGTCTGCACAACGGACGATCCTGCCGACTCGCTCGAGCATCACGCACTGCTGGCGCAGGAGAAGGATCTCGGCTTCCAAGTGCTGCCTTCATTCCGCCCGGACAAAGCGCTCGAAATTAACCGCGCGACGTTCGTCCCATACATCGACAAATTAAGTGCTGCCGCCGGCATCGAGATTGCCAGCTATGACGACTTGCTGCAAGCGCTGGAGAAGCGGGTTCGTTACTTCCACGAAGTCGGCAGCCGCGTGTCCGATCACGGGCTCGACTATATGCCTTGGGCGGAGACGACGCGCGAAGAAACGGCGGAGATTTTTGCACGGGGGCTTCGGGGCGAGGGCGTAACGCTGGAGGAAGAGCGGAAGTACAAGGCGAGCACGCTCGTATTCCTGGGCGAGCTGTATGCGGAGCTGGGCTGGTCGATGCAGCTGCATATGAACGCGCACCGCAACAACAATGCGCGCAAGTTCGCGCAGCTCGGTCCGGACACGGGCTTCGATTCAATCAGTGACAGCCCGGTCGCGGTGCCGGTTGTTCGTTTCCTCAGCCGCTTGGATGAGAACGACAAGCTGCCGCGCACGATCGTCTACTCGCTTAATCCGTCGGATAACAATGTGCTCGCTTCGCTCATCGGCAGCTTCCAAGGCGGGGGCATTCCGGGCAAAATCCAGCTCGGCTCCGCATGGTGGTTCAACGATACGAAGGACGGCATGCTGGAGCAGCTGAAGTCGCTCGCGAACATGGGATTGCTGAGCCGTTTTGTCGGCATGCTGACGGACTCGCGCAGCTTCCTCTCCTATACGCGGCACGAGTATTTCCGCCGGATCTTCTGCAACCTGATTGGTGAATGGGTGGAGAACGGCGAGGCGCCGAACGACATCCAGACGCTCGGCGAAATGGTGCAGGCGGTGTGCTATAACAATGCGAAAGCTTACTTCCGTTTCTAGTTCGGCGGAGTGGAGAAGAGGAGAATACTCGTATGAATGCGAATGAAGTAGGGGCACTTAGCCGTTCTTCTTTGACACGCGAGCAGCAGGAGCAGTACGACTTGATGATGGATTCGCCTGTCACGATCGTGCAAATTGGCGAAGGGAATTTCCTGCGCGGGTTCTTCGATTGGATGGTTCACGTGATGCGGCAGCAAGGCTTGTACAGCGGCAGCATCGCGCTCTGCCAGCCGCGGCCGAGCGGTCGTGCGAAGCTGGAGAGGCTGCGGGGTCAGCATGGCATCTATAATCTGGTCACGCGCGGCTTCGAATCTGGTGAACAGGTCGAGCGCCGAGACACGATTTCTGTGTTCTCGAAGCTGATCGATCCCTACACGGAGTGGGCGGAGTTTCTGGCGCTTGGCGAGGAGCCGCAGCTGCAGGTTGTTGTATCGAACACGACCGAAGCGGGGCTCGTGTACACGCCGGAAGCGGTTGAGGAAGGGAAGCCGGTGCTGTCGTATCCGGGCAAGCTGACGTTGCTGCTTTATCGGCGGTTTGTGAAGTTCAAAGGCGAGCCGGAAAAAGGTCTTCTGCTCCTTCCATGCGAGCTGCTCGAAGGCAACGGGGATCTGCTGCGCGAGTGCGTGCTGCGTTATGCGCGGGACTGGGGACTGCCGGAGGAATTCCTGGCATGGGTGTCCTCGCATAACCGATTCCTGAACACGCTGGTCGACCGGATCGTTACCGGTTATCCGGAGCGCGAAGCAGACGGCTGGTTCGCCGAGTGGGGCTATTCGGATACAGCGCTCGTGACGGCTGAGCCCTATCATCTCTTCGCCATCGAAGGCGAGCCGGAGCTGGACCATTTGCTGCCGCTCGTCAAAGCGGGGCTTGAAGTGAAGTGGACCCCGGACTTGGCGGCGTACCGAATTCGCAAGGTGCGTCTTCTGAACGGGGCGCACACGCTGATGACGCCGCTGTCCATTCTGCGCGGGCTCACGCATGTGCGCGAAGTGATGGAGCATGAAGAGCTTGGCGCATTCGTGCGGAGCACGGTGATGAATGAGATCATCCCGGCCGTGGCGCTGCCTGCGAAGGAGGAGCTGACCAGCTATGCGGAGTCTGTGCTGGAGCGGTTCCTCAATCCGTTTATCGAGCACAAGCTCGAAGCGATCGCGATGAACAGCGTCAGCAAGTTCAAGGCGCGGCTGCTGCCTTCGCTGCTGCATGATCCGTCGCAACAGGGGTTGGTGTGCGGTTTCGCAGCGCTGCTGCGTTATTACCAATCGTCTGCGGATGCGGACGGCCGCTACTGGGGCCGGACATTCGAAGGCAAGCGGTACGAGCTGAAGGATGACCAGGCTGTTCTTGAAGCACTCGCAGCATGCTGGTCGCGACAAGAGGAGCTCGTGTCGCCGGTTGAGCTGGCTTCCGCATTGCTAGGTTTGCATGCGGTTTGGGGCACGGACTTGACTCAGGTAGTCGGTTTAGCCGAGGCCATTGCGGCGGCGTGGGACGAAATCGGGGCGATGGAGCAAGTACAATAGCTGAGTTGCGGAAGGTCGGAGGAAAGCAGCTGTGAAGAAGTTTTTAGTGATTACGCAAATTATTTATGCACTAAGTTTTTTGGCTTGGATATTCATCTGGTTGATGTCGTTCATGGTATTTGACCAGGGCATCGCATTATGGAACTCGTTGTTTTTCCTTGTGATCACGATCTATCCGATCGTTGTTGTCGTATGCAGCGCACTCGGATGGTTTCAGCGAAATCGCAGGCGGAAGCTGGCAGCCGTACTTAATCTCGTTCCTATGCTTTGGATTATTCCTTTCGTCGTGTTTCTGCTGACAAGCTGGTAATTGAAGTCGGTTTATTCGGGAGGCGACCGGTCACATGGGTCATGGTACTAGTGAAGTGAGAACGCCGCAGGAGATTAACGTCGAACTGTATCCGCAAAATAACATCTGCGACACGGTGCTCCAAGAGGCGGATGTGCAGGCAGAGCAAGTCCAGTTTTACCGGCAGCAAGGCTACATTGGTGTTAGCAGCATACTGTCCGAGGCTGAGATCGCAAGTGCGCTGGACGCGATCGTGGAGCACATCTTCGATGATGAGACGAAGGTGAAGGTGCAGTTCGTGAAGCCGAGGGCGGAGCTGCACAGCGATGAAGAACGCGAGCTTGCCGTCCGCAAGCTGTCGGAGTTCGCGGATGTCGATGCTCGGCTTCGAGCCATTGCCTATCATCCAGTGCTGTTGTCGCTTGTAGAGCGGCTGCTCGGCACAAAGCCGAAGCTGGTGCAGGACCAAGCGCTGCTCAAGCCGCCGAAGGGCGGCGGGGAGAAGCCGTGGCATCAGGATATGGCCTACGGCAATCTCGCGTATGACCAGCCCGTTATCGGCGTATGGATTGCACTCGATGAAGCGGGTCTGCATAACGGCTGCATGCAGCTCATCCCGCGCTCCCATATGGACGGCGGCACGCCGCACTATGCCGTTCGCGACTGGCAGCTGTGCGATGCGGCCGTTCCGGTCGAGCGCAATGTCGCGGTGCCGCTAGCGCCGGGCAGCGCGCTGTTCTTTCACGGATTGCTGGCACATGGCACCGCGTTCAATATCTCTGAGCACCGCCGCCGCGCGCTGCAGTTTCACTATGCGCCGGAGACTGCCGAGAAGATCGGCCCGAAGGAGTATAAGCGCATGTTCACGAGCGAGATGACCGGAGCGGATTGTTGATTAGAGGAGGCACTACACGACATGCTGAATAGCGATCAGATCAAAGCGCTAATCCCGCATCGCTATCCGTTTCTGCTCGTCGACCGGATTGTGGAGCTTGATGAAGGGAAGCGGGCAGTCGGCATCAAGAATGTAACGGAGAACGAGCCGTACGGTAACGGCGGCCACTTTCCGGGCGTCTTGATCGTCGAAGCGTTGGCACAGGTTGGCGGAGTCATAATGGCAGGCGGCGAGCGGAGCAAGGATCAAATCGGCCTGCTGACCGGCATCGACAATTGCCAGTTCGGGCAGCCGGTTGGCGCAGGCGATCAGCTTGTCCTTACGTTCGAGGTCACTCGCCATAAGGGGCAGATCGTAAAGGGCCGCGGCGTCGCTAAGGTGGGAGACGAGATCGTGTGCGAGGCGGAGATTATGTTTGCTTTTAGCGCAATCTCGTAGTGTTTGAGCCAACAGCGTTGTTGGACTAGTATTACTTATTCACTCATTTTTACATCCATATATCTTGGCATTCACCCAAGGCTATCTCGTCATCATCAAGATGTCCGAGACAGCCTTTTTTGCTGTCCGTTTCCTTCCCCAATGACATAAAAAATCAAAAACGGATTGAATATGACAAATGCGGATAGATTTACGGCGTGCAGATGCGCATACAAAGATAGGATTTGCCATCCTCCCTCAGTACCGAGTGACCTCATCCTGTTCTAAACTGAAAGCGTACTCAGTTTATAGGAGTGTCGAGATATGGCAATCAGCAAAGTGTTTGTTGGCATTGATGGCGGTGGCACCCATTCGACCGCGGTTGCTGTCGATTTGGAAGGCAATGTGCTGGCTCAAGCAGTCGGCGGTTCAATCAACTACTATTCGGTTGGAATGGAGCGAGCTCGCAATTATCTGAAGGAAATCATCGATCTGCTAATCATGAAGGTAAAAGTTAACGAGTTTGAAAGCGTATACATCGGAAATTCGGCATTAAGCGCGGAAGCGACGCCTGAGGTATTGAAGCGATTTACCGAAGGCATCGTCGCAAGCAGAAGTATCTATATGCACAGCGATTCCTATATCGCATTAATAGCGATGACGGCAGGTCAGCCTGGTATCCTGATCATCAGCGGAACCGGTTCCATGGGCATTGCGAAGGGAATGACAGACGAGCTGTTGACCATAGGCGGTTATGGCTATCTGCTTGGGGATCAGGGTAGCGCGTATCCGATCGCGCTTCAAGGGATTCAAGCAGCTGTCGCTGCAGAGGAAGGAATGGCTGCGCCGACGACATTGCAGGAAGCGGTAAAAGAGCACTACGCGATTCGGCAGATGAGCGAGCTTATTGATATGTTCTATAACCCGCCGCTCGAGCGGCATGTCATTGCCAGGTTCGCCGCAGAGGTGGCAAGATGCGCCGAACAAGGCGACGAGGTCGCGCTGAAGCTGCTTGAGAAGGCAGCCAGGGAGTTAGCCGCGCATGCGATCGAGCTCGAGAAGAAGCTGGGCATTCCCGGCGTTCCAATCGGCGTAAGCGGCAGTGTATTTATGAAGAATCGCTGCATCTATGGCGAGTTCAAGCAGCTGCTCGAGCAAGCGTGCCCGTTTTCGGCGGTCAGCTTGATCGATAATCCGCCGGAGCTTGGCGCAATCTTTGCTAGCTTCCACGAGAGCGGACTGCTGCTGAAGCCGGAAGTAAAGCGGCGGATGAAATCAACCTACGAAGTACTGAAGGAGGAGCAAGCGTGAACGCAGGAGCGCAATATATCGACGGCATTGCGACACTTGTCGGGGAGCTGAAAGCGAAAGAAAGCGGCAATTTGAGCCAGGCTGCGCTGCTGATTGTAGATGCGATAGAAGCTGGACGGACGCTGCATGTGTTTGGAACCGGGCACTCGCACATGCTCGCGGAGGAGCTCTTTTACCGGGCTGGAGGCCTCGCTTGCGTCAATCCGATTCTCGAGGAAGGCTTAATGCTGCACCGGAATGCCGTGCAAAGCACAGAGCTGGAGCGGCTGGAAGGTCTCGCTTCTGTACTGTTGAAGCAGCAATCCCCGAAGGTGGGCGATGTCATCATCATTGCGTCGAATTCAGGACGAAATGCGGCCAACATCGAAATGGCGCTCTCCGCGAAAGCGAGCGGGCTGAAGGTAATCGCCATTACGAGCCTCAATCACGCCAATGCGTCTTCGTCCAGACATAGCAGCGGCAAGCGGCTGCACGAAGTGAGCGACGTCGTCATCGACAATCAAGGCTGCATCGGTGACGCAGCGGTTGAAATTGCCGGTCTCCCTATTAAAGTATCGCCAACCTCCACGGTGCTCGGAGCATGCATCGTTAACGCGATTGTAGCGGAAGTCGTTGAACTGCTGCTGCACCGTGGAATGATGCCTGATCTGTTCGCGAGCAGCAACATGGATGGCGGAGATGCACACAATCGTCGTCTCATCGACAGATATAAAGGAGTTGTTCGAAGCTTATGACCACTCGCGAAGCTTTGCCCTCCATCTCTTCACTGGGCATGGACAGCCCGATTGTGCAAAGTTGGTGCGAGCGTAACGGTTATTCCTATCTCTCCGGAGAGCGTGGGGATATCCGAATCAGCGCTGTAAAGTCCATGGATGCCAGATTTGCCTATATCGATGAAACATCTACCGTCTCCGATGAAATTTATGAGCTCTCTATTCAAGGCGAACCGCCTCTCTGCGAGGTTCGGATTACTTTTGCGGGAGAACGAGGCCTCAGATATGCCCTGAACGCCATCGGACGAATGATCAAGCGCGGGATGTGGCAGGACGGTACTCATTACGACTATCCGCGCTTCCCGGTTCGCGGCATTATTGAAGGCTTTTATGGGCAACCATGGAGCCAAGAGCAGCGTCTCAAGATGCTCGGCTTCATCGCTAGGCACAACATGAATTCGTACGTTTACGGACCAAAGGACGACATCTATCATCGCGAACGCTGGCAGGACCTGTACGATGAGGAAGCCTACGCTAGACTGCGCAACGCATTCACTGAAACGACTGCGCTGGGGCTTGATTTCTACTACAGCATTGCTCCGGGACTGTCCATGCGTTACTCCAGCGAGGCTGATTTTGCCGCACTCATTCGTAAAGTCGAACAAATCCATAAGCTCGGCGTAACAGACTTCTGCTTGCTGCTCGATGATATTCCGGAAGAGCTTCAGCACCAGGAGGATAAAGATGCTTACAGCGATTTGGTAGAAGCGCATATTCGTTTAGTGAATCGCTTCTACGCGGAAATCATGAAGTGGAATGACAGTATTCGGCTCATCGTATGCCCGACGCAATATTGGGGCAAAGGAGACGAACGGTATATCTCACAGCTTGGCAGCCGCATACATCCGAGCATCGATCTGTTCTGGACCGGACGAAATATATGTGCGCCGGAAATTACACTGAGCGAAGCGGCCGTGTTCACGCAAAGCACGCATCGAAAACCGCTCTACTGGGATAACTATCCAGTAAATGATGTTGAAATGACGGATGAAATGCATATCGGTCCGTACCGAGGGCGCGATCGGCACCTATACCGCTTCTCCCGTGGCGTTATCGCGAACGGAATGGAATACGCCGAAAGCTCCAAAATCGCTTATGCAACGATCGCGGATTACTTATGGAATCCCGAGAAGTATGATCCGGAAGCGAGCTGGCAAGGCGCGCTTGAAGAGATTGTCGGACAAGCGAACTTCGCGGATATGCTCCAATTTGCAGATAACTTGCGCTACTCCTGCTTGTATTTGACGGACTCGCCGAAGCTTGCTGCTGAATTAACGAAGTTTAACTTCGCCTACTTCTACGGTGACCGCGAACAAGCCATCGATCATCTGGAGCAGTTTTTCGAGCAAATGATCGAAGCCGGCTCCCGTTTATCGAAGGGAATGGAGAATGGAGATCTGCATGCCGAACTGCAGCGTTGGCTGCATAAGTATGCGGCAGGATGTGCGCTGATGCAGGAATGCGTTCGCTACATTCGAAGCCAGAATCCGGATGAGCTCGAGCAAATTCGCACGAAATACGAGCTGTATCGCAAAGACCTTACGTATGTTTTTGCCGATGTGCTCATGTCATTCATGAACAAAGTACTCGATCAATATTTTACAAACCAATAACGAATTAAAAGGGGCGATCATCAGATGAAAAAAGCAATCATCGGTCTTGCAGTATTGAGTTCAGTTGCAGCACTTACGACGGGATGCGGAAGTTCAAATTCAAATGAAAATGCAGCTTCCGGCAATACAGCGAGCACGAATGCAGGAGCGACGAACGGCAGCGACGAGAAGTTCACGATCCGTCTGGCTGACGGTTCCCCGGGCGATGAAGTTCTTAGTGTATGGAATAAAGTGAAAGACATGTATGAGAAAGCACATCCGAATGTCACGGTTGAATTCGTTCTTCAAGATCCGCAATTGTATCAAACGATGGGTCTTCCAAGCTTGCTGAACGGCGAAAACGCGCCTGACATCTACTTTGAATGGGCTGGCGATCGTCTGAAGACGAGAGTGCATGACGGTTTCGCGGCAGACCTGACTTCCTATCTGGAGCAGGATGGCCTGAAAGGGAAGTTCTCTGAAGGCAACTTCGTTGGCATGGTATACGATAACAAGAAGTATATGATTCCAACGGACAGCCAAGTAACGAACGTCATCTGGTACAACAAGAAGATCTTTAGCAAAGTAGGCATCACGCAGCCGCCGACAACCTGGGATGAGTTTATGGCAGATTGCGAGAAGCTGAAAGCGGCGAACTACATTCCGATTACGACAGGCAACAAGGATCTGTGGACGGCGGGCAACTGGAACGCGCATCTGATCTCCCGTGTCGTGGGCGAGCAAGCGTATGCGGATGCAATGGAGCTCAAGTCTCCGTTCAACACGCCGGAATTCGCGAAAGCCATGAGCTACATGAAGCAGCTTTGGGATAACAAATACATCAATGACAGCGTGAACGGCATCAACGATGACGAAGGCGCAGCATTGTTCTTTAACGAAAGAGCGGCTATGTATCCGTCCGGCGGCTGGTTTGTTTCCGGAGCGAAGGATAAAGCGCCGGATATGGAATACGACTACTTCAACCTGCCGACGATGCCGGATGGCAAGGGCGATCAAGGAAGCGTAATCGGCGTTCTCGAAGGCTATGTCGTGAACAAGAATTCCAAGCATATTGGGGCGGCTGTTGATTACTTGAAGGTTCTGGAGTCGCCTGAAGTCGTTACCATGCTCAGCCAAGCAGGCTCTTCAATGATTGCGCCAGGATCGGAGCCAGAGACAGATCCAACGATTCTGAAGCTGAAGGATATGATGGATAACACGAAGTCTGTCGTTTCTCCTCCGGATACAGGCTACAACCTTGAAGTTGCGGATGCCCTTAACTCCGCGACAGCTGAAGTTCTTGGCGGCGTAAGCACGCCGGAACAAGCACTTGCAAAGCTTGATGCTAAAGTTGCTCCTCTCAAAAAATAATGTTTTGCTCGAAAAGCCGGCGTCTGCAAGTAAGCCGCCGGCTTTTCATTTGTAAAATCAGGAGGTTTGGAAGTCGTGCATAAATTTCGTTTATCCCCTTACTTGTTTACAGCGCCGGCGGTCCTGTTGTTCTCGTTCACGATCCTGCTTCCGATTGTCATGACGTTCTTCTTCAGCTTCTACGATTGGAACGGCTTCGGAACGATGAAGTTCATTGGATTCGATAACTACGTTCGTGCTTTCCACGATCATATTTACCTGCTCTCGTATTGGCATATTCTCATCTACATCATACTGACTATTTTCCTTGAAGTATTTGCAGGACTATTCCTTGCCGGACTGATCACAGTGAAATTGAAAGGAACAAGCTTGTTCCGTGTCGCATTCTTCACGCCGGTGATGCTGCCAATGCTCGTTACCTCCTTTATGTGGAGGTTCGTATATAACTCCGATTTCGGTTTGCTCAATGCTGTACTCAAGTTTCTGCATCTGGACAGCTGGACGAATGTCTGGCTGGGTAATCCGCACACGGCGCTCTACGCGCTTTGTATCGTTTCGGGATGGTCGTACGCCGGCTTCTATATGACGATCTTCTATGCGGGCATCCAGCGTATTCCGAACGATATCTATGAATCCGCTTATCTGGATGGCGCAACGGAGCGAGACATTTTCTTCAAAATCAAAATTCCGATGATCAAAAACCTGGTGGAAGTCGCGCTTACGCTTTGTATTCTTGGCGGCTTCCAAGGCTTCGACCTGTTCTATGTTATGACCAATGGCGGTCCGTACAATGCAACGGAGATCGTAACGACTTACCTGGTTAAGGTTGTATTCACGAACGGAAGTATCGGATATGGCTCCGCGCTGGCGGTCGTCATGACGCTTGTAGTGGTTGGCGTCGGCGTCGTATTGAACATGTTGAAGCGTAATGGGAATGAGACGCTGGAGTATTAATTGCAGTCGATGGAATGAAAGAGGGGCTAGGGCATGGAAATGTCAATGCGCAAAAGCAGCAACAGTGCAGCTTTTCGTCTGTTCTATTATGTGTTCATGAGTGTATTTTCACTGGTTTACTTCTATCCGATGATCTGGATGCTATTCTCCTCCTTCCGGGGAAATAGCGAGATCTTCAATAAGCCGTTCTCGCTGCCGGCCAAGGTTGATTTCCATAACTGGTCCAAGGCTTGGCAAATCGGCAAAATGAGCACGTACGTCATGAACAGCGTTATCGTGACGTCCTTGACGGTCGTGTTCATCCTATTGTTTGCAAGCTTGGCTTCGTTTGCGTTCAGCAAGCTGAAGTTCAAGGGCAGCAAGCTCATGCTGCTGATGTTTGTGTTCGGTCTGTTCATGCCGATGCAGTCGTTCTTTATCGCGCAGAATTATATTTTTGATCATCTGCACATCAAGAACACGTACTGGGCGCTTATTCTGCCTTATGTCGGTATGGGCCTTCCGCTTGCAATCTTCCTTCTTAAAGCTTATCTGGATTCGATCCCGAAAGAGATGATGGAAGCGGCGAACATCGATGGCTGCGGGAATCTGCGGTTGTTCTGGAGCATCATCATGCCGCTCTTGATTCCAAGCTTGGCGACGGTTGCGATCTTCTCCTCGCTGAACTCATGGAACGAATTGCTGCTCGCGCTGCTCTACGTGCAAAGCGATAGCCTGAAGACGATCCCCGTCGGTCTGCTTGCATTCTCGAGCAAGCACGTAACGGATTATAAGCTGCTGTTCTCGGCGCTTACGATTATTACAATTCCGATGATCCTGATCTATATCTTCTTCCACAAGCATATCGTAAGCGGACTGACAGAAGGATCCTTAAAATAAGGGAGCTAATGATAGCATGAAAACAGCGGTTATTCTGGCAGCCGGACTCGGTACGAAAATGTGGCCTTTCGCGGAGGTGAGACCGAAGGCGATGATCCCTGTCGGGACGAAGCCGATCATCGCTCATCAGGTGGATTCGCTGATTGAGCTTGGGTTTGCGAGGATTGTCATTGTCGGCGGCAAGCTGCACGGACAAATTCGCAATTACTTCCGCGAGAACGGACTGCATTCAGGCGCTGAGCAGGACGCCGAAATTATTGTAGTCGCTGATGAGAAAGGACAAGGAACGGCGATTTCGCTTACAGCCGCGCGCAGCGCGGTTGGCGGCGAAGGCGCCTTCCTCGTTTTATACGGCGACACGCTTATTGAAACAGCGGACATTAAGCTGCTGATGTCGGCATTCGAAGGACGGTCGGAGCACGAGCTTGCTGCTGCGCTCGTCAATCCGCTGGAGCAGCAGTCCCCTTCGGATTGGATCTGCTGCAAGCTATCGGAAGACGGACGGAAAATTCGGTATATTATGGGACATCCGCGCGGCGACTATACGCACCGATTCTGCGGTTATGCGTTCGACGAGAAGTTCTGGTCCTATGCCAGCAGCAACTCCGGCCTGTTTACAAGTGTGCAGGTGGGCATGATGCCGCCGCTCGAAGCGCATCTGGAGATGTCATTGCTCGATTCCATGCATGACGGCTATGCGGTACGGGCGGTTGAGACGACAGGAGGCTTCGTCGATCTGGATAAGCCATGGCATATTTTGCTTGCGAATGAGCTTGTTTCGCGCAGGAACTGTGCGAAGCTTACCGAGCATGTGCTAGCCGAAGGTGCCTCGATTGATCCGAGTGCATCGATCGATGGCTTCGTGCAGTTAGGCGCTCGCAGCCGAATTGGCCGCAATGTCATTATTGAGGGTAACATCATTGTTGGCGACGACACCGTGATTGAGAACGGTGCGATCTTAAAGGGCAATCATATCATCGGCAATGACACGTATATCGGCAATTACTGCTTCCTCTCCGAGGGGACAACGGTGGGCAATAAGTGCGTCATCAACCACTGTGCGGAGCTGGAAGGCGTTATTTTCGATACCGTTTATTTGTACCACTATATGGAGTTTTACGGCGTCATCGGCACGGCGACAGATCTTGGCGCTGCAACTGTCTGCGGAACGCTGCGGTTCGACGATGGCCAAACGGCGCATCGCATCAAGGGACGCAAGGAGACACCTCGCGAGCACAGCGATGCGATCTACTTGGGCGACTTCGTGCGCACGGGCGTTAATGCCATTCTGATGCCCGGCGTGAAGGTCGGCGTCTACAGCGTCGTTGGATCGGGCGTCATTCTCGAAGAAGATGTGCCCAACCGGACGATGCTCTATGTGAAGCAGGACCTCGTCCGCAAGGAATGGGGGCCGTCCAGGTACGGCTGGTAAATAAGAATAAGCAGGTGGATGGAGAGAGTGCGGAACGCAGGAAACATGAAGCGGGCGCTCTCTTCCTTTTCATTCATCATGGGAGGCGGCGTAATGGAAGAGTTTAGGTTCGTGCGTGAGGAAGAGCTGGAGGAGGCGGTCAAGCTTGCGGATGAGGTTTTCCTCGCTCCGAATCAAGCATCGATGGGCGAGGCATTCCCGACTGTTTTCTCCGCCAGCTTGGGTCAGTCCTATGGCTGTTATATCGATGGTCGCCTCGTCAGCTTTATCGGCTTCGTGCCTTCGGTGATCCGAATTCATGCAGCTGAGCTCGCCGTATATTCGGTGGGAGCGGTATGCACCGATCCGGCTTATCGCGGAAGAGGGTATGCCGGCAAGCTTCTCGGCTTGCTGGCCGAACATGGCCGCCTGTCAGGCGCCTCGCTTATGCTCGTGTCGGGCGAGGGCGGCTTGTATGAGAAATTCGGCTGCCGAAAGTTCGGCAGCGTCGAAACGTTTCGGCTCGAAGCAGCCGCCGCGGATCAGATGCTCAGGAGCAGCCGCTCGGCGGGCTATCGGTATCGAACCATGAAACCGACGGATTGGTTCGACATCCGGAGGCTGGCTCATTCCCGCGGCGTCCGGTTCGAGCAGAGCCTCTGGGATATCGCAGCGCTGCTGAAAGCCGCGCCAACGGCAAGAATAGGCAGGCTTCAGCCTGAGATATGGGTCGCAGAGAACGAGCGGGGACCAATCGCATTTGCCGTGCTGGCCGTTCCGGGCGATGAGCCGAACGAGTCGAACCATGACGAGCCTTCCCTCATCGAATGGGCAGGGGAGCCGGAAGCAGTATTGATGCTGGCGGCTTGCGGCGTACTGGCCGCCCGCTGCAGAATGCTGAACCTAACGGTTGAAGCGCATGAAGAAGCGCTCCTCGCCTGTTTGCGGCCGCTGGAGCTGGAATCCAAGAAGGAGCATAACGACGGGACGGCGCTCATCCTGGACTCAGCCGCTTTGCTTGCGCAGCTGGGGCCGCTGTTCGGCGACGAGCGACCGGCAGCTTATACGGAATCCGACGGTGGCGTCCGATTGGAATGGCAGGGTCAAGTTTATAGGATGACAGCTGCCGAATTGCTGTCTCTTCTGTTCGACGCGCAGCCGACGGAGCAGCTTCCGGCTTTACTGAAAAAGGCATCGGATGCGATCGTTCCCATTCCGTTCCCGAAGCCGAATGGATTGAACTTCGTCTAGGTTCGGCCGGGATCAAATAACATATAGAGGAGCATGACCAATGAAAGTAGTCGTTTTAGGCTGCGGTTCCATGGGCAGCGTGCATGCCAACGCGTACAGCCGGATGCCGGACGTTACATTGGCGGGAGTTTGCGATACGAACGCCTCGCTAGCCCAGCGTTTAGCGCTGCAAGCAGGAACGGAGCATTATGAATCGTTTGAACACATGATGGATACGGTGCAGCCAGATGTCATATCCGTGGCGCTCCCTACCCCCTACCATAAGGAATATGTTCTGAAGGCTGCCGAACGCGGCTGCCACGTGATCTGCGAGAAGCCGATCGCGCCGACGGCGGAGGATGCGGAGGAGATGATTCAAGCATGCCGCAAGCATGGCGTTCGCTTGTTTATCGGACATGTGGTTCGCTTCTTCCCCGAATATTCGGATGCAGCCAAGCGGGCAAGGAGCGGCGCGATCGGCAATGTTGGCGTTGTTCACGCCAAGCGCATCGGCTCTCACCCCGGCGATGTCATTCCATGGTATGCCGATCGCGCGGCTTCAGGCGGCGTCATCATGGATCTGATGATTCATGACATTGATTACATGCGCGGATTGTTCGGCGACGTGAAATCGGTTTACGCCCTAAACCGGACAGGGCCTTCCATCGATTACGCCCTTGTCACGCTTAGGTTCCGCGATCACCCTGCCATCGTGCATTTGGAGGGACACTGGGGCTATCCGGGGCCGTTCACGACAGCGGTAGAAATGGCCGGCAGCTCAGGCGTGGTCCGCTTCGACAGCAGTCTCTCCCGTTCGCTGCATGTTCAGCAAAGCGCTGCCGCAGCGGCGTTGAAAGCGGTGGAAGTGCCGCGCAGCCCATCCTATCGCAATCCGTATGAGGTGGAATTATCGCATTTCATCGCGTGCATCCGGAGCGGCGAAGAGGCTGCCGTTACGGCTGAGGATGCCAAGAAAGCCGTAGAGATCGCGATTGCCGCGAAGAAGTCCGCTTCGATCGGACAGCCGGTGCTGCTGGAGCGCGAACACGGGGAGGAGCAATGAAAATGAAAATGAAAATGAAAATGAACAAGGAACAGGTGACGGTTGGCTTAATCAGCTTCGCCCACGGTCATGCATACAGTTACGCGAAAGCAATTAGCGGACGATCGGACGTTGTCATCGCCGGATTTTGGGATGATCACGCAGAACGTTCGCGAGGAGTAGAAGAACAATTGGGAATGCGGGGGTTTGATTCTCTTCAGGCCCTGCTTGCGGAGGATATCGATGCCGTAATCGTCTGCTCGGAGAACGCGAAGCACGCTTCGTTCACGCGTGCGGCTGCAGCAGCTGGCAAGCATGTGCTGTGCGAGAAGCCGCTAGGACTCTCGATCTCGGAGATGGAGGGAATGATCCGTGTTTGCGAGGACAATGGCGTACAGCTGATGACAGCTTTTCCTTGCAGGTATATTCCTGCCGTGGAGGAGGCGAAGAAGGCGATCGACCGGGGGGATATTGGAGAGATCCTTGCTATTAGAGGCACGAACCGGGGCACCATGCCAGGCGGATGGTTTGTCGATCCCGCGCTATCCGGAGGCGGTGCAGTGCTCGATCATACCGTTCACGTGATGGACCTGATGAATTGGTTCGTGCAGTCGGAAGTGAAGGATGTCTATGCCGAGGCAGGGACGCTGTTCCATCCGGAGCTTGAGGTGGAGGATGCGGGGATGGTGCATGTCCGCTTCGCGAACGGCGTCGTTGCTTCGCTTGATCCGAGCTGGTCGCGTCCGCGTTCCTTCCCGACTTGGGGGGACGTTACGATGGAGATCATCGGCACGGATGGCATCATTAGCATTGACGCGTTCAATCAGAAGAGCGAAGTCTATGCAGATCCTGCCACGAAGGCGCAATGGTTCTATTGGGGCGATGATATGGATGCGGGGCTCCTGGATGCATTCATTACGGCAATCCGTTCCGGCGCAGCAGTGCCGATTACGGGCACAGACGGCCTGAAATCGGCTGCCGTTGCGCTTGCAGCGCTTGAATCAGCAAGAAAAGGAACTCCGATTCGCCTAGAAGGCAATTAGAGAAGGCAGTCAAACATCAACGAGGGAGGTCGTGCAATGTCTTACCAACCGCTCCGTCTCGCCATCGTCGGAGGCAACCGGGGGGCACGGTTCGAGCAAGCGCTTCATGCGCTGGCCGACCGTCTCCAACTGGCTGCCATTTGCGATATTAGCGATGAAGTGACTCAAGCATGGAAAGAGAAGTTTCCATGGATTCGAACCTATCGCAGCTATGAGCTCATGCTGCTGGATCTGGATATCGACGCCGTCTTCCTGGCAAGTCCGATGCTGCTGCATGCGAAGCAAGCTATCGCTGCCCTTGATGCAGGGAAGCACGTACTATCCGAGGTGATTGCGGCGCATACGCTGGAGGATTGCTGGGAGCTTGTCGAGAAGGTGGAGAAGACCGGCTTGACCTACATGATGGCCGAGAATTATTGCTTCTCTCGCTCGAATCTGGCTGTTAAATATATGGCCGAGCAAGGGATGTTCGGCGAGATTACGTATTTGGAAGGCGGCTATTTCCATGAATTGCGGACCAGCGTTCATAAGCCGGACGGTTCGCTGACATGGCGCGGCGAGCTTCATCATACGTATAACGGACTGAACTATCCGACACATTCCATTGGCCCGATTTCCCACTGGCTTGGACTGAACAGGGACGGCGGGGACCGTATGAAGACCATGTCGACGTTCGCATCTAACTCGCGTTCCTTGCAGGCTTACTTTCAGGAAAGGTTCGGGAAGGATCACCTCGGTTCGCAGCCAGGCTACTGGAAGCAGGGAGATTCGGCTGTCACGAACATAGTCACCGAGAAAGGCGTCCTGATCACGTTGCGCGTGGACTGGACATCTGTCCGTCCGCACAATATGCGCCATTACGTTGTACAAGGAACAGAAGGGGCATATTTGTCCAGACGCCATGAACAAGAGGACGATCTGGTCTGGTTTAACGGACGTTCCAAGCAAGGCGAGGTCGAGGAACAGTGGGAGCCTCTCGCCAAGTATCAGCCGGAATTCGACCATCCTACTTGGAAGAAGTGGGAAGATAAAGCGCAGAGCTTCAGGCACGGCGGCGGGGATTTCTTCATTCTGGAGGAGTTCGTTTCTGCCATTGAGGAACGGAGACAGCCGCTTGTCGATGTGTACGATGCCGTGACGTGGAGCAGCATCTTCCCGTTGTCGATGCAATCGCAAGCCAGCGGCGGACAGCCCGTAGCCTTTCCGGAATTCCGCAGGAATGGGGCGGAGTGATCATGACCGATGAGAGAAAGCTGCCTCAGCTCGTGATGCGACTCGCAAACTTGGCTTCGTTGCCTGCGCTGGAGCTGCCAGCGGGCTATCATTTACGGCATTTCGAGCCTGGCGACGAGCTGCATTGGGAGGCGATCGTGGAGAAATCCTTCGGCTGGAGCCGCGATTTCGGGCGCCGAATCGCTTCGCATCCCTACTATCAGCCGGAGCGTGTCCTGTTCATCTGCGACCAGGAGAAGCCGGTCGCAACGGCATGCGCGTGGGAGGAGCCGCAATGGGAAGCGGATTGCGGCTATCTCCATATGGTAGGCGTAGACCCTGCCTATGGCGGCCGCGGTCTTGGATATTCCGTCAGCCTTGCGGCGCTGCATCGCATGAGGGAAGAGGGCAAGCGGCATGCCGTGCTGGAGACGGATGATTTTCGCTTATCCGCCATTCATATCTATCTGAAGCTGGGCTATGTGCCTGCGTATGAGGGATCCGAGCTGGAAGAAAGATGGCGGCAGGTGCATGATAAGCTGAATATCCCGTTCATCCCGCGTCCGGGTGTCCAAGCTGCCACGAAGCCGGGCAAGCCGGACAAACCGAATGAGGACGCGCTCGTTCTGAACGAGCGGCATCGGATATACGGTGTCATCGACGGGGTTTCTTCGATGACCGGCTACTGCGATGCAGATGGCAGTACCGGCGGTTGGATTGCCGCGCAGCTGCTTGCTCGGGAGCTTGGAGCGGACACGCCGCAGCTTGAACTGAGAGAGGCTGTGCTGAGGGCGAATTCGCAGCTGATGCAGCGCATGGATGAGGTTGGCGTCGATACATCCGAGAAATGGAAACGCTGGGGCGCGGTATTCGCTGTCGTGAAGGTTCATGCCAGCTACTTCGAGTATGTGCAGAGCGGCGATTGCATGCTGTTCGCGCGTTACCGCGACGGTAGCATCCGGGTAATGAGCCGCAATCAGGTTGCAGGCTTCGATCACCAATCGTTGACGGCTCTACGGGAATTGAAGGAATCGGGAACGCTGACGGAGGAAGAAATCAGCCTCCGCATGAAGCCGATCGCAATCGGCAACCGCAATCTGGCCAATATGCCTGGTGGGTACTCTGTCATGAACGGAGATCCCGCGCTTGCTTCGCTCATGGAGTACGGCCATATCTCGCTTGCAAACGTGCAGCGGATTTACGCTGTCTCCGACGGCATGTTCCATTTCATCGAGAATGACGAGGATCCCCGCAAGTGGGAGAAGTTTCTGAATGAGCTGGACGTGCAGGGAATTAAAGCCTACATGGAGCGGCTCGTTGAAGAGGAAGAGCTTGATCCGCTCTGCGAGAAGTATCCGCGCCATAAGAAATCGGATGACAAGTCCGCGGTTATCGTCGAGCTCGCGCGAATCAACTCGTCTGTATAGCTGCAATCAATCAAGTATTCTAGAAAATATTCTTGCTCGGCGATGACCTTATAGGTTTTCGTCCGGGCATTCTTTATAGAGAGAGGGGAATGGCGTGTCAGGTATTTGGCATATATCGCACATGGAGATGGTGCTGCGCCTTCTATGCGCAACGGGACTTGGCGGTTTAATCGGCTTGGAGCGGGAGTGGAGCAATCATGCGGCTGGATTCCGGACGCATATTCTCGTATGCATCGGGTCAACGGTTATTATGCTGCTGTCCATCTACGGCTTCTCTGAATTCGTTCTTGAGGGCAACGTTAGATTGGATCCCGCGCGGCTTGCCGCGCAAGTCATCAGCGGCATCGGCTTTCTTGGGGCTGGCGCCATCATGCGCAATGGCTCGTCGGTAAGCGGACTGACGACCGCCGCTTCCATCTGGGTGGTGGCTGCGATCGGTCTGTGCGTGGGAGCGGGATTCTATTTTGTAGCTGCGGTCGCGACGGTGTTCGTGCTCGTCAGCTTATTCGCCCTGAATAAGCTGGAGAAGCACTGGCTTCACGCGAAGCGCGTGCAGGAAATGCTCGTGAAGGTGAATATGCAGTGGGGGAGCGTTGCAAGTATCGTATCGGCGATCGAAGGAAGCGGTTTGTCCATCTATAAGCTTCAAACCAAGCTGGATGAACACTCGGATCGCGGCGGTGAAACGGGGCATGTGATCGTGCTTCAGTTGCTCTTCAAACAGCCAAGCCGCGAGAAGCTCCTGCTTGCGATTGATCTTATCTCCACGCTGGCTGGTGTTATCTCGGTGCACGTGCTCCAGCAGCCCGGTACGAAACGAATGAAAGAGCGGCAAGCGCAGCTGCAGCCTTAACGATAGCAGAATTAACCCAAAGAAGACGCTGACCGGATAAGGGTCAGCGTCTTTTGGCGTACGTATGTTCATGGTTCGGGAGCTGCAACAACGACAAAACCTTAGCCAGGCGGTCGCCTGGCTAAGGTTTTGTTCTTGGGTGGAGCAGCTAACGCTAAAGATTGATTAAGGCTGCTGCGGTTGTTGTACCGGACAGACAAATGTCAGGATGTGACCATCAGTCTCAAACATAGGCTCCCCGTTCAAGGTCATGCCGCTGTAAGTTACAGTAGCAATGACGTTGAACGATTTGGAAGTCAGATAGGTCACAGCCCCTGTTACAGGATCTACAGTACCGTCAGCAGTGGAGCTGGAAGAGTATTCGACCGAAGCCCATACATTGCCGTCTGTATTCTTGTCTGGATTAGCAAATGCGTCCGTTAACCAATCAGGAAGCTTGAAGTTTGCAAGACTAACCTGATTCAGATTAGCAGCTATTGCGGAAGAATTTAGATCAACCACAGTAATGTTGAAGGTGACTTGACGCGGAGCAGCGCTGCCGCCGTCAACTGTCCATGCCGTTACTGTAGCTGTACCCGCTTTCTTGCCGGTAACCACAGAGCCGTATGTCTTGCCTTCAAAGTTAGTTGCGGACTCGCCCGTACGCAAATCAATAAATGCCCAATCATCCGTATTCCAAGAGATATTCGGAATGTAAGAGTTCTCTTGTCCGGTTACGAATAGATCCTTCTGTTCGCCTACGGCAATCGTGATGTCTTGCGTCAGGCCAGGCGCAATCGCAATATCGCCTGTCGTTCGATCGGAAACAACCGTGATTGCGCTGCCCAAGGAATGAATGAGCGCTTTACTCTGCGGATCTACCGACAGCCAGTATGGAAGTGAAATGCCAGTCGGCGCTTCCATTGTATAATTGTTTCGAGTCGTGTCCGGATTCAACCAATTCGTATTGTACTTCGCGCTTCTGACTTCATCTCTAGGCAGCAGCTGATCGTAGCTGTCGAAAGGCAGAAGGTTTGTTAGATCAGCTCGCGCAGAGTTATTAACCGTTACGTTCATGAAATTGCTCGGCATACGGTGCAGTTGCCAATCAGCGCCAGCAAGGTCTACTTGGCTGCCGGACACATCTACGCCAAGCGCTTTCAATCCGCCGAGATTCATCGCGTAGAAGTAGGAAAGGAACGGATTGTTCGTTCTCTTCTCGTTGTACCACCATTGATTGAGAGCCTTCAAATACGCTTGCTTCACTGCATCCGTTGTATTGGAATTTGCGGAAGCAATTAGTCCTGCCATGCCAAGCGCGGCCATTTCCTCGTCCGAGTAATTCAAGTAATCTTCAAAGGATGTACCGTCTTCTTCAATTCCGTCGCCGTTATGCTCCGAGATACCGAAGTATCTATTGTGATATTGCGCAGCAACCTCAGCGAGCGTGTTGGAATTGCGGACTTTTGGGAATCTTGCTTTGTAGAGCTCTGGAGTTGTCAGCATATCGAATTCAGCCGTGTAATCGATAATGCCGAGCTTAGCTGTTTTATAGCCATCATCTGCACCCGCATATAACGGAATGCTGGAATCAGCTACGTAGTTCTGGCTTTCTTGCAGCATCGTAAGGTCAAGCATTGCGCCAAGCGATGCATCTTCATAATCGGAAAGACCCCATGGATTCACATTTCCATCCATGTACTCCGGGTTGTAGTACGACCATCTTGTAGGCGTCGAAGGCACATTCAAACCATTGCCGGAGTTTACGTATCCAACAGAGTACTTTGCGCCCGGATTTCCAGCGCCGTCAGCATTTTTTCTGTACTCCGGCAGCAATGGAACAACTGGGTTTCCATTTTTGATTTGAGGAGCTACACCTACAAAGTAGTAGTTATTGATAATAATATGGTTGGTTACATTGGTAATTGCTGTTTTGGCTAGAGACGCTAGCTCCGGATCTATATTCTTGAAAGTGTCATAAGCCAAGTTCAAGAAATAGAGATGGCCGATCATTTCATCCGTAGATGTAGTATCTTTGTAAAAGATATGCTTGCCGGCAATATGAAAGGTATCGGACAGTCTCTTCGGTACCGGTACAGTTGCATATGCTTTCAGAGAATCGTAGTCAAAATTGCTGGCATCGAAAGCACTTACGTTTGACGGCTTGGAGTATTTAACTTCGGTTCCATTTACATCCGTAGTCGTATCGTTCGTAATCTCCATCCATCTTTCTTTATCGTTCAATTTGGTGGCTAAGTAACTTGCATTAGCATACTCTTGATCGTCAAATGCATAATAGGAACGCGAGACGAAGCCGTCAGGAGCAGGAGTACCCGTGTTCGTCAGCGTAAAGGTTCCGTCGGCATTGAGATAAACCGGTTTGCCTTCGTCAGAGCCATCCGGGTTAGCGCCAAGCAACGTATAAATATCTGGATTATTAACGTTAGCAGCAGCAGGGACCTTCAGTTGTCTCTGGGAAATGAATGCCAGCATCAAATCCGATTCGACAGCCCGCGTTGCTGATTTCAAAGCATCCTTTGTACGAGCATCATCAGCGCCATAAGCATCTTTCATGTAATTATAGCGGTAGATCTCGCCAGCTCCATACATCGTTGTCCAAAGGCCATCGTTATCCGTGCTGCTTAAGGAACGCGCGATATTAGATTGGTCTTTCGATCCCATAAGGGCCGCATACATATCTGCTTTGGTGTTAAAGGCAGCCGTGCCCGATTGGAAGCCCATTCTGTCATTCAGGTTTCTTCCGACCTCATCAAGCAGCAGCGTCTTGGCTGTCAGCGACATCTGTTTTCTTACGATGTGAGTCGCATCGCCTGAAGTGCCGAGAATCCACAGACCGCCATTATGATCGGACATGATCGATGCGATCGGCTCCGCGTTCTGCGGGCTTGATGTTGGAATGTATCTTGAGACTTGCAGGTATTGGACTTGATCAGCTGCAACCGCGTTATTCGGATCATACAGCGTAATACTGAGCTTATCTGCAGCTAACATCCATTTTGCGCCTTGTGTTCCGTTGACATAGCCCGCATAGGATGCGGATGGCCATGTAAGACCGTTTGGCGCAGCAGGCACGATTGTATCTGTCAGTTGAGCGGCCGCAAGGCTGCTAGGGATGGCAGAATCGTCCTTCGCATAGTAATACACGAGTTTTTCAAGATTCGTATCAGTTGCTTCTGTCACATTAACCAGATACGAAGCGGTAAGAGCGCCTTGTACAGCTGTAATTTTAGCTGATCCATTAGAAACGCCCAGAACTTTACCGTCATATTGGCCAGCATCGTTTCCTACGGTATCGACATAAGCTACATACGGATCGGACGTTGTCCAACTGATAGGTTGACCCAGCTCAAATCCTTCAGGCTGCAAGCGAGTAAGAGCTGTGCTTTGCAGGCTCACAATCGGTAAATTCGTAACCACAGGAGTTACATACGTCATGACATGGCTTTTCTCGAACATAGGATCTCCATTTATTGTCATATCACTGTAGGTTACAGTAGCGATGATATCGAATGGAGTATGAGACAAGTAAGTAATAGCACCGGTTTCTGGGTCAACCGAACCAGCTGACTCGTTAGAAGATGCATATGCAATCGAAACATTCCGGTGTCCATTGGTATTCAGTTTTTGATCCGCCAAGGCTTCTTTCAGCCAGATCGGATATGCAAAATCAGAATCAGTAACTTGAGTGAGATTCTCTTTTGCCGTTGCGTTCGAGTTAGGGTATGCGACTGTAATGTTATAAACAACCGTCTTTGGCGCAGGGGAGAATCCATCAGCGGTAAGAGCCGTTACCGTGGCCGTGCCTGGCTGTACGGCAGTTACCTGTGCCGGGAAGAATTGCTTCTGCTCCAGGGCATCATAAGAATACAAGTTCTTCAAATCAATAATTTGCGTATCCTGGGTCCATGAGCTTGTGTTCCAGATGATGTTTTTCACATAAGCATTTTCGGTGCCCGTAACATTCAATGTCTTTTGCTCACCAACATTCAAAGTCAGGTTAACCGTAGTCGAATTTGTAACGGCATCTTTGATCACGGGAGCAGGACCGTTATTCGGCTTTGCTTTTGAGCCTAAGGAATCGATCATTTGAACATTTTCAGGGAGAACCGACATCCAAACAGGCAGGATGAATGCAACTTGATTGTACAACGACAATTTGCCGCCTTGGTTCGGGTCGAATAAGTCTTCTCCGACTGTATAGCTGCGCATTTCATCTCTTGGCAATGCCTGGTCAAGCCATCCCGTCGAATCTCCATAAATCAGAGACGTAACATCTGTCCGGGTTGTATTATCCACATCCCAGTGTCCGCCATTCGATGGGAAACGGCTCAAGCTGTGGTTAGCTCCCTTGATATCAACCTCATCATGGGATACATCCACACCTAATTGTTTGAATTTCGCCAGAATAAGCGCATGATAGTAGGTCGCCCAGGCGTCTCTGTAACGCTTGACGTTATACCACCACTGATCGAATGTCGTTTTATAAGCATTAAGAACAGCAGTGTCCGGCTGATTAGGCATCGTATTTACAAGCGAGTACATGATGTTAATCATCTTGTGTTCGTCGCCTGTATTTAAGTAAGCCTCGAAGCTGGTTCCAGGTTCACCGAAATCATCCCCGTTATGCTCCGCAATGCTGAAATATCGCGTCATGTACTGCTGCATCGTATCGAGAGCGGAAGTCGAATTAATGGCCCGCGGATATCTCGCTTTGTATTTAGCAGGTTCGATTAACGTACTATACTCTTCCTGGAAGTCAATAGGCTTCGGCGTATAGAAACCGTTTCCGTTGTAGTACGGGATGGCAGTATCTTCATCCACCATCATAGCGAGCTGCAGGATCTCAAGCCCGATGGCCATATTCAGAGGGCCATCCTCATAATCGGAACCGCCGATCGGATCGTTAGCGCCGTCCATAAACTCAGGCTCGAAATTACCCCATCTCGTGTGATAGTTAGGCACGTTCAAGCCGTTTCCTGAATTGACGAAGCCTGGACTTGATTTGGCACCGCCGGTTTGATAATCAGGATAGAGATCGCGGCTCTTGTTTGCGCTTATCCCAGCAATGTGGTAATTGTTGATGATTGTATGGTTCGCAATCGTGACAATAGCTGTTTTAAGCAGAGAAGCAAGCTGTGGATCTGCATTACGGAATGTCTGATAAGCCAGCGTATAGAAGGAGAAATCATTGTTTAATTCGTCAGAGCTTGTAGAATCTTTGTAATAAATGGTGTTCTCAGGAACGGCTCCATTCGGCTCATAGAGCTTGGCCAATCTTTGCGGAACAGGAACGCTATCGTAAGCTTTGAGCGCGCTATACTGATTTTTTTGTTCTTTATCCGCCGAGACGCTTACATTGATAAGCTTAGAATAGGCCACATCCTTGCCATTAATATCCTTCGTTGTGCCTGCCCCTTTTTGGAAGTAGGCGTTGTCCTTCAAATAAGAAGTATCCTGTCCTTGCGGAATGACGGTAAACGTACGAGGCAAGAATCCGTCTGGAGCAGGCTTGCCTGTATCGGTTAATGTGTACTTTCCGTTCTCGTCCAAGTAAACCGGTTTGCCTTCATCGGAACCGTCGGCTTTTGCGCCAAGGAGTTCAAGAATGTAAGGCTTTGCCTCTTCCTTCGCTGGAACCTTCATTTGCCTGCCGGAAATATAAGGCAATAATGCAACGGCCTCGGTTGTACGAGTAGCAGCTTTCAGCGCATCTTTGGTTCGTTCATCATTCGCACCGTATTTGCTTAACATATCCTTGTAGTAGAAGATCTGGCTTCTGCCGAAGGTTGCCGTAATCGAACCGTCATTATCACCAACCTCAACCTTGAAGTCGAGATCGCGTGCATCTTTGCTGCCCATAATGGCGGCAATCTTGTTCGCGTGCGATGAGGTGTTGGTGTCATTGCTTGTCATGCCAAAGCGATCATCAAAGTTTTTCATGATCTCTTGCTCCAGCATTGCCTTGCTCTCGAGCGAAACGTTCTTTCTTACGATGTGAGTCGCATCTCCGGCTGCGTCTTTGATCCAAAGCCCGCCAGAGCCGTCTGTCATGATCTTGCTGATTGCTTGAGTAGAGCCGGCTGCATCCTGAGGAATATATCTTCCGCCTTGCAAGTATTGAATACGGTCATCTGGATTGCTCAAGTTCGGATCATACAGCGTTACTGACTTCATGTCCGATGCGAGCATCCATTTTACGCCATTCGTGCCTTCAAGATATCCGGCATAGCTCTCTGACGGCCAGGATCTCCCAGTCGGTACAGAGACACTTCCATGAATAAGCTCCGGGGCATTAGAAAAGCTTGGAATATGACTATCATGCGCTTCGTAGTAGTAAACAAGTTTATCTAGAACTGTCGTAAGATTTGGATCATTGGTTACATGAACCGTAATCGTGATTGAAGTATCGCCTTGTTTACCGATTATTGCTGCTGTTCCAGTTGAAACACCAATGACTTTACCGGCGTAATTGCCAGAATCGTTGCCAACTGTGTCTACATAAGCGATATAAGGATCTGAGGTTGTCCATTTAATAGGCTGTCCTAGATTCAATCCGGTTGGCTGCAAATGAGTAATCTGTGTGCTGTACATATTCACAGTAGTTCCCGTAGAGATAGCAGGAACAACAGGTGTGGTGAGGTTAGACGTACCGCCGCCAGTATTACCGCCAGTACCGCCGCCGGAGGTTACCGTCTTGCCGCCGACAGTGGAAGTAACCCCGTTAGCGACCGTAACTTGAGCAGGCTGCTGGGCGATCGTGCTTCCGTTGGCATTAATGACTGCCGTTATAATGCTGCCTTCGCCGGATACAGCCGCGGTTGAATTCAGAACCAGCCTGTTTAGCGAGGAGCCAGCGTCCAGATTCAGCGCGGTAGCCGCTTTCGTATCCTTTACAAGGGTTGTGCCGGATACCGTTGAGCCGATCAGATTGACGCTTTTTGCAGAAACGACGCTGAGATCGCCAGTTACTTTCACGTTGTTCAATACGACGGGCTCAGTTGCCGCAGCATCAATAACATAAATATCGCCTGCAATCACAAGATTCTTCAGAACAGCTCCTGGAAGAGCAATTGTGACATTGCCCGTAACCGGAGAAGCAAGCTTCGCCAGATCTTCAGGCGTTTTGATGATCGTACCCATGACCCGATCCGTCATGACGAAGGATTCGGCACGAGTGATGTTCGCATGAGGCGCAAATTCGTTATTGCCTCTACCGTTCAAATAGCCTTTGGAAGCTAGGGAAGAAACAGCGTCGCTAGCCCAGCTTGCAATCTGCGAGGAATCGCCGAAACGAGCGTCAGCAGTCCCGGAAACAACCTGGAAGCCTCTTGCGATAAGCGCAGCCGCTTCTTGGCGGGTAATCGGGGCTTTCGGATTTGCATGGCTGTTCGCATCTCCGTTTAGCAACCCGGCTGCAGAAGCCTTCTGAAGCTCCTCATAGTACCAATCGCCAGGATGAGCGTCGGCAAAGCTTCTGGCGCCGGACGTGCTTTGAAGATTGAATATACGATTAAGAATTGTGATGAATTCCGCGCGGGTAATGGCTTCGTTCGGGTTTAAATTACCATGGCTATCGCCCTTCAATAGACCAATGTCTGTCCATTTCTGAAGTTCTTTCGCAGCCCAGTGGTTAGAGGTATCTTGGTTAGAGATCTCTTGGTTTGGGCTTGCCATGGCCGTTGTGCTCGTTAACAGCATACTGCCGATAACGAGCGATGAAACGACCTGCGAAGCTGCCCGCGAAGTTTTCCTCGAAGTTTTTTTCGACATTCTGTGCGCTCCCCTTTAGTAGAATTGCAAACAATGAATCCGCTTTCAATTATGATCATCTTGTGACCACATTCCTAGTTAGTTGATTTAACAAATTCAATCATCTCTTGGCGGCTTAATCATTTCCAATTGCGCGAAGTTGTTATTTTCTATCGTTATTTGATGTTTACTATCATTTTTGTGCAACTTACAGCGGCTGCTTTACCATTCGAAGGGGAAAATGAATGCGATGGCAGGTAATGCCGATTGATCCAGCCAGTTGAATCTCCGTAAATTTGATAGGTGACATCTGTACGGATCTGAGCGATCGGAAGGACTTTATAGCTTTATTTAGGTGGATTTCTATAAATGGTGATTGATTTGCTCTCTGATGTGGATTTTACAACGTCCTTTATTGCGCCACAGACCTTCAGCAGCACAAGCGGCCTGCTCACGATCAGCCTGACGCCTTCAAAGATCCAAGCGCTCTCGATCAACGGAACGAAGCCGCTGAAACCTGAAGGTGGTTCTCGGAGGCGCAAGCGGAGTGACAGGAACTGTCGTCTTAAACTATTAATACCGCTTGAATCTATTACTGGGCAGAGGAGTAATCTAGCATGCGAGAAAGGGCAGCCGGTCATCGGCTGTCCTTTTCGTTATGTACGCCCAGCATGGCGTGGTGACCCCGAACGAGACTCACAAGCACCGGAACACAAACAATGCCCTTCCGGCTTCCTGCTGGGAAGCGAAAGGGCTTATGTGCGGTGGTGTATGAGAATGGAGGCTAGCTGCCTCCTCCTACTCGAGTAACCATTGCATCTAAGTGTTACTGTTGAACTCCAAGCTGTTTCCGTGCCGGGAACATAAGCTGAATGGACGTTCCCCGGTTTGGCTTGCTTAAGATCCGGATGCTGTACGCTTCGCCATACGTAATCGTGAGCCGCTTATGCGTGTTATGCAGGCCAATATGCTGTCCGCCTTCGATGTCGGAAGTCAGCTTGGCAAGTACTTCCTGCCGCCGCGCTTTGTCCATCCCGACGCCGGTGTCCGTGACAGTCAGCTGAATACGGTCTTGGATCAGCAACGCCTTGATCCGAATAATGCTCTTGATGGGCTTCATTCGGATGCCGTGATAGATGCAGTTCTCGATTAGCGGCTGCAGGATAAGCTTCATGACGTCGCAATCCGCTGCCTCGTCATCAATCTGCCAGATGACATCGAATTTCGCTTTATACCTGATATTCTGAATGTCCACATAGCGCATCGTATACTTCATTTCTTCCCGCAGAGGCACGAAGTGCACGGAGCTGTCCAAGGAATATCTCAGCACGCCGGATAGATTCTCGATCATTTCATTGGCTTCGTTCGGCTTGCCGGTATAGCTGGCTACCTTCCAATAGATCGTTTCCAAAGTGTTATAGAGGAAGTGCGGATTAAGCTGGGCGTGAAGGGCGATATACTCCATTACCTGGAGCTTGTACTTCCGCTCGGACAGCTGAACCGTCAGGAACTCGTTCTCAACGAACTTCTTCACGACATTCTCGGTAATATAGCCGTACATGTCATTCTTTCTTCCGGGAAGCACCTTCGGCAGAGGGGTTCCGCGTTCGGCGGCATGGAGAATGGAATTCACCATCTGCAGCGTCATATACTTCTTCTTTGACAACGAATATGCCAAAATCAGCCCGATTATCGTGGAAAAGAGCAGCAGCAAGCCAGTCAATAATCTGAGCTTATCAGGAAGCGAGTACAATGCGGACTTGGGAACGATGGATACGAACTTCCAGCCAAAACGCGCAGAGGTCAGAATATCGATCCGGTACGTACGGCCGTCCGCCTTCACGATCTGCGAGAGCGACTCATTCGTATCCAGCACGTTCTTATGGAACAACGGCAAATAATTAAGATCCGAGTTTCTGGCAATGATATGGTTGTATTTATCCATCAGCAGAATGCTCTGACCATTATTGGCTGGCAGATCGCGGAGCAGCGACTCGATATACTCGGCTTTAATATTCATGACGACAACGCCGCCGCCGTTCTCCAAATGCAGCCGATTATAGATGGAGATGACTCCTGTTCCCGCATCTGAAGTCCGTCTCTTCAGGATGCGCTTCTCCGTCCAGACACGCTCGTTGACATTGTTGTGGTTCTTATACAGCGCATACCACGCATTGTCGGTAAATTTGTCGACGGTATTAAGGCCCGTTACGGAAGATAAGAACCGCTTGTCCTCGTTATCGAAATAAATATAGATCGAATAAATGAACGGATTCGCATAAACAGTCGAGTCGACGAAATTTCGAATGACCTTGAGCACGTCGAAGTTGCTGTTCGTAAACCGGCCCGTATCCAAAATATCTTTCATCGTCACGCTAAGCCCGGGATTTGCCGAGAAGTTCGCACTTAGGGAGTCCATCTCCCGAAAGGACAGCTCCATGTACGATTTGGTCTGGGACAGCAGTGCTTCATTCTTCGTATCAATCTGATCCTGAATATAGAGCTTGATTAAGAAGGTAGAGAGCGAGCCCAAGATCAGCAATGGGACCAGCATTGGAATTAATAATGTAATCAGGTGCCGCAGCGTGGAGCGGTGAACCGTTTTGAGTCTTTTAGCCATTGCGGTATTCCCGAGGGCTCTTACCGTAGATTCGTTTGAAGGAGCGGGTGAAATTATGCGGATTCGTATATCCCAGCAATTCGCTGATTTCGTACGTTTTATAGGTCGGATCGGCCAGCAGCTCGGCTGCCTTCTGCATTTTTACTTGAATGACATAGTCCATGAACGTCATGCCGGTCTGCTGCTTGAACAGCTTGCTTGTATAGGAGTGGTTCAAGTGCACATAATTGGATGCGCTTTCAAGGGTGACGTTGGTATAGCTCTCGTCAATGAATTTTTTAATGGCTGCAATATAACGATTTTCTTGCTTCGGGTCGGCCGCTTCCATACGCGGCTCTGCCTTGCTGCGCTCTTTATCGAGCTCGGTCTTCAGGCTCTGGAACACTTCAACCAGCTCTTTGTAGACGGTCGGTTTCACGAGATAATTCTTCACGCTGTAGATCATCGCCTGCTTGGCATATTGAAAGTCCGAGTACCCGCTTAAGAACACCAGCTTGATCGGCGATTCGTTTCCATGCAGCTCCTTGGCAAGCTCAAGTCCTGTCATGACAGGCATCATAATGTCGCTTAGAATAACATCGACATGCTGCTCCTTTAACAGCTCAAGCGCTTGTTTGCCGTTCTCCGCTTCGCATACAACCTCGTAGCCAATCTCATTCCATGGAAAATAATTTTTTAAGCCGGTCCGAATTTCGATTTCGTCGTCGACAATCATTAAGTTGTACATCAGGGGGCTGCCTCCTCAACACTTCTCCAAGGATCTTAAAGCTATGAGAAAGTATACAACAATCTGCGCAGTTAAAATAGAAATACCAAAATAACAAGCCATTTATGGATTACTTTAACAAAAGGTGATAGGTTCTAGCTTGCGGATGCGCAAATAAAGATAGGTAATTGCAAATTCCCCCTAGTACCGCCGACCAGAAGCCTGTACTAAAATATAGGAATAGTTTGCCGGCCGTAAACGGTAAACTGCAAGCGTTGCCATATCAGGATAGTTCAGGAGGCATGCGATGAGTAACAAGAAAAAGTATGTCATTGTGGGTGCCGGAGGAAGAGCAGAGTTCTTCTACGGTGCAATTGCAACGGATTACAAGCATACGTCCGAGCTGCTTGCCTTCTGTGACGTGAATCAAACCCGGATGAATTATGCCAATAAGCTGTTGGGGGAAAAATACGGCTCGACGGCTGTCCGTACCTACAAGTCAGATCAATTCGATCAGATGATTGAAGCCGAGAAGCCGGATGCAGTCATCGTAACAAGCATCGACCGAACGCATCATCTCTATATCATTCGTGCGATGGAGCTGGCCTGCGATGTCATAACGGAGAAGCCGATGACGGTGGACGAGAACAAGTGCCAGGATATCCTGGATGCTGTCGAGCGTACCGGCCGGCAAGTACGAGTCGCATTCAATTATCGCTATGCACCGCATCATACGAAGGCGCGCGAGCTGATTGAGGACGGCGCAATCGGCAAGATCATCTCGGTTCACTTCGAATGGATGCTGGACACGCGCCACGGGGCAGACTACTTCCGCAGATGGCATCGCGATAAGCGTAACAGCGGCGGGCTGCTGGTCCACAAGTCGACGCATCACTTCGACCTGGTGAACTTCTGGATCGGTGCGCAGCCGGAGACGGTATTCGCATTCGGGAATCTGGCCTTCTATGGAAGGGAGAATGCGGAAGGGCGCGGCGTTACGGGCTTCTACGACCGCGGCACGGGCAATCCGGCCGCGAAGGAAGATCCGTTCTCGCTGCAGCTAGATGAGAATGAACACTTGAAGCACATGTACTTGGATGCCGAGCATGAGGATGGCTATAAGCGGGATCAGAGCGTATTCGGGGATGGCATCAGCATCGAGGATTCGATGGGGGTTATAGTCCGCTACGACAATCATGCGATTCTGACCTATTCCTTGAATGCGTTCCTGCCCTATGAAGGCTACCGGATTGCTTTCAATGGAAGTAAAGGACGCATCGAGATGGAGATTCTGGAGAAGACTTACATCAACTCCGGCGGTAATAAAGCGGATGAAGGCGCATTGGAAACACAGTCGATTAAAGTATTCCCGATGTTTAAGATGCCATACGAGGTGCAAGTGGAGGACGGCGACGGCGGTCATGGCGGCGGCGATCCGGTGCTGCTTCGCGACCTGTTCGGCGAGCCTGCGGAGGACCGCTTTAAACGGGCGGCCAACCACATCGACGGAGCACGTTCGATTCTAACCGGCATCGCAGCGAATCAATCGATCCGCACGGGTCAGCCGGTACGCGTGAAAGATTTGGTCACGTTCAAATGATGAAGGGCCGCGCGGTTATTTTCGATATGGACGGAACGTTGTTTCAAACCAATACTGTATTGGAGCTGGCGCTCGAAGATACGTTTGGTGATTTAAGCACTATTGGCGAATGGGCGGGAGAGACGCCGACTGAAACCTACCGTGAAATAATGGGAGTTCCTCTGCAGGTCGTATGGGAGACACTGCTTCCGGATCGTTCGGACGCGGTGAGGCAGCGCGCCAACGAGGTTTTCCATGAAAGTCTGATTGCTTACATTGGGAAGGGCAGGGGAGCTCTATATCCGCATGCGCGCGAGGCTCTCGAATTTCTGGCAGAGGCTGGCTGCTCGATCTTCATTGCAAGCAATGGAGCACTTGATTATTTGAATGCAATCGTGAGCTATTACAGGCTGGATCGGTGGATAACAGAGACGTTCAGCATTCAGCAGATTGAATCGGATGAGAAGGCGGACCTAGTCAGCCTTATATTGAAGAAATTCCCGCATGAGGCCGCTGTTGTTGTGGGCGATCGAATTATCGATATTCATGCCGCGAGAGCCAATGGCTTGCCGGCCATCGGCTGCCGGTTCGACTTTTCCCAAGAGGAAGAGCTGGCACTGGCGGATATCGTTATTGATGATTTGCTGGAATTGAAGCTGATTACACAGGTGTTAGCCTAGAAGCCTTGAGAAGCCTAGAGATAAGTAAAGGGAGGTCCCTCGGGACCTCCCTTTACTATTTCGGATTCGTAATATCGAAGATCTTGCCGATCATCCCGGCGGAGCCTAGCGCGTTCACGGCGTCGGTCGGAATAAAGATCGTCGTTGCCCGGCCTTCCGCCATCTGCCCGAGCGCTTCAAAAGATTTATAAGCCAAGATTTGCGCATCCAGCCCAGCCGCCTTGATGGCTTCGATCCGCGCGCGCTCCGCTTCGGCGACATGCTTGATCGCTTCCGCTTTGCCTCGCGCCTCCAGCTCCTGCGCTCTCTGCTTCGCTTCCGCATCGAGAATTTGCCGCTGCTTCTCGGCTTCAGCAGCAAGAACAACCGCTTGCCGCTGCGCTTCCGCGCGCAGGACGGTCGATTGCTTATCGCCCTCCGCCTGCAGAATAATGGCGCGCTTCTCGCGCTCTGCCCGCATCTGCTTCTCCATCGAGTTCTGGATATCCGAAGGGATGGCTAACTGCAGCACTTCGACGCGTTCAATACGGACGCCCCAGTTCTCCGATGCCTGGTCGAGCACCATTCGCAGGTCCGTCTGGATGCGGTCGCGGTTGGAGAGGATTTCGTCGAGCTCCATTTTACCAATCGTCGCCCGAAGTGCAGAGGCCACAATGTTATGTATGCCGCCTACATAGTTCGCAATCCCATAAGTCGCCAGCTTCGCATCGATCACACTGAAGAATGTGGCCAGCTCCACGCCGATCGCAACGTTATCCTTCGTAATGACGGATTGGGAAGGGACTGTTTCCTGATGAATACGAAGATCGTGGCGCGCACGGACTTTGTCGATGACCGGAATGATCAGATTCACCCCGGCATTAAGTGTCTTATTGTACTTGCCAAGCCTCTCCACGATAGCTACCGTTTGCTGCGGAATAATGCGAATCCCTTTGATAACAATAGCTGCAACGACTGCTAGGATTACGATAAATACAATAATGCCAACCAATTGCATCTACTCCTTTGTTACGGATAGTTTGGTTACGTGCACTTCTCTGACGATTACTTTCGTTCCCTCATCGAGCTTCTCATTCGATACGGCGGACCAAATCTCTCCATGCACTTTGACTAGCCCGGCTTCTTCAGGCGTGATGGTCTGAATGACGAACGCTTCTTGTCCCACCAAATACTCGGTGCTTTGCCTCAGCAGTGTCTTTGATGTGGACGGAACCAGCTTGCGCAGGAGAGGCAGCAAAAACATGTACAGCAGAGCAATCGCAAAGACAAACGTGAAGCATTGCACCAATAGCGGGAGACCGGACAGTGCGACAAAGATAGCGATGACGGATGCGACAGCCAACAGCAAAAAATAAAACGTCCCCGTATGCAGCTCAATGAGCACAAGCGCGGCAGCGAGCACCAGCCAAGCGATGGCGTACATAAAGTCCCTCCTTCTTGGAGTGTCCCTTTCTATTTCTATGTGGGGAATAGTAGAACAGAACCGTCCGTTTGTAACAGGTTTGTTGATTTTTGGTCATAACCTACTTCTCCTACTAAAAGACTAGTAGATAACGCGTAAATGAATATGGTGCTGTTGAACCGCAGCGTCATCAGCGGCTATCCGGATGGGAAATTCCGTCCAGAGCGGGTCGTTACGCGCGCTGCGTTCGCGAAGATTATGGTGCTTGCCGCTGGACTGAATCCGGTAAAGGTAAGCAAAACATCCTTCTCCGACATCAAGCCGTCGGACTGGGAAGCGCCTTTCGTGGAAGCGGCCAAGTCGTACTTGAATGGCTACAAGCAAGCGAATGGCAAGCTGGTGTTCAAACCGGATGCGCCAGCAACACGTGAAGATGTAGCGGTAGCTATCGTAAAGCTGAAAGGCTACAACAAGACGAAGCTGCCTGACCGCACAATTATTCAAGCGATGTTCAAGGACTACAATTTCGATTTCCGCCTATGCCAAGGATTATGTCGCGCTTGCTGTCGAGAATAACCTCGTCTCGGGCTTCCCGGACGAAACGTTCCGCGCGCAGCAGCCCGTTACTCGCGCACAAGCTGCGTCGATGCTATGGCGTTCGTACCAATATGGCGATGAGAACAAGTCCGATGATGCAGAAGAGGTCGTTGAATTCGACGACAGCGATGTTAATTCTGGAGCACCAGATGATAGCGTGGACACCGAGCAACCGACGGATAACGACGGTCAAGGGTACTCGATCACGGTTAAAGTCGTGGATGCGAACGGCAATGCCGTCAATACAGGTCGATTCCCGGATTTCGCTCCAAACAGCTACGAATACCGGTGGTTATTGGCCGGCGACGGATGCAAACGGTAACTTCAAACTGAATGATATCGCGCCTAGTACATACACGCTCCTAGTCGGGGACCCCGAACCAGCCTGTAGCTTCAGCCGAGCTGGAAGTGACGGACGGGAACGTATCGGGGCTAGTTGTCCAAGCGGGGTAGCAATATAGGGTGAGCAGGGTTCGTACCTGCTCGCCTTTTTTATTTGAAACGGAGCAGTACGATTGGAGAGGAATGAGGTAAACTAGTAACGGGCAGCATTGTGGAATAGAATGATTTTAAGAGGAGGCAAATGCAGCATGGAGGTTTTTGCAGAGTACTTGGCGGGGATTGACCACCCTGACCATCGGGCGAGGGCGGAAGAGGTACTGCAGTGGGTTTGCGAGAAGTTTCCCGAGTTAAAGCCGATCATTGCATGGAACCAGCCGATGTTTACGGATCACGATACATACATAATCGGGTTTAGCGTAGCCAAGCAGCATCTGGCGGTCGCCCCCGAAAGAGCGGGTATGATTCATTTTGCAGACGATATTAAGCAGGCCGGCCATGATCACACGAACCTGTTGGTGCGGTACAAATGGAACAGTCCGGTGGATTACGAGTTACTGGAGAGAATGATCGCGTTTAATATAGAGGATAAGGCGGATTGTTCTACCTTTTGGCGGAAGTAAGGCAAGAACATCGCTCGAATAGATGGAGGTAGTCAGGTTGCAAGAGAATAGTTGGGATTCGCGGCAGGAACCGCGAGTAGTTCGAGCGGTTATAATGGTAGCGGTGTTTCTGCTGCTTGCGGCGTCTGGACTTATGTATGTGAAATGGTGGCCGTATTTCTATAAAGCGCTCACCGCAGCAAACACGGGCTCTATCGGCAAATCCATACTCGGCGATCCGTCCGCACACATGGGCGCTCCGACGTGGGACGATGCCGTTGGTTACGCGAAGCTGTATTTTAAATCGGTATGGAAGGCAGCTGTATTGGGAATTCTGCTAGGCTCGCTCGTGCAGGTGCTGATTCCGACGCGCTGGTTGCAGCGTGTCCTGGGCAAATCGAATTTTGCCAGCGTGGTATGCGGCGGGGCAGCTGCGCTTCCGGGCATGATGTGCACCTGTTGTGCGGCTCCGATCGCTGTTGGCCTGCGGCGTAGAAACGCATCCGTCGGTGCGGCGCTGGCGTTCTGGATCGGGAATCCGCTGCTCAACCCCGCAACGCTCGTGTTTATGGCGTTTGTATTATCGTGGAAGTTCGTCGTCCTGCGGATTGCATTCGGCGCACTCTTAACATTCGGCATCGGATTTATCGCCAACCGAATCATGCGGGACCGTGATGCAGTCGTGCCGGAGCTGCCGCCAGCTGCAGCCGCAGCCGCACAGCTGGAATCGAGCTCCGCTCCGTTTCTAGAACGATGGCTCAGAAGCTTGTGGAGCCTGCTGCTGCATGTCGTGCCAGCTTACCTGATCGTCGTTCTTATGCTCGGCGCATTGAAGGTGTGGCTGTTCCCGATCTCGGTCGGTTCCGGCGTTGTCATGATTCTCCTGTTTGCATTGGCTGGAACGCTGTTCGTCATCCCGACGGCTGCGGAAATCCCGATCATCCAGTCCTTCCTGGCAGCCGGCATCGCAGTCGGTCCGACAACCGCGCTGCTCGTAACGCTTCCAGCGATCAGCTTGCCGTCGCTGCTGATGGTCATGCGCTCTTTTCCAAGGAAGATCCTGCTGCTCTTGTTCGGAGCGGTCATTGCCGGGGGCATCCTATGCGGAGTAGTTGGGGCGGTATGGATCTAAGCTAGTCAACCCGATACAACAATGTAAGAAAGGCAGCCGAGCAGGCTGCCTTTTCTACTTTCGCTTATTGCAACAATATCACTTTCTTATAAGCCTCTTTTTGACTCATCATGGGAACAATTGGACCAGTGGTGATCATATAAACGTCATCTTTCAATACGGATGTATTTAACGCCAGATAGCCGCCGATGACTTTCCCTTCACTTTCAAATAGATAACAGGAAACTTCATTATAATTTTGCAGGCTCTCGTTTAGTATATATTCGGTCTCAATCACATTTTTATTAATGTAAGGGTTGAGGTCCAATTGAACCTTTGCTTTTAACTCTTTTACACGGTCCATAGCTGCTGCCCCCAATCCGCCTTTACCATAATTCATTTCAAATTGAAATTGTCGAATCGTCCAACCATATTGTTCAATGAACTGTTTATGTGCGGCTGGGAAATGCTCAACTACTGCATCTGCTTCATTTGATTTACATCCAATAGCCAAACAACTCAATACAATTACGAGCAGCATTGCAAAAGCATTTCTCATGTTCTATGTCCTTCCCTCATGTCGTAAAAAGAACAAGTCTCGTATACTCATAATTATATACAAATTATGGACTGCATAGGTTAATAGATTATGTAGAGGAGTTGTTTCCAGAATGGAAAATATCATCGGAACAGTCGTATCCGTCAGCCGAAGCACAGCACATACGTTTAGCAAGCAACCCGTTGATGTCATCAAGCTGCTTGCCGGTCTAGGCGTGGAAGGCGATGCGCATATGGGCAAGACGGTGAAGCATCGTTCACGGGTCGCTCAAGACCCGAGTCAGCCGAATCTTCGGCAGATTCATCTGATTCATTCGGAGCTGTTTGATGAGGTGGGGAAAGCCGGCTTCCGCGTCGAGCCAGGGCAGATGGGCGAAAATATGACGACCCGAGGAATCCAGCTGCTTGGATTGCCCACAGGTACGAAGCTGTACATCGGTGAATCGGCGGTTGTTGAATTGACGGGACTGCGTAATCCTTGCGCGCAGATTGATCATTTTCAGAGCGGGCTGTTACAGGCGGTTCTGGACCGTGATGAGAACGGGAACCTGATTCGCAAAGCAGGTGTGATGGGCATTGTGCTGGCCGAGGGAGACGTTGCCCCGGGCGATGCGATCCGAATGGAGCTGCCACCGGAACCGTTCCGGCCACTCGAGCGCGTGTAACTTCTTAATTGTCCCATCCAGGAATAGGTTACATTATCTGGAATGTGGAGGGGCGGGAGCGGTGAAGATCACATCCGTGAAGACAAAGCTGATTTCAGTACCGTTTAAGGCCCCTATTCGTGTGTCGACATTATCTCTAGCGAAGCGAGATGCCATCATTGTTGAAGTCGAGACGGACGAAGGTGTTACCGGAATGGAGTATATCCCAGTCCTTGGCCGAGGAAGCGAAACGATCAAAGCGTGCATGGATCATGACATTGCTGATCTGCTAATTGGTGAGGATCCGTTGTACCGAAATAAGATTTGGGAGAAGCTCTGGTGGGCGCTCAACATGATTGGCCGCAAAGGCATTGCCATGTACGGTATTTCAGCTGTAGACGTTGCCCTGTGGGACTTGGCAGGTAAGCTTCAGAAGACATCCATACATAAGATGCTCGGGCCTTACACGAATCAAGTAAAAGTCTATGGAAGCGCAGGCTTTATGTCCTTATCGGAAGAGGAGCTTGTCGAGGAGGCAGAGGGCGTCGTTGCCCGGGGCTTTAAAGCATTCAAGATGAAAGCAGGGTTCCCGGATCTAAGAATAGATCTCAAACGCGTCACTGCTGTGAGGAAAGCTCTTGGCCCGGACATCGATATTATGGTGGATGTGAACCAGGGGCTGGATGTGCCAGCTGCTATCCAGTTCGGCAGAGAGCTGGAGAAGCTCGGTATCTACTGGTTTGAGGAGCCTGTCCCCGCGGACGATATGATCGGGCATGCGGAGGTTGCCAGAGCATTGGATATCCGAATCACGACAGGCGAGACGGAATATTCCAGGTACGGATTTCGTGAGTTGATCGACCGAAAAGCCGGAGATATTCTGATGATGAATCTCCGCGCAGGCGGCATAACTGAGGTGGTGCGTATTGCAAATATGGCCAGCGCACACCGCATATCCGTCACTCCTCATCTGGCTTGGGAGCTGCAGAACCAGATTTATGCCGCCATTACGAACGGGACCTACATTGAATATATGGACTGGTATGATGATTGGTTTGAGGACGTGCCGCAGATTAAGGACGGGATGGCAACCGTATGGGATCGCCCGGGGCACGGGTTGAAGTTTCGAGAAGAGATCGTGCGACAATATGCCGTCGAGTAGCTCCTTCTAGCAGAAATTCACGAGCGTGAGCATGTGCGTGTGCTTCCGCTTTTAAGCTAGGGTGGTTCTATGTATAGTGGACAAATCCAACGCAGAAGGGCGGTTTTGAGGGGAGCAGCGGTCTATATTTGAAAAATTTGAAAAATCCACTCTTTTCTGCTCAAAAGACGCCTAAATCGCCATTTCGCCCGAAAATGAATGGATAAATCCAACAAAGACAAGCAAATCCGGTAAAATCTCATCAATGGAGTGGATTTATCCATTATAGCTGCAGCTGACTCAAAGAAAAAAGGCGAGCCGAGTCACCACGACATGACCCCGCTCGCCTTCATTATTTGCGCACCGCCGATGCGGTGAAGCGCGTCCATTCCTGCATGATCCGGCTCTCATCGAGCTCGATGCCGATCATGACGAAGTACGGCTCGCCGACGTAGCTGCTCGGTGCCCATTCGATCCGTTTGCCGGCCAGCTGGAACAGCATCAGGCTGCCATCGCGGCCGAAAGGCATATACCCTTTGGCGCGCAAGCATGCGTTGCCGCGTCCGCTCACGAAGCTCTCGAATTGGCGGCGCGTCAGTCCGCCGACATCGGCGCCGGGGTAGATCGCCGCGGTGCGGATCCGCGCGAACGACGTGCCTGTGCCCGTCGCGGTCCCTGCTGCAGCGGTGCTGATCCGCGCACTCGCTGCGGCTGATCCGCTCGGGCCGCTCGGGCCAGGGGTGGCCGCCGGCACCGAGCTGGCGGCGATACGGCCGCCATTTGCCGCCGTCGCGCGCACGCCGGTTGCGACGGCCGGCTGCTTCCGGCCTGTCGCCTTCACGCCCTCGAACACGATCGCGGGATCGACCTCGCAGCGGATCGCCGGTACATAGCGGGCGGCGGGGTTGCGTTCCATCGCGAGCTGATGCACTTTGTCCGCCGTCCGGTTCGAGATGAGGTCGGCTTTGTTCGCGATGATCAGGTCCGCGACCTCAATCTGTTTGCGCAGCGTACGGATCAGCTCGCGATCCGATGAGAAAATGCTGTTATAATCAAGCGCATGCTCGGCATCCAGCACAGTGACGATCCGGTGCAGCTTTACTTTGCCGATGATGCCCGGTTCTGTAATCGCCTCCGCGATTTCCTCCGGGTTCGCAACGCCGGTCAGCTCCATAACAATAACGTCCGGCCGCATGAGCGCAAGCCGCTCCAAACAATTGGCCAGCTCGCTCTTCTTGCTGCAGCAGAGGCAGCCCTCCGTAATACGCTCCAGCATCTGATAAGCGGACTCGCTGCTGACGAGCGTGCCATCCACGTCCACGGCGCCGATTTCATTCATGAGCACCGATGACCGCATTCCGCTTGACTTCGCATGCTGCAGCAGCCTTAGCAGCAGAGTCGTTTTGCCGCTGCCCAGAAAGCCGCTCAATACGATTACTGGAATTGCTGTTTGTTCCATGATTGCGCGCTCACTCTCCCTCTAAGGTCCATTGCAAAGAAGAATATGCGGGAGGCGGTCAAAATAATACCCGAGCGGCCGGCAACTGTTAAATTCGTGAAAATAACGGTATAATTTTAGCCAGCCATTCTAAGTGTGAGAGGAAGAAATGAATTTATGCCAGTATCCAGTGAACATTCGATTCCGGTTCATCTTCTGTCCGGCTTTCTCGGCAGCGGCAAGACCACGCTGCTCAATCAAGTCGTAGACTACTATAAAGCGCAAGATGTGAAAGTCGCCATCATTATGAACGAGCTCGGCGACGTTAATTTGGACGGTCAATTCGTCGAGGGCGACGTGCCGATGGCGGAGATGCTGTCCGGCTGCATTTGCTGCACGATCCGGGGCGATCTCAGCATCGAGCTGAAGGAGCTCATCGACGAGCATCAGCCGGATGTCGTGCTCATCGAGTCGACGGGGGCTGCGAATCCGATGGAGATTATCGACGCGGTGACGGAGGCGACGCTGTTCATGCGCATCGACCTGCGGACGATCGCAACCGTCGTGGACGGTCCGGAGCTGCTGGAGCGCAGCCGCCGCGGAGGCAAGACATTCAAGCTGATGCAGGACCAGATCCGCTGCGCGACGGACCTGATCGTGAACAAGGCGGATAAGCTCGCGCCGGAAGAGCTTGTCGAGGTGCAGCAGCTCGTGCGGGAGCTGAACGCTTTTGCCCCGCTGACGGTAACGGTCCGCTGCGTGACGGACCTCAGTATCTTCGATCTTGCGGCTGCGCCGAAGGCGAGGCTGGACTTGGCGGCGGAGCGCTTTGATGACGAGTCCGGCGGCAAGCATGTTTGCGGCGCGAACTGCAATCATGATCATGATCATGATCATGACCACGATCATGACCACGATCACGCGCATGATGAGTATAGCTCGCACTCGCATGTAATGACGCTGACGCATTATTTTGCCGGACCGATTAACAGCCACGCCTTCGAGGAGCTTGTGCGCCGACTGCCGCAAGAGGTGTATCGGGCGAAAGGGATCGTTACCTTCACCGACACGAGCAGCCGTTTCCTGTTCCAATACGCCTACCGCGAGGTGGAGTTTATCCGCATCACGCCGCAGGGCGATGTGAACGATGTCGCGGTGTTCATTGGGGAGCATTTCTCGAAGGAAGCGCTCCAGCATGAGCTGGAAGAACTTGAGCAGAATCGGCTTGGATAAAAGGTTGCGCGAATGGGCATGCTACCGCTTGAACGGCTGGTTCTAATTTCCAGCCTTGGAAGGGAGCTGTTACATAGTGAAGAAACAACTACGCAAGCAACTTGTTGTGCTCGGCTCGGCAGCGGCATTGCTGCTCTCCGCAGTACCCGCTTATGCGGACCCTGTAAGCACAGCAACTCCGCCATCGGAGCAGCTGGAAGCGCAGCATGAGCAGGAGCGCAGCCACTGGCGCTTCTCGCATCATGGCAAAGGCGATCATGGCGCGAACCACGAGGCTCGCAAATTAAAGCATCTGAACGAAGCGGCAGCTTACTTCGGCATTAAGACCGAAGGCAAGTCGACCGAGCAGATTATTAAGGAACTCAAGGCGGCGCGTGAAGCTGATCCGGCCAAATGGGACAAGTTCAAAACCGAGATGAAAGCGAAGCGCCTTACCCATTTGCAGGAAGTTGCAAAAGGTCTTGGCATTAAGACGGAGGGCAAAACAGCGCATCAGCTGCGCGAGGAAATCCGTGCCAAATGCAAGGATAGCGCGAAGAAGAACAGCGGCAAAGGCGAGTCTAGCGCACCGTCGACACAGGCGCCTAGCAAGCAGTAGCCGTATATAGCTGTTTGAAGCAGCAGCTCGAGCATCGTGCTCGGGTTGCTGCTTTTTTGTATCTTTTTTATAGGGAAAGAGGGGGAATGAGAATGAACGAGAAGCGGCTGATTATCATTGATGGGATGCCTGGGTCGGGGAAAACGACGATGGCGACGCATGTTGCTGGGAACTGCAGGTGTGATGAACCGGTGCTATTTGGAGCTTGAGGAGAACCATCCGCTTATGCTGAGGGAGGTTGAGTATGAATCGCTGATAACCAACGAAGGGGCGGACAGGTTCATTGCGAAGCTCAAAGCTCGCTATGCGGCATTCGTGCAGGAGCGTCTAGAGGGGGAGGAGCGAGTCACGATTATCGAGAGTGTCATGATGCAGGATGTAATCAGCGTGGCGCATATGCTAGGTATGGATCTCGGCAAGCTGCGTCATTTGGCGCTGTCGCTGCAGCGTCTGTTGGAACCGCTGAATCCGCGGCTTATTTATTATTATCACGTGGATGTTGAAGGGCAGTGGCGGTTTATTTGCGGCATTCGCGGTAATGAGTGGGGCCCGGTTAAGCTGCACACGGATGAGGATTTTCGGGAAGCCGGCGAAGTGTGGTCGCGCAGCCAAGCCTTTGTTCGCGGTGTAATCGACGAGTGGATGATTCCGAAGCTGATCATCGAGAATCGCGATTACCGTTGGGTTGAGAATACGGAGCGGGTCGAGCTGCTTGTGGCGGAGCTCTAAGGAACTCCAACTACACTATTTGGACGAAATGTACGGTTGTGAGAAGCTAAGGAACTCAACGCACCTTATTTGCATGTTTTGTGAGGCATTTTTGGCTTATAGCACCAAATAGGCTTGCTGAGGTTCCTTAGAACGAAGGATAGGTGGAGAAATGGCAAATAAGCGATATCAGGTTCCTTAGCAAGAAGGTTCAGTGGCTAGGAGGTACACAGATGAGTATACGGAAGTGCAGGTTAGTGGGTCAAGACGGAGCAAGGAGCAAGTGATAACGGACCACAGAGTCGCTATTGAGCGAAAATCGGCTGCTCGCAAAATCTAACGGACACAGGCGTCGTTATTCCGGGGAAACCAGCCTTGCCCGGCCCCAAAATAGGCAAATAGCGACTGTGGGCTCCGTTACAAAAACTCGGGGCCCAAAAGTGTTCCAATAAGATCCATAAGGACCGTTAGAAAAGACGACCCGAGTGAGCCCAGCCCCCGGGCCTCACCAAACATACAAAAACGGCTGCCCTCACCGGGCAGCCGTCAACTATTCGCCACTCACTCACTCACTCACTCGCGCCGTCTGCTCAATCAGCGCGATCACCTGCTGCGTAGAGTCGCCTTGCTCGCTCTGCTGCATCTGCTTCTTGATCGCCTCGCGGCCCGCGTACACCTTGCCGAGCGACTGCAAGAACGTCGCATCGTCGAGCTCCTCCTCTTGCAGAACCTCGCAGAAACCCGCCTGGCGGAACGACTCCGCGTTCAGAATCTGGTCGCCGCGGCTCGCCGACTTCGAGAGCGGAATGAGCAGCATCGGCTTGCGGAGCGCCAGAAACTCGAAGATCGAGTTCGAGCCGGCGCGCGAGATGACGACATCCGCGCATGCGACCGCATTGGCAAGCTCATCGTGGATGTACTCGTACTGCCGATAACCCGGCGTCCCAATAAGCTTGCTGTCGATTTCGCCTTTGCCGCAGATGTGGATGATCTGATACGTCCGTGTCAGCTCCTCCACGTTGCGCCGGATCACATCGTTGATGCGCTGCGAGCCGAGGCTTCCGCCCATGATGAGCAGCACCGGCTTGCCCGGCGTGAACTTGCACCACTGGATCCCTTTATAGGCGCTGCCCTTGCGCAGATCGCTGCGAATAATCGGGCCGACGTGCATCGCTTTGTCGCCCTTGATATGCGCCGCCGTCTCCGCGAAGGTGATGCATATCCGTTTGGCGAACGGACCGGCTATCCGGTTGGCGAGGCCAGGCGTCAAATCCGACTCGTGGATGATGACCGGCACGCGGTTCAGCCAAGCGCCGAGCACGACGGGCACGGAGACGAAGCCGCCTTTGGAGAACAGCACATCCGGCTTCAGCCGGCGAATGAGCCGGAAAGCTTGATACACCCCTTTGACGACGCGGAAGGGGTCTTTGACATTCTCAAGATCGATATACCGGCGCAGCTTGCCGGTAGCGATGCCATAGTAATCGACATCAGACATCCTGCTGATCAGCTGTTTCTCGATACCGCTGCGCGAGCCAATATAGGACACTTTCCAGCCTTGCTCTATCATCGTTGGGATGATTGCTGTATTGACGGTCACATGTCCCGCTGAGCCGCCGCCGGTAAATAGAATATGGCGCGGCGCGTCCTGATGCGCGGGTGATGCGGGTTTTGTTGTCATGGTTCGATCTCCTTGATCGCAATCTTCTTAGACTTACATCTTAGAAACATTATGCGCTGACGCGGCGTTCATGCCAATTTATTTTTTGTGAAGAACTTGTGATATGGCTTGACTTTGATAATGAGATTCATTATCATTCTCAATGGACAAATTACTTATCGAACCAGGGGGCTAACATCTTGTTGCGTAAAACTGATCGTGTAAAGAAATTTAGTATCGTACTTATGAGTATCCTAGCCATAATGCTGGTGCTGTCCGCTTGCGGCAGCAACAATGCTAACAATAGCGGTAATGCTGCGAACAGCGGCAACGCAGCGAACTCGGGGACAGAGAACACAGGTACTGCAACGGACAACAGCGGCAATACAGCTTCGGACGAGCCGAAGACGGTTAAAGACGCGATGGGTCATGACGTTACAATTCCTGCTCACCCGCAGAAGATTCTTGCTTCCTACCTCGAAGATCCAGTTGTAACGCTTGGCGATAAGCCAGTGGCACAATGGTCCGTTGCGAACGGCATCCAAGATTACCTGGCACCGCAATTGAGCGGCGTTCCGACAATCGCATACGACCTTCCGGTCGAATCCGTACTTGGTTTTGCGCCTGACCTGATCATCATCGGTTCTGAATCTTCCGTTCAGAAAGGTCTGTACGAGCAATACGCGAAGATCGCTCCAACTTATGTGCTTGGCGATAAAGTAAACAACGACTGGCGCGAAACGCTGAAGACAATCGGCGGCCTGCTTGGCAAGAGCGAAGAAGCTGACAAAGCAATCGCGGACTACGACCTGAAGGCAGCTGACGCGAAAGCGAAGCTTGCAAGCTCCGTTGGCGGCAAATCCGCAGCTGTACTGTGGCTTGTAGCGAAGAACTTCTACCTTGTAGACGATACGAAGTCGAGCGGCGCGGTTCTGTACAAAGACCTTGGCCTGACGCCTCCGAACCTGGTATCGAACATCCCGGTTGAGGCCAAAGCTTCGTGGAACCCAGTTACAATGGAGAAGCTGGCTGAGCTGAACGCAGACTACATCTTCCTCGTGAACAGCGACAAGACAGATGCGGCTGAAACGTTGAAAAACCCGGTATGGCAGAACATTCCTGCCGTTAAGAACAAGCATGTAATCGAGCTCCCAGCTTCGAGCGCGTGGCTCTACTCCGGTAAAATTGCCGGCGAAATGATCATGGACGATGCCGTGAAGAACTTGACGAAATAATAGCAGCGCGCAGTTCTCGCGGGCTGACTATAGAGAGCGTAGTTCCTTCTTCGATAAACCGAAGAGGAGCTGCGCTCTTTTCTTTGAGCTACGCTCTTTATTTCTTTGTGCTATAATGAGGGCAAAAAAAGTAGGATGACTCGGGTGAACCTATTGCGCAAACTGCCGATACGCGGACAAATGTACTTGATTGCAGCTCTGACCGTAAGCGTTATCATTGTAATCCTGCTCTTTAACTATAGTCGAAGCGCGGCGTATCTGACGAAGAACAACGAGATGTACACGCGCGACATCTCCAGTCAACTGGAGCAGACGATTCTTTCGAACTATGACGTCATTAAGTGGATGACCTATAACGTTGCTTACAACCAGTCCATTCAAGATTATTTGCTCGACGAGGACAAGCTGTCCAAGTACCAACGGTTTCCCACGCTCAAGAACTTATTCATCAACTTATCAACGGTGAAGTCAGGCATTCTCGACTTTATTGTAAGCGGCAAGAACGGGGATTGGTTCTCGCTGCAGGGCTACTCCACGGAACAATTCGGCAATTTTATGCCGAAGCGGGCGGATTCGTATTTCTCGAACGTGAAAGAATGTCCCTCCGGCAGTATCATGCGGTATTGTTTTGCGGTAGGGACGAACATTTTCTCCAGCAATATTCATAAGCGCTATACGAGCGAGATCGGCCAGATTATCGTGCTGATCGATGCGACTACCCTTACCGGCGGCTATGATCTGAAGACGCTTCAGCCGGGTACGGCTGTGTATTTGCTCGACCGCGGCAATACGATCTTCATGAGCAACGAACGGGAGAAGATCGGCCAGCCGTTCGAGCTGCCGAAAGATGAGGTGAAGAGCGGGCTTGTCCGCATCGACGGGAAGCTGAATCATATTCAGATCAAGGACATTCCCCAGATTGGCGGCAAGTTCGTCCGCGTCATTCCGGATGACGTGTTCTTCCAGGACATCCGCAAGCTTCGCAAGCAGACGCTTATCGCGGTCGGTATCGGCGTTCTGCTGCTGATGATCCCGTTCCTGTTTATTTTGAACAATATGATTTTGCCGCTGCGCAAGCTTTATTATTACATGCGGATCAATCATCAGGACGACCTCAACAAACGCGTCGATCTGAGCGGCTCTGCGGAGGCGGAGGTCATCGGGACAAGGTACAATCAGATGCTCTCGAATGTGCAGGATTTGACGGACCAGCTTGTTGATTCAAAAGAGCGGCTGCTGACGTCGGAGATTGAGAAGAAGCGGGCGGAGTATGATTTTCTCAAGAGCCAAGTGAATCCGCATTTCCTCTACAATACGCTCGATACGATTCGCGGGCTTGCGTCGGAGCGCGGCGTGCCGGAGATTCGTGAGATGACGGGCGCTCTATCGCGCATCTTCCGCTACAGCATCAAAGGGAATGATGTCGTGCCGCTCTCGCAGGAGATTCGCATCGTGGAGGCGTATATGAACATTCAAGCGATCCGCTTCTCGCATCGGTTCGAGCTGAGCTGTCACGTTCCCGGGGAACTGATGCAGCTGAAAGTGCCGAAAATGATTTTGCAGCCGATTATTGAGAATGCGGTTTATCACGGGCTTGAGCCTCGCTACGAGAAAGGGAAGCTGACCGTAACCGCAATGCTGGACGAGAGCGGGCAGGATCTGATCATAACCATTCAGGACGATGGTGTTGGGATGAATGAGGAGCAGCTGGCGTGCATTCGGAAGCAGCTGGACCTTAGCAGAGAAGCGGCTGCGGCGAGCGAAGAAGGCAGTCATGGTGTTGGGCTCACGAATGTTCACAACCGGCTGCAGTATCTGTTTGAGCATCCTTACGGAATTGAGATTTGGAGCAAAGAGAAAGCGGGTACAACGGTAACCCTTCGCATACCTGTGCAGATGGAGATGAATGAGCATGTATAGAGCGATGATCGTAGATGATGAGCAGTGGGTTGTCAAAAATCTGCTGGACGCCGTGGAATGGACGCGCTACGGATTTGAAATTGTCGGCACGGAGACGAACAGTCACCGCGCGCTGCAGCTGATCAAGGAATTGCATCCGGATCTCGTATTTATTGATATTCGAATGCCGGAAATTAGCGGTCTTGAGCTGATCAAGCGATGCAATGAGCTGAAGCTCGATACACTCTTCATCGTTGTCAGCGGATTCGCGGAGTTTTCGTACGTGCAGAAATGCATGAACCTCGGGGCGCTCGGCTATTGCCTCAAGCCAATTGAAGAGGAGGAGATTATTCCGCTTCTCAAGAAGGCGAAGGACCGGCTCGATGACCGTTCCGCCAGAGACGTGCCGTCACTCATGGATTGGATAATGGAAGACAAGCAGGAGAGCGGCGAGCGAATTGGCAAGCTGCTGACGAATGCTGGCATGGATCCGGCGAGAGGCTTGCGTGCCGTAGCAGGGCTGGATGTGGAGGATGCGGAATTGCTGCGTCCGTTCCGTCAACTGAAGCTGAGTGCGGGAAGCGGCAAGGTGCTGTATGTAGCAGAGGAGACTGCTCCGGATTCGATCCATTCGCATCTGCTTGCGTATCGCGGGAAGTTTCGGGGCATCGGCATTAGTGCGCTTGTTCACGATGTGGCGCAGCTGCGCGAAGCAATTGAAGACGCAGAGATTGCGGCATTCCAATATTTTATTGCCGGTGGACCGGCCGTTTGTGTGGCCAACGCCAACAGCTGCAAGGGGTTCGGCGACTTCAAGCAGCTCACGACCGCTCTTTCGCAGACCAATATGTCGGAGCTCTTGGCGCTGTATGACCAGTATGCGGAATGGTTCCAGACTGGCGCTTACCAGATGAAGCATGTATTTTACTTATACAATACGGTTATGTCGACGATCATTCAGTCCCAGCAGGTTGAAGAGGAACTGCTCGCCAAATATTGGCTGGTCGATTATGAACGGCTCATCGAGCGGTACACGGATGTCGGCGATTTGATACAGGATTTGAAGCGGATGTCCGGCGCATACCTAGGCGGCCTCTACCATCAAGGTCAAATTCGCAGCGATTCGTTCAGCGCGGTGGTCGATTATGTGAACCGGAATTTCCATCAGAATCTGTCGCTGCAGATGCTCGCCGATGAGTTCTACATGAACCGAAACTATATCAGCCAGCTGTTCATCAAGCATGTAAGCCAATCGTTCACGGATTATTTGGCTGAGCTTCGGGTGCGCCATGCGTGCGAGCTGCTGCGGGGCAGCAATTTGCCGGTGCATCGGGTCGGGGAGCGGGCGGGTTATCCGGACGCTTACTATTTCAGCAAGATTTTCAAGAAGATTATAGGCAAGACGCCTCGAGAGTATCGGGCAGCGAATGATGCGGGAGTTAGAAAGTAATGGATTTGGTTATGCGTGGAAAATGTGCAAAAACGATTAATTGGACAACAAAGTATGAAACGCGTCTATGGAGATGACAGCCCGGATTCCATACCATTGATCATGGGGAGGGGTTCACAAGTATGACCGTTCAAACGATGCAAAATTCAATGTTCGTGTACAGCAACTGCGTTAATGTTTCAACCGATCCGGGCACGATTACGCTCATGACCAATCCGGGACGCTCCGGCATTGTGCTGAGCGGCGAGCCTTGGACACTCGGCGGCGTCAACTGGCGCGAGGCGCGGCATCTTGTATTCGACGTCTACATGCACGAGGATTGGAGCGTCGGACTCGAAGTTCGTTTCTGGGAGCAGGACAACGACTCGGAAGAGCATAATTTGGTGTTCATCATCGGCGTGCTCCCGCAGGTGAAGACTCGAATTTCAGTCCCTCTCGAAGCGCTTAACTCGCAGAGAATGTTTTTGAAACGGAAGCCCGGTCAGCTCAAAATGGTCATTCACGGCAATAAAGTCGAGCTGGATCGTGTAGATCGAATCCAAATCGGGGTTCAGAAGTCGTCGTTCCAGCAGCAGATTGAATTCTCGAATATTCATATTTCGGATACGGAGCCGAACTATCCGCTGCCGGATGTTAAGCTTGTCGATACCCTTGGCCAGTGGACGCAGAAAGAGTGGCCTGGCAAGGTGCAATCGGAAGAAGAGCTCGTGGCGTATTTGCACCAGGAAGCTAGCGTTGAAGCGCCAGCCAGCTTGGCAGCGTTCACGGATAGCTGGAGTGATTACGGTGGTTGGAAGGAGCGCCAGTTCGGCGCGACCGGATATTTCCGTACGCATCATGACGGCGAGCGGTGGTGGCTTGTTGATCCGGATGGCTATGCTTTCTATAGCAACGGACTGGACGTCGTGCGGCCGAATGAGGAAGGCCCGGTGGAAGGCATCGAGAGCTTATTCAGCTGGCTGCCGGATGATGAGGGTGCCTTCAAGGATGCGTGGAGCTTGAACACCTGGTTCGGTCCTGCGAGGAGCATTAACTTCGCGGCGGTTAATCTCATTCGTGCCTTCGGCGAGCGCTGGTGGGACGAATGGGCGAAGCTGACGCGCAGACGGATGATCGAATGGGGCTTCAATACAATTGGCAACTGGTCGGATGAGAAGTTTATTGAGAGGGCGAAGGTGCCATACGTGTGGCCTCTCGACGCGTTCCCAACGACGGAGAAGCTGATCTTCCGCGGATTCCCGGACGTGTTCAGCGATGAATATCAGCAGAATGCGGTTGCCTTCGCGCAGGAGCTGGAAGCGTTCAAGGGCGATCCGTACATGATCGGCTACTTCCTGCGCAACGAGCCGGAGTGGGCGTTTATCAACGGTTTGATTATTGCCGAGGAGCTGCTGGCGAACAGCGGCGATTTCGCCTCCAAGGATGCGCTGATTGCGTATTTGGAGGAACGCTACAGCGGCGATATAGCGGGGCTCAATGCCGCGTGGGGGCTGCAGCTGGCGGCGTTCGCCGACTTGAAGCAGCCGATCCGCAAAGCCGCGCAGCTGTCGGAAGCGGCGCGGATCGATCTGAAGGCGTTCTCGCGCCAAATGATCGAGCTGTACGTGAAGATTCCGAGCGTCGAAGCGAAGAAGGTCGACCCGCATCACCTGAATCTCGGCATGCGGTACGCGTACTTGTCCGATCCGGATTTGCTGGCAGGCTGCGACAACTTCGACGTCTTCTCGATCAACTGCTACAAGATGAATCCGGAGCCGGAGATCGCCAAGATTGGCGAAGCGACGGGCTTGCCGGTCATGATCGGCGAGTATCATTTTGGCGCGCTGGATCGCGGGATGACGGCGACGGGACTGCGCGGCGTCACGTCGCAGGAAGAGCGAGGCGTCGCCTATCAGTACTACACCGAGCATGCGGCAGCGAGCAAGTACTGTGTCGGCGCGCATTATTTTATACTGCCGGACCAAGCGGCGCTCGGCCGCGCGGATGGCGAGAATTATCAGATCGGCGTCGTGAGCGTCTGCCACAAGCCGTACGACGAGTTCGTGCGCGCGATCCAGGCGACGCACCGCACGATCTACCATGTTGCCGTCGGCGAGAAGCAGGTATCGGAGCGGTATCCGGATGAGATTGAGTTTATTGCTTTTTGATGTTGGAGAGGCGGCCGCTGGCCGCTTCTTTTTTTTGTTATGTGGGAGTGGGAGAGGTCCAGCAGGTGAAGAGCAGATGGGGATTTGGTCAAGAGTGGTACGTGGTACCCCACATTGGCGGAATTGATCGAGAAATCGAGCAAGAGTGGTACGTGGTACCCCACATTGGTGAGAATCGAGGGGCTACTGCGAAGAGAGCACTCCAGGTATCTACATTGGCGGAAAACGGCTAGTTTACTGCGAATTGAGCACTCCAGGTATCTACATTGGCAGAAATCGGCTAGTTTACTGCAAAGAGAGCACTCCAGGTATCTACATTGGCAGAAATCAGCTAGTTTGCTCCGAAGAGAGTACTCCAGGTATCTACATTGGCGGAAACCAGCTAGTTTACTGCGAAGAGAGTACTCCAGGTAGCTACATTGGCGGAAATCAGCTAGTTTACTGCAAAGAGAGTACTCCAAGTAGCTACATTTTCGGAAACCAGCTAGTTTGCTGCAAAGAGAGTACTCCAAGTATCTACATTGGTGGAAACCAGCTAGTTTACTGCGAAGAGAGTACTCCAGGTTGCTACATTGGCGGAAACCAGCTAGTTTACTGCAAAGAGAGTACTCCAGGTATCTACATTTTGGGAAACCAGCTAGTTTACTGCGAAGAGAGTACTCCAAGTAGCTACATTTTCGAAAACCAGCTAGTTTACTGCGAAGAGAGTACTTCAAGTATCTACATTGGTGGAAACCAGCTAGTTTACTGCAAAGAGAGTACTCCAGGTATCTACATTGGTGGAAAACAGCTAGTTTACTGCAAAGAGAGTACTCCAAGTAGCTACATTGGCAGAAATCGGCTAGTTTACATCAAAGAGAGCACTCTGAGTAACTACATTCCCCGAACTTCGACCACTTTCCCTCAAAGTGTATCCCCCAGGGATACACATTACCGGAATTCATCGCTTTTCCCTCAATGTGTATCCCCCAGGGACACACATTACCGGAATTCATCGCTCTCCCCTCAAAGTGTATCCCCCAGGGATACACATTACCGGAAATCACCGCTTTTCCCTCAAAGTGTATCCCCCAGGGATACACATTACCGGAATTCATCGCTTTTCCCTCAATGTGTATCCCCCAGGGTCACACATTACCGGAATTCATCGCTTTTCCCTCAATGTGTATCCCCCAGGGACACACATTACCGGAATTCATCGCTTTTCCCTCAAAGTGTATCCCCCAGGGTCACACATTCCCCGAACTTCGACCACTTCAGCTCAAAGTGTATCCCCCAGGGCCACTCTTTGTCAGATTTCATGATCGGGTATCGAGCGTGTACACGATCTGCCTCCCAATCCGCTACACTTTTAACGCCAAAATGGAAATTTGCTATATCTTTTTGTCTTCTTGTTAGTTTATTGTTGTGCTCGAGCACGGCAAGGGGGGACAAAGACCGATTGCAATAACAAAAGCAGCTAAGCATCGTACATGGAAAGCGTTTTCATAAATCGGTACGATTAGTGCATGCACAGCTGATTGGAGATGGTCATGATGAAGAACTCCTTATGGAGAAGAATGATGCAGTACCGGATGTACTACCTGCTGCTTGTGCCCGTAGTCGTCTATTACGCCGTTTTCTCCTACATCCCGATGTACGGGGTCACGCTTTCCTTCAAGAAGTACATGTTCAACAAAGGGGTGCTCGGCAGCCCGTGGGTCGGCTTCGACAACTTCCATTACATTTTCCGCTATTCTGCCTTCTGGAACGCATTCCGCAACACCGTCATGATCAGCTTCGGCCGACTCCTCGTCGAGTTCCCGATGGCAATAATCGTTGCGCTGCTGCTCAACGAGATTGCAGGCTCCAAGCTCAAGAAACTTTATCAGACCGTCTTCACGTTCCCGCACTTCCTGTCCTGGGTCGTGCTCGGCGGAATCCTCGTCAATATACTCGGCAATACCGGCACCGTCCACGCGCTGTTCGAGCTGCTCGGCTTGCCGGAAGTGAACTTCCTGTCCAACCCGGACACGTTCAGGCCGTTCCTCTACCTGACGAACATCTGGAAGGAAGCGGGCTGGGGCGCCATCATCTACATGGCTGCTATTGCGGGCATCAGTCCTGAGCTGTACGAAGCAGCTTATATGGACGGAGCGAACCGCTGGAAGCAAATGCTGCACGTCACTTGGCCTTCGATCAGCGGCGTTGCTGCGATGATGCTCATTCTGGCGATCAGCGGCATTCTCAACGGCGGCTTCGAGCAAATTTTCAACTTGTACAGTCCTGGCGTCTACGATGTTTCGGACATTCTCGATACGTTCATGTACCGGTTGTCCTTCTCCGGTAACGTATCGCTTGGATTTGGCATTGTTACAGCGGTCGGCCTGTTCAAATCCGTCATCAGCTTAGTGCTGCTTGTCATGGCGAACTTTATAGTGAAACGCATGGGTCAGGAGGGGCTGATGTAAATGGACGCTGCTACACAACATAATCAAGCTGATACTTCATTCTCGGAATCCCGGATCGCAACCCGCGGCAAGAGCCGTGTCGATCTGCTGCTGCACCTCTTGTTTATACTGGTTGCTGCATGTGCGATTTTCCCATTCTATACCGTAGTCATCAGTTCATTCGGCACACCGGCGGGACATGTGCTGCCGACAGCGTTCACGCTTGAAGGCTACAAGCAAATCATCCAGTATGGCGTTGGACGCGCCTTCACCGTATCCGTTCTGGTCACGTTGGTCGGGACGTTCATGAGCTTGTTCCTCACCACGATCGCGGCTTACGCGCTTTCGAAGAAAGGGATGCCGGGCTGGAAGTATCTGATGGGCTTTATCGTATTCACGATGTTTTTCGGCGGCGGACTTATCCCTTACTACTTGACCGTTAAAGGCGCGGGGCTGTTCAATAGCTACTGGGTCATGATTCTGCCCTCTGCGATTAACACATTTTACATTTGGATTATGCTTTCCTTCTTCCGGGATTACCCTGTAAGCTTGGAAGAGTCGGCGAAAATTGACGGAGCCGGAGACTTTACGATTCTACTTAGGATCGTCATTCCGACTTCGATGCCGGTCATTGCGTCGATCTCTCTCTTCTATGCAGTCGATCGCTGGAACGATTGGTACACGCCGATGCTGTTCCTTCAGGATACGACGAAGTATCCGCTGCAGCTGATGCTCAAGAACATGCTCGCGAACATTGGCCAAATTTTGAGCATGAATGCCGGCATCTCCTCGGTCGCGCAAAGCAAAATCAACATCCCGCAGGAGTCGCTGAAGATGGCGGCGATTATGATTGCAAGCGTGCCGATTATGGCCGTTTATCCTTTCTTGCAAAAGTATTTTGCCAAGGGGGTGATGATCGGTTCGATCAAGGGCTAATGCCTGGCTTTATACAAATCACGTCGGTATTATAGCGGGGTCATACAGTTGTTTTCCAAAAGGTTCATATGCCAAGGAGGTTAAGAGACATGAAGAAAAAGAATGCTCTTACGGTTGGGCTTAGTGTTGCTCTGCTTACATCAGGCTTGCTTGCAGGCTGCGGCTCTAATGGTGATAATACAAGCAATTCGGGAAATGCGAATACGGCTGCGAACGATACTTCGAATTCGGGCAGCGCAGACAGCAGTAACAACGGCAGCACAGCGACAGGAGATTTATATAAAGACCATCTGGATATCTCGATCGCCTATATGGACATCGGCACGGTTATTAAAGACGGACAGACGGACGATATGCTGAAGCTGATAGAGGATAAGTTCAATGTGACGATCAAGCCGGTCAATGAATCGTGGGGCGACTACGGCGACCGCACGAAGCTGTGGGCAGCATCGGGCCAGCTGCCGGACGCGTTCTTCACAGACGCAACAAGCGGCGACCTGTTCAACCAATGGGTAGAGCAGGGCATCATTAAACCGCTTCCGGACGATATGAGCAAATATCCGAGTCTGAAACAATATACGGATCTTCCAGACGTGAAGGGCGCAGCGGCGTCGGATGGAAAAAACTACTTCATTCCGCGTATGCTGGCTAGCCGCAACGAGCTTCCGAACGATCGCGGTATTCTCATTCGGAAGGATTGGATGGACGAGCTCGGTTTGAAGGATCCAACGACTTACGATGAACTGAAGACGGTGCTGAAAACGCTCGGCGAGAAGAAGCACGTCATTCCATTGACGACTTCAAGCATCGACTGGACGAGCGACAGCGTGTTCCATAACCTTGCTCCTGCGATGCAGTGGTGGCAGAAGATTGACGGACAATGGAAGCCGGGCTGGATGACGGATGCATTCGCTGACGTGGTTGCACATGAGCGCGATCTGTACCAATCCGGAATTCTGGATAAAGATTTCTCCGTACCGAACATGGATGCAGGCGCAAAGTTTAATCAAGGCAAAGCGGCAGCGCTTGTAAATACGGTTAAAAACATGGCTTATGACGTGCCAAACTGGCAAAAAGAGAACCCAGGCGTGAAGTATATCGATGCGGTGAAGATCCTGCCTCCGATCCCGGCAGCAGACGGCAACAACTACCTGTACGGCTACTACGATTACTGGTCCGGTACGATGTTTAACGGCAGCCTGAGCGACGAGAAACAGGATCGAATCCTGGCGGTGTTCGACTGGCTGGCTTCGCCGGAAGGTCAGAAGACAGTTCGATATGGCTTGCAAGGCGTAGACTGGGAGCCGAATGGCGACATGGTAACGAACAAGCATGCCGAAGAGAAGGATTTCGATCTGGCGAAGAAATACCCGTCCTCCTCGCTGTTTAACGGTCTGTCGATCTGGTCGGACGGCAAACGTTATGTAGAAGGCTACGGTCCAAGCGAAGTAGAGCAAACGCAGAAGTACCTGGATGAAGTTGAAGCACAGCAGCTGCAAACAGGTCAGAAAGCACCTGTGAACTGGGTAGTCAATGCATACGCAGGCTCGCTCAATACAGGCGGCGGCGACGTGCAAGGTCTCGTAACGAAGCTTGTCATGGGCAAAGAAGATATCAAGGAAGCGTTGAAGAAGTTCGCTGATGAGCAAATGGGGCTCGGCCTTCAAGACGCGATCGACAAGGTGAACGAGAAGTTCAAGGACGAGAACTAAGTCTAAGCATGAATCAAAGGTGGAGGTCGAATGGCTTCCACCTTTGATTTATTAAATTTGTGCACGAGCACAAGAAAGGTATTGAAAACGATTTCAGCTTCTGATAAGGTATTAACATGAATTGTCGTAAAAACGCATTCATTGTCAATTCTCTATCTCCCACGTAAAGGCGAATGCATATGGACATTAAAATTGTGGACGTCGCAAGGCTGGCTAATGTTTCACCGACGACGGTCTCCAGAGTGCTGAACAACAATCCGATCGTGAAACCGAAGACCAGAGACGCCGTTCTCAAAGTCATCGAGGAACTGAAATATGTGCCTCACGCTGCGGCGAAGAACTTACGCCAACAGAAGACGATGACCATTGGCGTTATCGTGTCGGACATTAAAGTGTCCTACAACACCGATATCGTCAAAGGGATTCAAACGAAGGCCTATGCCCAGAAGTATAAGGTTGTCATCTGCGATACGCAGAATGATCTGGACATTGAGCGCGAGTATTTGCGCCTCTTGATGGATCGGAGCGTGGATGGCATTATTCTGGTCGCGTCGCTATTGCCGGAGCAGGAGATTGTGGACCTGGCAGAGCGAGGCTTTGCTGTGGGGATTATCGGCCGCCGGATTGATCGCGCGAATGTGCTGAACGTCCATACGGACAACGTAAGCGCGGCGAAAGAAGCGGTGGAGCATCTGATTGGCCAAGGGCATCGCGACATCGTGTTCTTAAGCGGATATGCGAATGCGAAGGACAGCTACGATCGTCTCGAAGGGTACATTAAGGCGCTGGGCATGCACAGCATTCCATTCCGGCCGGAGCTGGTGGAGAACGGTAATTTCAATGAGACGGGCGGCTATGAAGCGTTCGCGCGATTGAAAGAGAAGGGACTTACATTCTCTGCGGTCTTCTCGGCAAATGACGAAATGGCGCTAGGCGTGTACGAGTACTGCAATGAGAAGAAGATCGGCATTCCGGGCGAGGTGGCCATAGTAGGCGTGGACAATGATCGGGTGTCGAAGTATTTGACGCCATCGCTGAGCACGATTGACCAGCCTAAGTATGATATGGGCTTTCTGCTTGCAGAGAAATTGATTCGCAGCATGAATGGCGAGGCTGAAGTTCCGCGCGTATCGGTGCTGAACTCACGGCTTATCGTTCGCCAGTCTTCAACTACATACAGCCGCTAACCGGTTGTAATTGGGAAAATTGAAATCGATTTCAAAGATTTAATGAAGTTTGGTGTGAAAACGTGAAAATCCTTGGTGTAATTATTGAAATCGATTTCAAAAAAAGTTTGCAGAATGGGCATCGAAACGAGCAAGGCAATAGGCAAGGCCAAAAGCGGGATACATTGCACTAACGTGTATCAATATATATCGAGTTGGGGGATTAGGAATGAAATCTAGCAAAGTACTCATTGTTCTCATGATTGCTGCAGTTGTGATTTCCATGCTGGCAGGCTGCTCCAGCAAGTCCAATGATTCACAGAACAATGCTGCGAACAATTCGGCGAATAAGAATACTTCGCCCGATGCGGCTAACGCGACAAACACGACAAGCTCGAACCAGGCTGCGGATAACACAGCGGCTGAACCGGAAGAAGCGCCAGCTTGGACGACGGAGAAGTTCACACTTCGTTATGCAGACGGCGGCGACAACAAGCTTGAAGAAGAAATGTTGAAGGCATTCATGCAGAAATACCCGAACATCACGGTTGAGTACGATAAGACGATTACGTTCCCGCCTGAACCGTCTCTGACGGCTGCGGCTGCTGCAGGTACAATGCCGGACGTATTCACGATGAAGGACGTACCGCTCGCGATTACGAACGACTGGCTGCTCGACCTTGCTCCATATTGGGACAAGGACGAAGAGTCGAAGACGGTTTACAAGAACATTGCCGACATGGCAGTGTTTGACGGCAAGCGTTATGCAATGGGCACGTTCCAGTATGCAGAAGGCGTATTCGTGAACAAGACGCTGTTCCAGAAGAACAACGTGCCGCTGCCTTCCTACAACTGGACATTCGACGAAATGATCGACCTCGCGAAGAAGTTCTCCAAGCCGGACGAGTTCTACTACGGCATCGGCGGTCCTTGGGGCGACCTTGGCTTCCAAGAGTGGCTGCCAATGAACAACGATAATTCGTTTGGCTGGGATACGTACGACGGAGACAAGTTCCATTTTACAAGCCAAGAATGGATCGACGCGTACAATCTGAAGCTGGAGCTTCGCCGCTTGAAGGTTGACGATGTCATGACAGGCGCACAGAAGAAGAAGCTGTGGGGCGACGAAGGCGCATGGACGTTCCAAAAAGGGCATTCGGCAATGGCGATCGACTACTCCTGGAACATGGGCTGGATCCCAAGCGAAATGAAGAAGGCAGGCGCTGGTGACGTTGACTTCTACCCAATGCCATCCGGTAAGGCAGGCCAACGTATCCAAACGATCCTCGACTTTATCGGCGTATCCTCGACGACAGAGCATCCGGAAGCGGCTTATGAGCTGGCAAAATGGATGACTTGGGGCAAGGAAGGCGCACTCAAACGTGCCGATATCGAGAAAGCTGCCGGCCAGCCGGTAACGAAGTACCCGACTGCGGATCAACCGGAAGTATGGGCGAAGCTTGAAGCGAACCTGACGCTGCCAGGCGAGAAGGAAGTTATGAAGCTGATGTCCAACGCGGTTCCGATGCCGATCGTTCCGGGCTGGAATGATTTTGCGGCATGGGATACGGAGAACAAGTTCACGGAGAAGCTGAACTCCGGAGAGTACAAAGTAGCCGATAAGGCAAAAGAATTCGAAGACAAGGCGAACGAATTCGTTGCGAAAGCGAAAGCAGCAATGCTGAAATAATCCATTCTTATCTTCATAGCAAACAGCATCCGTAAGTGTGAGAGATGACCCCATCGCTCACACTTACGGCATTAATAAGGCAGGTAGGGAAGAGACTATGAAAAACAGTTGGCGTACTTTACTAGGGGCCGTCCTCACCGCATCCCTCATTATCGGCGTTTGCCAGCCTCAGCTGGCGTCGGCGGAAGGCATATTAGTCGGCGATGCCTCTCCCGATTCGCAGCAGAAGCAGCAGTCAGCATCAGCGCAAGCGCAGCATATTCAGCTGGAGCGCAGCTATACGGACATGCTGAAGGAATGGTCCGCCGTTCCGGCTCTCCCGCATGCGGAAGTGACGATTAATCCGAGCGTCGAGCCTGCGAACGTTAGTCTAATTGCCGCCAAGAATGAAAGCTTTGGCTACACCACAGATACCGTCCGTCTCACTCCTCATTCACAGCTCACAGCCAAGCTCGACGTGCCGCAAACCGGACTTTACCAAATCGGCTTCGATTACTACATTACAGACGACAGTATTTTGCCTACCGAAGGCTTTATTCAAGTGAATGGTAAATATCCGTTCTATGAAAGCCGCCGCATACTGTTCCCGAACCTCTGGGAGAATCAGCAAACGGCGCAGAAGCTCGATCGCTACGGCAACGAGCTGCTTCCGCACCCGCAGAAGGTGAAAGCTTGGCAGCATGGATACGCCATGGACGCAAGCTATGCGTATATGAAACCGCTTCTCTATAAACTCAATAAAGGCATCAACACGATAACCATAGCCAATACGAGAGGAGAACTGCTGCTCGGCAACATAACAGCAGACTCCCCTTCCGAAATAGATCGCTATGAAGCTTACACCAAGAATCAGCCGCAGCCGAGTGATAATAGCCCGCTGAAGTCGCCGATCGTCATCGAGGCGGAGACGCCGGTCTACAAGAACGATTCTTCCATTCGCGCGATCTCGATCGACGATCCGCAAATGACGCCGTACGATACGAAGCACCGCATGTTGAACGGGTTTGGCGGCACATGGGCAAGCGGCGGCCAGGCCGCAACTTGGGAGTTCGATGCGCCGAAGGATGGCTATTACCGGATTGCCATGAAATATAAGCAGGACAGCCTGCGCGACATGCCGGTTTTCCGCCAGATCGCCATTGACGGGAAGGTGCCGTTCCGCGAGCTGCAGGATTACGGATTCCAGTACAGCAAGAGCTGGAACAACGCCGTGCTTGGCGGAAGCGGAAGTGATAGCGGCAGCGGAGATGAGCCGTACGAGTTCTATTTTACAAAAGGAAAGCACGCGCTCACGATGGCCGTTGACCTCGAGCCGATCCGGCCGCTCACGGAAGTCATTGAGAATCAGATGGAGCAGATCAGCAAGCTGTCGCTCGAAATCCGCAAGCTGACCGGCAATCACACCGATGCTTACCGGGACTGGGACTTAAGCGAATATATTCCGAATCTCGATAAGACGCTGACCGGCTGGGCCGATCAGCTGGAGAGCGAGTACGGCAAGCTGAACAAGCTGAACGCAGACGGCGGCGAGATTGCCGAGCTGAACAACTTGACGAAAGCGGCGAGCCAGCTGCGTTCGCTTGCCGAAGAGCCGGACAAGCTGCCGAATCGGATGGCGCTCTTCTCCGAAGGCAGCACTTCCGTCTCGCAGCTGCTCGGCGACCTGCTGCAGCGCATTACGCATTCGCCGATGGCGCTCGATAAGATCTACGTCTACCAGGAAGGCAAGCTGCCGAAAGCGAACGCGGGCTTCTTCAAGAAGTTCCGCGAATCGGTTAAGCGCTTCTTCCTATCGTTCACGAAGCAGTCCTACTCCGCTTCCAGCAAGTCAAGCACCGAGTTGAACGTGTGGGTGCATAACTCACGCGAGCAGGTCGAGCTGATGCAGAAGATGATCGACGAGGAGTTTACGCCGCAGAGCGGCATCAACGTCAAGCTCTCGATTATGCCGGACGAGAACAAGCTCGTGCTGGCGAACGCGACAGGCAGCCAGCCGGATGCCGCGCTTGGCATCTCCAGCTGGATTCCGTACGACCTCGCGGTACGGAATGCGGCCGTCGACCTGCGCAAGTTCGACGATTATGAGCAGGTAGTGAAGCCGTTCTCAAAGGGCGCGATGATTCCATTCGCCTATGGAGACGGCGTCTATGCACTGCCGGAATCGCAGGACTTCTGGGTGCTGTTCTATCGCAAAGATATTCTCGACAATCTGAAGCTCAGCGTGCCGAACACGTGGGACGATGTCGTCAACATGCTGCCGGAGCTGCAGCGTCTCGGCATGAATTTCTACGATCCGCTGGCGCTCTATAAAGGCTTCAAGCCGCTCGGGGCAACGACGCCGTTCATCTATCAATTCGGCGGCGAGCTGTTCACGGACGACGGCATGAAGACAGCGATCAATAGTGAGCAGGCGCTCAAAGGTATCAAGTTCATGACCGACCTGTTCACAATTTACAATCTGCCGCAGGACGTGCCGAACTTCTACCAGCACTTCCGTTCGGGCATTCTCCCGATCGGCATTTCGGATCTGTCGACCTACATTCAGCTGAAGGTCGCAGCGCCGGAAATCGCGAACAGCTGGAAGATCGCGCTGCATCCGGGCACGATGCAGGACGGTACCGTTCAGCGGTGGTCGCCAAGCGGCGGCACCTCGGCGATGATTTTCAAAGGAACGAAGCAGGAGCAGGAAGCGTGGGATTTCCTCAAATGGTGGATGTCCACGAAGGTGCAGGTGGAGTTTGCCAATATGGAGCAGGCTGAATTTGGACCGATGTTCATGTGGAATTCCGCGAACATGGATGCTTTTGCCGAATCGCCGTGGCCGGAGGAAGACAAGCAGACGATTCTCGAGCAGAGCAAGTGGGTGCGTGAAGCATCCCGTGTTCCAGGCGCTTACATGGTGGAGCGCGAGCTCAGCAACGTGTTTAACTCGGTCGTGTTCGACGGCGACAATCCGCGGACGGCCGTCGATGATTCCGTCATTCGCGCCAACCGCGAGATCGACAAGAAGATGGAGGAATTCGGGTTCATTAAGAACGGCAAGCAGGTGAAGGACAACCCGGTTCCGACGATCAATACGATAGATAAGTGGGTTGAGAAACGATGAAGAAGCGGAAGATTAACGAAGCCTACTGGTTTCTATCTCCTTATTTGCTCATGTTTGCGATGTTTATCGTCGTTCCGGTATTAGTGGCGATCTATCTGTCGTTTACGAATTTCAACACGATCGAGATGCCGAAGTGGATCGGTTTCAGCAATTATACGGCGATCTTTACGCAGGACGATATCTTCATGCAATACGTGCTCCCGAATACGATCAAGTTCGCGCTTATCGTAGGACCGGGCGGCTACATCATCTCGTTCATGCTGGCGTGGATGCTGGCTCAGATTCCGCACAGACCGCGTACTATTCTCGCGCTAATCATTTACTCCCCGTCGATGACGATGGGGGTAGCGATGACCGTCGTCTGGTCGATTTTCTTCAGCGGTGACCAGACCGGTTATCTGAACGCGTGGCTGCTGCGCCTCGGACTTATCCATATGCCGATTCAGTGGCTGCAGTCGCCGGAGTACTTGATGACGATTATGATCATCGTTTCCCTGTGGAGCAGCATGGGCGTAGGCTTCCTCGCGATGCTGGCAGGGGTGCTGAACATCGACCAATCGATTTATGAAGCCGGTTATATCGATGGCATCAGCAACCGGTTCCAGGAAATTATCCATATTACGATTCCATCCATGAAGCCGCAGATGCTGTTCGGGGCGGTAATGGCCGTCGTGACGACGTTCCAATCGGGAGACCTTGGCGTACAGCTGTCAGGCGGCAATCCGACACCGCAATATGCCGGTCAAGTCATGGTCAACCATATCTCCGACTACGGCTTGACGCGATACGAGATGGGGTATGCTTCCGCGCTATCCGTCATATTGCTCGTCGGCATCTATGTGCTGTCCAAGTTCTCATGGAAGCTGTTCGGAGAGAAGGAGTAGGATCACTTATGTCTTATCAAGGTACGAAAATAAATCCGACGAAATTCCACCGCAGCCAGCTGAAGTTCTACGTCTTCCTGATTCCGCTGGCGATGTTCATGATGCTGCCGATCATCTTTATCGTGTTCCATGCGTTCAAGCCGGTCAATGAGCTGTTCGCGTTCCCGCCGCGCTTCCTGGTGCAGCAGCCGACGCTCGACAATTTCAAAGACCTGCTCGGATTCGCGGGAGATTCGGGCATCCCGTTCAGTCGGTACGTGTTCAATAGTATTATCGTGACGCTGAGCGTCATGTTCCTGTCGGTATTTATGAGCGCGCTCGCCGCCTATGCGTTGTCCAAAATGAAGTTCAAGCTGCGGGCGGCCATCTTCGAGACGAATACGGTAGCGCTCATGTTCGTGCCGATTGCGGTGCAGATTCCGCGCTTTCTCGTTATCGACAAGAGCGGCATTATGGACACGTATTTGGCGCATATTCTGCCGCTGCTGTCCATGCCGATCGGCCTCTTCCTTATGAAGCAGTTCATCGATCAAGTGCCGGATGAGCTGAAGGAAGCGGCTGTTATGGACGGCGCGGGCGAGTTTCTCGTATTCCGCAAAGTCATGCTGCCCGTCATTAAGCCGGCGCTCGCGACGGTGGCGATTCTATCGTTCCAGCTCGTGTGGAATAACATCGAGACGTCCTCGTATTACGTGAACGACGAGAGCTTGAAGACCGTAAGCTTCTTCATGAGCACGCTTGTCAGCCAGAACGGCAACAACGTCGCCGGACAAGGGATGTCCGCGGCCGCGTCGCTCCTTATGTTCCTGCCAAATCTCATCATCTTTATTTTCTTGCAAAGCAAAGTGATGAACACGATGGCACATTCCGGGTTGAAATAGTCAGGGGAGAGACAGATGAGACAGATCGCAAAATCTATCGTTGTTGCACTATGCGCCTTTGTCGTATGCATGTCGCTGCTCCCGGGCTTCGCAGCCGCGGAAGCGACGTACAAAACTTACACGGGCGATTTCCAGCGGACGCCCGACGCCTATGAGCCGGCAGGCTCGATCGAGAAGGCAGGCGATACCGAGTTCGCAACGCCGTCCGATATCTTCATCGACGGCAGCGACACGCTCTATATCGCGGATACCGATAACAGCCGAATCGTCGTCATGACGCGCGGCGGGGAGCTCATCCGGACGATTGGCGAGGATGTGCTCGATGCGCCGTCAGGCGTCTTCGCGGGCGAGAATGGCGACGTCTACGTCGCGGACAGCGGGCTTGAGCAGGTGCTGCACTTCAGCAAGGAAGGCAAAGTGCTGCAGACATTGGGGCGTCCGGAGACGCCGCTGTACGGCAAGAGCACGCCGTATAAGCCGATGAAGGTGACCGTTGATAAACGAGGCAATGTATATATCATCTCCGAAGGCACGACGAACGGGGTCATTCAGATGAGTCCCGAGGGAGATTTCATGGGCTTCTTCGGAACGAATGATTCGAAGCCGTCGGCGAAGCTGGTGCTCCAGCGCTTCTTCTTCACGAAGAAGCAGATCGAGAAGCTGTTCAAGAACGTGCCGAATACGCCGACGAACGTCGCGATCGATGCGTTAGGGCTCGTGTACACGATTACGCAAGGAGACAAGGATCAGCCGATCAAGCGGCTTAATATCTCCGGCTATAACTTGATTCCGGGCACGTTCTGGGATCCGAGCTATACCGACATTTCAGTGTCGGCGGCGGGGAATATTTTCGCGGTTGGCCAACGGGGTTACTTCTACGAGTTCGACAGCGAAGGGCATCTGCTGTTCGTTTCCGGATCGCCGGACGACGGCAAATCCCGCGAAGGCTTGCTGCTGAACGGCGCGGGCATCGCGACCGACTCCAAAGGCTACGTCTACATTACCGACGTGGGCCGTAACAGCATCCAAGTGTATGAGCCGACCGAGTTCGTGGAGCTGGTTCATCATGCGCTCGACCTGTATAAGGACGGACTGTATGTAAAGAGCCAGGCGCCATGGAACCTCGTGGAGCAGCGCAACAGCTTGTTCGTCCTGGCTCACCGGGGGCTGGGCGATGCTTATATCAAGCAAGAGCTATATGCGAAAGCGATGGCGGAATACAAGCAAGCGAAGGATGTCAGCGGCTACTCCAATGCATTCTGGGAAATCCGCAACAGATGGCTGCAGCATAACCTGCTGACAGTCGTGCTCATTATTATCGGACTGATGGTGCTGCGCTCGCTGCTTAGGTGGCTGCATCGGAGGACGGGCATACTGGCACCGGCTGTGCGTGTGAAGAAGGCGATCATGAACGTACGCCTCATACGCGAGCTGCTCTATATAGGCCGATTCATCAAGCATCCGCTCGATGGCTTGTATGGACTGCGGGAAGAGGGCAGAACCTCAGCGATTTCGGCTGCGCTGCTCTATGCGCTGTTGATTGTGGAGTATCTGTTCACCTTGTATTGCACGGGGTTCATCTTCGATCAAGCAGACGCGTCGACGATTAACCTGACGAAGGAGCTTGCGATGCTCATCGCTCCGCTCGCGCTCTGGATCGTATCGAACTATCTGGTCAGTACGATTACTGACGGTGAAGGCAAGTTCTCTCAAGTGTATCAAGGCACCATTTATGCGTTTGCACCTTATCTTATTTTTCATCCGATCGTCGTAATCGCTTCTAATGTACTGACGCTGAATGACGCGTTCCTGTTCAGCTTCTCGAATGCGATCATTACGGCTTGGTGTGCAGTGCTGCTCTTCTTGATGGTGAAGGAAGTGCATGATTATACCGTTCGCGAGACGCTGCGCAACTTGTTCATTACGCTGTTTACGATGCTCATTACGAGCCTCGTGCTGTTCATTGTATATGTCATATTGCATCAAGTTTACGACTTCGCCGACTCTGTCATTCAGGAGATGATTACGCGTGCGGAACAATAGATGGATAAAGCCGCTGTTATTGTGCGGATTGCTTGCCGCATGCATTGCTGTTTTTGTAGTCATTTATAAACACGGAAGCGATCAGGAGACGGTGGATACGACGCCGGCGGCCGTGCTTCAGACGGCGTTCCCGGACAAGCCGGCGCAGAGCCCGCTCGCATCCGATTACCGTCAGATTGCGGAGAACGACAAGCTGCAGCTTCGGCTGAAGGAAGATACGCTCGCGATTCAAGTGGTTAACAAGCAATCGGGTTATGTATGGTCCTCGGATATGGTAAAGCCGGATGCGAACGAAACATGGCTCAATTTCATTCAGTCCGGCGTGTCGATCGACTATTTCGATAAAGAGAACAACAACGCGATCCGTACCGACCTGCTTACGGAGACCAACAAGACGATTCAGATCAAGCCGATTGATCAAGGGTTTCAAGCGACCATTCGGTTCAATGATCTGAAGATCGGATTGGATCTGATCGTGAAGCTGGACGGCGGTCAGCTCGTCGTGCGAATTCCGCAGAAGAGCGTGCTGGAAGGGGAGCAATTCAAGCTCGGCTCGGTTCTCGTCTATCCGTTCCTCGGCGCGACGAAGGCCGGCGATACGAGCGGGTATATGTTTATCCCCGACGGTTCGGGAGCGCTCATCGCTTACGCGGATAACAAGGGCAAGTTCAAGACGCCGTACGAGGCGAAAATCTACGGGGCAAACAAGGGCATCGACATCGCCCGTATCACGGACAGCTTGACCGACGGCGCCAAGGATCCGTACAATGCGCAGTTTCCGGTATTCGGGCTCGTCCATGGCGAGAATCAGCATGCGCTGTTCGGCGTCGTCGAGGACGGTAAATACAACGCGAAGATTATTAGCTACGCAAGCGGCGTGAAAACGCCGTACAACTGGACGACGGCGCAGTTTATCGTCCGTGAATCGTACCTGCAGCCGACAAGCCGTACGATGGGCGGCGTCGTCGTCTTCGAGAAGAATCGCAATGCGGAGGATATGCAGCTGCGCTACTCCTTCTTGGAGGGTTCAGACGCCAGCTACATCGGCATGGCGAAGTCGTACCGGAATTACTTGATCGCGCACCGCGACATGCCGAAGGAGCCGATCGCAGCAGGCGGCAGCGCAGACATCCCGATTCTTCTGGATGTGCTTGGCGCGGAGACGGAAGGCAGCCTCTTCTCCAACCATCTCATTCCGATGACGACTGTGGATCAGCTCTCTTCGATGCTGAACCAGCTGCGCGATGGCGGCGTCACCCGTATAGACGTCGTATACCGCGGTTGGAACAAGGGAGGCTATTCCGGAACGAACCCGGCGCCGATCAGCTTCGAATCCAAGCTCGGCTCAGCGAATGCATTCGGCAAGCTGAGCAAGCAATTGGACGATCAAGGCGGCAAGCTCTACTACTACGCGGACTATACGACCGCGTTCGATACATCGAAGCGGTTCTCCGCACGCGACGGCGCTGCCATTAAGATCGATAAGTCGCTCTTGTCCGTGCCGACTTATCAGGAAGTGTATCCCATGAAATACTTCATGTCGGCGGATTACGCGAAGAAGATTGCGGCGGACAACGGAAGTGCGTACAAGAAGAAAGGGATCGCATCGATCGCCGTAGACGAGACGCCGTACGAGCTGTTCTCGGAGCGGGTGAACGGCCAAGTATCGAGCCGCAGCAAGACCGCTGAATCCTATACAAGCATGATGGAGCAGCTGAAGTCGCAGGCGCCGAACATGGCGATGTATCACCCGAACGATTATATGCTTGCGTATGCTGATCAGCTGCTCGACGTTCCGATGCATTCCTCGCAGTACACATACACGAGCGAAGCAGTTCCGTTTGAGCAGATCGTGCTCAAAGGGTACAAGAACTATTTTGCCGAGCCGATCAACTTCTTCGCGAATCCGCGGAAAGAGCTGCTGGCGATGATCGAGACAGCGTCGTATCCGACCTACTACTTGACCAGCGAGCAGGCATTCCGCTTGGCGCATACCAACTCCAGAGATGTGTTTGCTTCGGCGTTCGCGGACTGGAAGGACAATATCGTGAAGACGTACAAGCAGTTGAACGCAGCGCTTGCGCCAGTGCAGTATGCGACGATTGAAGGACGCAGCGTGCTTTCGGCAGGCGTCGTTCAAGTGAAGTATTCGAACGGCAAAGCGATCATCGTGAACTATAACGACAGTGCTTATACCGGCGAGAAAGCTACCGTAGAACCACTCAGCTATAAAGTAATCGAGGTGAGAACGTAATGGCCAGTATCCGCATCCGCATGACGAACAAACGCAGAAAAGCACTTGTCGGTACAGCGTTCATCTCGCCTTGGATTATCGGATTCTTCATCTTTGCATTGCGGCCGATGATTTATTCGCTCTACTTGAGCTTTCAGAAGGTCAAAGTAACGCCGCTCGGCATTAAGACCAATTACGTCGGCTGGGATAATTACAAATACGCGTTCGTCTCCGATACGACGTTCGTCGAGAAGGTGCTTCATTATCTGCGCGAGATGGCGCTGAATGTGCCGATTATCGTGACGTTCTCGCTCATTATCGCCCTGCTTATCAATCAGAAAATCAAGATGCGCGGCATCTTCCGGACGATCTTCTTCCTTCCGGTGATCATCACGAGCGGCCCCGTCATCAACGAGCTGCTCAGCCAAGGCGTCACCAACATTCCGAACATCGAATCGTACAGCATGTTCGAGATGGTGAAGCAGAGCTTGACCCCGGCCGTTGCGAACCCGATTATGTACCTGTTCAAGCAAATTATTATGGTGCTGTGGTTCTCCGGCGTGCAAATTCTGATCTTCTTGGCAGGCTTGCAGAAGGTCGATCATTCGCTGTACGAGGCGGCTCGAATCGATGGCGCATCGCCTTGGGAGGCGTTCTGGAAGCTGACCCTGCCGATGCTGATGCCGCTCGTGCTCGTCAACTTCATCTATACGATCGTCTACATTTCGACTTTCGCGCTCAATGAAATTATCGTCATGATCAAAGACAACATGTTCAATACAACGACCGGCTTCGGCTACGCAACGGCAATCGCCTGGATCTACTTCGTCCTCATCGCGATCGTGCTGGCGATCTGGTCGCTGCTGCTTAGAACGAGAAAGAGTTAGGAGGTGCATGAAGGTGAAGCAACAACAAGTGAAGCAACAAAGCGTAGCTGTACTGACTCGTATTCGCAAGCTGCTGCTCGGTATGGGCGAGAATGACGGAATCGTGTTCAAGCTTGTCGTCTATCTGCTGCTCATCGGGATCGGCTTTATCTATTTGTACCCGCTGCTCTTCATGCTGGTGAACAGCTTTATGAGTCTCGATGACCTCGTCAATTCGATGGTCAAATGGATTCCGACGTCGCTCTATACCGAGAACTATGAGAAGGCGCTGCAGGTGCTGAACTTCCGCAAGACGCTGATGCAGACGATTCTCGTCGCCGGCGTGCCGTCGATTATTCAGATGGTGATGACGTCCGTGATCGGCTACGGCTTCGCGCGGTTTGATTTTCCGCTTAAGAAGCTTTGGTTCGCGCTCATGATCGCGACGTTCATCATTCCGCCGTCCGTTACGATGATTCCGACATACTTGATGTTCAAGGATTATCACCTGCTCGGCACGCTCAAAACATACATCTATCCCGCCTTTCTCGGCCAAGGGCTGAAGAGCGCGCTGTTCATTATGATCTTCTATCAATTCTTCAAAAAGCTTCCGGTCGTGCTGGAAGAAGCGGCGCAAATCGACGGTGCCGGGTATCTCAAAATGTTTTACCGCATTGCCGTTCCGACGGCTGGCCCGGCGTTCATTATCGTGTTTCTGTTCTCGTTCGTCTGGTACTGGAACGAATCGTACTTGGCGGCGCTCTACTTCGGCAACAAGCTGACGATTCTGCCGCTCGAGCTGCAGAAGTTCACCGACAGCTTTACGAAAATGTTCCCGCAGAGCGGCGGTCAAGGCAATCAAATCAACGAGGCGATCAAAATGGCCGGCACGATGCTGACGATCGCTCCTTTGCTTGTGGTGTATTTTGTGCTGCAGCGTTGGTTCGTGGAAGGTGTGGACCGCTCGGGGATTACGGGGGAATAGAGGGGCGGTGGTCGCTCCGCGTGCGGAGGTCGGGTTCCGATCGCTGTTGTCCCCGGATTATCGGATTGTATTCCTAAGAGGAATAAATCCGGGGACAAAGGCGACCGCTATCGCTTCTCCACTCCGACTCCGCCCGCTGCGCTTAGCGCCCCAAGAGCACTCCCCCTGCACCGCTTTGCGGTTGGGGGTGTGACAAGGGGATGCTCGCTGAGTACTTTGCTCGCATCCATTGCCCTTCGGCCAGCTGGGATTCTCCCATAGTTATGGGAACTTCCCGCAGCCACGGCAGCCGCTACGGGACTCCCCAGCCAGCTCGGAACTTTCCCGCCGCCACGGGACTCCCCAGCCAGCTCGGAACTCCTCAGCCGTCACGGGATTCTTCCTTCTCTTCGGGCTATGTTGGATAAATCCAACATGGGAGGGCGGTTTGGGCCCAAATTGCTTGTTATGTTGGAGAAATCCACTCATTTTTGCTTAAAACAGGCGAAATGGACCCATTCCGCTAAAAATGAGTGGATAAATCCAATATAGCCCGCTAAAAGGGCAAATATCTGAAAAAATGAGTGGAAAAATCCAATATAGCAGAGCGCATATATAGCAAATTTTTAGATAATCAATGGAGGGACTACAATGACTGACAACAATAAAGACTTCACAATATCCGACAACGGATGGAAGCTCGTATGGAACGAGGAGTTTGAAGGGCCCGAGATCGACCTCAGCCGGTGGGATTATGATATCGACGGTCACGGTTGGGGTAATAATGAATTGCAGTATTATACGAGAGAGCCGAGAAATGCCTATATCGAGGACTCGAAGCTCGTGATCAAAGCGATTAAGGAAGAGTACGAGGGCAGTCCTTATACGTCGGCCAAGCTGGTGACGCGGAATAAGGTGGACTGGCTGTACGGCCGATTCGAGATTCGCGCGAAGCTTCCTTACGGACAAGGCATCTGGCCGGCGTTCTGGATGATGCCGACCGATCTGCAGATTCACGGCGATTGGCCGAGCGCGGGCGAGATCGACATTATGGAAATGTGCGGGCATGAGCCGAACAAGGTGCATGGCACGCTGCATATGGGCAACCCGCACTATTACAAGGGCGACTGCTTCGTGCTCCCGGAAGGCAAGTTCGCTGATGATTATCATACGTTTACGCTCGATTGGACCGAGGCGCAGATGCGCTGGTACATCGACGGCGAGCTGTTCTACAAGAGCAGCGAATGGTACACGCGCGAGACGGAAACGTCCGAGAACGAGCCCCATCCGGCACCGTTCAACAAGCCGTTCTATATGATGCTGAACCTCGCTGTCGGCGGCAACTGGCCGGGCTATCCGGACGAAACAACGGTATTCCCGCAAACGTTGGAGATTGACTATATTCGGATCTATCAGCCGGAGGACGGCGTTTACGGACCGGCAATCTAGCCTAACAATTTATCGAATGAAGCGGGAGGACTCAAACACGATGAATCAGCAATCTATGACATATACCGGTATTCGCACGACATTCTCGCTTCAGCAGCAGGATGGGGTGCATATTCCTATTCAGAACGGCATTCCCGTTCCTTCGTTCGATCCGCAGGAGCGGCTGAAGCTGGATCTCGCGGGCGAGTGGAGGAAGCAGCGTTTTGAAGCCGATCACGATTTCTCGATGGCACAGCGCGATGAGCGCTGGATCGATCAAGCCAGAGAAGAAGCGGCGGGCCGCACGGAAGCGGATTACAACGACTCCAGCTGGGAGACGATTATGCTTCCCCGCCCTGAAAATGGGCTGAAGGGTATTGAAGCGGCAGGCTCCAGCGAGACATACGAGAACGGCGTCTGGTATCGACGCACCTTTAAGCTTGATGAGCAGTGGAAGGACAAAGCCGTTACGCTGCATGCGTTGTCGATCAGCTACGTCGCCGATATTTGGGTGAATGGCCTATGGATCGGCTATCACGAAGGCGGCTTTGCGCCGTTTGCGATTGATCTTACGAGATATGTCTGCTTTGACAACGACAATACGATCGTTATTCGCGTGGACAACCCGCCTTGGGGCAGCCGCAGCGATATGATTCCGGCTACGGTCGGAACGGACTTTTTCAACTACACCGGCGTTATCCATGATCTGTATCTAAGCGGCAGCGAGGCTTGCCATATTGCAAGAGTCGATTCGGTTCCGCTTGATACGGAAGGCAACGTACGGTTCACAGCCATAATCGAAAATCGCTCGAATGTACCGGCAACGGTGGAGCTGCAAGGTGCATTGTTCGAAGCGGATCAACAGGCCGAAGCCTTCCTGGGCTCCCCTTACGCATCGAAGATCAAAGGCGCGGAGGCGGCATGGGACGGCGAGCTGTCTGCGACGCTCACACTACAAGCGAGAGAGGCAAGAGCAGTCACTCTGCATGCTCGCATACGGAATCCGAAGCTGTGGGCGTTCTGGCAGCCGAATCTCTATGTAGCCCAATTCACGCTCGTTAACCGTGAGGATCAATCCGACAGCTTTCATACGCAGTTCGGTATTCGGACCGTTGCAACGGAAGGCGCCGATATTCTGCTGAACGGACGCGCCGTCTTCTTGGCAGGTATCGCACGTCATGAAGAATGGCCGGATACAGGCCGGACAGCAACTTGGGACCGCATCCGCGACGACCTGCAGCAGATGCGCTCGGAGCTTCATGTAAACTACGTGCGTACCGCGCACTATCCGAACCACGTCTACACGGCGATGCTGCTTGATCGGCTGGGGCTTTCGACGGCGAGTGAAATTCCGCTGTGGCAGTTTACACGGGACCATTTTGAAATCCAGGAAGAGAAGCGGCTCAGCGACCAAATGTGGCGGGAGATGGTGTTCTCCCAATATAACCGTCCGTCGGTTCTGATGTGGAGCACGCAAAACGAGTCGGTTGAGGTCAAGCTGCGCACCGTGTATAATACGCGGCTTGTCCATGATTTGAAGACCCGTTATCCGGACGGAAGACTGACGACGCAGAGCGCAGCAGCCGACCAACCAGGCGCGCATGATCCTTCGATGGAGCCGCTCGATGTAGCAAGCTGGACGATGTACTTTGGCATTTTCCACGGGGGAACGTATTACGAGGGGACGAAGAAGTTTCTGGAGGACGCGAACCGACTGTGGCCGAACAAGCCGATCGTCAATACCGAATACGGTCATTGGTCAGGCGAGAACAACGTTGTGTCCGATTCCCAAATCGAGACGTATAAGGAAACGCTCAAGGCGCTTATGGAATATGCCGTTATCAATCCGGACGGAACTCGAAATCATGATGGTTTTGTAGCTGGCATTGATTACTGGATTATGTATGATTGGTATGTGAACCACAACAATTGGATCGATACGTTCGGCATCTATCATATGGATCGGAAGACGATTAAGCCTGTAGGGGAATTGATTCGAGCCGATTACCGGACATTCACGGAACATGAGGGCGGGTTCGTCAAATAAAGCAAACGCGGTAGCTGGGAGGAAGCAGCAATTATGATCAAGTACGAAATATTCAGTATGAATGAATGGCTCTACACGGATAGCGTTGTTAGTGACGGCGGTGCTGGCACGATCAAGCTGAATTCGGCTCGGGGGAGCTACGCAGCATGCCAGATTTTGCTTAACGATGTTGCACTGGAAGCTCCTATTCGTTGTTCATTTATTCATTCGACAAGCACTGTGTTTCTAGGCCAACCGGAGTTCAATCAATTAATCGATATTTTTGTGGAGAAGAATACAGGTCCAATCAGCTTCTGCGTGCAAGATGGCGAGTCGGCGGAGGGCTATACGACGAGGCAAGCTCCTTTCCGCGTCTATGAAGCGATACAGCCGTTGACGGAAGAGACCGTTTCGCGTGCGACTACCGAAGCGCTGTATGTATGCTGGGAGATTCCGGCGGACGCTGCTCCGGGCAAGTTTTCCGGCGAATTGTCGATCACGATCGGGGAAGACAACTGTCTCATTCCGGTAGAAGTCGACGTGTTCGAGGCGGTCGTGCCCGCGAAGGAGACGCTTGCGGTTACGAACTGGTTCAGCCTGCCGAATATGGCGAAGCGTTATAACGTGGAGCTGTGGTCGGAAGGGCATTGGGCCATGATCGAGAAATACGGCCGCATCATGCGAAGAGCGCGGCAGACGCATTTCTGGGTGCCGATGGATGCGATTCAAGTCTCGCTCGTTGGCGAGGATCAATACACGTTTAACTTCGAGCGTGCGGAGCGGCTCATTCGGCTCTATCTCGGGCTTGGATTCACAGGTATCGAAGGCGGCCTTGTTGCAGGGCGCAAGGACTTCTGGGGCTCCGAGTTCCACATTTTCAATACGTGGAATGGCGGCGAAGCGCTAAAGGCGATCGCGGCAGAAGGTTATGCGTACCTATCGCAATTCCTGCCTGCTTGGCGTGAATTCCTCGAGCATAACTGCTGGCTGGACATTCTCGTGCAGCATGTTGCCGATGAGCCGACAGAGAACAGCGTGACAGAATACCGGATTCTGTCCGGTATCGTGCGCAAGTTTATGCCAGGCGTTCCGCTGCTGGAAGCGGTGGAGACGGTTGATTTGGCTGGTGCGGTCGATATTCTCGTACCGAAAAATATTTTCTACCAAGAGAATCAGGAGCAGTTCGAGAAGCTGCGTTCGCTCGGGGACAAGCTGTGGTACTATACCTGCTGCATTCCAGGCGGTAAGTGGTTGAACCGGCTTTGGGACATGCCTCTGATCCGGTCGCGTTACTTGCACTGGGGCAACTACAAATATGATCTGGAAGGGTTCCTGCACTGGGGGCTTAACCATTGCGACGATGATAAAGACCCGCTCAATCAGACGGATCTATTCTTCCCGCCGGGCGACACGCACTGCACCTATCCGGGGGCGAATGGTCCGCTTAGCAGCATGCGGCTAGAGGCGATGCGTGCCGGCTGCGAAGACTACGAGCTGTTGAAGCAGTTGGCTGCGAAGAACAAAGCTTTGGCTGACGAGCTGACGGCATCCTGCTTAACGAGCTTTAATGAGGCGAACGAGGATACGGTTCATTTTGCAGAAGTGCATCGCAAGCTGCTGGCAGCATTATCGGAGGAGGCATAAGGATGTCGGAGCAACAGTTGAAATTAGAGACGAGATGCCTCCATTCGCTTGCAAAGGTGTTTGCCGATGAGGAGCTTCAAGAGGCTGCTTATGAGCGGGGCTCCGCGCTGCGCGGGGAATATTATTCATTCCAAGTGGCGTACCGGACGACTGCTTTCATGAAAAATCTGAAGGTGGCCGTGAAGAGCGGCTTGGCGGAATCTTCGACGATTACAGTGAAGAGCGTCGGTCTCGCGCCTTCCGAGCTGCCTAACTATAATGACCCGGACGACTATCTGCTTCGGACGACGCCGGGCTTGTATCCGGATCCGCTCTATCCGCTGGAAGCGGTAACGGGAGGCGTCCATGCGCTGCCGAATCAGTGGCGGTCGGTATGGGTGACGGTTCAAATCGCAGGCGACGCGGCTCCTGGCAAATATCCTGTGGAGATCGAGTTCACGGAAGAAAATGGCGAAGCTCTAGGCTCCGGCATGTTTGAGCTGGAGGTTATCGGTGCAGAGCTGCCAGAGCAGCAGCTTGTGCATACGGAATGGTTCTATCTTGATTGCCTCGCGAGCTGGTACAAGGTGGAGACGTTCTCCGAAGCGCACTGGCAGATCATCGAGAAGTACGTGGCGCACTATGTAGAGTCCGGCATGAACATGATTTTGACGCCGCTGTTCTCGCCTCCGCTGGAGCTGGATTACGGTAAATATCGTCCGACGGTTCAGCTTGTTGGCGTGAAGCTGGCGGGCGAGTCGGGCGCTTATACTTTCGACTTCACGCTGCTGGAGCGCTGGGTCGAGGTATGCTTGCGGAATGGCGTGAAGCATTTCGAGTACTCCCATCTGTTCACGCAGTGGGGAGCGAAGCATGCGCCGAAGATCTTTGCGGAAGTGGATGGCGAGGGAGAGCAGCGCCAAATCTTCGGCTGGGAAACGGATGCGGAAGGCGAAGCTTACCTAGAATTCCTGACGCAGTTCATTCCGGCGCTTGTGCAATTTGTTAAGGCGCATGGGCTTGAGCGGAGCAGTTATTTCCATCTGTCGGATGAGCCGGGCACATGGTGCCTGGATTCGTATACGAGCGCGAGCACTACGATTCGAACACTGCTGAAGGATGAATTCCCAATTATCGATGCGCTGTCTGAGTATGATTTCTACAAGCGCGGCCTGCTGACGCATCCGGTCGTTTCGACAGAGCATATCCATACCTATATCGAGAACAATGCCGACAACCTGTGGGCGTACTACTGCTGCTGCGAGTACAAGCATAAGGAGTCGAACCGCTTCTTCAACATGCCTTCGGCGCGGAACCGGATTATCGGCGTGCAGCTGTACAAATACGATATTCAAGGCTTCCTGCATTGGGGCTACAATCACTGGTACGCGCAGCGTTCGCGCCGGGAAATCAATCCGTTCCAAGTGACGGACGCCGACATGGCGTTCCCTTCGGGCGATGCGTTCCTCGTGTATCCGGGCGAAGACGGTCCAATTAGCTCGATCCGCTTGGCTGTACTGCGCGAAGCGCTGCAGGACATTCGTGCACTTCGTTTGCTCGAAAGCTTAACGAGCAAGCAGGACGTAGTAGAGCTGTTGGAAGCGGGACTGAGCGAACCGATCACGTTCCGTCAGTATGAGCGCGGCAGCGCATGGCTGCTTGCGATGCGTGAGCGGGTAAACCGCCTAATTGCGGAGTGCGTGCAGCAGGAGAGTGGACTGACGTGCTGAATCTGACGGAATGGCAGGAGACGCTGCTGTATCATCCGATGATTGGAAGCGGACCGATTCCGACAGTCTGCGACGGAGAGGGTATCTATCCGTACGAGAGCTTCAGCGAGACGGCGGAGCGTCCTGTGCTGCGCAAGTTTCGGATGATTGCGATCGAGAATGAATGGATGAAAGTGACCGTCTGTCCTGACCTGGGCGGCAAAATCTATTCCATCTTCGATAAGGCGAGCGGCAAGGAGATTTTGTTCGACGCAGGTGCGGTGCGGCCAGTGCGGATTCTGCCGCGCATGGCGTTCATCAGCGGCGGCATTGAGGTGAGCTTTCCGATTGCACATACACCTGTGCAGATCGAGGCTGTTCATACGGAGGCGCGGCAGATTGGCGACCGTCTCTACATTTGGTGCGGCGAGCGCGAAGTGCGCTACGGCATGCAGTGGACGGTCGAGTATTCGCTCGGGGAGCGGGATCGTTATCTGACGCAGCGGGCGACGTTCGTCAACCCGACCTCGGAGGCGCATGCTTGGATGTCATGGTCCAATGCGGCGCTGCCGGCGCGCGCGGACTCGCAGTTTCATTTTCCGACGGGTCGTGTGCTGCGGCATGCGGACATTCTGGAGGAGATCGAGTGGGACGGCAAGCGCGGTTATACGCTGGAGGACTTCGATCGGATGCAAGGCTTCTTCTGGAAGACAGCCGACTGCAACGCGTTCGGCATGTACACGCCAAGCCTCGGCAGCGGCTTGTACCATATCGCCGATCCGGCGGAGACGCCGGGCATCAAGCTGTGGCTCTACGGACTCGGCAAGCATGAGAACTGGGCACATTCGACGGCAATCCGCCGGGAGAGTTACGTCGAGATCCAGGCAGGTCCGCTGCTGGAGCAAGCGGATAATTCGAAGCTGCAGCCAGGTGCGCGGCATGTGCATACGGAATTTTGGATCCCAAGCGCGGAGCCGCTGGAGATCCGCGAGCTGGCGCTGCCGGCGCCGCAGCTGATTCCAATCGAAGAGGTTCCCCTCTTCGATTGGATACCGCGTGCGGGCACGGCGCCGTGGCTGGCGCTTGCGGCCCCCTATCGGGGCGGCGACGCTGGCGCGCTTGCGGCTCCGCCGGCGGCCGAGGATTGCATCTGGCCGCCGTCCGGTTTGGAGCAGCTCGGCGACGCGCTGCTGTGGGCCGCGGACGTCGCTGCTAGCGCAGCTGGCGATGCTGGCGAAGAGCACAGCCAGCTGTGGCGGTATTACTACGCCGTATGGCTGGCAGGGCAAGGCCTGCTGGACGAGGCGATTGCTGCGCTCTCGGCGGTCCAGCTGGACTGCGGCTATGCGCTGCTTGGCCGGCTGCTGCGCGTAAGCAGGGGCGATTACGCCGGCTCGCGCGCTGCGTACGCGCAGATTCGTTCGGCTGCGTGGAGCCTGCACCCGCAGCTGTTCTTCGAGCGCGACGTGACGCTCGCGCACTTCGGAGCGGAGGCTCTCGATGAGCGCGCGCAGTGGTTCGCGCAGGTCGACTCGCTGCAGGACGACGCGCTGATCGAGCGGAAGGCGAGCTTCTTGTTCGACCGCGGGGACCTTGCCGAAGCGAAGGCGATCCTGGATCGCCACGCATTCGGCAAGGTGCATCAGCGGTACGACCGTACGCAGCTGTGGCAGCGCCTTGCGGCAGCGGCGGGCGAGCCGACCAGCGCGAGCGAGGACGTGCTCGCACATCTCGGCGAGGACGATCTTGCCGTCTACGGCGCATATCGCGTGTCGGAGCAGGAGTAAGCGTGGCTGCCAGGCTTCTGCGCGGTTGAAATGAGTAAAAGCGTGCATTTCACAGCGAAATGCACGCTTTTTTCATTGCAATCAGCGTTTCGCTGAAAGGCTATAATGGAAAAATCCACTCATTTTTGCTGAAATCGGCCTTTTTGCTTGGCTATATTGGAGTTTTCCATTCATTTTCTGCGGAATCGCCTATTTCGGGGCGTTTAGAGGTAAAAATGAGTGGATATTTCCAACATAGGCTGCATTTTTCTGCGACTGAACCGTTTCTTAGTGGAAATATCCAATATAGAGAGGGGCGGGACTCCGAACTGTACACTTAGAGCCAAGTTCTGCAAGAGATGCGCGCCTAAGCCTCTGCCCCCTACTTCACCGAACGCACCGCCAGCCACTGCGGCAATGCCGCAAGCGGATTCGACTTCCAATCACAATAGCTGTCCAGCTCGGCCTGCGACGGCTGTTTCACATCGTCGTCCGATTCGTCTACCCAGAATGTACCGTCTACCGCGTACATTTCCTCCAGCCGCGCCAAGCTTAGGCCAGATGAAACTATCGCATTCACAAAGTCCTGCACGCGCCATCTGTACCTCGGAACATCTCCGATGGGACCGGTCTTGTCGTAAGGCTTCACGACTTCAAGCGTGCCAGCCTCCCCCGAGAAAGGACGCATGAACGGATGAACATCGAACATGACCGAATAACCGCCAGTCTTCAGAACACGGTGAATATTCCGGTACATCGCTTTCAAATCATGAAGCCACACGTGTACGCCGTTCGAGGTGTACACCAGGTCGTAGGCGTTGTCCGCACGCGGCCAAGCTGCATCGTATCGTCTACCACAAACTCAATATCCCAGCCATGCTTGCGAGCAATGGAGGAGCTGTTCGCAATTTGCTTTTCCGAGATATCGCATGAAGTGACCTGTGCGCCGAGAAGCTGAAAAGCATACACCGCGTGATTGTCGCCGCTCGACGGGACGCAGACCCGCTTGCCCTGCAGATTAGGTAATGCTTCGCGAATGATTGCGTAGGTTGCGGGATGGAACGCGGATGCTGGATCGTCGATGATTTTGGCGATGGCTTCATCTGTCCGATAACGCAAGTACCAGGAATCGGCCCATTCGTTCCATTGGTCTTTAATGATGTGCCGCGAATTCGAATTGTCCATGCCGTGCACTCCCTTACTCCTTGTATAACTCCACTATGCTACATTCGGAAATGATTGAATAGAAATATATGGAAGTCTCTCGCGCAGCAAGCTACAATAAAACTAACCCGTAAGTATGCAGTTACGGACGGGCCAGATTGACGGCTTCAAACCTATCTCTTACATAAAGGAGTGATGATGTTTGCATACGAACGAACATGACAATAGACCGTTGAGAGGTCGGGCAGTCTAACGGGCAGTCTAACTCCTCTCATAGGCAATGGGAGGCCGACAGGCGACGATGATGTTACTTGTAAATATGTGGCTTGGAACAGTAGATGACACGCCTGCTGGACAGCTTGTTCTGAATTGGGAGCACGAAGCGAATTCGCTAAAGTTCTGGAGAGCTAGCAGCAATTTTGTATACCGCTTTGAAGCAGACGGGGGCAAGCCGTTCTGGCTTCGGTTTGTTCACGAGGCTGATAATTCGATCGCGAATATACATGCAGAGCTCCACTATATCATCTACTTAATAGAGCGGGGATATGCTGCGGCCCCGCCGGTCCCATCCTTGAATGGTCGGCTCATCGAGACGATAGAGACGGAGCAGGGACGCTATTACGGTGTTGTGTTTGAACAAGCCGAAGGGAACCGTGTGCAGGCTGACCGGATGACAGAGGATCAGCTTCAGCGATGGGGCCAATCGTTGGCACAGCTGCATCTGCATGCAGCTGACTATGAAGTGTCTGCCGATCTGACGGCACGGCGAAGCTGGGAAGATACACTCCGCTTCATCTCCGAAGTGCTGGAGCGTCATCCGAACGAGGATGCAGCCATCGCCGCGTGCAGGCGCGTGGAGCAATGGCTCCGCAGTCTGCCGAATGGAGCGGAGCATGCGGGAATAATCCATTATGATTTCCAGCTCGATAATGTGTTCGATAGAGCTCAAGCGGAGGCTGACGCTGCTTCAACCCGTGCATCATTCGGTGCACCATTCAGTGTCATCGACTTCGATGATGCGATGTACCACTGGTACACCATGGACATTGCAGCTGCTCTCGCTGATTTGGACGACCTCGAAGAAGCTCAAGCTGCCAGCGCTCGAGCGCTATTTTTGCAAGGGTACGCATCAATAAGATCACTCAATGATCACCACATCGATGAGCTTCACCATCAGCTGCCATTATTCAGACGATTCTCCCGGCTCTACTCTTACGCCAGACTCTTGAGATGCATCGAAGGGCTCGAGCTGGATGGGGCACCGGAATGGCTGATCGGACTTCATCGGAAGGTGCTGACGTGGTGCGGCGGAATGCGTGAAGAATTTAGTTGAAACATTATAATCTAGTCTTTCAGGCTCTCGACGCTTATTGTCGAGGGTTTTTATTATGCTAATGCGACACTGGTAAAAAGAACTATAAGCTTCTTACAACCGATAAATGGTATACTTGACAGGAAAACGGATGATAGACTATTTTTCGAAGCAGAGGTAGAACGTATAATTATGCATAATAAGCCAAATGCGAAACAACCCAATACGGCGCTCCGAATTGCGCTCTCTTATGTCATCATCGGAAGCATCTGGATTGTACTGTCTGATGAGATTATGGAGCTGCTGCATATTTCGAATTTGATACGGATCCATACCTCCAAAGGGATTTTCTATGTATTCATAACTGCTTTTATACTATATTTCTGGGTCAAACGGGCGAAGAAGGATTTAACCGAGAGTGAGGAGCGGTACCGCATTCTTGTGGAGCATCTGCCTGAGCCGATCGTGGTTTATTGTGAAGAGGCAATTGTATTTATTAATCCAGCCGGGGCAAAAGTATTCGGAGCCGCGAATGTGCAGCACATGATTGGCACGCCGATTGCCCGACTCGTCCAAAATGATTTCAAGCTGCTTTTTTCCACACAGCATGGCGTTCCGAGCGAGCATATTTTCCAGCGTGTGGATGGACAAGCGATTGACGTAGAAGTGACTTGCGTACCGATTGCGTACATGGGCAAACCGGCTATGCAGCTGCTATGCCGCGATATTACGGAACGTAAGCGGAATGAGCGCAAGCTGGCGGAGAATGAGCAGGCGATCAAGTCGCTCGTGGATCACAATCCGGATGCGATCTTCTCGCTTGATCTAAGTGCTCACATGGTCAGTGCGAACCCGGCGATCGTGAGGATTGTCGGTTATCAGCTGGACGAGCTGCTGGGTCAATCCTTCTGCCAATTTATTAATGAACCGGACCGAAAGCCAGCTAAAGTTGTATTTGACCAGTCGCTCCAAGGGGAATCGCAAAGCATCGAAATTAAGATTCTCCACAAGGATGGGTCCCACATCAGCGTGAACTTGAAGATGGTTCCGATCATTGTCAGCGGTCAAGTGATAGGCGTCTATGGTATTGCCAAAGATATAACCGAGCTCAAGCGGACGGCAGAGCTGCTGCTGAAATCCGAGAAGCTGTCTGTCGTTGGGCAGCTGGCCGCAGGTGTAGCGCATGAAATTCGGAATCCATTGACGTCCTTGCGGGGCTTCGTGCAGCTGTACAGCAAGAAGATCGATCATGCGTATTACGAGATCATGCTCTCGGAGCTCGACCGGATTAACGATATTGTCAGCGAGTTTCTCGTTATTGCGAAGCCGCAGGCGGTTGTTTTTGAAATGAACGATATACGCAAAATGCTGGACGATGTAATCGCGCTCCTCGACACGGAAGCGATTTTGAGAGACGTGCAGATTAAGGCCGAGCTTGCGCCGGACATTCCGCTCGTCTACTGCCAGCAGAATCAACTGAAGCAGGTATTCATCAATGTGCTCAAAAATGCGATTGAATCGATGGTAAGCGGCGGCGAGATTATCATTCAGATGCAAGCCAACGAGCAGCAGGTTGTGGTTCGGATTAAGGATCAAGGCTGCGGCATTCATGAAGATCGGCTGGCGATGGTTGGCGAACCGTTCTATACGACGAAGGAGAAAGGAACTGGCCTGGGCTTAATGGTCTGCCACCAGATCATGGAAGCTCACTCAGGCAGCCTGCGGATTGAGAGCGCGGTCGGCGTTGGCACGACGGTTGAATTGATTTTGCCGGTTAAATATATCCCGGCAGCATAATGGATCGAAGAAGGGGCTCCGGACACCACGTCCGGGGCCTTATTTGCATGTCCGGCAACATGACCCTCGCGCCGAAAGCATACAGATAACAAACAAGGATAGCTTCGGAGGCGATCGGTATGAGCGAAGAGGTCAGTCGATATGTGCCGGTGCATCACATTCGTTTTGTCACGGCTTCCGCGTTGTTTGACGGTCATGATGCTTCGATTACCATTATGAGACGGATATTGCAAGCGAGCGGCGCGGAGGTCATCCATCTGGGACATAACAGGTCGGTGCACCAAATTGTCCGCACAGCCATTCAAGAGGATGTGCAAGGAATAGCGGTATCGTCGTATCAAGGTGGGCATGTCGCATTTTTCAAATACATGCTGGACCTGCTGCGCGAGCAAGGCGCTGGTCATATCCGCATCTTCGGAGGCGGCGGGGGCGTAATTATCCCGTCTGAGATGGATGAGCTGCATCAATATGGCGTTAGTCGGATATTCTCCCCCGAAGATGGGCGGAAGCTTGGCCTGCAAGGGATGATTAATGTGATGCTGCAGGCGTGCGATTTCAGTACGGTTGCGGATTTCGAGAGCAAGCCGGAGGCGCTCGCAGCGAAAAATGACAGCATGACGGCGAAGTTTATGACGCTGGCCGAGCTGAAGATAGAGCCTTCGACGACGCGCGAGGAGAAGGCGCGGCTTGATGCGCTGTTCGCCGAAGTCGGCAAGCTGGCTGCACCGGCCGGGGGCGGTGGAACATCGGCACCAGTACCGACGTTGGCCCCGGTGCTCGGCATCACCGGAACTGGCGGCGCCGGCAAAAGCTCGCTCACCGACGAGCTTGTCCACCGCTGCCTGCAGCATTATCCGGAGCGGCGGATTGCCGTGCTGTCCGTGGACCCGACCAAGCAGAAGACAGGCGGCGCGCTGCTCGGCGACCGCATCCGGATGAACGCGGTATACGCCGACCGCGTCTTCATGCGCTCGTTCGCGACGCGCGGCTCGCGCTCGGAGCTGTCGAGCGCGCTTGCCGATTCCATTGCCGCGGCGAGGGCGGCAGGCTATGAGCTCATCATTGTCGAGACGAGCGGCATCGGGCAGGCGGATAATCAGATTACCGCCGTTGCCGACTTCTCCGTCTATGTGATGACGAGCGAGTATGGCGCGCCGAGCCAATTGGAGAAGATCGAGATGATCGATTACGGCGATCTGTTCGTCATCAATAAATTCGACCGTCGCGGCTCCGAGGACGCGCTGCGCGACGTGAAGAAGCAAGTGCAGCGCAGCCGCGTACAGTTCGACCGCGACTGGCAGGATATGCCGGTGTACGGCACGACCGCGAGCCAGTTCAACGACACCGGCATGAACCGGTTCTTCGCCGCGCTCATTGCGAAGCTGAATGAGCAGTGCGGCCTAGGCTGGGCGCCGCCGGCGGCCTTGGTGCAAGCAGGGCAAGAATCTTCGGTCAAGCGGACGATCATTCCCGATGACCGAAGCGGATATTTGAGCGAAATTGCCGCTGCGGTGCGGCAATATCGGCGGCTCGGGGAGGAGCAGGCGGATGCAGCCGCAGCCTGCTACCGCATTGAAGGCGCCATCGAGGCGGCGCGCCAACAAGGGCAGCACGGTGATGGGGCCGTACTGTCTGCGCTCGAGCAGCTCAAAGATACGTATGCGAGTAAGCTGAGCGCGTATACACGGAAGCTGCAGACGGACTGGGCAGCTGTGTCGCAGGCATACCGTGAGCGGACTTACACAGCGTACGTTAGAGGCAAACCGATCGTGACGGAGCTCTATTCGCGAAGCCTCTCTGGTCTCGACATCCCGCGAATCGCGCTGCCTGCGTACCGCGATTATGGGGATATTATTAGCTGGATGTACAAGGAAAATGTACCTGGCCAGTTTCCTTTTACAGCGGGCGTCTTCCCGTTTAAGCGGAAGGAAGAGGACCCGAAGCGGCAGTTTGCCGGAGAAGGAACGCCGGAGCGGACGAACCGCAGGTTTCATTACTTGTCCAAGGATGACACGGCGAAGCGGCTCAGCACGGCGTTCGACTCCGTGACGCTGTATGGCGAAGACCCGGCCTACCGCCCCGATATCTATGGCAAAATCGGCGAGAGCGGCGTCAGCATCTGCACTCTCGACGATATGCGGAAGCTCTATGCCGGCTTCGATCTATGCCATCCGTCGACGTCGGTATCGATGACGATTAACGGTCCGGCGCCGATCATACTGGCGATGTTTCTGAATACGGCGATTGAGCAGCAGACGGAAGCCGCCGCCGCGAAGCTCGGCAGGGCGCTTACGGAGGAGGAGCTCGCGCAGATTCGGCGGGAGACACTGCATAACGTTCGCGGCACGGTGCAGGCGGATATGCTGAAGGAAGATCAGGGGCAGAACACCTGCCTCTTCTCGATGCCGTTCGCGCTGCAGATGATGGGCGATATTCAGCAATATTTTATTGATCATCGTATTCGCAACTACTACTCGGTCTCGATCTCCGGCTACCATATCGCCGAGGCGGGGGCGAACCCGATTACGCAGCTTGCTTTTACGCTCGCGAATGGCTTCACGTATGTGGAATATTACTTGGGCAGAGGGATGTCCATTAATGATATCGCGCCGAACCTGTCGTTCTTCTTCAGCAACGGGCTCGATCCCGAGTATTCCGTTATTGGGCGTGTGGCGCGGCGTATCTGGGCGGTTGTGATGCGGGACAAATACGGTGCTGACGAGCGCAGTCAGAACCTGAAGTACCATATCCAGACGTCGGGCCGTTCACTGCACGCGCAGGAGGTAGACTTCAACGATATCCGCACGTCGATGCAGGCGCTGATGGCGATTATGGACAATTGCAACTCGCTCCATACGAACTCGTACGACGAAGCGGTGACGACGCCGTCCGAAGAAGCGGTCCGCCGGGCGATGGCGATTCAGCTCATCATCAACAAGGAACTCGGACTGATGCGATGCGAGAACTTGCTGCAAGGCTCGTTCCTCATCGAGCAGCTGACCGATCTCGTGGAGGAGGCAGTGCTGCTTGAGTTTGAGCGTCTTCATGTGCGGGGCGGTGTGCTTGGAGCGATGGAGTCACAGTATCAGCGGGGCAAAATCCAGGATGAATCCATGGTCTACGAGATGAAAAAGCATAGCGGCGAGCTGCCGATTATCGGCGTCAATACGTTTCTGAATCCGCATCCATCGCAGGAAGAAGCGATGGAACTGCAGCTGACGAGAGCGACAAAGGAAGAGAAGGAGCAGCAGATCGCGAACCTGCGAGCATTCCAGGAGCGGCATAAGGGTAAGGCGCTCAAGGCCTTGAAGCAGCTGCAGCAAACGGCAGTTAGCGGCGGCAATTTGTTTGCGGAGCTGATGGAGACGGTGAAGGTCGCTAGCCTCGGGCAGATCACGAATGCGCTGTACGAGGTAGGCGGGCAGTATCGGCGGAATATTTGATTGATGCGAAATACCCTCTCCCGAACGGGAGAGGGTATTTCGTATTTTGCTTTTTTCTATAATGGATTTATCCACTCATTTTGCCCATAAACGACCGTTTTTGATAGCTATAATGGATTTATCCACTCATTTTCAGCAGAATGGGCCGAAAATGCTTGTTTCGCGCGTCAATGAGTGGATTTTTCCATCATAGCCTGCCCAAACGGGGCATTTAGCCACTTTCCGTAGGATAAATCCACCATAGCCTGGCGCCAGTCCGCACACCCGCCTCACACCCGCCTCACACCCGCCTCACACCCGCCTCACACCCGCCTCACACCCGCCTCACACCCGCCTCATAAACAGGCTAGACTTATACCTTGAAGAAGTTAATATTCTTGTTCAGCTCTTCGGAGAGATGAGCGAGCGTTTGCGAGGAGCTTGCCGTTTCTTCCGCTGCTGCAGCGGATTCTTCGCTTGCTGCCGCAATCGTCTCGACAGCGCGCATCACTTCCTCCGTCTGAGCGGCTTGCTCCTCGCTTGCTGCTGCGATCTCCGTTACTTGGTCGGCCGTTTCAGTGACCATGCGAACGATGTTGTCGAACGTCTGACCGGTTTTGGACGTTTGCGTTGTGGCAAGCTCCATCGCCCGCAGACTTTGGTCGGTGTTATGCTGCATCCCCTTAATAATGCCGGCAATTTGCTGCGTTGCTTCGCTGCTGCGTTCCGCGAGTTTACGCACTTCATCGGCAACGACCGCGAAGCCGCGGCCTTGCTCGCCGGCTCTTGCTGCTTCAATGGCAGCGTTCAGCGCAAGCAGGTTCGTCTGCTCGGAAATATCGTCGATAACCTCGATGATTTGGCCGATCTTCTGCGAATCGGTTTCCAGGAGCTTCATCTGCGACGACAGATTCTCCATGCTTTGAACGGACGCATGGATCGTCTCGCCGCCGCTCAACGCGCCGCGTTTTGTCTTTTCTGACAGATCGGATACCATGCTGGCTTTCGTCGCGACGTCATTAACGGCGATCGTCATTTCACGGACAAGCTCGCTAATGATTTGTGCCGATTCCGCTTGCTCGGTGCTGCCTTTGGCAATTTCCTCGGTCGTTGCGGAAATTTCCTGCGAAGCAGCGGATACGCTCTGCGAGGAGTACAATGTCTGACTGATCAACTGGCGCAGATTGTCCATCATATCGTTGAATGCAGCGGCCAGCGTACCAAGCTCATCTTTGCTCTTCGCATTCGCTTTGTCGCGGAGATCGCCTTTTGCCGCTTTCGTGGCCACTTCGAGAATGGAACGGATTGATCTAACCATCGAATCCGATATCCAGAATGCAAGGCTAATGCCGATCAATACGGCGATGATGCCGAACACGATAATAAGCGTTTTGCCAACCGCATTCGTCTGTGCGGCGTTATCAACCTCAGCTTTGGCTCCATCGTTGTTGAAGTCGATCCAGTTAGCGAAATCCTCCATGACCTGCTTGCGGACAGGCGTCAGATCATTCAGCAGCTTATAGCCTTGCTCCGGCTGATTGTCTTTGCGGGCTTGAATAATGGCAGGCATCTGATCGGAATAAGCTTGAATATGCTCTTCAAGCGATTTGAAGATCTTATCCTCCTCATCCGAAATGATGTACGATTCGTAGTCCTGCATTGCCTTCTGAGCAGCTGCAATGTTGTCTGTAATCGATGTTGCGATATTATCGATTTCAGCCGGGTTGCTCTCGAGGTTGATCTTGTTGACGCTAACACGTGCTTCAACGAAATAGTCTTTGATAACACCGATCTTGTTAATGCTAGGCAGCCAGTTGCCTTGTACGATAGAGCTCGATTTCTGCAAAGATCCCATCTCCACGATAGCGAGGATGCTAATCCCCGACAGCAGAACCAGTATAGCGATAAAGCTGGACATCAGTTTGCCTCGGATAGAGAGTTTCATCATATTCCTCCTGGTAAGTTCGATTGTTGGTATATAGGGAGACTATGAAAATAAAAGCCGGCCGCATAAGGAAGCAGCCGACTGCTTTACATCATGATGTTAGACTCTGAAGTAGTTGATATGCTGGTTAAGTTCTTCGGATAGATGTGCAAGTGTTTGGGAGGAGCTGGCCGTCTCTTGTGCTGCGGCTGCCGATTCTTCGCTTGCCGCGGCAATCGTCTCAACGGCGCGCATGACTTCGACAGTTTGAGCCGCTTGCTCTTCGCTGGCAGCCGCGATTTCGGTCACTTGATCCGCTGTATCGCTTACCATGCGTACAATGCTCTGGAACGTTTGACCTGTCTTAGACGTTTGCAAGGTCGCGTGCTCCATGGCTTTCAAGCTTTGGTCGGTGTTATGCTGCATGCCTTTAATGATTCCGGCAATCTGCTGTGTCGCTTCGCTGCTTCGTTCCGCGAGCTTGCGTACTTCATCGGCGACGACGGCGAAGCCGCGACCTTGATCGCCTGCGCGTGCAGCTTCAATCGCTGCATTCAGGGCAAGCAGGTTCGTCTGTTCGGAGATTTCGTCGATCACTTCGATAATCTGGCCGATCTTCTGTGAATCTTTCTCAAGAAGCTTCATCTGGGAAGAGAGGTTCTCCATACTTTGAACGGATGCTTGAATCGTCTCGTTGCCGGTCTCTGCGCCGCGCTTCGTCTTATCGGACAGCTCTGCAACCAGGCTTGCTTTCGTTGCGACATCGCTAACCGCTACCGACATTTCGCGGACAAGCTCGCTGATCGTCTGAGCGGATTCCGCTTGCTCGGTGCTGCCTTTGGCGATCTCCTCCGTCGTAGCGGAAATCTCTTGGGATGCCGCGGATACGTTCTGCGAAGAGTTGACTGTTTGGCCGATCAGCCCCCGCAAATTATCCATCATTTCGTTGAATGCAGCTGCAAGTGTGCCGAGCTCGTCCTTCGTGCGCGCCTTCGCTTGATCTCGGAGGTCGCCTTTCGCTGCTTTGAGAGCAACGTCCAGAATGGAGCGGATGGCTTTCACCATCATTTCGGACATCCAAAGTGCAAGCGCGATACCGATGACGACTGCGATAATGCCGAATATGATGATTAGCGATTTGCCGACGGAGTTCGTATGAGCGGCTTTATCGACCTCTGCTTGGGAGCCGCGATTGTTGAATTCGATCCACTTGTTGAAGTCTTCGGTCACAAGCTTGCGAACTGGCGTCAGTTCGTTTACAAGCTGATACCCTTTCTCCGGCTGATTGTCTTTGCGAGCTTGGATGATCCCAGGCAAGTGATCGCTGTAGGCTTGCAAGTCTTTCTCCAGCTTATTGAAGATCGCATCTTCTTCGGGGGATATAATAAATGACTCATAGGCTTGCATCTCTTTGTTAATTGCAGCCATGCTGTCATTAATCGTTTGGGCGATTGTATCGATGTTGGCAGGGGTGCTTTCCATGTTGATTTTGTTAACGTTTACACGAGCTTCACTAAAGTAATCCTTGATGACGCCAATCTTGTTAATGCTCGGCAGCCAGTTCGTTTGTACGATATAGCTGGAATTTTGCAGGGATGCCATTTGTACGATGGCTAGCGTTCCGATCCCTACCAAGAGCACAAGAATGGCTATAAAGCTGGACATTAGCTTTGTGCGAATGGATAGTCTCACTAATGTTCTTCCTCCCGTATACTTCGTTTGTCAGTCCATGGTGCTAATAGTAGAGGTAAAGTGTTAAAAAAAATGTGTAAAAACTATTTGATTTGTGTATGGCCCCAGCTAAAAAGAGCAGCGACATGATCAAATTGCTAGAAAAGTGCTAGGAATTTGTCGCCAAATTTCGCCAAATAGACAAGGGGCTATCTCCAATAGACCCGAAAGCATCAACTCCATAAGTAAATATTTTGTAAAAATATGTCGAAAAATTTCCAACAGAGTAATTGTAGAGGAGGCAGGCTATTATGTAAATTTAAATAAAATAAAGAGCTGTTCAAATTGTCTATGAGGCATCGCTCGCATTTAAAGCCGATTTCGGCGACGTCGATGTAACGATCGATGAGAAGAATCGCGAAGATATCTTTGATTGTATCCGCGCAAGAAGCGTAGATATCGTCATTCATCCTCATCCCGCGAGCGAAATTGCACATGAGAAAGATATTGGTTATGAATACATGACTAGAACAAGGCTTGCCGTCTGTTTCGCGAGAGAGTCGCGTTTCTTCAATCTCGATTTCGTTACGCCTGAGGATTTGAGGAATGAGGAGGTCGTGATCCATAACTCGGTGCAGGGCAAGGCTTGGGTCAGCTTGTTTCACAAAGACAGCCCGATTCTATTAGCCTCCAATAACATCGGAATTCTCAAAGACGCGGTCAAAAGAGGACGTGCGTGCTCGGTCGTGCATGAGTTCATGTTCAACAGCTTTCCAGAAGCGCAGACGGGCGAAATCTTTATGGTTCCTCTTAAAGATAAGAATTACTTTTACGAGGAATGCTGGTTGACGTACCCGATTCAGGCTGGAGTATCGGACGAAGCGAAACAATTCATGAAGTATGTCGCTGTGGAGATGGAAAAGCAGGCCCAGTTGAATAAAAGGTCGATATGAATGTACAACCCGAACTAGAGCAATCCTCGCAGAGTTCCTCCATAGTTGCCCTATTTTGGACCGAATAGGGTTGCTCCAGTCCGTTAGCGCGTGGCGAAAGCCAATTTGCGGCAAATAAGTGCAGCGGTGTCCGTTAACCGTGGAGCGGAGGAGATTACGGTAGAGTTAGACAAAAAACAGGAGAGGTACCAAGTACCTCTCCCGCACACAACTCGCTTATTACCACAAATTTTTTACTTTGATCTCCCACACTTGCGTCTGCTTATCCGTTACCTTCAGAACGCCGTTTGCGTCGTATTCGCCTACGCCGAAGTCATTGTCGTTCGCAACAAGGATCGTGTTCTTGTTCAGCACTGTCAGGCCTTCGAACTTCTCCCACGGATAGCCGAGCTTCGTCAGGTCGAGGATCAACGATTTTGGCGCTGTTGCAACACCAGCCGATTTCAGGTTCTCGCCGCTAAGTCCTTCGGCATTGCCGCTAACATCGGCGTTGTTCAAGATATTCGTCGCTTTGGACAGGTCGATCTTGTACACGCGCTTGATTTGCGCGGCAGCGCCTTCGTTCTTGTCACGCTCGTCCACGAGCAGCACGTCTGTCGACAGCGCATGCAGATCGGAGATAACAACGTCCTTCTGCGATACGTTCATGAACGTCTTCGCATCTTCAGCAACATATACGTACTCGCCGATGATTTTCTTCGTAGCGAGGTCCATTTTCAGAATGCGCAGGTTACGGGACGCTTCGCCTGTCGCTTTGTCAGGCACAGCCATCGGGCTTTGGATCGACGCGTACAGGTACTTGCCGTCCGGGCTGATCGTTACGCCTTCGAAGCCGCGGTTCACGATACGCTTCGAATAGATAGCCGGGATTGCTTCAACGATTGGAATTTGCGCGCCCGTAAGCTTCGCCTTGTCGCCAACCGGCACGTAGCGGCTGATGATTGTGCCGTCACGCTTCAATTGAATGAGCGAAGGGCGGTACTCGTCAGCCATCCAGAGCGTATCGTCAGATGGGCTGTATGCGATGCCTTCGAGATCAAGTCCGTCCGGGTCAAGCGTCAGCAGCTTCGTGCCCGTATTGTCGTAAGACTTCTCGTCGCTTGCGATGTTGCTGAGGCCTGTCGTGTTGCGGTTGCCGGAGACAGCGCCTTTCGTGCCTTCAGGAAGCAGCAGCTTTGTCGTCTCCAGAATGGTCACTTTACCATCCTCAAGCCTGATTTTATAGAAACGCGGCACATAATCCTGTACCGGGAAGGTACGATTTACGGTCTTATCAATCGTGATTTGTCCGTTTGGACCGCGGTCAGCCAGCGTGTAGAACACGTCGTCCGGATCGCCAGGCATGTGAAGAAGTCCCGAGAAGCCGCCTTCTTTCAATCCGAGGCCGAGGTCTGGCGCGTTCGTCCACGTATACTTGCCTTCTACAAAAGGATACTCGCGGATTGTAACTTTCTTGCTCGCGTTATCCCATGCTACATGTTGGCCGAGGGCTTCACCCATCGCTCTAACCGGCACATACAGGCTGCCGTCGATTGTAACGGCGTCCTTATCGAGTGCCACTTCGTTGTCTCCTGCAAATAGATTTACTTTGACTGCGATCGCTTTGAGCGCTGTATCAGCGGCTTCTACGATTTGCGAGCTCAGTACAGCAACGGATACGATGCCTGCGACTGCAGCCCATGTGGACAAGCGGGACTTCTTCATCATCTCTTCAACTCTCCCCTTTAAAGCGTCGGTGTAAATGCGTAACTTTCTACTAGAATAAGAGCGTTATATTAACTACGGATGTGAAATAAATGGAAATTTTGTAAATGGGGATGAAAGCCGCGTACATTTGCAAAAGCAGATTTTTTTGTAACTTTTTGGCACTTCATGCAACATCCTGCGAATAGAAGTCGTTTAATAAGGTTGAATATAGGATGTGACCCAAATAAACGATGGTGGTGAGATCATTATTTATTTCATTGCATTTCTAGCTTCCTTTCTAATCGTGTATCTGCTTATTCCGCCTTTCAGCAAGCTCGCGTTCAAGTTCGACTTTGTGGACAAGCCCCGCAAGAATGTGGAGCGGAAGCTTCACCGAGAGCCGATTCCGCTTACGGCCAGCTATGCGATCTTCATTGGATTCTTCATTACATATCTTGCGGTTACGAGAGGATTTACGTGGGAGACCGGCGCTCTGATCGCGGGCGGAGTTCTGCTGCTCATCATTGGCACCATCGATGATTGGTACAAAACAAAGGGCAAAGACTTCCCTGCCTTGCCGAAGCTGGTCGTTCAACTATCGGCTGCTATTCTTGTGTACGCATCCGGTATCGTGTTTACGGGCTTCATTAATCCGTTTACCGGCGACTATATCATGCTGCCTGTCGTCCTGCAGTTTCTGCTTACGATCATCTGGATTTTTGGCGTGACGACAGTGATTAACTTCTCGGATGGTCTGGACGGGCTGGCGGGAGGACTGTCGGCGATTTCGGCGACAACTCTCTTCATTGTTGCAATCGCGATGGGACAGTCTAACTCGGCCATGATGGCGATTATTCTACTGGGCGTTACGATCGCCTATTTACGTTACAATAAGCCGCCTGCGAAAGTATTCATGGGAGATGCCGGTGCAACCTTCTTAGGCTTCCTGCTTGCAGTGATTGCGCTGGACGGGGCGTTCAAGCAGGCGACGGTGCTCTCGTTGTTTATCCCGATATTGGCGCTTGGCGTGCCGATCTTTGATAATTTGTTCGTCGTTGTGAAGCGATTCATGGAGGGGAAGCCGATGTATCAAGCGGATGCCACTCAAGCCCATTACCGGTTGCTTCGCGCGGGGCTTAATACGAAGCAGGTGCTGATGGTTCTCATGCTGCTTAGCACTTGTTTGGGGCTATCTTCCATTATTTTGTTATTAGTCCAAATCTAAATCATTCTCGTTCAATAAGCTTGTCATGCTAGTCTGCATAATTGTCCAAGTCCCCTCATAGACATAGAACATCTGAAGCGTAAACGGCTTATGTCCCGTACGAGCTGCAAACTTTTTTGCAGCATGCGTACAACTCCGGGTACGTTTAATTCAATGGAATGAGGGGTTGATCTCATGCGTCGTCGAATCAGTTTTCTCGCGGTAATCTTGCTATGCCTCACGGCGGTGCTCGCAGGCTGCGGGACTAAGGACGCGGAATCGGTTGTCAAAGATTTGGACAAAACGTTGAACGGGTTGGAAAGCTATCACGGCAAGGGCACCATGACGCTGCATACCGGCCAGCAGCCGCTGGAGTATCAGGTGGACGTTTCGTTCCAGAAGCCGCAGTATTACCGCATTGCGCTTACGAACGCGAAGAAGGATATTACGCAAATTGTGCTTCGCAACGATGAAGGCGTATTCGTTCTAACGCCGCGCCTCAATAAAGTGTTCCGTTTCCAAAGCGATTGGCCGGCTAATCAAGGACAAGTCTACTTGTACCAAACGCTGGTGCAGAGCATTCTGCTGGACAACTCCCGCCAGTTTGCGGTAGACAATGATGCGTATGTATTTGACGTTATGGCGAACTATCAGAACGGATCGCTCGCACGGCAGAAGATTTGGCTGAACAAATCCGACTATGCGCCGAGCAAAGTTCAAGTGAGCGACGCGAACGCAGCCGTTATGGTTGAGGTCAAATTCGACTCCTTCCAATTCGGTTCGAAGCTGGAGAAGAGCGTATTCGATACACAGACCAATATGGGTACACCGGCGGGGGACAAGGGTGACAAGCCTACCATCGCTGCCCCGGACGACAGCAACAACAGCAGCAATAGCAGCAACAGCAGCAATAACAGCGAGAATAGCAGTGCGGCGAATGACGGAAGCAGCAACAACAATTCCGATCAAGCGGCAACGTCGCCGGACAACAATTCTTCGGATTCGAATTCGAACAATGCGCAGGCGGATTCGAACAGTGACGCCAATTCGAGCGGCAACAATCCGGACAACAGCGCATCCAGCACGGATGTAGACAATTCGAGCAACAACGGCAGCGATAACAGCAGCAGCAATGCGAATGAAGACGCGGAAGATACGATGGTGCCAGCCGGCAGCCAAAGCTTCGTAGCGCTCGAGCCTTCCTACTTGCCGGATGGCGTGTCCGAGAAGGATCAGCAAGACATCGTGTTCGGCGGCAACGCAGGCATCGTCATCCGTTACGCAGGCGATTACGAATATACATTAATCGAGACGCAGCCGAAGGATGTAGCGGTATCTCAAACGAAGGGCGAGCTGGTGGATCTCGGCTTTACAGTCGGCGTCCTCACAGGCGCGGAAGATGAGCAGAAGACGCTGACTTGGACGTATAACGGTACAGAGTTCCGTCTTACAAGCGGCGACCTGCCTCAGAACGAAATGTACCAAATCGCACAATCGGTGCAAGGCGAGATGTCAAAATAATGCCGGTGCGATAAACAATTTCCAGCACTTGTTTGACCTGAAATACCCGCGATTTTATTGACAGCCGGAAGCCTAAGCGTTTAACATTAGGTCTACGGGTTTAAAAATAAACGCCTGCCCAATGCGGTAGGCGTTTACTTTTTGGAAATGAAGGTGGACCAAGTTGAACTTTGGTGCTTACTATCGCCCAACGCGGGCAGAGATTTCATTAGATGCGCTTGCGCATAACTTAAAGTCCTTTCGTGAAGCAATCCCGAAAGGCATGCGAATCCTCGCAGCCGTGAAAGCGAATGCTTACGGTCATGGCGCAATAGAGGTCGCACGTGAAGCAGAACGCTGCGGCGTAGATTATCTCAGTGTTGCTTTTCTGGACGAAGCGCTTCAGCTTCGGCAGGCTGGCATTAAGTCGAGCATTCTGGTGCTCGGGTATGTTCCGCCGGAAGGGCTTGCTGCCGCACGTGAAGCGAATATCTCGATTGCCCTGTTCAGCGATGCCATTATTGAAGCGGCGGCTGCACTTCCGCCTAGCGATAAGAAACTGACGGTGCATGTGAAGATCGACACCGGCATGGGTCGTCTTGGCATATTGGCTGGCGACGAAGCATTGCCTTTCGTTCAGCGTGCCGTGCAGGAGCCGAATTTGTTTGTCGAAGGGCTCTTCACGCATTATGCGCGGGCAGATGAGACGGACAAGAGCTATACGGAACTGCAATACGAACGCTTCACCAAAGTGGTGAAAGAGCTGAAGGCAGCTGGGTTGGAAATTCCGATCATCCACGCTGCAAATAGTGCAGCAGGCATTGATACACCGGAGATGGGCTACGGCATGCTGCGCCTCGGCATCAGCATGTACGGTTTATATCCATCCGCTGAAGTGAACAAGACGCGGATCGCGCTTGAGCCGGTGCTCACCTTGAAGACCGCAGTGGTGATGGTGAAGGATGTGCCGCCAGGCTGGGGAATCAGCTATGGAACGCGATATTTCACACAAGGCACCGAAGCCATAGGAACGATCCCGATCGGTTACGCCGACGGCTTTAACCGGATGTTGACTGGCAAAGCAGAAGTGCTGGTGCGCGGACAGCGGGTTCCGGTGCGCGGCACGATCTGTATGGACCAATGCATGATTGGGCTTGATGCAGCGGCAGCAGCCGGGAACAAACCGGTCGAAGTAGGCGAGGAAGTTGTCGTTATCGGCCGTCAAGGCGATGCAGCAATAACGACAGAAGAAGTTGCAGATCAGCTGGGTACGATTAATTATGAAATTACGTGCGCGCTTGCAAACCGCGTGCCTCGTGTTTACATGCGCGGCGGCAGTGTAACGGCGGTAACGAATCCGCTATTGTAGGTTCAGGAATTAATTACCTGTGAAGGATTTGCACTGGTTTTAGAGGATTTTATCATCTAACCGCGAATAATGTTATAGAGGCAGTTTGTCTTTAAATGAAGGTCTTTCCGTAATACCGGTATGCAGCATACTTGATATATCGCTCGCATACATATGAGGGTGTATAATACGGCCCAAACAATGACATACTGTTACTGTTTTTTGTTGGAAATGTTTTGGAGGTGCGAGTTCGGTGGCCAATGTGCAAAACACCAAAAGGATTATGATCAGCTTACCGGATCATTTGCTGGAGGAAGTCGACGGAATCGTCGCCAAAGAAAACTCGAACCGGAGCGAATTTATTCGTCAGGCAATGAAGTTGTATTTAATTGAACGAAAGAAACGCCAGATTCGCGATTCGATGCAGCGCGGTTATTTGGAAATGGCGAAAATCAACTTAGTGATGGCGTCGGAAGCTTTTCAAGCGGAGGAAGATGCCGGCGATACGCTCGGCCGACTCGTAAGCGGGGTGTAAAGCTTGATCGTTAAACGCGGCGATGTGTTTTTTGCTGACTTGTCACCTGTTGTCGGTTCTGAACAGGGAGGAGTGCGTCCTGTTCTGGTTATTCAAAATGATATTGGCAATCGCTTCAGTCCGACCGTCATTGTAGCTGCGATTACAGCTCAAATACAGAAGGCGAAGCTGCCGACGCATGTAGAGATTGATGCGGCGCTTCATGGGTTTGACCGTGATTCCGTCCTTCTTCTCGAACAGATTCGCACGATTGATAAACAGCGTCTTACCGACAAGATCACACACCTCGACGATGAAACGATGCGCAAAGTAGACGAGGCGCTGCAGATCAGCGTTGGTCTTATTGATTTTTGAATAGGCTTAATACGACAGCAGGGCCGAAATGGGCTCTGTTTTTTTTTGCGTTCAAATCGATTGCGCGCAGTAATGTCGATAAGGTCGGTCTTCGGACGTAGCGCAAGTTCAATCCTGCGCCGCTGTCTGCGAAGCGGCATTCCATCCATAATGAGAGTAAGATGAATCACTAATGGAGGAATGACGAGATGAACACAATGAATCGGCCGGATTTTGCAATTTCGGGTATGGGACGCACTGGCGGCGGAGACTTCCACCGCGCCCAGCTGGATGGCGTCAGCACAGTGGAAGGAGACCTGGATTGTTATTCCTTCAAGATGAACGGGCTGGCTACAGTGAAAGGCAGCGTTAGGGCAGAGGAACGGTTCGAGGGCAACGGGAAGCTGAAGGTGGAAGGCCCGGTAGCGGCTGCAGTGATGAAGCTGGAGGGGCAAATTACGATAAATGGGTCCGTTCAGAGCGACGTCTTCGAGGGCAGCGGCTATATGAAAGTGCATGGCGACTGCCGCACGAATCGTTGTGATGTTCGGGGAGCGCTCGCTGTGGATGGAGTGCTGAGCGCGGATCAAATGCATGTATGGCTGGAAGGGCCGTTTCGCGCAGAGGCGATCCGGTGCAGAGAGCTGCGGGTGAAGACCACGCACGGCGGTACGCTGAAGCGGCTGTTGAATTCGATTCTGCCTGCTACGTGGCAAACGCAGCTGCGTGCAGATTTCATCGAAGGCGATGAGATCGAGCTGCGGGAGACGACCGCATCGCTCGTTCGCGGCCGCCGCGTATCGATTGGAGCGGGCTGCGTGATCGACCGCGTTGAATATGAGAGTGAGCTTATCGTGCACCCGGACGCTGTCGTCCATTCGCGCGAGCAGCTCGTGCGATAGGAGGGCATAAGCGATGGCGACAGGCGTTAGCAGGAAGGTGAAGATTACCGGCTCAGGCTCGACGTCCGGCGGTCTGTTCGACAGCGTCCGCGTGATGGGCGAAGGCCAGGTGCTTGGTACAATCGAGAGCGAATCGGTCAAAAGCATGGGCACGCTGAATGTTTCCGGCTCGCTCAAAGCAGGGCAGTACCAGCAGATTGGGGAAACGGTAGTGTCTGGAGATTTGATGGGCGGCTATATGAATGTGCTTGGCCAGCTGAGCGTGTCCGGTCGCATTCGCTGCCGTTCGATGAAGCTGCGGGGCCAGCTCGATGTGCTCGGCGAATGTGAAGCCGATGACTTCGATGCAAGAGGCGGCTTCCATATTCATGGGCTGCTAAGCGGCAAAGTTGTCGACATCCGCACATGGGGACCGTGCAAGGCGAAGGAGATCGGCGGCAACAGGGTGACCGTTCGCAAGAGCAAATGGGGCGGCATGAAGCAGTGGTTCTCCGGCAAGCATCCGATGGAGCTGTCGGCGGAGCTGATCGAGGGCGAGAGCATCTATCTGGAGCATACGACGGCTGACGTCGTTCGCGGCAATGAAGTGACGATCGGACCGGGCTGCCGGATCGGGCTCGTGGAATATCGCCGGTCGCTCAAGCTGAGCAGAGATGCGGAAGTGGAACAGCAGGTGAAGCTATAACGTTGCTGTCAGAGTAATAACAGTACTATAAAAGTATTTATAGCTGTAACTATAGTACTTCTGGATTGGGGGCTGTGGCTGCTCGCGGAATAGGTGCATGAAGTGCACGTTCCTCGAGCGGCAGCAGCCCTCTTTTGTCTATCGACATTCTGCTATCGTTTGTATAATCCTGTCGTCGCGCTATAATAAGACTATTCTGCCGGGTGGAGGATCTGCTGTGATTGAGAGGCTGTGGCAACGACTAAATGGATACATATCGAGCAAGCTGCGCAACCAGCTCATTACGCTGTTCTCGGCAATCGGGGCGTGCATCGTTATTTTGCTGACGTACTTGTCCTATTTGCAGTCCGCTGGCATGAACCGGGATAATTTTATCGAAAGCAACGTGAAAATTTTGAAGCTGGTCAATCAGAATCTGGACGGGTATTTGGGCCGGATTGATGAGCTGTCAATCTCGCTGCGCAAAGACGCGCAGTTTATGGACGCCATTATATCGAAGGAGTATGGCAGCCAGAGCTATATCCAGAATCAACTGAAGAACTTATATTACTCCAGTGACGATATCGAAGCCGTGTCGATCTATACGCCGATGACCGGCATGCAATATACCATGTCGAAGGCATTCGTGAACCTGAAGCAGGAAGCGACGAACGAGCCGGAGGCGCAGCGTTGGTACCGGGAAGCGGCGCAAAGCCGGCGTTTCCGCAGCATTGAGTCAGGCTATGGCTCAGATGGGAGCGGACACTTTCTCGTTTTTCATCGCATTCTGATCAATATCGCGGATAAGAAGCCGCTTGCTGCGGTGTCAATCTCCTATAACCTGAACGAGATTAAACGGATTTTGCAGGATATGACAGGCAAGTCCGGTGAATATATCGGGATCTATAACGAACAGAACGAATTGTTTTATGCTGAAGGACCGAAGCTGGCGGAGGCGAAGACGGAGAGTCTGCTGCGAACGATACCTGTCGACGCAACCGATACCGAGCATTCGACCTGGACGATCGATGGGGAGCGGTACTTGGCGATTTATAATGTGTCCCTGAATAACGGCTGGAAGCTGGTGACGCTGACGCCTTACAGCGTGCTGAACAAGGAAGCTTCGCATGCCGGCTGGATCAATCTGATTGCTGGCGCGGCGTTCGTCGTGCTGCTCATCTTCGTCATTGTTGTGGCGGCGAATGCGATCACGAGCCGGCTCATGAAGCTGTCTCGCCAAATTGTGATGCTCGGAGACGGCAATTTCGAGGTGCAGAGCGAGATTGAAGGCAGTGACGAGATCGCGCACCTGTCGCGAAAATATAACCAAATGATCGTGAGAATAAACGAGTTGATTGGTGAACGCTACGAGATGCAGATCAATGAGAGAACGGCAAGGTTAATTGCGCTTGAGGCGCAGATTAATCCGCATTTTCTATACAATTCGCTGCAGGCGATCTCGACCGAGGCGATCATTAGCGGGCAAGAGAACATTCAGGAGATGGTCGACGCGCTGGCATCTTCGCTCCGTTATGCGATCAAGGAAGCGGAGACGGTTCGGGTGAAAGAGGAGCTTGCTCACGTCGGCAATTACATGCTGCTGCAGCAAGCGCGTTTCGGTGAGAGACTGCGGTTGCAAGTTGAGGCGGAAGAAGCGGTTATGGAAGCTTGGATTCCGAAGATGACGGTGCAAATTCTGGTCGAGAACACGATCAAGCACGGGCTTGAGCAGATGATGGGAACGATGGAGGTACGGGTGAAGGCAGAAGCTGCGGAAGGCAGCCTCATCATCACCGTATCCGACAATGGCCCCGGCATTGCGGAGGAGCGGCTGATCGAGATTCGGTCGCTGCTGGACAGCCAGGTGCTCGAGTATCGCGAAGGCATTGGCTTAAATAATATAAATGCGAGAATTAAGCTGTTGTTCGGACCGGAGTCCGAGCTTCACATTCATAGCAGGCATGGAGAAGGGACGACCGTTATAGTGACGCTGCCGCTAAGAGAGGAGAGACCGTATGTACAAGGCTATCATCATTGACGACGAGCTGCCGGCACGCCGGGCTATCAGGGCGCTTGGAGAATGGGAGCAATACGGCATCGAGATTATTGCTGAAGCAGACAATGGGAAGCAGGGGCTGGAACTGCTGGAGACAGAGGAGCCGGATCTTGTCTTTGTCGATATGAAAATGCCGCTGATGAGCGGAGACGAATTTCTCAATAAGGCGCGAATCCTGCATCAGGAAGCTTGTTATATCGTCATCAGCGGGTTTGATGACTTCGCTTATGCGCGCAGCGCCATGCAGGCAGGCTCGGTCGATTATTTGCTCAAGCCGATTCGCAAGGCAGACCTGAATACCGCGATTGGCCGCGCGATTGCGATTATTGCGGAGCGCCGGGAGCGCGTGCTTAGCGAGAGCCGTTCGCGGATTTATCGCAATCTGTCCGCGCCGCTTGTGAAGGAGAAAATCTATTCCTCCATCATCGACAAGAGCGGACGATTCCACCACATCGTCGAGCTGCGGGCTGTGCTTGATACGGAAGAGCTGTCTTCATTGTGCCGCGTCGTCGTCTTCAAGCTTCTTAATGCACGGGATGTGATCGAGCAGCGTTTCAAGAACGATTCCCATGCTTTCTATTATGCGCTTACCAATGCGGTGGACGAGCTGCTTGACCGATTCGGGAAGACGTTCAGCTTCAAGAACAACCGCGATGAATCGGAGATTGTGGCGGTCATCAAGCTGTCCGGACAAGCCGATTCGTTGAGCATTCAAGTCCATGAACTCTCCGCTCAGCTGACTTCGGTCTTCGACGTTAAGCTCGTTGCTGCCGAAGGCCCGACCGCATCGATCGAGAGCCTTGGCGAATCCTACGACGCGGCACTAAGGACACTTATGGACCTGAACATGATTGATCTTCGCCCGGTTAAGCTGTCCTCTTCCTCTTCGCAGAAGGAATCTGACACCGACCGCAGTAGATCGCTATTGGAGCGTTCAAGGTTGTTCATTCAGCCCATCGAATCTGGCAGTGAGCGCCAGGCCATGCAGGAGCTGCGCAAATGGCTGCAGGAGCTGGAATCGACAGGCGTTGTCACCATGAGCGACATGCTGGCGATCGAAGCGGAGCTGCGGATGTTCGCGAAGTCGCTGCTCGCCCAGTTCAAGTCGGATGAGCAGGAAACCGCGGACAGCATCGCGCTGTTTGACCGCACGCTTCGCCGACGCGTATATGAGTTTGCCGCGTTCAAGGAGGCGGTGCTCGATTACTTCGAGCCGTTCTTCTCCGTGCTGGCTGAAGCGGGCCGTTCCGGCGATAATGCGTCGATAGCGGAGAAGATCAAGGCGCATATCGAGCTGCATTACGACGACGAGCTGCCGGTTTCGTTCTTCGCCGAGCGGTATCATATGAGCAAGGAGCACTTGGCGAGGCTGTTCAAGCAGAAGTACGATATCGGCATTCATGAGTACCAGCTGCAGATTCGGATGAGCAAAGCGAAGGAGTGGCTGAGCGACAAATCGCTGAAGATCCAGACGGTCAGCGAGCGGGTCGGCTTCCGCGATCAGAACTATTTTAGCAAGGCGTTTAAGAAATATACCGGTCTGACCCCGCAAGAGTTTAGGGGAAAGATGGAATCCTAATGGCGGGTGGAGCTAATCCACTCGTCATTTTTTTACCCATAAGGCGCTTGTTTTTTACATTGTGATGAAAGCCATTTCAGACGAAAATAGAGAAGCAATAAGGCATTACACAGTATGTAAGCGGTAAACAAACAGGGGGGGCTTACGATTCATGGCAGCTAAGAAATGGATGACAGTAGCAGCGACTGCAGCACTTGTGCCAGCACTTCTGACGGCATGCGGCAGCAATTCGAATAACAGCAACGAGGCGAATGCAGGCTCGAATACGAGTACGAACGCTAACTCTGGCGCGAACGACAGCGCAAGCACAGAGCCGGTAGAAATCACGATTCTCCAGTACGCACCGGAGATGACGGAATCGATCAACAAGCTGGCGGCGGACTACAAGAAGGAGCATCCGAACGTTACGATTACAGCGACGATTCACCAGGATGACTACCCAACTTTGCTGAAATCCCGCATTAACTCTGGCGATATCCCTGATATTTTTATGACAGGTGCCTATAACGAGAACAAGACTTATCAAGATTATGTCTACGATCTGAAGGACGAGCCTTTCATGAAAAATATCGTTCCAACCGCGCTTCCAGGCGTAACGTTGGACGGTAAAGTACTGGGCTTCCCGCTCGTACTGCAATCGCACTCGTTCATCTACAACAAGAAACTGTTCGCAGATGCTGGCATCACTGAGCTTCCGAAGACGTTTGCAGAGCTCGAAGATGCAGCGAAGAAGCTTCAAGCGAAAGGCGTCATCCCATTCTCCAACGGCTACAAAGAGTGGTGGGTACTGGAGCAGACGTTCACGCAAGTATTGGCGTCCATGGGCGGCGACTACGCGAAGACGTTTGACGAGCTGAACAGCGGCGACAAGAAGCTGTTCGACATCCCGGAAGCTTCGAACGTGTTCAAGCTGATCGATCTGACGACGAAATACGGCAATCCGAAGCCGCTTGAAACCGACTTGAACTCGCAGGTTGCGCTGTTCGCAGAAGGCAAAGCAGCGATGATGCACCAAGGTACTTGGGTTGAAGATTCCGTACGCAAGCTGAACCCGAACATTGACATGGGCTTCATGCCAGGTCCTGTAGGCGACGATGCGTCGAAAGCGGGCCTTATGGTTGACTCGAACATCGTATGGCGCGTCAACAAAGATTCCGACCACCTGAAAGAAGTTCTGAAATTCCTCGAGTGGATGACAACGTCCGATGCGGGCAAGTCGTTCATCCCTGTCGGCACGAAGCAAATCTCGACAGTCGCAAGCGCTCCGTTCCCGGATGCTCAGCTGTCCAAAGAAACGCAAACCTTCTTGGAAGGCGGCGTAACTTACCCTTGGGTTAAAGGCTACTGGCCAGACGGCTTCGAGCAAAAAGCCGGCGAAATCCTGCAGAAGTACATCGCAGGCGGCGCAAGTGCCGATGAAGCTGAAGCAGAGATGAATAAGACGTACAAGACGCTGGCGGAAGCCGCAGAATAAATAGAGCATCAAGTTTGACAGTGCGGCCGGAAACAAGCGTTCCGGCCTGCTGTTCATTACAGCATTCGAGTGGAGTGACTTCAATGTTTACGCGCAACAGATGGGGAAGCAGAGTAGAGTTTGGCGTATTTGTATTGCCGGCAGTCGTTTGTATTTTGCTCTCGGCGATCGTGCCTTTCGTAATGTCCATGTACTATTCCATGACCAAATGGAATGGCGTAGGCAAACATATTAAATTCATCGGCCTCAAGAACTTTAGAGAATTGCTGACTTCAGACACTAACGCGCTAAAGGCACTTATCTTTACGCTTGAATACACATTGCTGGCTGTCGTTCTTACGAACGTAATCGCGATTTTGCTGGCTGTCCTTATGACAAAAGCTTTTAAACTCCGCGGTCTATACCGGGTTTCGTTCTTCGTTCCTTATATTATCAGCTTGATCATTATCGGTTTTGTGTGGAAGTTTATGTTCACGAAGGGCTTTGACGTGCTGTACGCACAAACCGGCTGGAGCATCTTCCAGTGGAGCTGGCTGGGCAACGCGCATCTGGCGTTCTGGTCGATTCTGTTCGTCGGGATTTGGCAGTCGGTCGGCTTCTACATGATGATCTACATCACGGGCTTGCAGTCCGTTCCTGGAGACTTGCTCGAAGCAGCTTCGATTGACGGTTGTGTTGGCTTGAACCGGTTCTTCCGGATTACGCTGCCTTTGCTCATGCCTTCGATCACAGTGGCATTGTTCCTCTCGATTGCGAACTCGCTCAAGGTGTTCGATATCATCTACACATTGACGTTCGGCGGCCCGGGCGGCGCAACGAACAGTATTACGATGGATATCTACAACGAAGCATTCGTCAACAACCGGTTTGGCTACGCTACGGCGAAGTCGCTCGTGTTCGTCGTGCTTATCCTGGTCATTACCGTCATTCAAGTGCGCTTTACAAAAAGCAAGGAGGTGGAAGCGTGACGCATCGCAACCAGAGAAGATTCGATGTCATCCTAGAGATCGTCATTGCGATCCTTGCCTTATTGTTCCTATATCCGCTGTTCCTCGTCGTGTTCAACTCGTTTAAGACGTATGACCAAGTATTGACCAATATTTTGGCCTTGCCGAAGTCGCTCATGCTGGACAACTACAAACAAGTGTGGACGCTGATGGGCTATCCGAAGCTGTTCGTGAACACATTCTTCCTTACGCTTGCGGGCGTTGCTGGTATCGTGGTATTCGGTTCGATGGCAGGCTATAAGCTTTCCCGTACCAAGACGAAGCTGAGCGGTTTCCTGTTCTTCCTCTGTATCATGCCGATGATGATTCCGTTCCAATCGTTCATGATTACACTGACGAAGCTCGCAAAAACATTCCACTTGATCAACTCTCTCGGTGGTCTGGGTGTTATCTACTGGGGGCTGGGCGCTCCGCTTGCCGTATTCATGTTCCACGGCTTCGTGAAGTCGCTGCCAATGGAGCTGGAAGAGAGCGGCGCAATCGATGGCGCATCCCGTTACGGCGTCTTCGTTCGTATCGTTTTCCCTGTTATGTTGCCCGTGATCAGCACCGTTATTATCTTGAACGTGATGTGGATCTGGAACGACTTCCTGCTGCCGCTGCTTATGCTGAACGGCAAGCAATCGACGCTTCAGCTCGCATCGTACAAGTTCTTCGGCCAGTACAAGAGCGAGTGGCAATACGCGCTTACGGCTGTCGTCTACACGTCGATTCCGCCGATTGCGGTGTTCCTGGTACTGCAAAAGTACATCATCAAAGGTATGGTTGCCGGAGCTGTAAAAGGTTAATAAGTTGGTAAGCGGCGTAGAATGGGTTCTGCGCCGCTTTTCTTGTTTTGCTTGTTCGAAGAGCTTAGGACCCATGCACCTTGTGCACCTCGCAACCCCCGAAACCCCCGAAACCCCCGAAACCCAGCAGTCCGCACCCCGCACCTCCAGCACCTCCAGCACCTCCTCCAGCACCTCCGCCGCCACACCCGTTCCCACCCCGCACCTCCAGCCGTCCGCCAACAAAGCTATACTGGATATTTCCACTCATTTTGATCCAAATGAGCGGTTTTGCTCGGCTATATTGGATTTATCCGGTCATTTTCGGCAAAAAGGGCGAAATTAGACTATTTGAGGCCGAAATGAATGGATTTTTCCACTATAGCTCTCCAATTCCAGCAAAACAGTCATCCTATATTGGATATATCCACTATAGCCCGCCAAACGACAAAAAAAGGACGCAGGCAATCTGCCTACGTCCTTCAAACTTCAATCTTTATAGCTCGATAACCACCTGGGCTGCACCAGCAGCCGGGATGATCCGCACGCCTTCGGCACCGGCGTCTGCTGTGCCGCCTTGAACAGCTGCGACACCGTTCACGCCGCGAAGGAGAGCTGTCCAGCCTTCGGCTTGGCCTTGCGTATCCACTGTGATGGTGGAGCCGCTGCGAGTAGCTTTTGCCGTAAACGCCGTTTCGCCTGCAACAGTCGGTACAACTGCAGTTGCCTGAGCGCCGTCTTTCAGCGCGAACAGCTGGAGCGTAACTCCTGCTGCGTAATCGTAATCCGGACGGCTGTCTTCCGCGCCGACAGGGATAAGTGAATTTTCACGAACGAAGAGCGGCATGCTGAAATAATCGTATTGATCTTGACGCCATACGCCGCCTTCAACTTGCTCGCCAGTGATGTAGTGCATCCACGTGCCCTGCGGCAAGTAGTACGTCGCTTCACCTTCAGGATTGAAGATTGGCGCAACCAAAATCGAATCGCCCAGCATGTACTGGCGGTCGAGATAGTCGACAGTAGGATCACTGCCGAACTCCAGCACCATTGCACGCATAACCGGCAGACCGATTTTCACAGACGCTACGGATTGGCCGAACAAGTACGGCATGAGGCGCAGCTTCAGCTTCGTGTAGTGGCGAAGCACGTCAACTGCTTCTTCATCATACAGCCAAGGTACGCGGTACGAAGTGCTGCCATGCAGGCGGCTATGGCTCGAGAGCAAGCCGAACGCGACCCAGCGCTTGTACAGATCCGGCGGGGAGCTTTGCTCGAAGCCGCCGATGTCGTGGCTCCAGAAGCTGAAGCCGGACAAGCCTAGCGACAGGCCGCCGCGGAGGCTTTCCGCCATCGACTCGTACGTCGCTTCGCAGTCGCCGCCCCAGTGAACCGGGAACTGTTGACCGCCTGCTGTTGCGGAACGCGCAAACAGAGCCGCTTCACCTTTGCCGCGCTTCTCTTCAAGAAGCTCGAAAACAACTTTGTTATACAGCTGCGTGTAGTAGTTGTGCATTTGCTGCGGATCGGAGCCGTCGAAGTACACGACATCTGTCGGGATACGCTCGCCGAAGTCGGTTTTGAAGCTGTCGACGCCCATATCGAGCAGCACTGCCAGCTTGGCTTTGAACCAGTCGCATGCCGCCGGGTTCGTGAAGTCGACAAGACCCATGCCGTACTGCCATAGATCCCATTGCCACACGCTTCCGTCCGCACGTTTCACGAGGTAGCCAAGCTCCATCGCTTCATCGAACAAAGGGGAGCGCTGGGCGATATAGCTGTTGATCCATACGCAGATGTGCAGCCCTTTTGCCTTCAGCCGCTCCAGCATTTCTTTTGGATCCGGGAATACGCGCTCATCCCATTCGAAGTTGCACCATTCGTACTCCTTCATCCAGAAACAGTCGAAATGGAATACGGCAAGCGGAAGGTCGCGCTCAGCCATGCCGTCCACGAAGCTGGTTACAGTTGCTTCATCGTAGTTCGTCGTGAACGATGTTGTCAGCCACAGACCGAACGACCAAGCTGGTGGAAGAGCAGGCTTACCAGTCAGTGCCGTATAGTTGGAGAGCACGTCTTTGAGCTGTTCGCCGCCGACGATGTAATATTCAAGCTGTTCGCCAGCTACGCTGAACTGCGCCTTGGACACTTTCTCAGAGGCGATCTCGTAGGAAACGAGCTCAGGGTGATTCACGAATACGCCGTAGCCGCGGTTCGTGATATAGAACGGTACATTTTTGTACGCTTGCTCGGAAGCTGTTCCGCCGTCTTGGTTCCAGATGTCAACAACTTGTCCGTTCTTTACAAAAGGCGTGAAACGCTCGCCGAGACCGTACACCGTCTCGCCGATGCCGATGTCCAGCTGCTCGCGGAACTGGTGGTTGCCGTCAGCCGCTTTGACATAGCCAGTAGCGCGATGACCGCTGCGAGTAAGCTTGCGGCCTTTGTGCGTGTAAGTGATCGTAAGCGGATGCGCCTTCGTAATCGTCACGGCAGTGTCGCCGCTCTTCAGCGTTACGGATTCTGCCGAATCTTGAATCTCTACAGAAGCATCGCCTTCTGTCATAAGCGGGAACGAAGCTGGGCCCAGGCGGCGCGTTCCTTTATGGTGATAGAATTTTGCACGAATAATATCTTTCATCGGCGAGGAAAATTCCATCGTCATGAGCGGCTCATTCAGTGTGTTTGCGCGATTTTCCAAGTGTCGGTGGGTTGCATATACAGTAATTCGATTGCTCGAAACTTTTACATCATGGACTTCATAAGGTGTCAGTACCTGATACCCTTCGCGGGTCATCCAGTAACCGTCGCTGAATTTCATAGATCGGTTCATCCTCTCAAAAATAGTGGGTTGCTCCATAGTAACAGTATACTGATTGAAAAGTATTCATTCTTGTATTATTATGCTTATTATTAATACAATTATGATATTTGGAGATGGTATGGTGGATATCCATCATTTGCGGGAAAATCGCCGCCACGGCAGCGCGGGAACGCCTGTCGGTATCTATCGGATGGACCAAGCGGCGGGGGAGCCGATTCTTGATCATCACTGGCATGAAGAAGCGGAATTTCTCGCTGTCGTGAGCGGGGAAGCTGTCTTCCAGATTGGCTTGTCCACTTATAAGGCAAGTGCCGGCGACGTGCTGTTCATCCCAGGCGGGGAGCTGCATGGCGGGTATTCGCTGAATGGTGCGGCATGCTCGTATGGAGCACTCGTCTTTCATCTGGATTGGCTGATGAGCCAGGGAGACAACGCGACGACACAGTATTTGGAGCCGATTCGGCGCGGCAGGCTCGTGCCTGAACCCCATGCAGTTTCGGGTATTGAGTCAGGCGGGCTCGCGGAAGGATTGTTCGGGCAGCTTATGCAGCTTATTGCGATGGAGCATTCGGAAGATCCAGCGAAGCCCATGCGGCTGAAGGCAGGGCTCTATCAGCTGCTTGCGGAATATGTGACGCGTGATGCGTTTGTCCGTAGGGAGCCGCGGTCATCGCTCGATATGCATACACAGGAGCGACTCAAAACAGTCCTTACCTACATCGATATCCATTATGCGAAGAAGCTGACGATCAAGGAGCTGGCGGCGGAAGCGGGCATGAGTGAAGGACATTTCACGAGGGTGTTCAAGTCATTCATGCGCAAGACGCCAATTGATTATATTAATTCCCTGCGTATTCGAATTGCAGCTGCGATGCTGGCTGATAGCCGAGTCTCGATCGGCGAAGCTGCGCTGGAGTCCGGCTTCGATAATTTCAGTTATTTTTGCAAAATGTTTCGCAATGTCTATCAATGTACGCCGACAGAATACCGGGAACGCGAGGATTTGCGTTAACGAATGTATTTTTATGGTAGACAGTTCTATTATTGTCTGCTATTATGAGTTCAATATTAATAAAAAGCAGTTAATTAGCGACCGCTATGCGAAGAACGCAAGCCTCGGGCACATGCCCGGCTTGCGTTCTTTTTTTATTTTCGCTGTGAAGCTGCGGAGAGGAAGGGAGGCTAAGAACAGATGAACAGGAAGCGTAATTTGCTCGTTACGATCACGGCTGGGCTGCTGTCGGGCTTGCTCGTCTATGGCGTTTATGTGCTGCAGCTGAGGCAGGTGAAGTTTCAGGAGACGGTAAACATCGTCGTGCCCCAGCGGTTTGTTGCAGCTGGTGAGCGTCTGCGTGCAGACATGCTCGGAGAGAAACAGATTGCGAAAGCATCCTATGTGCCGGAGATGTCACTGGATGCAGGTGAACTTTTAGGAGCAGAGGCTATCGTGCCGCTTGGCGCGAACGAGCCCTTGCTGAAGTGGAAGGTCGGCAAGTTCCGTCTTCTTCCCGGGCGAGATCAGTCTACTTTTCAGATTCCAAGAGATTATGTGCTATCCGTATCAAGCGGTATTCGGGCGGGAGACAAGGTCATTGTGTATGGATCGGGGGCGGAGTCGGAGTCTGTTCGTTTATTTGAAGAGCCGGTCACCGTCGCTTCAGTGAAAACTTCTGGGAACTTGGAAATCGACGATATGGACGATTCGAACTTGAAGGCAATGGCGAGCAATGATCAAGCAGGAATGTATGCAGCAAGGCGTGATGCCAATGGCGCTATCGACGCGATAAATCTGAATTTGACGGAACTACAGTGGCTTAAGCTCGATGCCTTATGCAAGGATGGCAAAAGCAAAGTCGTCATCGCTTACTCTTCGGATTCGCTCGACATTGCTGCTTCTATGGTGGAAGAGGAGGCGGTGCGATGAATGGTGGACTAAGTCCGAGGCGGAGCGCTCATCGGGCGCCGCTCCTGACGTTCTTCGGCACGACGCCGAATATCGGGACGACGGTGACGGCATTTGCAGCTGCTTGCCGGGTGGCGCAGTACAGCGGATTATCAGTCGGGTACTTGGATCTGAATCTGAAGAGCGCCAAGCTCCATCGTTTTGTCGGTGTCGATCGGCCTACTGCAACGCTGGATGCACTGCGGCCTGAGCTGCGGACAGGCACATTGACGCCGGATAAGCTGGCTCGCTCAATGTATGTGAGTGGGGCGGTACCTGGTCTGCATATGCTGTTCGGCAATTTACTGCGAGATCAGGCGGAATTCTATGCGATGGAAGAGATCGAGCATTTGCTGGAGGCGGCTGAAGCAGCCTTTGACATTGTTATTGCGGATGCCGGTGCTTACTGGGACAATGCGGCAATTCTTTGCGCGCTGCGCAGAGCGGATCGGCGATTGATGGCGACGACAGGCGCTTTGTCGCATTTTCAAGAGGATGGACAGCGGTGGGTGAAACAGCTCTCTGCACTTTACGGCATTGGGATTCACGACTACGAAGCGATTGTTATACATCAGCCATGGGGCAAGGGAGGATTTCAAGTGAAAGAAATTTGCAAAGAGATGGGTGTTGCGCTGCTCGGGGAGATGGCGCTGTCACAGCCGATGCTTTCTCAGCTTGACCGGGGGACGCTGGACGAATGGATGATGCGCAGCGAGCAGGGCAAAGAAGCGATGAAAGAGCCGGCGCAGCGTATGATCGCCGCTTACGGGCTGAAGCGGCCTGCGAAGTTAGTCGTGCAGCCGTGGTATAAGAAGCTGCTGACGCATCGCGGCGGGGTAAGCTCCTGATGCAGCGGGAGGTGAAGTTCTCGCCATCCGCTTTCTCTGCGAAGCTCTGGGCGAAGGAGCCGGGAGCGGCAACGATTGTGGAGGCCATTGGCACAGAGTCTGGCGCGCAGCGGGATTTCAATCGGCTCGCTGATGATATTCGCTCTTACCTTGCGCTGGCTCGCGGGGAGACGGAAGAAGAGAAGCGCGAGTATAACGAGAGCTTGAACCGGGCGGTGCTTGGCTACACGGATGATCGCGAGCATATCTTGGCGGTCATTGCGGATCGGCTGCTGCGTCAGCGGATACACGAGCTGCCCGGGTACAATCATCTTTACGGCACGCTGGCAGAAGCTTTGTTCGCCGAAGTCATCGGCATGAATGTGCTTGAGCTTGTGTTGGCCGATCGCGACGGACTTGAGGAGATTCAAGTTGTCGGGACGCGCATCTTCGAAGTACGCGAAGGCAATAGCGCGCCTTCGACGTATATGTTCGAGTCGCTGCGAGAGGTGGAGCGGATTCAGCAGAACCTTGTGCTCTACAATAACGACCGGATCAATCCTCGCAAAAGATGGGCCGAAGTCATGCTCCGAGACGGAACGCGCGTCACGATGACCGGCTTCGGATTCACGGCGCTGCCGACGTTGACGCTTCGTTTCTACACGGTCCGCAGATTCCAGCTGGCTCAGTTAAGCACGCCGGAGTACGGAACGATCAGCGAGCGGCTGCGCATGATGCTGCTTGCCGTATTGGATGCACGGTTCAACGTTGTCATCATCGGACCGACCAACTCCGGCAAGACGAACCTCATAAAGGCGCTTATCGGCGAGCTGCCAGATGAGGAGCGGCTTGTCACGATTGAGAGCAGGCATGAGCTGATGCTGCAGCGGGATTTTCCGTCCAAGAACGTAATCGAGTACGAAGTGGACGAGGAGGATGTACAGCACCGCTCGACGCAGGCGTTCAAGCTGGCATTGCGGCAGTCGCCGCAGCGGATTATCCACGCTGAAATACGGGATGACGATGCCAACATCTACGTGCGCGCCTGTACACGCGGACATGCCGGATCGATGACGACGCTGCATGCAAATGCATTGGAGGATGTGCCGGAGGCGATAACCGATATGTGCATGCTCGATGGCCGGGGCATGAGTCCAGAGCGTCTCTCAAAGCGGATCACCGAGTATGTGACGCAAATTGGTATTGAAATGCGGTTCGAGGCAGGGAAGCGAAGACTTGTAAGACTTGCCGAGATTAGTTGGAAGGATGGCAGTCCCGTCGTACGGGAATGGGCTCTGTTTAATGAGAAGTCAATGGAGTGGAGCTATCCAAAGCCGCCATCTGATCAGGCTTGGTCAAAGCTTGTCATGGGTGGAGGCGTCAGGGATTATGGCGCTGGTTTAACTTTGCAGCACGCGTGGCCTGAGCTAATGGAAGCGGGCGGTGGCAGCGGATGATGCAGCTTGGACTGATTGCTTTTACAATTGCTTTGTTCTGCTGCGTGTTTATCGTGTTTCGCAGCTTGCTAGACGTATGGCTGCATCACCAGCAGGTTGCTGGGCGGCTGAATTACAAGCAGGATCAGCGGCTGGATGTGCGGATTTCCCGATATCTAGAACGGTTTGAGCGGCCGCATCGCCACTTGTCGGAGCTGCTCGAATCGCTGCATCTGAGTTGGCGTGTCAGCTCTGTTGCTGGACTGAGCCTGCTGCTGCTTCTTATCGGCTTATCATTCGGCGCACTATTCTTCCAAAGCTTGAAAGGCGTGCTGATGCTCGGCGGTCTCTTCGTATCGCTGCCGTATATGACGCTGCGTTCGCTGCTCATTCACCGCCAGATGAAGACTCGCGTCGATTTCTTGCCGGCAGTGGAGCTGTTCTATCAATGCTGTCTCGTTAGCGGCGGGAGGCAAATTCGGGCAGCGCTGCAGCGGACTGTTGAGGAGAAAAGGCTGCTCGGACCCATGCAGGCGGTGTTCGAGCAGTTGTACCGGAATGTATCGGTGCGCGGCGATGATGAAGCGAGCCTGCGCATTTTTGCTGCTTCGCTCGGTCATGTATGGGCGGACTATTTCGTTAATATCGTTCGGGCGGGACTAGCAGAAGGGCATCCAATCGCCATGAATTTGAAGGACCTGATCGTCGATATGCGTAAAGCCCGCATCGCAAATCAACAGGAACGTAACAAACTGCTCGAAATTCGAATTGCCAACTTCACGCCGGTGTTCTTTCTCATCCTGTTTATCGGCATCAACTGGCATTACAATCCGGATAATGCGTACCAGTACTACATCGCTGATCAAGGTGGCCGGAACATGCTGCTGAATGCGGCGGTAATGATTTTCTGCTCCTTCGTGATGGGACTGTGGTTGTCTCGGAAGAGGATGTGAGTGAGCTAGGCAGCGCTGAAGATAAGGAGGGGGCATAGCTCATGAATGATTCGATCAGCCAAGTGGTCATGTGGGCTGCTCTTGCCGGGCAATACGTGCTTGGCTTCGTGTTCGCAGCCTCTCTGCTGCCGGTTATTCTGGCAAAACGGCCGCGATTCGCGCATCTCGCATTGATGCAGTGGCGCACGAGAACGGTCAGCGGCAGGTGGCTTGCTATCGCCAGAATTGACCGGGGAGACGCATCGTTTAAGGAGCGGGAGCGGCTGCTCGCGGGCTGCGGATTTACCGGAGATGCTGCGCTGTATGTTTTGTTGCGCCGATTGTTTTTTGCAGGGATGCCGCTGTGGTGTCTAATGGCATATGGATTATCACTCATTGAAATTCGCGGAATACCGCGTGTTGCCGCACCACTGATGCTGGTGATCGTAGTGCTGCTTCTGCTGTGGGATCAGGCGTGGCTGGATGCGATTCGCAGGACGCGGGCAGAACGAATGACGAAAGAAATCTACATCGTTAGCAATCAGCTGCTCTATCTGGCAGGTTCCTCGCTTCATATTCATACGAAGCTCATGCGTTGTCTGCCTTATACCCGCACAATGCGAAGCGAGATGCAGATGCTGCTTGGCGAGTGGTATCACGATGCAGAAGGTGCGCTGCGCCGGCTCAAGCTGCGGCTCGGAACTGAGGAAGGCTTAAGCTTCGTGGAGACGATTGATTCGCTGCGGCTTCATGAGAGCGAGCATTATTACGAGCTGCTGCGCGAGCGGATTCAGGATTATAAGGAGAAGCTGGAGCTGGCGAAGAACAGCAGGAAGGAGTCGACCTCTTACTTCTTGTTCGTGCTCGCGGGGCTTCCGATTATGTATACGTTTCAAATTTTTATCTATCCATGGGTTAGAGAAGGACAGAAATTGTTTAGTACTTTAAACTAATCGAATTTACTGGAGGCGCTAGAAGATGAGAAATATATTGATCACTGTCATGATGCTGGTTGTCGTTGTGCTGCTGTTTAATACTGTCGTAGCCAAGGACTCGACAGGAACACATGATGAGATTGAATCGCAGGGTTCGAATGCGAATACGAAGATCGGCTCGGTCGTGTTTCCTTAACGGAATGGAGGGGGCAATATGCGCGCGATTTTGATGACAATGCTGCTCATTGTCGTTGTCCTCGTCATTTATTCGAATGTCACCGGAGGCGAGAAGGGCACCAAGAAGCAGCTTGTGCAAGCAGGTGCTCACATGCAGGAACGGATCGCGGGCATGAGTCCATGAAGAGCCTGCTAGTCTTTATTTTGCTTGCTGCGATGATGTGCTGGTTCATGTTCAGCCCGATCTACAAGCATGTGCTCATTGTGAGACAAGCTGTGCTGCAGCAGGAAGTGGACTACCTGCTCGAAGTGGGAGCGAATGGCGATCATGGTTACATCAATAGTCAGATGCTGCAGGAGGCGAAGGTTCGGCTTGCAGCATTCGGACTGAAGCCGGCATCCATCACGTTTGAAGTGAGTGCAGGCGGCGGGGCGGATGCTACGAATGCTGCTGCGCCTCTTCCTAGAGGGACAGCGCTGTCGTTGAAAGCCAGTTATCCGATTGAGGGTTTGTTCGCCATCGATCAGTTGATTGGCATTACACCGCCATCGGATTCGATGAAGCTAAGTGCTTCGGGCATGAAGATGAGCGAATATGTCCCTTAGCGTGAGAAGGGGGCTGGAGCGAGAACGATGTACAAGCTTGTGCTAGTGCTGATGATGATGGTTATTTGGATGTTGTTGCATGCCTCGCAGATGGATGAGGAAATGGCGATCAGCGCTCTTTTTCAAGGAAAGCACGCCGTCAATCGAGCCGCCCATGCCGCTGCCCAGCAGGTGGATCGTGCAGCGCTTGCGGATGGTCGTATGCACATCGATGAAGCTGCCGCGAGAGCGGAGGCGGACTTGTATTTGCAGCGTAACCTGCAGCTGGATACGCGAGGCGTGCCGCTGCCGGGTACTTTTCTGAAGGAACGCATAGAGGTCGCGGCGTTCGAAGTGATTAATGACGACGAGGCGTTTCCATATACGTATCGCAATGACAGCTTCGATTACGAAGTGACGCTGCAGAAGCCGGGCGTGGTCTTGATCGCTCGCATTGTATATCCGCGCGTATTCAATGTAATCGCTCCAATCGAGTGGACAATCAAAGGAACAGCAGAGCTTACGTCTTAGTTGACTCAGCCGCTGTTCTTTTGTTGTAATGGAGGAAAATACGGCTTTACGCAAGGAGCGAACGCGGTGCACAGCAATTTGGTGGCGACGATCGATAAGGATGAAGTATTGGCGCGAATCGTTCGGCTGCAGCAGTTGATGGCTGCTGAGCAAGTGGATGCTTTTCTAGTGACGCAGCATGTCGATTTATTCTATATAACGGGCTCGATGCAGGCTGGTTATGCTTTTATTCCCGCGGTGGGAACGCCGGTGTTCTATGTAAGGCGCAGCTTGGAGCGGGCGCAATTAGAGTCGGCTGTTCGGGTAGAGGCAATGCCGTCATTGCGCGGGTTTAAGGCGAAGCTGGAGCAGGATCATCCATCTGTGTTTGCTAGCGGCAATGGCGAGTCGGGAGTTCGGATTGCGACGGAGATGGATGTGCTGCCAGCGGCAAGCTATGCGCGACTCGTGGATGTCTTCGGCAGCGGCTGTGGGTTGGTGGACGGTTCATCGCTAATAAGGCGCGTGCGCATGGTGAAATCGCCATGGGAGGTAAGCCGGATCGAGGCGGCGGCACAGGTCGTGGCCGAAGCGCTTGTCGAAGCGACCTCCATCATTCGGGAGGGCATTACGGAGCTTGAGTTGATGGCTCGCATCGAGTATGAGATTCGGATGCGCGGGCATATCGGTTTGATGCGGACCCGCACGTATAACATGGAGATTACGACAGGCATGGTTGGAGCGGGCGAGGCGGTTGCGGTACCGAGTGCTTTTGACGGCCCGGCTGGCGGGCTGGGACTTGGACCATCGTTTCCGCAGAGCACGAGCCGGAAGGTGATTACACGCGGGGAGCCGATTCTGATCGATATCGGCTGCTGCATCGATGGCTATGTCATTGATCAGACCCGCACGGCGGTCATCGGCGGATTGCCTGATGATTTGGCTGCGGCATATGCGCAAGCGGAGCAGCTCATTCATCAGGCGGAGACAACGATGCGACCGGGTATTGCGTGCGACAGCCTCTACGCGGATGCGCTTGCGGGCGCCGGTGCTGCAGGATTGGCCGATCACTTCATGGGGTACGGCATCAACCAAGTGAAATTCCTCGGCCACGGCATCGGACTTGAAGTCGATGAATGGCCGGTACTCGCCAAAGGCTTCAACACGCTGCTTGAACCGGGCATGGTGCTCGCGGTCGAGCCGAAGTTCACATTCCCCGGCCGCGGCGTCGTCGGCATCGAGAACAGCTACCTCATCACAGACGCCGGCTGCCGTCAGCTGACGCGCTCGCCGGAGGGGCTTATTGTAATCCCTTAGGCGGCTGAGATGTAGAGAGCCGCAGATTGTGCGATTCGCAAGGTAGATGCGTGCTGAGAGCGGCTTTTCCCGCTCTCGGGTGGCAAGTCGCCACGTTTGCGGCAGTGAGAGGGGCTTTTGCCTCTCTCACCAACAGTCGATTCCGACTGAGAGATCATATATGATCTCTCAGCAACCCATCCGCCCCATTTCCCAGCTGAGAGAGCAAATAAGCTCTCTCAGCGCTCAATCCACGCCACTTCCCCAGCATTTCACGCCCGAGAGACCCTATACGATCTCTCAGCCGACAACCATCATCAAATTCATGCTGAGAGGCCCAATTCGATCACTCAGCATTTTTCGCATACCATCCCACCAGCCCGCTTGACTCAAACACTGCATTTCCCCACTACATTTAACTGTGGTTAAGCACATCCTCGAATCCGACTTTTATTGACCCGCGCTATGCTACAATTAGCTTGAAATTCCATGTAAACACAGCCAGCCCCACGCGAACATTCCTATTCCAAGAGGTGTAGAGCATGCAAATGTCATTTCGGTGGTTCGGCCAAGGCGATCCGGTCACCTTGCAAAATATCCGCCAAATTCCTGGGGTTTCCGGCATCGTTACCGCGCTTTACGATGTGCCTGTCGGCGAAGCATGGCCGATGGAGTCCATCCTCGCGCTGAAACGGACGGTGGAAGCCGCGGACCTGCAAATCAGCGTTATTGAAAGCGTTCCCGTGCACGAGGACATCAAGCTAGGACGCCCGTCACGCGACCGACTCATTGAAAACTACAGTCAAACGATTAGCCGCCTAGGCGAGGCCGGCGTACCGGTCGTCTGCTACAACTTCATGCCGGTGTTCGATTGGACACGCTCCCAGCTTGCATTCCAGCTGCCGGACGGCTCGAACACGCTCACCTTCGAGGATGAGACGATCTCTCGCATGGACCCGGTCAAAGGCGATCTCTCGCTGCCCGGCTGGGATTCCAGCTATACGAAAGAAGAGATGGGCCAGCTCATCGACGCTTACGCCGATGTGAACGAGGACCAACTCTGGAGCAACCTCGCGTATTTCCTTGAGCGCGTCATTCCGGTCGCGGAGGAAGCGGGCGTCGTCATGGCGATCCATCCGGACGATCCGCCATGGCCGATCTTCGGCTTGCCGCGCATCGTCAGCAACTTCGACCAGCTGCGCCGCCTGACCGAGCACGTCGACAGTCCGGCGAACGGCATTACGTTCTGCTCCGGCTCGCTCGGCGCGAACGAAGACAACGACCTCATCAAAATCATTCATCATTTTGGCTCGCGCCGTAAACTTCATTTTGCCCATACACGCAATATCCTGCGCACCGGTCCGCGCTCCTTCCAGGAATCGGCGCATCTCTCCTCCACCGGCTCCATTGACATGGTCCGAGTGCTGGAGGCATTGTACGACACCGGCTTCACGGGTCCGCTCAGACCGGATCACGGCCGTATGATCTGGGGCGAGCAAGGCCGCCCGGGCTATGGCCTCTACGACCGCGCGCTTGGCGCGACTTACTTGAACGGCATCTGGGAAGCGATATCGAAGACGAAACCAAGGAGCTGACCACTACCGCCATGTCTCACAATCTTAAACTATCCGTATTCACCGTAGCCGCGCCGGACCTATCGCCAGAGCAGCTATGCGAAGCAGCGGCCGAGGCTGGCATCGACGGCATCGAATGGCGCTGCAAAGAAACCGCGCCGCATCTGCTGAACGAGCAGCCGTCCTTCTGGGGCAATAACCGATGCACCCTCTCGCCGGGCGCAAGCGATAACGAGATCAATCGTTTCGCTCAAGCCGCATCCGCACATAACAGGCAAGCGATTTCCGTTACGCCATACCTCGCGTGCGGCGATATCGAAGGCACCGAGCAAATCATGCGGCTCGCCAAGCGTCTGGGCGCAACGATGATTCGTGCCGGCGTACCGGGCTATGATCGCAGCCGCAATTACAACGAGCTCTTCGACCAAGCGACGGACTACTTACGGGAAGTCGAACAGCTCGCACGCACTTATAACGTCAAAGCAGTCATCGAAACGCACCACCAAACGATCGCGCCGAGCGCCTCTCTTGCGCACCGACTCGTTTCAACGTTCAATCCCGATCATATCGGGGTGCTGTACGATCCCGGCAACATGGTCTATGAAGGCTTCGAGAATTACCGGATGGGGCTCGAGCTGCTTGGCCCTTACCTTGCGCATGTTCATATGAAGAACGCAGGCTGGCAGCCGCCGACCGACACTCCGCAAGCAGCACAACAGGATCCGCTTCAACCGATCGAATGGAGCGCAGGCTGGCGTCCGATCGCGAACGGCCAAGTGCAGTGGAAGCAGGTGCTGCGCGACTTGAAGGCAGTCGGCTACGACGGCTGGCTGGGTCTGGAGGATTTTAGCCAAACCTATGATACACGCACGATGCTTCATACGTTTGCCAAACAAATACGAACTTGGATGGAGGAAATTTAACGATGAAACAGCTTCGCCTAGGGATTATCGGTATCGGCAACATGGGCTCAGGCCACGCATCAATTTTGACATCGGGCAAAATCAAAGGTGCTGTCCTCGCCGCGGTTTGCGACGGCTTCGAAAGCAAGCGCGCTTGGGCACGCGAAACATACGGCGAGAAAGTTGCAGTATTCGAGAACTCCGCAGCAATGATCGATTCCGGACTCGTGGACGCAGTCATCGTCGCAACGCCGCATTATGACCATCCTTCCGAAGCGATCCATGCTTTCGGCAAAGGCATGCATGTCCTTATCGAGAAGCCGGCAGGCGTTTATGCGAAGCAAGTACGCGAGATGAACGAAGCGGCTGCAGCCAGCGGCAAAACGTTCGGCATCGTCTACAACCAGCGGATGAATCCGCTCTACCAGAAGCTTCGCGAAATGATTCAGTCCGGCGAGCTCGGCGAAGTGCGCCGCATCAACTGGATCATTACGAACTGGTACCGTACGCAGGCTTACTATGATTCCGGCACTTGGCGCGCAACTTGGGGCGGCGAAGGCGGCGGCGTGCTCATTAACCAATGCCCGCACAACCTCGACCTGTGGCAGTGGACGACAGGCATGATGCCGACTCGCATGCGCGCGTTCTGCCAATTCGGCAAGAATCGCGACATCGAGGTAGAGAACGAAGTGACTGCCTATGCGGAGTACGAGAACGGTGCGACTGCCGTGTTCATTACGTCGACCTCCGAAGCGCCGGGCACGAACAGGCTCGAAGTGGCAGGAAGCCGCGGCAAAATCGTCATCGAGGACGACAAAATGACATTCTGGCGCCTCCGCGAGGAAGAAGCGGCGTTCAACGCGCGCAATACGGTGCCTTTCGCATCGCCGGAATGCTGGAAGATCGACATTCCTAGCGGCGGACCTAGCCCTGAGCACGCAGGTATCCTCCAAAACTTCACGGACGCGGTACTGAACGGAACGCCGCTCGTTGCGCCTGGCGAAGAAGGGATTTTCGGCCTGACACTCTCGAACGCGATGCATCTCTCGACTTGGATTGACGGCTGGGTCGACCTGCCGCTTGACGAAGAGCTGCACGAGGCGGAGCTGAACAAGCGAATCGCAAGCTCGAAATTCCAACGACCAACGACAGCGCCTGCTGCGACGAAATAAAAATATAAAGGAGTGATCCACCTTGTTCAAGAAGCAAATCGCCGCGCAGCTCTACACGCTCCGCGACTACGCGAGAACAGCCGAAGAGCTCGATGCAACGCTTGCCAAAGTGAAAGCGATCGGCTACGACGCCGTACAGGTATCCGGTATCGGCCCAATTGAGCCGGACGAAGTGAAGCGTATTTGCGACGCCCACGGGCTTGCAATCTGCGCGACGCATGTATCCTACGAGCGGCTGCTGAATGATCTGGATGCGATCATCGCCCAGCATCAATCGTGGAATTGCAAATATGTCGGTCTCGGAGGCCTGCCGTCGCAATACCGCACAAGCCGCGAAGGCTACGAAGAGATGGCGACAATTCTCTGCGGTATCGGTTCGAAGCTGGCGGAAGCTGGGCTGGAGCTTGTGTATCACAATCATAAGTTCGAGTTCCAGAAGTTCAGCGGCGGCGTCACGGGCATGGACCTTCTGCTTGAAGGCTCTACCCCACAGGGCGAGCCAGCTGCTTACAGCCTTGAGCTCGACACATACTGGGTGCAGGCGGGTGGCGCTGACCCGGTCGCATGGATTCGCAAGTCGCAGCGGATGAAGGTTGTCCATCTGAAGGACATGGCGATCCAAGACGATCAGCAGAACTTCGCGGAGATTGGCGAGGGCAATCTGAACTGGGCGGCTATTATCGAAGCTTGCCGCGAGATCGGTGTCGAATGGTACGTTGTGGAGCAGGATACGTGCCAGCGCGATCCGTTCGAAAGCTTAGCGATCAGCTACAAGGCGCTGCAGCAATGGGTGTACCAAGAGGAGGAGCTGAAAGGCGATGTCACTGTTTAATCGAAATGACGGCATGAATTACGCGCCAGTGTCCATCGTGAAACCATCCCCGGTGTGCGGCCCAGGCGAATTTACATTTGCAGCAATGGCGCTCGATCACGGTCACATCTACGGCATGACGAACGGTCTGTTAGAAGCAGGGGGCACGATCAAATGGGTCTACGACGCTGATCCGGCGAAAGTCGAGCAATTCCGCAAGAGCTTCCCGCAGGCGCAGGCAGCCTCATCGCCGGAAGTGGTTCTCGAAGATCCGGAAGTGCGGCTCGTTGCAGCTGCAGCGGTTCCTTCCGAGCGAGGCGCGTTGGGCATCAAGGTAATGAACCACGGCAAGGATTATTTTACGGACAAAACGCCGTTCACTTCGCAGGGCCAGCTCGAAGCTGCGAAAGCGACCGTCGAAGCGACGGGACGCAAGTATATGGTCTACTACAGCGAGCGGCTGCATGTGGAGAGCGCGATCTACGCAGGCAGACTCATTGAGGAAGGCGCCATCGGTCGCGTTCTGCAAGTGCTCGGCACTGGTCCGCACCGTCTGAACAAAGCGTCGCGTCCGGACTGGTTCTTCCGCAAGGAACAGTACGGCGGCATTCTGTGCGACATCGGCAGCCATCAGATCGAGCAGTTCCTCTACTTCGCGGGCTGCAAAGATGCGACGGTTGCTCATAGCAAGGTTGCCAATTACAGCAATCCGGACTATCCGGAGCTGGAGGATTTTGGCGATGCGACGCTCGTTGGCGACAATGGGGCGACGAATTATTTTCGCGTAGACTGGTTCACTCCGAACGGTCTTGGCACTTGGGGCGACGGCAGAACGACGATTCTCGGCACCGACGGCTACATCGAGCTGCGCAAATACATCGATGTTGCACGCGAGAAGAGCGGCGATCACGTTTATCTCGTTAACCACGAAGGCGAGCATCATCTGTCCGTCGGCGGCCAGATTGGCTTCCCTTTCTTCGGCAAGCTGATTCTCGACTGCTTGAACCGGACGGAGAACGCGATGACGCAGGCGCATGCCTTCAAAGCGGCAGAGCTTTGTCTCCTTGCGCAAAATAAAGCGGTCCGTATTTAGCAAATTTGGCGAAATTGGTACTGAAAATCGGAGCGGCATGATAAAATCAGTTCATGTACTTCATTCATTATGGAGGGGAACTAAGTGCCGCTCACGATGCAATGGCAGCAGCCGATCGAGCTCATGTACCGGAATGATTACCCGATGCCTGGCGCTCAATTTCATTCGCATGCCTTCTATGAGCTGTATTATTTTCAGGATGGCGAATGCAATTATCTGATCGGTGATAAGCTGATCACGCTTAAACCTGGCGATTTGATACTCATGCATGGCATGACGCTTCATTGTCCGAACCCGTCTCCGCATAAGCCTTATATTCGTACGATTATCCATATGGATCCGGCCTACATACATAAAGTGCTTCAAGCCGACACGGCCGCGATGCTGCTCAGGCCGTTCGAAGAGCTGCGCAATATCCGCATCTCGCTCAGTCCGCATGACCAAGAGGAGATCGAGACGCTGCTTGCAGAGATGAACCAGCTGTACCAGCGCAAGAGCGAAGCCGGCGTGCGAACCGCCTATGACCGCTTCGTGCTGCGTGTGGTCGAGCTGTTGCATCTCGTCCGCGATTGGTGCAGCGAGCCTGTCAGCGACCGCGACCACCGCTCCTTGAAGGAGCAGCATGTGCAGGGCGTCATCTCGTATCTCGAGGATCATTACGTGGAGGAGATCACGCTTGATCATATCGCGAGCGCGCTTCACCTCACGAAGCCGTACTTGTCCAATCTGTTCAAGGATGTGACGGGTACGACGGTTTTCAAATATTTATACAACCGGCGAATCAATCAGGCCAAAATGCTGTTTCGGCTTGAGCCGCGTCAGTCGGTATCGGACGTGTGCCGCGCAGTCGGCTTTCATCATCTGGCTCATTTCAGCCGGTTGTTCAAGACGACGGTTGGCGCGAGCCCCGAGACGTACCGGAAGCGGATGCTGCAGCATGCGACGGAGCAGTAGGTTTGATTGGACTTAAGTCCGCCGGCATGTTCATTCGAGGAGGCGGTCTTCATCGCACAAGCAAGCCCGTTATTTGACTTAACCGGCCGCACCGCGGTCATTATCGGCGCTGCCAGCACACTCGGTAGCGTCATGGCTGAGGCGCTCATCGATCACGGCGCGCACGCCGCGCTTGTCGTGCGCGACATCGAGAAGGCGGAGCTGAAGCTGCAAGCGCTGTTAGAGACGGGCCGCGCGGCGCTGTTCCAAGCCGACGCCGCGGTGAAGGCGGATCTCGAGCGTGTGCGCGGCGAGATCACAGCCTGGTCCCCGTCGGGACAGGCGCATATTCTGCTGCACACGGCCGGGACGAACAGCGCGACGCCATTCTTCGAGATTACCGAAGAAGAATGGGATCGCATTATGGACGTCAACGCGAAGAGCGTCATGCTCACCTGCCAAGTGTTCGGCAGGTCGATGATTGACGCCGGCGCTGGCGGCAGCATCATTACGATCAGCTCGGTCTCGTCGGGACCGCCGCTGTCGCGTGTCTTTACGTATTCGGCGTCCAAGCATGCCGTGAACAGCATGACGCAGTTTCTGGCGCGCGAATTCGCGCCGCACGGCATTCGCGTCAATGCGATTGTGCCGGGCTTCTTCCCGGCGGAGCAGAATCGGGCGATTCTGTCCGAGGAGCGGGTGAACAGCATCATGGGCCATATGCCGATGAAGCGGTTCGGCGACCCGAAGGAGCTGCAGGGCGCAGCCGTCTGGCTCGCTTCCGATGCGGCATCCAGCTACGTGACCGGCTCGCTGATCCGAGTGGATGGCGGCTTCGGCGCAATGACGATATAACATGAGCGTTCGGCTCGTTTCTGCTGCTTGCAGAAGCGGGCCGAATTTTTTTGCAGGGGCAGTGAACAAAATGGCATACCTAGGCGTCATATTGGCGACAACGAACTTAAAGAGCTCAAGACGAGAGTGGAATTGTAATTGAATTGAAAGTGAAATTGAAAGTGAAAGTGAAAGTGAAATTGAAATTGAAATTGAAGGAGCTGGAGCTGGGGGATGAACACGGTGGAGCCGCCAGTCGAAGATGAGCAGCTGACTAAGCGTGCGGTCCGCGGGGATGAAGAGGCGCTGGCCAGCTTGCTGCACAGCCACTATCCGATGCTGTACCGTTACATGCTGAAGGTGACGATGAACAAGGCGCTCGCGGAGGATTTGGTGCAGGATACGATGCTGAGGGCGATTGAACGGATAACCAGCTTTCAGCGGCGAAGCAAATTTTCGACCTGGCTCATTTCGATTGGTACAAGGCGGTACTTGGATGAAATGCGCAAGCAGAACCGAGAGAAGCGATGGCAGACCGAGGAGCAGGCGATGCATGCCATTCGGTTCGATGCGGCTATGCAGCAGCAGGAGTGGCCGTATGCCCTGGATGCGCTCGGTGCGCTGTCATATGAGATTCGGGTACCGATTTTACTAAAGTACTATTACGGTTATGCATACGAGGAAATTGCAGCATGGCTCGAAATTCCGGTCGGGACCGTGAAGTCCAGGCTGCATAACGGATTGAAGCAATTGAGAAAGGAGCTGGGCGACGAATGAAAAAGTCTGAGGATACGAACCGTTCGAATCGTGCTGAAGAGGAAGAGCTTGAGCAAGAATACCGCGAGCTTCTCGCCCCCCATGTCGAGAAGTGGGACCAATCCATTACACCGCCGAACCCGCCTGCGCTTGCCGCACTAACTGCGCTTGTCGGCGAGAAGAACAAAGCGCTGCGGCAGCGCTACTGGAAGGAGCTGGCGTTGTTCTGGATCGTCAGCTTGATGGTGCTGAGCGTGCTGTTGCTGCTATGGCAGAGCAGTATAATCCTGTTCGCGATTGTGCAAGGAATTGCCTTTGTAGCGGCAGCCGTCTTCATGGCTGTGAGCGGTGCGAAGCGCAGGGAAAGGCGGCGGCGCGAATGGCAGGAATGAATCTCGTCCTTACTCTCATTGGGGTGGCGATTTTATTGATCGCTCAATCTTCCTGGCTGTTTATAGATGCGCGCAAGCACAGCAGATATCCATGGTTTTGGGGAATCTGGGGACTCATTCAGTGTCCGATGCCGCTGATATTTTATTTCTTGATCGTTCGGGTCGACTGGAGCCAATTTAGAAATGCAAAGGGGAAATAGAACATGGACCAACTGACTAACTCTCAACTGATGACGATTATTTTGCCGCTAGCAATCGTGCAGTTCATCTTAATGATAATAGCAATTGTTGTTTGCGCACGGGCTGAGCAAACAAGAGGGCCGAAATGGATGTGGATCCTGATCATCATCTTCGGTAATCTCTTGGGCTCCATCATCTTCTTCCTCGTCGGAAGAAAGCAAGCGTAGGAAGGTGCGTAGAAGAGATGGAGAAACTTCTTGAGGTTCAAGGACTGAGCAAGCAGTTCGGCAGCTCCGCGAAAGCGCTGCAGGACGTATCTTTCAAGCTGGGCGAAGGACGCTGCACCGCGCTGCTAGGTCCGAACGGAGCCGGCAAAACAACGACGATCCGCATCCTGACCGGGCTGCTTAAGCCTTCGTCAGGAAGCATCCGATTCCGCGATGTACAGCAAGTAGCGAGGGCTGGAGCAGGAGCAGGAGCAGGAATGGGCGCGGGCGGGGATCATCGCGCGCTGATTGGCTATTTGCCGCAGACGCCGGCTTTTCACGGCTGGATGAGCGGCCTCGAATTTGCCCAGTACGCCGCAGAGCTGTGCGGCATGGGGCGTCGGGAAGCCGCGCAGCGAAGCGTCGAGCTGCTGGAGCGAGTCGGCATTGGCGCGGCAGGCAAGCGGCGCATTGCCGGCTATTCCGGCGGCATGAAGCAGCGCCTCGGCTTGGCGCAGGCGCTCATCCATCGGCCGAAACTGCTCATTCTGGACGAGCCGGTATCGGCGCTCGATCCGATCGGGCGCCGAGAGGTCATGGAGCTGCTCGGCGAGCTGAAGCGGGAGATGACCATCCTGTTCTCGACGCATGTGCTGCATGATGCGGAGGAGCTGTGCGATGACGTGCTCATTATGGAGAGCGGACGTATCGCTCTTCAAGGCGCGCTCAGCGAGATTCGAGCTGCTAATCGGGAATCGGTGCTGCTGCTCGAAATCGAGAATGAGAACGTGAACGAGAACGAGAACGAGAACGAGAACGCGGGGCAGCCTGCTGCTCGCGAGGCGTTCGTACAATGGCTGCAATCGCTCGTTGCACCATCTGTTTCGCCTGCACGATCTACTGCGCCTGCTGTGACTGCTGCAAATTCATGCATCATCCGATACGAGCTGGATCCGCTGAACAGCTGCGCAGCGAAGCTCATCGTACGTGACATAGGCGAAGCGAGACGCATCGTGCTTGAGCAGCTGCTCGCTCGGAACCTCCCCGTAACCAAGCTCGAAATCGGCTACTCGACGCTGGAGGATCTGTTCCTGAAGGTGGTGAAGCATAAGTGAGAATGCGACAATGGTTAGTCCTATACCGCAAAGAGCAGCTGGAACTGCTGCGCAGCTACAAGCTGCTCTGGGTGCCGCTCGTGTTTATTCTGTATGGCGCGATGCAGCCGGTCATGTCTTATTTTCTGCCCGATATTATTGCTCATGCCGGGAATTTGCCGCCAGGCGCGGTCATTACCATTCCGAAGCCGACAGCTTCCGAAGTGATGGCCCAAACCCTGCAGCAATTTAATACAATCGGTATTCTTATTCTGTCGCTCTCGGTCATGGGCATCATCTCTGCCGAGCGATCGAGCGGGCTGACCAGCATGATACTCGTAAAACCAATCTCTTATCTCTCATTCGTTACAGCAAAATGGGCCGCGATGGCAGTGCTCGTCCTCATCGCTTTCGCTGGCGGCTTTGGCGGTGCGCTCTACTATACGACCGCGCTGTTCGATGCCGTTGGTTGGCAGCACAGCCTAAGCGCTTATCTGCTGTTCAGCCTCTGGCTCTGCCTCGCAGGCTCGCTTACGCTGTTCTTCAGCTCCTGGCTGCGAAGCGGCGCAGCCGCGGCAGCTTGTGCGCTCGGCGTGGCGGCACTGCTCGCGCTGACGTCTTCGGCATTTCCTGATGCGCTCGCGTACAGCCCAGGCGTGCTGCCGCATTTGGCGTACTCGCAATACGACGCAGCTGCCGGCGACAACCATACCCTCGCGGTGGTGGCGATCACGCTCGTGTCGATGCTTGCACTGCTCGCAGCTGCCTCCGCGGTGCTGCGCAAACGGCCCTCTCTAGATGCGATATAGCTATCAGCCTATCAACCTTGCTTTATTGGACTTCACTCCTATTTTTTAGTAGGATAGAAGGAGATAGAGTTCGGAAATGGTGACGGGAGTGGTTGTACGTGTTTAAGCTAGGCCAGCGTGTTGTAATTATGTCGGACCTTTTTGAACAAGGCCTTCCGGTTGAGGAGTATGGATATATCATCGCGTATGACCGCAATGCGGACAACGCGTTCGACTATGTAATTCGGGTTCCGAAGGCGAACCGTAATTTCTATGTGCCTGCTGCGGATGTGGAGCTCGAGGAAGTGCTGATGCGGCTTGAAGTCGATCGTTTGGAGCGGGAAGCGCTCATCGATTTTGCCCTGGCGACCCATAATGAAGAGCTGTTCAAGCGCATTATGAACGGTGAGAACGAGGATGCCGAAGAGGAAGAGCCCGAGGAGAGCGAGCCTCAGTCGCGTGAAGAGTTTATTCGGCAAGTGCGTCTGAAAGCGTGGATCTAACCGAATACTTGTATGCAGTACAGAAGGCTGGCGCCGGATATGATCCGGAGTCAGCTTTTTATTATGGTGTGGACCGATGGCGTGGACCGGCGTTTCTGTACACGCTCAATCGAACATGATATATTCGGCATTAAGTGAAACGTATAGCGTACAATTGGACATTAATTCGGGGGCTGGATAATGGATTACAACTTTGATAAACCGATTAATCGCCGCAATAGCGCGTGCTTGAAGTGGGACAATCTGGAAAGCAGCCACGGTACGCAGGATGCGATTCCGATGTGGGTAGCGGATATGGATTTTGCATCTCCGCCAGCAGTTACTGAAGCGTTGAAACAACGGTGCGAGCATGGCGTGTACGGATATTCCGTAAGAATGGACACGTACGTACAGGCAATTATGGATTGGCTTGAACGAAGGCATCAGTGGACGATTAAGAAAGAATGGCTTTCGCACAGTTCAGGCGTGCTTCCTTCGCTGTCGCTCATCATTCATGCCTTTACGAAGCCGGGAGATAAAGTGCTGGTGCAATCGCCGGTCTATCATAACTTTTATCGTGTCATCAAAGCGCAGGGGCGTGAGGTTGCCGTTAATCCGCTTAAGCTTGCAAACGGCAGGTACGTGATGGATCTGGATCACCTGGAAGAAAATCTCGATCCCAGCGTACGAATGATCATTCTATGCAGTCCGCACAACCCGGTAGGGCGAGTATGGAGCCGGGAAGAGCTTACGCGTCTCGGAGAAATTTGCCTCAAGCGGGGCGTAATGGTGGTCTCGGACGAAATTCATTCCGATCTCGCGCATCAAGGCAGCAAGCATATCCCGTTTGCCTCGATATCACCGGAGTTCGCCGAACACAGCATCACATGCATTGCGCCGAGCAAAACCTTCAATTTGATGGACCAGCACACGTCGAGCGTTATTATATCGAATCCCAAATGGCGGAACGCATATAACCAGGCCATGTACGATTTGTCGCTGGCAGCACCGAACACGTTCGGCATTATTGCCACAGAGGCAGCTTACAGGCACGGGGAAGAGTGGCTCACCCAGATGCTGCAGTACGTCGAAGGTAATGTGGAGCTTGTCATGCAATTCATGAAGCAGCGTATACCGGCGATAAAACCGGTGCAGCCGGAAGGAACGTTTCTGATTTGGCTGGATTGCCGCGAGCTTGAACTATCGGATGAGGATTTGGAGCAATTTTTTACACACGAGGCGAAAGTTGCGCTCAGCACGGGCATTCAGTTCGGAGCAGAAGGCAGCGGATTTATGCGGATGAATGTGGCGTGCTCTCGCTCTCTCTTGGAGCAAGCGTTATTGCAAATTGAAGCAGCAATGCGGACGAGATTAGGCAGCGAGTAAATAAACAAAGGGCTATCCCAACAGTCATCAAAGATGACGAGGGATAGCCCTTTTGCATTACAGGCGGGATTTTTTTACGGTTGCCTGAGCGGCTAAATGCTAAGCTTCGTGGTATGAAGCGGCGATGAAGGGCGGGTTTGCCGGACTGAGAGTCGGAAAACTCGACTCTCACGCACGATAATGCAGCGAAATCAAGCTGAGAGTCGGGAAAACCGACTCTCGTGGTATGAAGCGGCTATTTACTGCAAATGGGTTGATATTAATTGCTCCCAATCGAATCGAGTGGATTCGCTGCCAATATCACCAAATAGCTTTGCTACACAATGCTGATCCCTAGGCTAAGCGCCTTTGCAATCCCGTCCCACGCGTTCAGCAAACTCGCGGTACTTCGGTACGATATGGGTCGGTTCCGTCTTTATTCGCCATAATGCCGTTGCTGCTTCACGGACAGCAGCCCGGAAACTCGGGGCAGCGGCAGGGCAATCATGCTTGATCTCCTCATGCAGCGCCGGCAGGTTGTAGTAAGGCACCATCGGGAACATGTGATGCTCCATATGGTAGTTCATGTTCGTATACAAAAACCGAAGGATCGGATTCGTATAGAACGTCCGGCAGCAGAGGCGGTGATCCAGCTTATCTTCGTACAGTCCGAGATGCTGCGTCATATTGAGCACCGTCATGAGGAAGGAGCCGTAGTAAGCAGGCAACCCGACGTACATAAGCGGCAGGATGCTGTGCGTGTAGAAGCAGAGCCCGATCAACACCACGAACACGCCAATGAAAGTACGTGCTTCCAAGAACAGTTTCTTGTACTGACTTTCTGGAATAAGCTCCTTCTCCGTTTCATTCAGGTTGCCAATCGCGTGCAAGAATAACGTCTTCGGCGTATTGCCCTTCACATCTTCAATTCGAAAAGCTGACCGAATGAGCGGGAAAAACTTCGGCGGGCGAGGCGCCATAATTTCCGGATCGCTGCCGACGATATACGTATCCGTATGGTGACGTACATGACTCCAGCGGAAGTTCGTCGCTTGCACGAGGATAAGGAACGAAGTGAACTGGTAGATCACTTCGTTAGGCCAGCCCGTTTTGAACGGCGTACCGTGGCTGTACTCATGCCATTTGGATACGGAGCCAACGAAGTAAACCGTGCCGTATAAGGCAAAAGCAGGGATTGCCCACCACGTGCCCCATGACAGGTACGCAATATAGCCGGTGACGATCATGGCGGCAAGATAGAGCAAAATATCTCGCAGCGCAGGACCGTTGCGTCTGACCATAAGCTCCTTTAACCTTTTTCGAGGAATCGGGCATTTGTACCAGTCGGCCGACACAAGACCTTTCTCCATGGCATGGAATCGCTCTTGACCCGTAATACTATAATCTCGTTTTGCAGCAGCATCGCTCATCGGATTGCTCCGCTCCTTATCAACTATAGTGGTATCGCTTATTTCATAGTGTAAGGGATCCGATTACGGAGCGCTTTCCGAAAAATATGTGAGAGGATCAGACACAAAAAGCCGCCCGCCTGCCACAATAACAGGGGAGCGGCTTCCTTTTTAATTTGAGCTAAGTATGTTCACCGACTCTTATGCACTCGTCGCGGAGGAAGCAGAAGTCGTCGTCGTAGTCGAGGAAGCGCCAGCGCCGTCGCCCTTCATCCGATTCCCCATGCCATGGAATTGACGTCCCAGCTTGCCGTTCACCAAGTTCGTCGCTTGCTCCTCGGCATTCGCAATCGCTTTGTCCGCTTGTTCCTGCGTCAACTTACCTGCTGTTGCTGCTGCATTCAGGTTATCCACGATTGTTTTCTTCACTGCATCGATGACCTTCTGAGCGTCGACGCCCTTATCCTTCGCGACATCCGCCAGCGTTTTGCCGGAAGCTAACGCCTTTTTCAGGTCTTCGGCCGTAACTCCGAGCGCCGCGGCAGCACCGGACAGGTCCGCATTGCCAATGCCGCCGAAACGGCCTTCCATTTTCATGCGTGCGCCTTTTCCGTTCACTGTGTTCTCTGCGATATTCGCTGCATCTGCAATCGCTTTATCCGCTTGTGCCTGCGTCAGGTCGCCTGCTTTCACCGATGCATTCAAGTCATCGATGATCGCTTGCTTCACGGCATCAATAACTTTTTGAGCGTCTACGCCTCTATCCTTCGCCAGATCCGCGAGCGACTTGTCGCCGGATTTCAGAGCCGTGTTCACTGCGTCCGCAGTCATGCCGAGCACAGGAGCTGCAGCTGCATTAATATCGGTTTTCCTCTCGAAATGGAAGCCGCCCTTGCCGCCGAAGCCCATTCCGAAGCCGCCTTTGCCGCCGCCGAAATGCCCATCCATCGTGCCTGGCTGGCTGTCCACCAGCTTGTCCAGGTTGTCCGTGAACGCTTGCTTCTCCGTCGCTTGCTGCTTGTCGAACGCCGCGGTCATCGCTTTCTTCAGGTCATCACGCGATACGCCTTGCTCGGTAGCTACTTGTGCAAGTGTCTTGCCGGATGCAAACTTCTCTTTCAGCGCCGCCGCATCAAGCTTAAGCAGATCCAGTACCTCTTGGCTTACTGCACCGCCGCCGAAGCCGCCTCTTTGCCCGGGATGAGCACCAAACTTGCCTTGTTGCTGCGTCGAATTCGAGTTTGTCGTTGCAGTAGTAGAAGTTGAAGTGGATGTCGAGTTAGTGGTAGTCGCCGCGTACGCGCTCAGCGGGATCATAACTGCAATGGCAGCTGTCAAGCCGATCGCTTTCATCGTTTTGTTCATTAAAGTTTCCTCCTGTATTTTGGTCATCTTGCTGGTTACAAGACCCAGTATGGTCGCCTAACCTTAAATCTAGCTGAAATGAATGTAAAAGAACGCTTAGCTCCAGATGAAGTTTTTCTTCATATTCGTATCATTTTCGCCACCGGAATACCGCACTTGCTCATGCGCTTTATCATTGAGTTTGATCAAGGGCTTACGTTATAATAGGTAGAATATGTGCAAAATGGCTAGAAAGGACGGGACATGAGAAGATGAGCATTACGATTAAAGATGTTGAGCATGTGGCCAATCTGGCCCGGCTGGAGCTTTCCGAGCAGGAGAAAGAGCAGTTCAACGGTCAGCTTAATGCGATCCTTAAATACGCAGAGAAGCTGAACGAGCTTCATACAGACGATGTGGAGCCGACCAGCCACGTGCTGCCGGTTTATAATGTGATGCGCGACGATGTCATCAAGCCATCGGTTTCCAATGAAACGGCGCTGCGCAATGCACCAGACGAAGATGACGGCCAGTTTAAAGTACCGGCTGTATTGGAATAAGAGACACGCTTACATAGCGAAAGGAGGAAAGGCTGTTGGCACTCTTTGATTTACGCCTTCAGGACGTACATAGCAAGTTGAGAACGAAAGAGCTGTCGGCTCTTGACCTCGTAGAGTCTTCCTACGCGCAAATTGCGAAGACGGATGAATCCGTTAAAGCCTTTTTGACATTGAATGAAGAGGGCGCGCGCAAAGCAGCAGCTGAGCTGGACGGCGCTCTGCAAGCAGGCGGCGAGCAAGGATTGTTGTTCGGTCTTCCTGCCGGCATCAAGGACAACATCGTAACGGAAGGAATCACAACGACTTGCGCAAGCCAGTTCCTGCGCAATTATGATCCGATCTATGACGCTTCCGTTGTGAAGAAGCTGAAGTCCGCGCAGTCGATCACCATCGGCAAGCTGAACTTGGACGAGTTCGCGATGGGCGGCTCGAACGAGAACTCGAGCTTCTTCCCTACGCGCAACCCTTGGAACACGGATTACGTTCCGGGCGGCTCCAGCGGCGGCTCCGCAGCATCTGTTGCTGCCGGACAAGTCTACTTCTCGCTCGGCTCCGATACCGGCGGCTCGATTCGCCAGCCGGCGGCATACTGCGGTATTGTCGGCCTCAAGCCAACGTACGGTCTCGTATCGCGTTTCGGCCTCGTTGCCTTCGCTTCGTCGCTTGACCAGATCGGCCCGCTGACGAAGAACGTTGAGGATTCCGCGTATGTGCTGCAAGCGATCGCAGGCTACGACCCGAGCGATTCGACCTCCGCGAATGTAGAGATTCCTGACTACGTCAGCGCACTAAGCGGCGATGTGAAAGGTCTTCGCATCGGCGTTCCGAAGGAATACATGGGCGCAGGCATTGATCCGGCTGTTAAAGAAGCGGTACTTGCTGCTTTGAAACAGTTCGAGAGCCTTGGCGCAACATGGGAAGAAGTGTCGATGCCGCATACCGAATATGCGGTTGCGACATATTATCTGCTTGCTTCCTCGGAAGCATCGTCCAACCTGGCGCGTTTCGACGGCGTCCGCTATGGCGTTCGCGCAGAGAATCCGGACAACCTGATTGACCTGTACCGCAAATCCCGCAGCCAAGGCTTCGGTCCGGAAGTGAAGCGCCGGATTATGCTTGGCACATATGCGCTCAGCTCCGGCTACTATGACGCGTATTATCTGAAAGCACAGAAAGTCCGTACGCTGATCAAGCAGGACTTTGACAATGTGTTCAAGGACTTTGACCTTATCATCGGACCGACTGCGCCGACAACGGCATTCCGCATCGGTGAGCAAGTGGGCGATCCGCTCACGATGTATTTGAACGATATTTGTACGATTCCGGTCAGCCTTGCTGGCGTTCCAGCAATTAGCGTGCCTTGCGGCTTCGCGGACGGCATGCCGATCGGTTTGCAAATTATCGGCAAAGCGTTCGACGAGCGCACGGTGCTTCGCGCCGCGCATGCGTACGAGCAGCACACTGAGCATCACAAACAGCGTCCGCAGCTATAATCGTGCGCGGATGCCAATGAAGCAGGAGGGCTAATCGATGTTTGAACCGAACCAATACGAAACGGTTGTCGGGCTTGAAGTGCACGTCGAGCTCCATACGAAGAGCAAAATCTTCTGCGGCTGCTCCACGTCCTTCGGCGCCCCGCCGAATACCCATACATGCCCGATTTGTCTCGGGCACCCTGGCGTGCTGCCGGTGTTGAACCGCCAAGCGCTGGAATTCGCGATGAAGGCTGCAATGGCGCTCAACTGCCAAATCGCCGACATCAGCAAGTTTGACCGGAAGAACTACTTCTACCCGGATTCGCCCAAAGCGTACCAAATCTCGCAATACGATAAACCAGTCGGCGAGCATGGCTGGATCGACATCGAAGTCGATGGCAAGACGAAGCGCATCGGCATTACGCGTCTTCATCTTGAAGAAGACGCGGGCAAGCTGACGCATATTGACGGCGGCTTCGGATCCCTCGTTGACTTCAATCGTGTCGGCACGCCGCTCGTTGAGATCGTATCCGAGCCGGATATCCGTACGCCTGAAGAAGCAAAGGCGTACCTCGAGAAGCTGAAAGCGATCATGCTCTATTGCGAGGTGTCCGACGTGAAGATGGAAGAGGGCTCGCTTCGCTGCGACGCCAACATCAGTATCCGTCCTTACGATCAAGAGCAGTTCGGCACACGCGCCGAGCTGAAGAACATGAACTCGTTCCGCGGCGTTCAACGCGGTCTGGAGTATGAGCAAATGCGCCAAGCGGACATTCTTGACAGCGGCGGCAAAGTCGTTCAAGAAACGCGCCGCTGGGATGAGACGCAAGGGAAGACATTCTCGATGCGTTCCAAGGAAGAAGCGCATGACTACCGTTACTTCCCGGATCCGGATCTCGTGCAGATCCACATCGACGATGAGTGGAAAGCTCGCGTGCAAGCCTCGATTCCGGAGCTCCCGGATGCGCGTCAAGCTCGCTATTCAGCGGAGTATGGTCTGCCATCCTATGATGCCGGCGTCATTACATCTTCGAAGAAGCTTGCTGATTTCTTCGAAGAGAGCCTGCAGTATACGAAGGATGCCAAGGCGGTATCGAACTGGATCATGGGAGATCTGCTCGGCTATTTGAACGCAGGCGGCCTTGAGCTGGATGCGATCAAGCTGACAGGCCAAGGTCTTGGCGAAATGATCGGTCTCATGGAGAAAGGGACGATCAGCAGCAAAATCGCGAAGACCGTGTTCAAGGAGATGCTCGAGACAGGCAAAGGTCCGCAGCAAATCGTCGAAGAGCAAGGACTTGTCCAAATCAGCGACGAAGGCGCACTCGCGGAAGTGGTTGACCGCATCGTAAGCAGCAACCCGCAGTCGGTCGAAGATTTCAAGGCTGGTAAAGAGAAGGCCATCGGCTTCCTCGTCGGCCAAGTGATGAAGGAAACGAAGGGCAAAGCGAACCCGGCGCTGGTCAATAAGCTGCTGGTTGAGCGCTTGAACCAATAATACTGATGTAGAGGCATGTCCACCCAGCGTGGACATGCCTCTTCTGCATACCAATAAATGTGATACAATATGTACTATATAATAATGACAAGAAGAAGCTTGGAAGTCGGAGTCGAGGAAAGGGGGCCACAACAATGTCTGTGCGCGAGCGTTCGAAGAGTGCATTCTTTGCACCGTTATTTGCATTTGTCGTCCCAGGCGGCGGGCATCTGGCGCTGGGCAAGCATTTGACAGGGCTGCTCCTCCTTCTTGGCACCTTGACCGATATCGCTGCAATGATTCGCTTTGCCGATGAGGGCGGCGGCAAATATGCGCTGCTGATCATTTTTCTCGGGCTCTCGCTGCCCGGTTTCTGGTTCTACAGCGTCTTCGATACGCTGCAGCTGAAGGCGAAGCTGCGCGCCGAAGCCGCTTCTGCCTCCGTCATCGCCGAAGCTGCCACCTCCTCCGCCTCCGCCTCGGCGGAACCGCAGCCGCAGCAGAGGACCACCAGCGGCTTCATCGCTGCGCTGCAAGGAATCAGCGTCATTGGTCTGGCGCTCATTCTGCTATGGCTCGTGCAAGCACCGGAAGCGCTGCTCGCGGCGCTTGATGATATCGGCTCCTACGCCCCTGGAGCGGGCTTGATCATACTTGCGCTATTCGCGGCTTCCAGGAGGAAGAATGGGATGTTCAAGCTCGGCCGGTTTACTGTCGCAGCTGTGATGATCGTCATCGGCTCGTTTCTGCTCTGGGACCAAGTCCGCGGACGCAACGATATCGAGCTGCTCGGCAAGTGGTGGCCGGCCGCTTTTGTCCTGATCGGCGTTGAGATGGTCGTCCTGAGCCTCGTGTACCGCACAGCACCACGGAAACCAGCCTTCGATCTAGGCGGCGCGCTGCTCGCGACAATCATTGCGGTCACTGCCTTCGGCGTCACGCAATATGCATCGATGCCTTTTCGCTGGTTGGACGAATTTAAGGTGAACCTCACCGGAACTAGCGGATATAGTGAAGAGAAGGGTTTTCAATATAACAAAGGTTTGCTCAGCGAGGTACTGGACACGGACACGTCGAGCATAGCGATCAATAATCCGAACGGCAAAGTGACTGTAAGACGCGGGGATGTCGATGCCGTTACAGTTCAGACCGTCATGTGGGTCGATTCTGTTGAGAAGACAGAGGCCGACGAAGTAGCAGAGAAGTCAATTGTCACAATAAACGGCGGCAAGAAGATAGAAATCGAGGCAAAAGGCCATCCTTACGGTGCTAATGGCAACCGAGTCCCGCGTATGAATATGATAGTGACTATACCCGCTCATTCGATTTTTGGTGTACCGCAAGCAACTTTAACGCCGTCAACGACGTCTACGACAGAGATTGAAGCGGAGCTCAGTCTCGACATTATGAATGGCTCGGTTGATATTTCTGGGCTCAATTTACCCGGCGGCGTTCAAATTCGAGCGGCGTATGGAGAGCTGGAGCTGCGCAATATGACTGGTCCAATTGATGCGGAGACGAAGAACGGAGGCATTATAATCTCCGATTTGCAAGGTGATTCGACGCTTAGCGCCCTGAGCGGCAACATCAAATTGTTTAAAGCTGCCGGCTCCGTACAAGCTTCCACGCAAAGCGGCGACATCGAGCTGCAGCAAATTACAGGCGACATTGAGACCGATACGAAGAATGGCCAAATTACGATTAAAGAAGCTTCCGGCGCAATCAAGGCGGATACGCTGAATGGCGATATTGATCTGGTTAGCGCTGCCGTCGGAGGCGATTGGGACATTGACAGCTCCATAGGCGAGATTCATTTGCTGCTTCCAGTGCAGGGCAATTATTCGGTCAATGGTTCCGTTACATTTGGTGATGTTTCGAGCGATTTGCCGCTAACCATTAGCAAGAAAACAATTCGAGGCAGCATCGGTTCAGGAACGTTTCGAATCAACATTAATGCGAACAGCAGCATACTGGTAAATCGTTACAAATGATAAAATGATTTTCCACTTCATTGACAAAACGAAAAGCATGCACGTAAAATGGTTCTAACAAAGCGGAAAGGACGTGCCAATATGGGTGCAACCGTTGAACAAGCACTAGAACAATTGAAAAGCACCGGCGTTCGTATGACCCCGCAGCGTTATGCTATCTTAAGCTATCTCATGCATTCCATGACTCATCCCACTGCAGATGAAATTTATAAGTCGCTTTCGCCGTCATTCCCTAGTATGAGCGTGGCGACCATTTATAATAATCTCCGTCTGTTCGTTGAAGCAGGTCTTATTAGGGAATTGACTTACGGTGATGACTCAAGCCGATTTGATGCTGATTTATCCGAGCATTATCATGCGATTTGCCGCTCCTGCGGTACGATTGTCGATTTCGACTACCCGCCGCTTACCGATGTGGAAGCTGCAGCCTCCAAAGAAACTGGATTTAAGGTAGAAGGTCATCGCATGGAGATCTACGGCATCTGCGCAGATTGCACAACGCGGCACAATCATTAATTTTATTCATTTTATTCGATTTGAACATTTGAACTGGACGCGCGCCTGAGGAGTGAGAGCTCACCTTCATGCGCGTTTTTTATTCTTGTCCTTTTTACCGTTTACCATCAGGGAGGAGTGTTACAACGTGGAAACCGTACGTTTTCGGCCTAGGCGCAAAAGTGGAGGCTGGCTGAAATGGGTTGTTTTGATGAGTGGATTGCTTGCTATGTTCAGTGTGATCTGGGTAGGCTGGGAACGGCTGTCCCCTAACAATACAGTAGTTAAGCCGGACTATGGTACGACGCATCCGATTCTATATCATGGTGAAGCTGCCAAGGACGGAGCATTAGTGGATGGCGATCAGATCAGGCTGCCGTTATCATTCATATATGATCAATTAGGGCTCAAGCAGGAAGTGTACTTCGAGGAGAAGACGGGTTCGATCGTTATGACGAATGCGAACAAAGTGCTTCGCTTTAAGACGAATGCGCTGACGGCGACGATGAATAAGAAGGAATATCCGCTGCGTATTGCGGCAGAGGTGAAGGACAATGTCGCCTACTTGCCGACGACACCGTTAGAAGAGCTTTACGGTTTGAAGATTGAGTATAATGCGACTGATGATATCGTCACGGTTATGCGTGCAGGAGATGCGGTGCAGCGCGGGATTTCGCCTGAGGAAGGCGTCATTCGTACAAGCCCATCCATACATGCAACAATCGTCAAGCGTCTTACCCAGAAGGAAGAATTGCGCATTTGGGGCGAAAAGGATGGCTGGTACACGGTTCAGAGTATCGATGGCGTTTCCGGATACGCACAGAAGAAGGCTGTCACGCTCACAGAGCTTGAACAAATAGACGCCCAGCAGGAGCCTGCTCCTTATAATGCATGGAAGGTCATCGGCAGCAAAATCAACCTAACCTGGGAGGCGGTCTACCAGAAGGCACCGGATACGAAGCAGATCAGTGATATGCCAGGGGTGAATGTCGTTTCTCCAACCTGGTTCGAACTGCTCGATGGCAAAGGGAATATTAAAGGCAAAGCGGACATGCAGTACGTCAATTGGGCGCACAAGAAGGGCATGCAGGTGTGGGCAGTGTTCAGCAACAGCTTCGAGCCGGACCGTACGTCAGCCGCGCTCGGCAGTGCGGATGCGCGCTTGCAGATGATTCGCCAGCTGTCCGCTTTTGCAGAGATGTATAAGCTTCAAGGGATCAACTTGGATTTCGAAAATGTGAACACAGCGGACAAAGCGAATCTCGTTCAGTTCGTGCGTGAGCTGACACCTCTGATGCATGAGCAAGGTGTCGTTGTATCCATTGACGTGTCGCCGAAGTCGAACAGCGAGATGTGGTCTTTGTTCCTGGACCGGGCTTCGCTGGGCAAGACCGTCGATTACATGATGATCATGGCCTATGATGAGCACTGGGCATCCAGTTCTACCTCCGGTTCGGTGGCATCTTTGCCTTGGACCGAGCAATCGATTAAGACCATTATTGAAGAAGACGGTGTTCCCGCTAACAAAATCGTGCTGGGCATGCCTCTTTATGCAAGGTTATGGACGGAGAAGACAGACGATAGCGGTAAGACGAAGGTGACGTCGAAGGCGCTCGGAATGGACGCCATCAATAACATTATCGCGGATCATAAACTGAAGCCGACTTTCGATGCAGATTCCGGTCAGCATTATGTAGAGTACAAAGAAGACGGAGCGCTTCAGCGCATCTGGATTGAAGATGGACTATCGATGAAGTCGCGTACAGCACTTGCCAAGAAATATGGACTAGCTGGCGTTGCTACATGGCAGCGGCAGTTCTCATCCGATGATATCTGGGGCACCATTAATCAATCATTGAAGCAACTGCCATAATCGTAGATCATAACAATAACGCCCTTAGCGAGGTCCTCATGACCATGCGAAGGGCGTTTGTTTGTTAAAGACTATGCTTGAGGCTGAGTAATCTCCTCAGTTTCGTTAAGTTCCTCGGTCTCGTCCAGATCGGTTGCTTGCTTTGGATCGAGGGTCATTTTCGTTTTGCAATACATGCAACGGTCCGTTTTGCCGAGCATCTTCGTATGACGGCCGCATTCCGGACACGTAATAATGCGTGCGCTTGTTGAGAGCATGCCTGCCCAGAAGTAGACGCCTACGCTGGCGAGCATCGCAATCATCCCGATAACCATGAAGATCGCCGCGAACACTTTACCGGCTTGTCCCCAGAATACAATCCCGGCCGTGCCCAGTATCATTAGACCCATGCCGAATAGCGTGAATACGAGGCCCCAGAGCCGAAATTCGTTAATTTTACTAGATTTTCCGAACAATATCTTCAATCCTTTCTGACAAATACCAGCGCTTTTCTATTTAAGCTAGGCAGGAAAATGCGCAGACATTGTCGAACAACAAATATAAACAACTGCGAAATCATTATAGCTTAAACCAATGCGCGAAGCTATATGGAGGATAGACGTGGAACATATAAAAGAGCATTTTAGGCAAAGTTTTGAACATAATGAGAATGTGATCAGCCTGGCTGCAATCGAGAATCCTTTTCGATATAATCCGTTGATTGACGGATTGGATCTCCTGCTGCTGGTCGTATCGTCATCGGATGAGCAAGGCAGAGGTATCGAGCATGTCAGTTTCAGCGGAGAGCGGATACAGATCAGAACTGTAAGTCCAGCAGTGCTTGAGCAATGGACGGCAGGCGTGGAGAACCGAAGCATCATACAATGGCTCGCTCAGGGGGAGATCCTATTGGATCGGGACAATTACTTAACGGATTTACGCGACAGCTTGTTGTCATTCCCATCTACTGTACGTGGACAGAAGGAGCTTGCTGAGTTCTCCAACTTTTTACGCACTTATCTGCAAGCGAAGCAGGATCTGCAAGATAACAATCTGCTCGACGCTTATACGCATATTCTTGCAGCACTTCATCATTGGGCACACATTGCTCTTATAGAAGAAGGAGCTCATCCTGAGCTGACTGTATGGCGGCAAATGCGCAGGTTCAATCCAGGTATCTATAAGTTGTATGAGGAGCTGACGACTTCGCCGGAATCGCTCGAGAAGCGGGTACAGCTTGTCCTACTCGCTTGTGAGTTCTCTGTGATGAACAAAATGAAATCGTCCTGCGAGCTGCTCTTCACGATTTTATGCAGCCGTGAGGAGCCGTGGAGCGTAATGGAGCTGCAGCTTCATCCATTGTTAATGGAACTGCACATCGATTTGTCGCTTTTGCTGCAGAAGCTGGTCAAGCGCGGATACATTCGCGAGGTCGCATATATGCCATTTGCGTCTGATGCAGAAGCGCTGGAGCTGCGGTATCACTGCGTTTCATAAGGGTTTAAATCGCAGGCTGAAATAGCCTGCGATTTTTTTGTCGAAATATGCTTGACGTGTTATAGGGGGATGTGATAAATTCTTTATTACCGCCTCCGAGAAACGGGCAAACAGCTGAGAAGCTGGCAAGCAAGCAAGAAAAAAGTTTTAAAAAAAGTGCTTGCAATTGAACGACCGGATGTGATATATTAATCAAGTCGCCGCTGAGACGATGGCGAATCAATGAGAAACAATTTGTTCCTTGAAAACTGAACAATGAGCGACCTGTCAAACAGGTTTTAAAGCGTCGAAACGCTCATCATCATCTAGGTGACGATGGA
>NZ_QTTN01000013.1 GCF_003386535.1 Paenibacillus taihuensis
CTCAAGAGACGATGAACCCCCGTCTGATGTTGAAGCACTGATTCGAAGAAACGTTTTGCCGATTCGCCCGATTCGACCAGGGCAGCAGAATACGCGCAAAACACGCTATAAATCATCTGTAAGCTTCGTCTACAGAGTAGCATAAATCGGTTCGAATGAACATTTTTTAAGCGGATTGTCTATCCGCTTGTTTGCTGTACACTTTTTTCAGACTGCACCAAAAAAACAAACGGCACAGGGGTTTCCCTCATGCCATTTTGGATTCCATTTCTATTCTCGGTCAATGTCATTGAGTTAACTTAATGACATTGACCGAGCAGCAGCCCTTCTTCTCTAGCCAGGCGGCGCATCGTCTCGATTGCATTATCGTCAGACACCTGCACGATTTCATCATACACCGACGTGTTTAATATAGCCGGCACGAAGCCGGGACTTGTACCCACCAGCTTATGCGGTCCCGGCTTGCCCCCGGAAAGCACAGGTGAACCGAGCGGTTCAACGACAGCGACATACAGCTGCGGCAGCGCTGCCCGAAGCGTTTCGCCAGTGCCTGTAATCGTGCCGCCGGTACCTGCCGAAGCAACGAACACATCAAGCTTGCCGCCCGTTTGACGCAAAATCTCCTGCGCAGTCGTAACCCGATGTATGTCCGGATTCGCTTGATTCTCGAACTGATTCGGGATATAGCTGCCCGGACGCTCTGCTTGCAGCTCGAGTGCGCGCTTGATTGCGCCTGGCATCCGCTCGGCCGCAGGCGTCAGCACGACGTCTGCTCCATACGCTTTGAGCAGACCAATTCGCTCCTTGCTCATGTTGTCGGGCATGACGAGAATCAGCTTGTATCCTTTGGCCGCTGCGTTCATCGCCAGCCCTATGCCGGTATTGCCGCTCGTTGGCTCAATAATCGTCGCTCCTGGAGTGAGAATCCCCTTCTCCTCTGCCGTAGCGATCAGCGAGTATGCCGCACGGTCCTTCACGCTGCCACTCGGGTTGAACCGTTCAAGCTTCACGAGCACCTCAGCCATCCCCGGCTGCCAGAGCCTTCTTAGAGCGACAACCGGCGTCTCACCGATCAATTCCGTTACATCATTAACTATACGGGGCATACACAGCCCTTCCCTTCCCCATCAGCCTCTCGAAGGAGAGGCACGTTCTTTATCAACTGGCGCTGCCCGAAGCAGCGGCCGCATAAGCAGCCAGCCTACAATCGGAAAGGCGCCGACAGCGAGCATCAGCGAAGGCACGACATACTTGGAGCTGTCGATGAAAGGCAAGACAGACAAATAAGCCGTAACGCCGATGATCCGCCCAATCGTAAGACCCGCCTCGCGAAGAATGACGAATTCTTCCCGCTGCTTCGCGCTATCCTCGTCACTGCCGATGAGATCAAACACAGCCGACGTCATCGGAATAACGTAGAGCGGCATGAATAATGCTGTTCCTAGCCCAAAGATGAGCAGTGTTCGGTAATTCAGCGTCATGAACAGCACCGCGACGATTGACGTAACCGCAATGGAGCCGATCATCATGGCCATGTTTCTTCTATGCGGCTTGAGGAAGCGCCCGATTAGCCAGAAGCTTACAAGCGCCATAAGCGAAGTAATTAAGGAGAAATTGCCGAGCTTCCCTTCATTCTTCGTCGCAATGAAGACAAGCAGGCCGACGAAGAACATGAAGACGCCTTCGCGCACCCCTTGCGCAATGATCGCCGGCACTGCAAACCGCCACCGATTTCCCCTTTCGCGCAGAATTCTGAAGCCGTGGAACCATTCATACGTCCCGCTCGACTCCCGCTTCTTCAGCCAGAAGCTCAGCACGACCGCTACCGCAAAGATGATCGCCGATACGGTAAAAATAATGCTATATCCCCGCTCGCCCTTATTCATCGTAATGAGCCAGCCCGAAACCCATGGCGCAATAATGCCAGCCGCTGAACCGAGCAGCCCCGCCCAGCCGTTAAATCGATCCCGGTTGCCTGGCTCGGTAATCTCGAAATAAACAACGTTGAAGGCCAGCCAGAAGCAGCCGTTGCCAATCCCAATCAGCATGCCGAGCGGCACAATGTACGAGACCGACGTCTTTCCTAGAAGAAGCACGACAAAATAGAAAACTCCGGACAGCGCAACGCCGAGCCGGAGGCTGTTCATTTTGTTATGCTGCTTGACCCATTTGCCCGCCAGCCAGAAGGTTAATCCGCTTACGATAAATTGGGTTAAGTTGAACCATCCGATAAGCGCGAACGAACCGCTTTCTTTGAACAGATAAATCGGAAGAAACGTGCCGGACAGCGCATTCGCTATGCCGAGCAGCGCCTGCACCGCCAACAGTAGAATGGCTTGGCTATCCAGTGCACGGCTATCCGAATTTCGTTTGTTCCCCCCACTTTCGAAGGTGCGAACCTTCTCGTGCGATTTTCCCGCATACCACCGCGACTGAACGGAATGTTTGCCTTGTTCCAATCGTGAATCCCTCCTGCCCTGCTGCGAATAAGCTGCAACAACTCTAGGCGTAAGGTACCCCCATATGGCATGCGGCATGCCGGAAAATACTCTTATTCAAAAACTTGCCAATCCGTGAAAACGTACTTTAAGAGCTAGTCCTCTAAATCCGAAGCTTTCGCAAGCAAACGAACTAAGCGCTCCTGATCCGGCACGGCCAGCCGATTCTGTGTGGCGAAGCAAGACGGGCATACATAGAGCACGAGCTCGAACGGCGCCTCAAGTATAGGCTCACCGAGCATAGCGGATGTTCTGGCTTCAAACCGTTTCTCCTTAATCGTCTGTGTGCCAGCTTCCAGCATATACTCGCGGCAGGATGGGCATTCCGGCGCTTCCAGCTGCTCATCAAGAATGCGGTTCATTGTCTCTTCCAGCGCAAGCTGATCGCGGTTGTACGGTCTCAGTTCGGACAGGTCATGCGAATGGGAGTGGGAATCGTCTTCCTCTTCCTCGTCCCCCCATTCGACGTTGTTCTCTTGCTCATCCGCATCGTCCGCATCTTCTTCCTCATTCAGCTCCATGCCGAATTGAAGCGTACGGTAGCCGGACAGCTCATTCTCGCAATGCGGGCAATTGCGCTCTGGCCCAATCTCTTCATCCCATACGATCTCGGTCTGACACCAAGGACAGATCGGATTCTCTTCATGTTTCTCGCTCATTGATCATTCTCTCCCTACTGCAAAAGTTATTGTAGCAAATATACGACGCCGAATATGACGAAAAGTGCGGCAAGCGCGAACAAGGTTCCCCATAAGTATTTCATTTTGGTAAGCAACTGCCTTTCAACATTGAATGAAAGCTACGCGATCGTAGCGCCGATGACATAAGAAAGTGATATCGAGATAATCATCGCAATAAATCCGACCGCCTTGTTGTCCTTCTGAATCTCATCGTCAATCCGGAAGACAGGCGTTAGAAACTCGAATAAGAAATATGCGGCAATGAGCAGCGCGAATCCGAACGTCGCCCAGACGATGCTCTGGTAGACCGTTTCGTTCGCTTCTATAGAGAAGCGGAACAGATTGCATATGCCGAAGATTTTGCCTCCGGTCGCCATCGCAACAGCCATGTTTCCGCGCTTGATTTCCTGCCAGCACTTATATTTGGTTACAAATTCAAAGAAAAACAGGAACAACAGCAAGGCAAGCACCGCTACCGATACATAGGCTAGCGATGCCGCAAACGTATTGCTGAGCAATTGATCGATTTCTTGTTCCATCGGTATGCCCTCGCCCCCGCTATGCTTACTTCAATTCTGCAACCGTAACCCCGGCGCCGCCCTCGCCATATCGTCCGAGGCGGTAGCTCTTCACATGCTTATGCCTGCGCAGGAAGTCGGTAATTCCCGTACGCAGCACGCCTGTGCCGATGCCGTGGATGATGTATACTTGCCCGAATCCAGCCAAGAACGACTCGTCGAGGAATCGGTCGACCTCGATCATCGCTTCCTCCAAGTTCGCCCCGCGCAGGTCCAGCTCGGTGCGAACGTTCTCATCGCGCGTACGCTTCAGGCTTGCGGCAATCTTCGGCTGCTGCGTCTTCTTCGTCTCCGCACGCTTCACAAGCTCAAGATCGGTAAGCGCGACCTTCATCTTCATAATGCCGAGCTGCACTGTAGCATCATTGCCCGACAGATCAACCACATGGCCGCGCTGGTTCAAGCTGTAAACCATAACCTCGTCGCCCGCCTCAATACGCTGCGGCTTATCGGTTTTCTGCTTCGCTCCAGCCGCCCGCCGTTTCTCCGGCGTCGCTTCATCCAGCTTGCGGCGCGCTTCGGTCAGCTTGTGATCCTTCACCGCCGCGCCTTCTTCCTGCGCGAGCTTGCGCAGATCCGCGATAATCTCTTCCGCCTCGCGCCTCGCCTTCAGCATCACTTCGCGCGCCTCATCCTGAGCCTTCGCAAGCAGCTTCTCGCGCTGCTCCTCGAACTTCTGCAGCTCCGCTTCATGGCGCGCACGCTCCGACTCCAGCTGCTTACGCAGCGCCTCGGCCGTTTGCCGCTCCGCTTCCGCTCCGATCCGATTCTCCTCCAAGGAGGCGATCATCGACTCGACGCGGACATCCTCCTCGCTCACTTCGCCGCGCGCGTGATCGATGATGCTGCGCTGCAAGCCAAGCCGCTCCGCAATGGCGAACGCGTTGCTTCGGCCAGGAACGCCGATGAGCAGACGATAAGTCGGGCTCAGCGTCGCAATATCGAATTCCATGCTCGCGTTAATAACGCCTTTGCGGTTGTAAGCATAAGCCTTCAATTCGCTATAATGCGTCGTCGCCACGATGCGGCAGTCAAGCTTATGAATATGCTCAAGAATCGCTATCGCAAGCGCAGAGCCTTCCGCCGGGTCCGTTCCGGCACCAAGCTCATCGAGCAGAACGAGACTCTTCGGCGTCATATTGGTTAGAATACGGATAATATTGGTTAAATGACTGGAAAACGTACTTAGGCTCTGCTCAATGCTTTGCTCATCGCCAATATCGGCATAGATCGCATCGAATACGCACAGCTGGCTGCCGTCTTCGGCAGGCACGAACAAACCGGACATCGCCATCAGGCTGAGCAGGCCGATCGTCTTCAGGGAGACCGTTTTACCACCGGTATTCGGACCTGTAACGATGATCGCTGTAAAGTCATTGCCAAGCTCGACATCGATCGGCACCACATGCTCGCGCGCAATAAGCGGATGACGTCCGCGGCGCAGCTTGAAGTAGCCCCTGTCATTCATACGCGGCAGCGTCGCTCCCATCGTATGCGCCAGACGCGCCTTCGCAAAGGCAAAATCAAGCTGTCCGAGCACATCCAAATCCAGCATCAAGTCATCGGCATATTCAGCCGTCTGCGCCGTAAGCTTTTGCAGGATTTTCTCAATCTCGCGTTCTTCGGCAAGACGCAGCTCACGCAGCTTGTTGTTCATGACGACAATCGCTTCCGGCTCGATAAACAGTGTAGCGCCCGAGCCCGATTGGTCGTGGATAATGCCGCCGAAATTCGAGCGGTACTCCTGCTTCACCGGAATAACGTATCTGTCGTTCCGAATTGTAATGATGGCATCCTGCAGCATCTTCTGCACCGATGTCGAGCGGATCATTCCCTCAAGCTTCTCGCGCACGCGCGATTCGCCGCTTCGCAGCTCTCTGCGGATATTCGCGAGCTCGGCGCTTGCGCTGTCCAGCACTTCCGCCTGATCGTCGATGCAGAAGAAGATCGCATCCTCAAGCACCTTGTGCTCCGTCAGCTGTTCCGCCATCCCGGCAAGCAATGGAATCGGATCGTCCTCGTGCAGCTGCTCGATGTGACGTTTGACCCGGCGCGAACCGCGGACTGTCTCGGCAATTGCCAGCAGCTCCGACGGGTTCAGCGTCCCGCCGATCTTCGAACGAAGCAGCTGCGGCTTAATATCGACAACGCCGCCGAATGGCGCGCTGCCTTTCAGCCGGTCGGCCTTGTAAGATTCATCCGTAATGGCGAGCGAGTGCTTCACCATCTCCAAGTCGGAGTTTGGCTTAAGCGCCAGTGCAGCCGCTTTTCCAAGCGAAGTCGCCGCATGCTGCTCTAATTTATTTACAATTTTGGCATAATCGAGTGTGTGTAAAATTTTGTTGTCCAAGCGGGCACAACTCCTCTCGTTACTTATTATAGCGCAGCAGCGCGGTGTATGCCATGACAAGCGGAACTCATGAATGACAGCCTGAAAAAAGGTAACACTACATGTACACGAGGAGTCATACCAACTCCGTGTAAGGAAGCTCTTCCAAATAAAAGGCAGGAGGTATTTCCATTATGCATTTTCTGGGTCATGTAGTCAGATTTATTGTATCAGCGATTGTGTTAATGATCGTAGGTTATATTGTTCCGCAGTTCAGTGTCGGCGGATTCTGGAGCGCCCTGTTCCTAGCGCTCGTCATCGCGGCGCTGGGCTGGATTATCGAAGGTATCTTCGGCAAAAGAGTTACGCCTTTCGGACGCGGTATCGTTGGCTTCCTATGCAGCGCGCTCGTCATCTGGCTTGCTCAGTTCATCGTCGGCGGCGTACATGCAACTTGGCTCGGCGCGATCCTGGCTGCGCTAGTCATCGGGATCATCGACCTGTTCATCCCGGTCAGCACGCCTTACGAAGCTGGCCGCGAGTAAGCAATTCGCAGCATATTCAACAGATCGTCACAGTAATTTTACCCATGGCAAGGTATACTAGTTAAGTATAATTCCAAGCTATGGAGGGTTATCTGGTGAAAAAATTACTGCTCATTGCGTTCACGATGGTTGCAGCGGTTCTCGTTCTGGCTGCTTGCGGGGCGAACAAAGCCGACAATTCGAATACAAGCGGAAGCACTGGCGTTGAAGAAACAGGCACAGCAGCTTCGGCGAAAATTACGATCAAAGCGAAGCGTTACGAGTTCGATCAGCCTGTCTATACGATTAAGAAAGGCGTGCCGACTGAAATTACGCTGAAATCGGAAGATGGCATGCACGGCGTCGAAGTATCCGATTTGAAATTGAAACTGGATTCTGATGAGCCGAAGGTCGTCACGATCAACGATGCGGGCGAATATGAATTCCACTGCGACATTATGTGCGGAAGCGGCCACTCCAAAATGGTTGCCAAGCTCGTTGTTGAATAAACGTATCCGCTTATAAATGAATGGACCGTCCCATCTTGGGGCGGTTTTTTTATTCCGATTATTAATGCTGTCCATCAATAATGCTGATGAAATGCACATTTTGCCCGCTATATTGGTTTGACCAACAGCAACTTATAAGAAACCTTTATAGGCGCTCTATTCCAACGGCAGCCGGTTGCTGATACGATGTGTTCAACAATCAGATAAAGGGTGGTCAACATGGGTAAACTAAATGGACAAGTAGCGGTCATAACAGGCGCGGGAACAGGGCTCGGCCGGGCAACGGCGATTGATTTTGCTCGTGTTGGTGCGCATGTTGTACTGCTTGGAAGGCGGCTCGGGAAGCTTGAAGAAACGGCTGCGCTGATCGAAAGCGATGCTGCTGTTGCCGGCGAGAGCAAGGTGCTAATTGTGGCTTGCGACACTTCTAACGAAGAGGCAGCCCAAGCAGCTGTAGAGCGGATCATCGCCGAATTTGGCAAGATCGATATTCTCGTCAACAACGCTGCAGTATTGGAGCCGGGCAAGGTGATCGAACTGACTGCTGCAGAGTGGGCGCTTCAGCTTAGCGTTAACTTGACGGGACCCTTCTTGATGACACGGGCTGTACTGCCGATCATGCGTCAGTCTCGTTTTGGCCGGATCATCAATATCACTTCAGGTCTCGCCTCGAACGGTGCCGGCGGTTATGCTGCATACAGCGCATCCAAGGCGGGGCTCGAATCGCTGACGCGGACGACGGCGGATGAAGAGCATGACTACGGGATTCTGGTGAACGCGTTCAATCCGGGTACGATTCGCAGCGAAATGCATGCAACGGGCAAAGACCCGCATCAAGTGACGCGAGCGCTTGTTGACCTCGCATCGCTGCCGCAGAACGGCGTGACCGGTTCGATCGTGGTGTATTGATAAATCTATGGAAGCAAATCGAATTGGCATGAAAATAAGGGCTATGTCCGTATGAGGTCGGTTCCAGCAGGAACCGCCATACGAGCATAGCCCTTTGTTCGTAGAGTTGGATTGAAAGCTTAGTTCTCCGAAATCAGCTCAATCCATTCATTATATTCCGTTTGCAGCTTGGAGTACTCAATCTGCAGCTTACTGTGGTCCGTTTGCAGCTTGGCGTGCGAGTCACGAAGCTGCTGCTCCGCTTGGCCGGCCTCCTGCAAAGCGGCTTCCAGCTCGGCGAGGCGTTCGCTAATTTGCTCCGCTTCCTGCTTCGCTTTGATTGCTTCCTCTTCGCTTAGCAGCAGCTGCTCCAGCAGCCCGGCTTCCGCCTCCGCATGCGCTGCAGCTTCCTGCTTCGCAAGCTGAATCTCCGAGTCAGCCATCTGCACCTGATCCTGCAGCTTCGCCGATGCTTCCTCCGCAACTCGCTCGGCTTCCGCCATGTGCTGGCGCGCTTCGCGCATCAGGTCGAATGCGCGATCTTCTGCCATTTGCAGCTTGGCGGTGAGCTCATCCTTCTGCTCCGCGATCTGCTTCAGCTCCTGCTGCAGCGCATCGCGTTGTTCTGCCAGCTGATGCTGCTGATACTTGCTGCCTTCAGCCGATTGCTGCGTTTCTTTCAGCTGCGCGCGCAGGTCAGCAAGCTGTTCCTCTAGCTCTTGCAGCGCTTCTTGGCGGCGCTGCTCGTTCTGCTGGATGGAAGCCATCGTCTGCTCCATCTGCGAAATCGCATGCTCGCGCTCGTGAAGCTGCTGCTCGAGACGGCTAACCGTCTTGCGAAGCAGCTCGTCCTGCTCGGCTGCTTCCAGAGCGAACAGCTCTGCTTCCTCTTCTGCCTCTCCCAGCTTCGCCTGCATAACGCTCAGCTCGCGTCCGCTCTCATCAAGCAGCGCGGAGAGCGATTCGCGCTCGCTCTGCCATGTCGCCTGAGCGCTTGCTGCCGCTTCTTCCAGCGCCATGTAACGTCGCTCCGACTCGGCGCGGAGCACTTCCAGCTCTTGCTTATATTTAGCGGCAACTGCCGCCGCTTCATGTTCGCCTTCTTGCAGCGCTTCTTCAAACAGCGCTTGCGCCGTGCTCCGTTCCTGCTCAAGCACGCGTGCTGCTTCCTCGCGCTCCTGCGCAAGCTCGGCTTGATGCTTCTCGCGCAATTGCGCTACCGCTGCCGCGGCTTCCTCACGGGCCACGGCAAGTGCTGCTGCCGCTTCCTCGCGCTCGATCTCAAGCGTGGTTTGCGACTCTAGGCGCAGCTGCGACAGCTGCTCCTCAGCCGCTGCGGCTGCTTGCGCCGCTTCGCTGCGAAGACGGTCGAACCGCTCGCGTGCCGCTTGGCGGATACGCTCGACTTCCGCTTCTGCATTCGCGCGTGCTTGCTCCGCTTGCTGCAGCAGATCTGCCCGCGTTTCCTCGAACATCTCAGCCGCTGCAGTAGCTGCAGCCTCATGCAGCATGCGTTCTCTGCTGAACTCTTCTTCGTGAGCCGCAATCGCATCCGCTAGCTGCATCTCTGCTGCTTTGCGTTCGCTAGCCAGCTGCGCTTCGAGCGCTTTGAATTCGCGCGCGTGCTGTTCGCTTGCCGTACGCAGTGCGATAGCTTGCTCTTCGAGCTCAAGCTCTTGCTCGAAGCGCTGCTCCGCCATCGCTGCTTCGAGCTGTTCACGCAGCTGCGCAAGCTCGGCTGCTGCCGCTTCGCGTGCTTCTGCCAGCAGCGCTGCCGCTGCTTCTTGCTCGCGAGCCAGCTCTGCACGGCTCGCTTCGCGCGTCTGCTCCAGCTGCCCTTGCAGCGCCGTTTGCTCGCGCTCGTGCTCTTCGCGTGCTCTGCGCAGCGCGATAGCGCCGGCTTCGAGCTCAAGCTCTTGCTCGAAGCGCTGCTCCGCCATCGCGTCTTCAAGCTGCTCGCGCAGCTGCGCAAGCTCGGCCGCTGCCGCTTCGCGCGCTTCTGCAAGCAGCGCTGCCGCTGCCTCTTGCTCGCGAGCCAACTCTGCGCGGCCTGCTTCGATTGCCTGCTCCAGCTGCGCTTGGAGCGCCGCCTGCTCGCGCGCATGATCTTCGCGCACAGTGCGCAGCGCGTTCGCCTGCTCTTCGAGCTCAAGCTCCTGCTCAAGTCGCAGCTCAGCCATCGCGTCTTCAAGCTGCTCGCGCAGCTGTGCAAGCTCCGCTGCTGCAAGCTCACGTTCGCCAGCCAGCTCTGCCGCTGCCGATTCCACCACATGCTCAAGGCGTCCTTGCAGTCCCGATCTGACTTGCTCCAGCTCCACACGAGCTGCTTCCTGATCATTCTCCCGCTCCGCTGTAAGCTCTATCCATACGCGTTCAAGCTCCGCCTTGGAAGCTGCCACGGCCTCGCGCTCAGTCGCGAGCAGTGCCTCCAGCTCGCCGCGCACTCGCGTCAGCTCCACTGCTGCCGCTTCACGCTCACTTGCAAGCTCCTCTGCCGCAAAATGAATCGCTTCGTCCATGCGTTCTTGCAAGCCGACGCTTGTCCGCTCCAGCTCTTCGCGCGCAGACTCGCGCTCGCTAGCCAGCTTCGCTTCCAGTTCGCCGCGCACGCGCTCAATCTCTTCTCGCGCTACTTCACGCTCGAACTCCAGCGTCTCCGCCGCGTTCTCGCGCTCGCCGGCGAGCAGTGCTTCAAGCTCGCCGCGCACTCGTGCGAGCTCCGCTGCTGCCGCTTCGCGTTCATTCGCTAGCTTCGCACCCGCTGTGCGCGCAGCTTCCTCCATGCGTCCTTGCAGGCCGGCGCTTGTCCGCTCCAGCTCTTCGCGCGCCATCTCGCGCTCATGCTCCAGCTGTGATTGCAGCTCACCATGCACGCGCTCTTGCTCCGCCTGCGCAGCAGCCGCTGTTTCACGCTCGTTCGCCAGCTGAGACTCGAGCTCACCGCGCACGCGTCCAAGCTCTTCGCGCGCCACTTCACGCTCGAACTCAAGCGTCTCTTCCGCGTTTGCACGCTCACTTACCAGCTTCGCTTCCAGCTCAGCACGCACGCGCTCCTGCTCCGCCGCTGCCGCCTCACGCTCACTCACCAGCTTCGATTCCAGCTCAGCACGCACGCGCTCCTGCTCCGCCGCTGCCGCCTCAAGCTCACTTACCAGCTTCGCTTCCAGCTCAGCACGCACGCGCTCCTGCTCCGCCGCTGCCGCCTCAAGCTCACCACGCAATCGCTCCTGCTCGTCCCGCTCGCTCGCGAGCAGCTCTTCCAGCTCGCCGCGCACGATCGCCAGCTCCGCTGCAGCCTCTTCGCGCTCGCGCGCAAGCTCCGCTGCCGCTGCGCGGACCGCTTCCTCCATGCGCCCTTGCAGCATGGCGCTTGTCCGCTCCAGCTCTTCGAGCGCCGACTCTCGCTCGCTCTCCAGCTCCGCCTCGAACTCGTTAAGCACTCGCTCTTGCTCTGCTGCCGCAGCCGCACGTTCACTCGCTAGCTTCGCCTCAAGCTCACTGCGCACTTGCTCAAGCTCCGCCGCAGCTGCCCCTAGCTCGTTCGCCAGCTTCGCCTCCAGCTCGCCGCGCAGTCGCTCCAGTTCTTCTCGCGCAACCTCGCGCTCGAATTCGAGCGTCTCCTCCGCAGCCGCACGCTCACTTGCAAGCTTCGCTTCAAATTCTCCGCGAATCCGCTTTTGCTCAGCTTCAAGCTCTCCGCGCACTCGCTCTCGCTCAGCCGCCGCGGATTCACGCTCGCTCGCAAGCTGAGCTTCCGCTCTCACGCGCTCCGCATCAATCTGCTGCTGCAGCTCATCGAGCATCAGTTTTACTTGCTCAAGCTCCGCAACAGCAGCTCTGCGACGCTCCTCAATCTCGTGCATGCGCTCGTTCTCGCCGCGCAGACGGAAAACATCTTCAGCCATATGTACTGCCGCAAGCATGGAAATTCTCGGCAAATCCAGCATCGGATATCCTTTTGCCAGCTTGTGCATATTCTCATCAACAAGCGCTGCGATGCGCTTGATGTAGTCGGGGTTCGTGTGTCCAGCCAATTTAAATTGGTTTCCGTATATATCAACCGTTACTCGTGTCCGATCGGCAGCGTTCATAGGGGTGATCCTCCTATAATTTTCAAGATTCTATGCGACAATCGTTGCCATCTTCCACAATCATTCAAGATACAAGGTCTGACAAATAAGATGAAGCCGCATCGATTTTTGTTCCTGTGCCGCACAAACATCCGCCTTTCGTGACATAGACCAGATATTTTTGCTTTGCAAAGAACTATTTCGATGCGGCTTCCGGCATCTCCTGCCTATTTACGCAATTCTGCTGCAAAAGATTGTTCTAAATTTGCTACAACCTTGCCGTGCAGCTCCGTTACTTCTTCATCCGTCAATGTGCGCTCTGCGTGGCGGTAAACGAGCGACAATGCGACACTCTTCTTATCTGCTCCGAGCTTCTCGCCGGTATAGATGTCGAAGATGCGAACCGACTCCAGCAGCTCGCCTGCTGTCTCGCGAACAGCGCCTACGAGCTTGCCAGCTTGCACATCGCTGTTCAGCACAACTGCAATGTCGCGCTCCATCGCCGGGTAACGCGGCAGCGCTTTGTACACAATATCGAAGCTCGCTGCATCATACAGCGGCGCTAACTCTACTTCAAGCACATACGTATCGCCAAGATCGTGGTCGTTCTGCGTCGTAGGGTGCAATTGGCCCATGTAGCCGATCGTTACAGGACCGCGCTCGCCTGCGAACACAATAGCTGCCGTGCGGCCCGGGTGCATATGCTCCGGCTGAGCCGCTTCGTAGCTAATATCGCCGCTTACGCCGAGCAGATCAGTGATCGTCTCGATCATGCCTTTAATATCGTAGAAATCGTAAGCTTCCGCTTTGCGATTCCAAGCTGCGACATTTTTGTTGCCCGTCAGCAAGATCGCCAAACGATGCTTCTCATGCGGCAGACGAGACAGCTCCGCTTCTTCCGTGTGGAAGACGCTGCCGATTTCGAAGATGGCCACATCGTCGTTCTTCCGGTTGCGGTTGTAAGCCGCTGTTTCGAGCAGCTGCGGCAGCAGACTTGTGCGAAGCACGCTGCGGTCCTCGCTCATAGGAAGCGCCAGACGAACAGGATACAGGTCTGCGCCAGTCAAAGCTGGGAACAGCTTCGTGCGATCCGGATGCGTGAACGAGTAGCTGATCACTTCATGAAGGCCTGCATCTGTCAGACGTTTGCGCAGCTCACGGCGGATCGCCTGCGGCTTCGTCAGTGCGCCTGGTGTTGCCGCGCCTTCAATTGCTGTCGTCGGAATGTTGTCGTAGCCGTACAAACGGGCTACTTCTTCAATCAAGTCAACGTCGCGTGTAATGTCGCCGCGGCGCGAAGGTGTCTGAACGGTAAATACCCCATCTGCGGAAAGTTCAAACGGGAACTGCAGCCGGCCGAAGATCGTCTCGATCTCAAGCTTCGACAGATCCGTACCGAGGTAGCGGTTGATTTTCTCGATGGAAACCTTAACAACCGTCTGCTGCGGCTGTTCAGCAAGCTCTTGAACGATGCCTTCCAGCACGAGACCGTCTGCATACTTCTCCATCAGAGCCGCTGCACGATTAAGGGCAGGCACGACACGAGCCGGGTCTACGCCTTTCTCGAAACGAACGCTCGACTCGGAGCGAAGGCCGACTTGACGGGATGTTTTGCGGATTGTGCCGCCATCGAAGCGAGCCGATTCCAGCAGGATATTGACCGTACCGTCAGTGACTTCCGAAGTTGCACCGCCCATTACGCCTGCAAGCGCAATTGGCTCAATGCCGTTCGTAATAACAAGCATGCTCGAATCCAGTTTGCGCTCTTGGCCATCAAGCGTCTCCATTACTTCGCCCTCATGCGCCATACGAACCACAATACGTCCGCCTTCTACTTTATCAGCATCAAAGGCGTGAAGCGGTTGGCCGTACTCCAGCATGACGAAGTTCGTAATGTCAACGACGTTGCTAATCGGGCGAATGCCTGCCGCCATTAGTCGGTTCTGCATCCATTGCGGCGAAGGACCAATCTTAACGCCTTTGATATAGCGTGCGGAGTAGTGCGAGCACTGCTCCTTCGCTTCAATACGAACGGACACATGCGCAGAAGCGTGATCTGCCGAATCGCTCACGCGGTTATCCGGCAGCTTAACGGGACGGCCTGTCAGTGCGCCTACTTCATAGGCAACGCCAAGCATGCTGAGGCAGTCCGAACGGTTCGGTGTGAGGTCAAGCTCAAGCACTTCGTCGTCGATAGCCAGCACATCAAGAATCGATGCGCCAATCGGCGTGCCTTCAGGCAGGACAAGAATGCCTTCTTGCTGCTCTTTAGGAAGCAGCTTATCGTTCAGGCCAAGCTCCTTGGCCGAGCAGATCATACCCTGGGACTCTACGCCGCGTAGCTTCGCGCGCTTGATCGCGAAATCGCCTGGAAGCACTGCGCCGATTGTCGCAACGGGAACGAGCTGTCCTGCTGCAACGTTTTTCGCGCCGCAGACGATTTGAAGCACTTCAGGACCGCCAACATCAAGCGTACAAACGCTCAGTTTATCCGCATCCGGATGTTTCTCGCGAGTAAGCACGTGTCCTACAACGACACCTGTTACTCCTTTATTGCGGGATTCAACGACGTCGATCTCGATGCCGCCGCTTGTCATCAGTTCCGCCAGCTGTTCGCCGGTGTAACCGTGCAAATCGATATATTCACTTAGCCATTTATATGAAACATTCATCTTGAATTAGCCTCCTTCTCACATTCGGACAAACTGGCTCAGGAAGCGCAGATCGTTCGTATAGAAATGACGAATATCGTCGATGCCGTACTTGAGGAGCGCGATACGCTCTACGCCCATACCGAATGCGAAGCCGCTGACTTCGTTCGGATCGTAGCCGCCCATCTCGAGCACGCGAGGGTGAACCATGCCGCAGCCGAGAATTTCGAGCCAGCCTGTTTGCTTACACATCCGGCAGCCGTGACCGCCGCACTGTACGCAAGTGACATCCACTTCTGCGCTCGGCTCCGTGAATGGGAAGAAGCTCGGACGCAGACGAATTTGCGCCTGCTTGCCGAACATTTGCTGCACGAACTGCAGCAATGTGCCTTTCAAGTCGCTCATGCGGATGTTCGGTCCGATTACGAGGCCTTCGATTTGGTTGAACTGGAACGAATGCGTCGCGTCGTCATCGTCGCGGCGGTATACTTTGCCCGGGCAGATGACTTTAACCGGCTTGCCGTTCGTCGCTTTCATCGTGCGGACTTGAACCGGCGACGTGTGCGTACGCATCAAGATATCTTCTGTTACATAGAAGGAATCCTGCATATCGCGTGCAGGGTGGTTCTTCGGCAGGTTCAGCGCTTCGAAGTTGTAGAAGTCGGATTCGACCTCAGGACCTTCCGCAATCGTATAGCCCATGCCGATAAAAGCATCCTCGATCTCCTGCGCCACTTTGTTCAGCGGGTGGATCGAGCCTGCGCCAAGCTTCTTGCCCGGCAGCGTGACGTCAATGGTCTCCTCGCGAAGGCGGTTCTCGGTCTCTGCTTGCTGGAATGCAGCTTGCTTCGCTTCAATAACCTCTTCAATCGCGGCACGTACTTCGTTACCGACTTGGCCGATAACTGGACGCTCTTCAGCGCTTAAGCTGCCCATGCCACGAAGAATTTCCGTGAGCGCGCCTTTCTTACCCAAATATTTGACCCGCAAATCATTCAACTGCTGCGGTCCGCCTACTTGCTGCAGCTCCTGCAGCGCCTCGACGCGCAATGCTTCCAAACGCTCTTTCATCTTTTGACCCATTCCCTTCTCTCGGCAAATAAAAAACGGTCCCTTCTCCCCGTAAGGGACGAAAGAACCGTGTTACCACCCTAATTCAAACTTCCGCGCTTCAACATTCCCGCGAAAAAGTTTCTCATACTCCGGATATCGGCCGGATGACCGGTACTCTCTACCAAGCTTCAGCCTTCTAGAAGCTGATGCCCTTCAAAAGTCTGCTCGGAAGCGAACTTCGGCAGCCTGATTTCCTAAAGACGCTCTCAATCTGCGGCGTCTTCTCCCTGTTAAGAAAGCACTGCGTACTCTTCTTCCTCATCGCATTGGCATATATAGCTTTTATTATACGTAATACTGGCGGTTCTTCGCAAGTCTGCTCCGCGCAAAACCCGTGCATCGATTGCATTACAGAGCGGGTACGCCTTATTTTGCGCGTTGAAGGGTAGCGCGCAGCACCTCCGCCCATTCCCGAGGCATATCCAAATACGACAGATGATTCCCGGGAAAGCGCACCAATTCGCAGCCGAGCTTCTCCGCAAGGATCTGCGCGGTACGACCGTAGTATAGCTTTTTGTCACGCGTCGTTTCTCCGACTGCCATGAAAATTTTCGCCTTAGTTGATTGCAATGCTGCGTAGTCAGGCGAATAATTCGTGAAGGCCAGCATCTCATGCTTAACGAAATATTCGTGGTTTAACCCAATTCTTTCCGACAGCTCTTTCGGAACCGCCTTATAGGTTTGCGAAGGGATTTTGGTCGAAAGCCCAAACTTCAGCATCGCCCATCTATGCCCGTATCGCCAGCCCACACGATATACCTCTGCAAAGAAACGTTGCCACTTGGCGCCGTCCGGCAGCACTTTCAGCACAGGCGGCTCATGTACGACGAAGGCATTAACTTCGCTGCGCTGCTCCTTCGCCATCTCCATGGCGATTATTGCGCCTCCGCTATTGCCGAAGACGAACGCAGGCTCTCCCGGACAAACCGCCTGCAGGATAGCAAATCCGTCACGCGCTTGCTGGTTAATCGTAAAGTTTATCGGTTCGTTCCTCGAACTGCGCGAATTCCCGCGCCTGTCGTAGGTAATAACCTTATATTCGTCCGAGAGGATTTCGGCCACTCGCGTAAAGAAACCGGCATCTCCGCCTCCGCCGGAAATCATAAGCAGCGGTGGGTCTTGTCCTCGCGTCTCATAATATAAGATATCGCCTTCCGTTTGCACGGAGCCGACCTTCACTTCCGTATGCTGATTCGTCATTTAAGATTCCATCCTCCGTGTGCCAGTCATTGTGGCTCTACAATAACAAGCATTTATGAACGGAGGATGAATCAGCAGTTTCAGCTGCCGGTTTGGTTTCTTTACAATGCAAAAAGCCGCGGTGATCGCGGCTTCCATACGAACTGTCTTTATAATATTTTGGGTTAACGCTTCTTGCGCGTTGCCGATACGACAAGCGATGCGCCTGCGAGCACAACGGCTGCAATCGCAAGGCCAAGCGTTACATTCGATTTCGTGCTATCTTCGTCAGCGGTTGTCTGCTGAGCAGTCTCTTGTGCTGGTGCAGAAGTGTCGCTCGATACTATATTGCCGGCGTTAGCCGTTCCCGTCGAACCCTCCGACGAGGTTGCAGCATCCTTGCCGCCTGCTGGCTCAGACGCCGTACCGCCGCCATGACCGTTGTCGCCTGCTCCTGCAGCTGCTGCCGTAACTGTCGTTACAGACGCAGGGTACTCAGCACCATCGCCGCCAACCCATTCCACAACCGACTTATCGCTGTATGTTTGGTATGCTTTCCAGACGAGCTGCTTCGCATCTTCCGCTACTTTGCCGGAAATACGAAAATCGGTAAATTCCGTTTGCGCCAAGCCTGCGCCTTCCGCAGTCCATGTAATCGCAGTGATCGCTTTCGTGCTTGCATCGCGCTCAAGCTCATATTTCCAGCCGTCTTTCGGCTCAACGCGGCTTACTTTCACACCATCAGCCACTTTTACTTTAACAGTCGTTGTCGTTACATTCTCTTTCTCACTCGGCACGCGAACCGCGAATACCTGATAGCTGTTCTGTTCTACTGTCGGCGGCTGCACCGTTACGTGCGCGCTGGCGATGCCTGCGAACAGGAACAGCGAAAGTGCTGTCAGACCAAGCACGGACCATTTTTTCATTGTGTTCATATTGGATATATCCTCCTCATTACTGCTTACTACGAGGAGTATAGCCCAGAACAATACCGAGGACATGACTCGATAGGGCTATATGATTGTTACAATATATTGTCGCTCGTGCTTACTTCTTCGGTATAAGTCCCTTCTCTAGCGCATAGCGCGTAAGCTGAACCCGATTGTCCAAATGCAGCTTCTGCAAAATGTTCTTCAGATGGTTCTTCACCGTATGTTCGGAAATGCCGAAGCTCTCCGCGATTTGCCGGTTGGAGCTGCCCGATGCGACACCTTCCAGCACTTCGCGCTCCCGCTGTGTTAGTGCCGTATGGTAGGTATCATCCTCCGAAGCTCCCGCAGCTGAACCTGCGGACGCTTGGTGCGGCGCCTGTGAAGCCCTGCTGCCGCCATTAAACTCTTGCAGCATCCGGAACGCCAGCTCTTTGGAGAGCGGCGCCTCATCGACTGCTACGGCGCGCAAGTACTCCAGCCACGCCGATGGCGACAAGTTCTTAAGCAGGTACCCTTGCGCACCGCGCTTAATGGATTCGAACAAATCAGTGATATCATCGGATACGGTGACCATAATGATTTTGATCCGAGGATCGATCGATTTAATATGCTGCGTCGCTTCCATCCCGTTCATCACCGGCATGTTGATGTCCATCAGCACGAGATCCGGGACGAGCTCCGCAGCCATTCGCACTGCCTGCTCGCCGTTCGCCGCTTCCCCTACGATGACAAAATCCGCATCGCCGCTGACGATCTCCCGCATTCCTTCACGTCCGTGCGGATGATCATCCGCAAGCAGGACGGTGATCGGCTTTTGCTCACTCATCGTTGCCCTGCCTCCTTGATGACTTCTACTATAGTGCCTTGCCCCAGTTCTTCCTGGCTCCGCACTTGGAATTGCCACCCCATCGCTTCTGCGCGATCTCGCATCATGCGAACACCGAAACGCCCTTTGGCGGTCAGCTGCTCCACCCGTGCGCCAACGCCGTCATCCGCGATTGTACAGTGGAAGCCAGTGCCTTCAGCAGCTTCATCAGGCACAGCCTGCACGATCAGCTGAGCGGCATGCGCGTGCTTCTGCACATTCAGCATCGCCTCGCGGACGATAGCGAGCAGTTCCACCTTCTCCTTGCTGCTAAGCAAGCTGTCGCCGAGGCGCCAGTCCAGCTGCGCGTCCAGCCCGCCGCGGCGCAGCTCATCCGCCATCTCGCGGACGGCTTGCATCCACTGCACGTCCGTACGCGTTGGCTCGCTGCGCAAACTCGCGATCGACTGGCGCACATCGTCATACACGTGGCGCACGGTGCGTCGCAGCTGGTGCGCCGTCTCCATGACCTGCTCGTTATCCTTCGCATGCTCGAGCTTGTCGAGCTTCACCGACAAGAGGAAGAGCGACTGCGAGATGCCATCATGAAGCTCGCGCGCCAGCTGCTCGCGTTCCATGAACGCCGCTTTGGCGCTCTTGGCCTGCTGCAGCGAATCATTCGTTTCTTCCAGCATCTGAAACAGCTTGATGACGAGCGTGGCCGTTACCGTCATGACGATGACAGGCGTCAGCCAGTTGCCAAGCTCCATCGATACGTACGGAAGCAGTATCGTATGCCTGAGATACTCCCACAACGCAATCGTCAACGAAGGCGTCCACAAAATAAACCATTTGATCCGCTTATATGACATTCGCAGTCTCCTCCTTCCACTGATCAGTTGTGGTCAAGCTTTCTAATAGTTACGGAATTCGGTCTTCTCAACCGTCTCATTATCGTCTTTATCCATGACCCGAATCTCCGCCTGCCAGCGACCTGCGAACGGCACGAACGGTCCTTCTGCCGTAAACGCCGCCTTCACGAAGCCGTCAAACGTCGTAATCTCCGGATCTTCAAATGATTTGATCGGCACATCGATCGGTCCTAGATCGGTTTTATCTAACGAGAACAGGCGCAGCTGCACCGACTTCGGTGCGCCTACCGCATCCGGCAGCCACACTTTCACGATGAACGTGTTGTCACCCGGCTTATTAGGCGTCACTCGCAGCGATAGATGCATTTTGTCGCCCATCTTGTGGTACAGCACCGGCTCGTTCGCCGGCAAAGGACTTATATAGGTAAAGAGTGCTGCGCACACGATAATAAGTGCCATTAACGCAGCATCAATACGGAGCAGCGTCGGTATCGGAAGTTCTCCCTTGCGCACTCGCAGGTGAAGCAGTCCCCCTACGACAAGCACGAGCACGACAAGACCTGTTTTCACCAGCAGAATCGTTCCCCATGCTGTATAGAACAGATAATGCAGGGATGGCAGGAAGAGAAGCGTTAAGCCGACGCCTGTCAGAACGAGCAATGTGATGGATAACAAAGCTGCCCGTGAGAAAATAACGGCGAAACGTCCGGCTTCCTTACGATCCGCGGCCCAGAGTGCCAGCAGCAGCAGTAAGCCGCCGACCCATACCGAAGCAGCCGCAAGGTGAACAAAATCAAACAGCACCGACGATACTTTCGGCTTAAACGCGACGGCATGGCCGCTGAAGCTTTCCACGGCTAGAATGACCGCTGCCCACAATGCCTTCATTATTGGAGCGAATCGGACGATAATAAATCCGATGAGAGCAAGCCCAAGCAGTTCCATCCATTCATGACCGATTGTCGTACGCAGGAACAGCTTGCTGTACTCCGAGCTCGGGTAGCCTTTCAGGATCTCACGCGCGTGCACGAATATATAAAGAAGCGATGCAACGAGCAGCGTCTGAAGCGCGATCAGCTCCCACTTCTTCTGAATCTGCCGCAGTTGTTCTCCGCGTCCCCTGGCAAGCAGCGGCCATATCATAAGTCCAGCCGCCAATAGCAGCGATGCGTAGTAGACAGCGCGTACAGCATAAATAATGAATTGATTAATGGTCAGCTGGGTGGATACACTATGTCCTTCGTGACCCAGCGCTTTGTGCGGATCGAAGGTTGCGGCATCAATTCCTTCGGTCACATTGCCGATAACAAATACGTATGACCCGCTGACCGGATGTCCGTCCTCGGAGATGACCGCATATGAAACGGTGTATACGCCTTCTGTTAGCTTAGGCAACGGCAGTGTAAGCGTCTGTCCGTCTTTGCTCTCAGCAGGCGCTTTGTCTGTTACAGGGCGAGATTTGGAGTCGAGCACCTTTATGGCTCCGACCTCCGGTTCAATGGATTCATTAAAGGATAGTTCAATAGTCGCCGGGCTCTGCTGGTACTTCGCATTCGGCTCTGGCATCGTTCGTTCAAGCTCCGCATGTGCGGAAGCCCCTCCAGGCATGCCTAGGAGGATGAGACACATCCAGATGGAGAGGGCCGCTGCTTGTATAAGGGAGACTATTTGGTTTGATTTACGACTCATAGTGGGTGAAAAGTCACGTCCTTTCATTAACGATGGATGATCTCGAAAACAACTCAGCAATAGTGTACTAAAGGTAGGCGCCCAACACCAATGTCAATTTAGAGGCGGAGCTTTTTTTATCCCTTGAAACGCGCAGGATGACTCCCTATTATTGTCACCACATGAACCAGGTGGTTAGTGCTATAATAAGTTTTCGTCCGCTCGTGGGTAGCTAACTTTTTTATAGGGTCTCTGCCAAAGTCTAGTTGAGTTTTGTAAGGCTTCAAAAGGTGCGTCGTTATACGTTTTCAGTGGCTTTTCAAAGGCAAAAAACAGCTGTAACAGACCCCCTGAATGTCGAATACTATAACTTGACAGACACTATATATTGGTGTAATTTAGAAAAGCAGTAACAACATATTGTGTATAAGAGGTTGTCGGAAGACAATCTTCGACAAGGAGATGCTCTGCTCGTGGATATAATTAAGAGGAACGGTCAGAAAGAAGAACTTATCTTTTCAAAGCTAAAAAAAGTCATCGATTTTTCGTGCGTGGGCTACAGCGATTGTGACCCATTGGAGCTTGAAACAGCTTTGCTTCCATACTTCCGCAACAACATTACAACTAAGGAAATTCAACGCACACTGACTCAAGTTGCTGTGGAGAAAACTAGCATCGAACAGCCGAACTGGCAATACGTTGCAGCCAAGCTTCTTGTCTATGACCTTTATAAAGAATCTGCAATCAACCGCAAATACGGCTATTTTGGCTATGGCGATTTCTATTCTCTCATCACGTATCTGACAGACAAAGGGCTCTATGGCAGCTACATACTAGAGCACTATACGCGCGATGAAATTCGCGAGCTCGGCAACTACATCGTTCCTGAGCGCGACTATCTGTTCAATTACATCGGCCTTAAGACCCTTGCTGACCGTTATTTGATCAAGAGCTTCAGCGGCGACGTGCTTGAGCTTCCGCAAGAGCTGTTCATGGGCGTGGCTATGCACCTTGCAATGAAAGAGCAGGACAAGCTGGGCTGGGCTCGCAAGTTCTACGACGCGCTGAGCCGCCTGCAAATGACTGTGGCAACGCCTACGCTCGCTAACGCGCGCAAGCCGTTCCACCAGCTGTCCAGCTGCTTCATCGACACTGTGCCTGACAACCTGTGGGGCATCTACAATGTAGACTCCAGCTTCGCGCAAGTATCGAAATTCGGCGGCGGCATGGGTATCTACATCGGTAAAGTCCGCAGCCGCGGCTCCAACATCCGTGGATTCAAAGGTGTTGCCGGCGGTGTCATCCCTTGGATCAAGAACTACAACAACACGGCCGTTGCCGTTGACCAGCTCGGCGTTCGTTCCGGCGCGGTAGCCGTATACCTCGACGTATGGCATAAAGATATTTTCGACTTCTTGAACCTCAAGACGAACAACGGTGACGACCGGATGAAGGCACACGACATCTTCCCTGGCGTTTGTATCCCGGACTACTTCATGCGCAAAGTACAAGAGCGCGAGTCCTGGTACCTGTTCGATCCGCATGAAGTTCGCAGCTACATGGGCTGGGCACTTGAAGATGCATTCGGCGAAGAGTGGGAACGCCGCTACGAGGAGTGCATCAACCACCCAGAGCTGTCCCGTGAAGAAGTGCCTGCACTTGAAATTATGAAACGTATCCTGGCGAGCTCCTTCGAGACAGGTACGCCTTTCATCTTCTTCCGCGATACGGTTAACCGCGCGAACCCGAACAAGCACAAAGGTATCATCTACTGCTCGAACCTGTGCACAGAGATCTGCCAGAACATGAGCCCGACTGAATACATCACGACAACTCATGAAGACGGTATTATCTCGACGCAAGTGAAGAGCGGCGACTATGTGGTATGTAACCTCTCCTCCCTCAACCTGGGCCGTACAAGAACGCTTGAGGAAATCGAAGAGGTTGTTACTTGCCAAATGCGCATGATGGATAATGTTATCGACCTGAACCATTACCCAATCCCGCAAGCGGAAATCACGAACCAGAAGTACCGCGCTGTCGGTCTTGGCACAAGCGGTTACCACCAATGGCTCGCGCTTAACGGCATTGCATGGGAGTCTGAGGATCACCTGGACCGTGCCGATGAGCTGTACGAATGGATCAACTACTATGCCGTTAAAGCTTCGATGGAAATCGCTAAGGAAAAAGGCGCTTACCGCGTATTCGAAGGCAGCGAATGGCATACAGGAGAATATTTCGAGCGCCGCGGTTACGATGCGCCTCACTGGCAGAAACTGAAGAAGGATGTAGCGGAGAACGGCGTCCGTAACGCATGGATGTTCGCAATCGCGCCTACTGCATCCACTTCGCTTATCGCTGGTTCGACTGCAGGTATCGACCCGATCTTCAACAAGTTCTTCGTTGAAGAGAAGAAGAACGCAGTTATCCCGCAAACAGCGCCTAACCTGAACGAAGAAACGTTCTGGTACTATAAAGAAGCGCATCACATCGATCAGCACTGGAGCATCCGCGCAGCGGGCCGCCGTCAGCGCCATATCGACCAAGCGCAATCATTCAACCTGTATATCACGCCGAACTACACGGCGAAGGAATTTATGGATCTTTACATGGCAGCATGGGAGAACGGCCTCAAAACCGTTTACTACTGCCGCAATAAGAGCCTTGAAGTCGAAGATTGTGTAAGCTGCAGCGCTTAACGATTTGTTGAAATAGGTGCCCTGCAGGCAGTATGGGTCTCCAATCGCTGTTGTAGTTCGGATTATTTTAGATTATATAAGACATTTATTGTGATAATCCGACTACAAAGGCGACCGCTACCGCTTTTCCGACTCCATGCTGCCCTCCGGGCATACATTTTCAACGAGATTGTTAAAACTATGCAGCTACAGTAGGAAAGCAGAGGAGGCAGCCCATTTTATGGAACTGCAGAAGAAGAAACTTTTTAACGAAGAAGGCGACCGCGATTGGGGTAAACGCCGCATGATCGGCGGTAACACGACTAACCTGATCGAACTTAACAACGTAAAATACGACTGGGCATCGAAGATGTACCGGACGATGATGAATAACTTCTGGATTCCGGAAGAAATTCCGCTTTCCCAAGATGCGAAAGACTATAAGAACTTGTCGCTCTCCGAGCGTAACAGTTACGATAAAATCATCAGCTTCCTGATTTTCCTGGATTCGCTTCAAACGGCGAACCTGCCGAACATTAATGAATATATTACAGCGCCTGAGGTAAACCTGTGCTTGACGGTGCAGGCGTTCCAAGAAGCTGTTCACAGCCAATCCTACTCGTACATCCTGGACAGCGTCGTTGCTCCTGAAGTACGTGACCAGATCTACAACATGTGGCGCGAAGATAAAAACTTGCTCAAACGGAACCGTTTCATCACGGATCTGTATGAGAACTTTATCGCGAACCCATCGTCGCAAAACCTGATTAAGACTATTATGGCGAACTACATTCTCGAAGGAGTTTACTTCTACAGCGGCTTTAGCTTCTTCTATGCGCTTGGCCGTCAAGGTAAAATGCTCGGGACTGTGTCCGAAATCAAATACATTCAGCGCGATGAGCTTACTCATCTTGCATTGTTCCAAGGTATCTTCCGCGAAATCCGCAAGGAGAATCCAGAGCTGTTCACGCCAGTATTGGTTGAAGAGCTTCGCCAAATGATGAAAACTGCGGTTGAGCACGAAGTCGAGTGGGGCAAATACATTACGAACAACCAAATCCCTGGCTTGACAGACGAGATCATCGAGGCTTACATCAAGTTCCTCTCCAATGAGCGTTTGCGCAAGCTGAACCTGGATATTCTATATCCGGAAATTGTGGAGCATCCAATGAAATGGGTTGAAAGCTTCAGCAACATGAACGGCATGAAGACCGACTTCTTCGAACAAAAAGTAACGAACTACAGCAAATCGTCCAACTTGAACTGGGGCGACCTGTAAGATATACGAAGACTGCCGATTTTATGCGGCAGTCTTTTTGATTTTTATGTGTACCGCATGCTTGATTCGGCTTCTTCGTGATACAATAAGAATAAGGACTTTTGGACGTGTCTTGTTTGTGTGCACCTCATTGAAAGCGTTACGAAAACATTTACATCCTAATCACAACTGGACTTACGTCCAGCTTGGAAACTAGACCCCAGCCAATTCACGGTAATTGCCGCTTCCATGTACACTAAATAACGGAAGAACTCGTGAAGAAGGAGGAAATTATCATGTCCGAGAACGTATATGTGACCAATGCTGTACTTGTTATTTTACTGTTACTGTTAGCGTTATTCGCCGGACTTGCCTCTGGCAGTCTCGCTTTCCGCAAGACGATGGAAAGCTTGAAACGTACCGCCCTTGTTACGCTCGTCTTACTTGCAACGATGACCCTGCTTGCGATCGGCAAAATGATACTTCTCATCGCGACATACTCATACCGGGAATGGTTCGTGCTTGATAATCTGTTGTTATTCGTCACACTGATTGCATTACCGTCTGCAGCCATCGCATTCTTCTCTGTACCTCGCCTGCTGGAGTTAACCCATCTGCAGCCGAAGCACCGTGAGGAGGCCGCAAACCGCACGAAACGCCGCGCTGCATCGGAAGTTGCACTCGTGGTACCGATTCAGGCATTCGTCGTTGAGGCGCTAATCTACGCTTCGATAAACGTGTTCCCGATCGGCATGGAATACCGCCAGCTGACGCTGCTCGTCGGATTGCTCATCCTGGCTTCCCCGGCACTGCTCATTTGGCGCCAATCGATTCGCCGCAGAACGATCCACCGCGATGACGGAACAGCGATGATCCATAAAGTGAAGAAACTCGTTATCTATACGATGGCCTGCGTGGTGCTGGCTTTCGGAATCATCCATACGATGAACAACGTAAAAACGCTCAGCAGCGCTGCTGAGCGTAGTGCAACCATACGTATAACGATGACTTCGCCTTCCGGCAACGACTAAGAACGAACGCCGCGTCAGATCTCCCTTGACTTCCGGGCTAAGAAGTCCGGCCAATACGGCTCCTCAATTGCAGGGCAGCCACGCGGCGAATCCCATACATACACCCAGCCGCTTGTCTCAGACGAATCCACATCCTGTACCCAGACCCGGTCGTAATCGTTCTCCTCTTCGATGCCGATAAACTGCTCCAGATCATCCATCCGTTTCAAGCCGAATTCATTCACTTCCACCCACAACCCACGAACAACAAGATTGCGTTCACGCGTCTCTTCATCACGATGTAAAGCCGGATACGGCCCGTAGTCAACGAGCCGCCCCCGAATGACACCAGAACGCGTAGAGCGGATATAATCCGCCGCAACGTGATGATTGCTATGTCCAGGAAGTAAAGAGCCGTAAATAAAAACCGTCGTAAGCCGCTCCTGCATCATCCAAAGCTCCTAAACTTCAAGTTATGCGGACTGACTGCGGTGCCTGAACCAATTCTCAAACAAGTTCGCCGGAATCGGCTTCGTAAAGTAAAATCCTTGCGCTTCCTCGCAATTGCGGTCGCGCAGGAATTGAATTTGCTCGTCATTTTCGACGCCTTCAGCGGTAACCTTCAGCTTCAAGTTCTTCGCCATTGTCGTAATCGTCGATACGATCGCAGCATCACTGCCGCCCTGCGACAGATCACCGACAAACGAGCGGTCAATCTTCAGCTTATCGATCGGGAACCGTTTCAAGGAGACAAGCGAGCTGTAGCCTGTACCGAAATCATCGATACTAATCTGAACGCCAAGCTCCTTCAAGCTCGTGAGCGTCTCAGCGGCAAACTCCACATCACTTGTCATGCTTTCCGTGATCTCCAGCTCAAGATACTGCGGCGGCATGCCGGTCTGCACCAATATATCTTTGATCCGCTCCGCGAGCTGATGCTGCCTGAACTGCCGCATCGACAAGTTAACGGACATCATCATCGCAGGAAGCCCGGCCTCCTGCCAAGTAACGTTCTGCTTACATGCTGCCCGCAGCACCCACTCGCCGAGTTGAAGGATGAGACCATTCTCCTCCGTAAGATGGATGAAATCGCCTGGCGGCAGCAGGCCGCGCTTTGGGTGATTCCAACGAACTAGCGCCTCGACACCTACCACTTTACCTGTACTCAGATTAACGAGCGGCTGGTACGCCAACGTAAATTGCTCCTGTTCAATCGCTTTGCGCAGATCGCTCTCCAGACGCAGTCTGTCATGCGCCTTCTGGTTCATCTCAGGCACGTATGCCGAGAACTCATTACGATGCGCCTTAGCACTATACATCGCCGTATCCGCGTTCTTCAGCAGCACTTCGACACTGTCTCCATCCTTCGGGAAGAAGGAAATACCAAGGCTGATCGTAATATGATACTCGGCGTCGCCAAGCAAGAACGGTGCATCGAACAGCCCCATGATCGCCTTCGCCTGCTTCTCTACGCGTTCATCTCCCGTTTCCTTCACGTCCGGCATGAGCATCACAAATTCATCTCCGCCCATCCGGAACAGATGGTTCGTCTTCCCCACTGCATAGCGCAATCGTTCGGATACCGCCTGAAGCATCTGATCCCCGAAGGAATGACCGAGCGCATCGTTGACGTTCTTAAAGCGGTCGATATCGAACAGGAAAACAGCCAGCTGGCTTTCGTTCATGCGCGCGAGCGCCAATTCTTCATCAAGCTTCTCCTTTAGCAAACGCCGATTGGATAAGCCAGTCAATTCATCGTGATAGGCCAAGTAATTAATGCGGGATTCCGTCCGCTTCTGCTGCTTGAAAGGCTCGTAGATCGTTACGTAATAGATCCCCTTCATTAGAGAGTAGTAGCCTGCAAGCTTATAAAGATGAGCGAGTACCAAATCACTATCATGAAAATCAGAGCCAAGCACGAATTGCAAGTTCGCAATCGTAAAGAACACGAGTGCCTGTATAATCGTTAGAAGTGCCTGCGGGCGCTCCGTCCGATGTAAATACAGCACCATCGTGATCGTGCTTATGTAGGAGAAAATAATGACGAAGTGAACAAGTATGCGCAGCAAAGCTATCGAATTGCCAGTAAGCACTGGAACTGACGGCTGATCCGCAATCGTAAAATAGCAAACAGCCAGCGTCGCTGCGATCCCAAGCGCAATAATGAAGGCTGGGAGCCGTCTGGAAGCTGGAATTGACATGTCCGCTTTGCGGAAAATAACAAACAAACCGACCGCACCGAATAACCGACCCGTAACGGCAAACAGCGACGAGAGAGTGGTCTCCCCTGCTGCCATGTAGAAAGGCATGCCTTTCGCGGTCAGCGCGTGCAGCAGATCGAATAATCCTATCGCACTAAACAATGCGGCTGTGTACAGCCGATGCTTCGATAAAGATTTGGCGAAAAATAACCAGCCGAGTACAAGCATCGTGAAGCTGACCGCAAAATCGATAAACTCGATGCCGGAATGGACGAATAAATAGGTCCGTTCTGGGATCATCAGATAGAGCTCACGATGAAAGCAACGCATAATAATAAAGCTGATGATGGCGACCAATACGGTCCACATCGTTATTTTTTCCGCCCGTTTTATTGACATGATGTCCTCCTTCAACAAAAAGCCACTGCTGTCTGCATGTCTAGCGCGAATGATAGATGATCTTAATAGGCATGCGGCGGCCGAAGCTCAACACCAGCAGCCTCCAAGCCTTGACGCAGCATTGCGGCAAACTCCGCAGCATGCGGACCGTCACCGTGCAGGCAGACCGTGTCTCCCTGAACAGTCGTCTCTTGGCCTGATGTTGTAATAACCTTGCCTTGGGTAACGATGGCGAGCGTCTGCGCCAATGCAGCCTCCGGCGTCGTCAGCAACGCGCCTGGCTTGTCTCTTGGCGTCAACCGGCCATCCGGTTGATAGCTGCGGTCTGCAAAAACTTCTGATGCTCGAAGCATCCCCTGCTTGTCCGCCGCCGTCAGCAGCTCACTTCCCCATTGCCCGATTATCAGTAACGATGCATCGAATGACTTAACGGCGCGTACGAATGCCTCCGCAAGGGCAGGGTTGCGGCCGGCCATATGATATAACGCGCCATGCGGCTTCACGTGTCGCAGCGTGCTGCCGGCGATGCTCTGAACGAAAGCTTGCAGCGCCCCGATTTGGTAAAGGGTGAAATCGTAGACCTCCTGCGGGCTCACCGCCATCTCCCGGCGGCCGAAGCCGAGCCGGTCAGGCAATCCCGGATGCGCGCCGATGGCAACGCCTGCAACAGCTGCAAGCTGCATCGCTTCGCGCATCGTATGGGGATCGCCGGCATGGAAGCCGCAGGCGATATTCACGGAGGTCACATGCTGCAAGAGCGCAGCATCCTGACCAAACGTATATGTGCCATAGCCTTCGCCAAAATCACAATTCAGATCAATGCTTCTCTTCGCTTGAAAAGGTCCTGTATTAATAGTCATATCGGCTTTCGGCGCTCCATTCTTTACCTCAAATTCATTGAAAACGGACTGCTCAGCCGAATAGCTGCGGCGAGCACCCGCATCTCGCGTTCTTGGTCCAGCAGAATTCGTTGCGCCTCACCTGATGTCACTTCTGTAAAGGTCAGCCAGTCGCCGGGACTGCACTGCGCAAGCACAGGCAAATCGGCGCTGATGACATGTGCGATCTTCGGATAGCCGCCGGTCGTCTGGCAATCGGCGGCTAAGATGATCGGCGTCCCGCCGTGCGGCACCTGGATCGTACCGGCGATGACGCCATGGGACAGCAGTTCCGCGCTGTCCGAGGTTTCAAGCGGGGGGCCGTCGAGGCGGACCCCCATCCGGTCTGAGGCGGGAGCCACGCGATAGCGCTCCCGCATGAACGCCGTACGGGCCGCTTCGCGAAATTGCCCGTACTCGGCGCCAGGCACCACGCGAAGCACCGTGGTGCCAGCGGTGCTGCCGCTGCTGCTGCGCGAAGCCAGCAGCGTTCGCGGCGGAGCCGCGAACCAGGCCGGGGCCGCCCATTTCGGGCGGCTGCCCCAGGCCTTGGCGGCGCCTGCGCCACTGCCGCAGGGGAGCGCGTCGCCGCGGCGCAGCGGGCGGCCCGCGATGCCGCCGATTCCGGCGCGCGTGTCCGTGCTGCGGCTGCCGAGCGCCGGCGCCGCGTCAATGCCGCCGGCAACGGCGACGTAGGCGCGGCAGCCGCTGGCCGCTTGGCCGAACGCGAGAACCGCGCCTGCGGCTGCCCATATCGGCCGCCACTGCGGGATCGGCTCGTCGTCAAGCGTCGGCGCCATCTCCGCGCCGGTCACCGCGAGCAGCGTATCCTGCTCGAGCCGCAGCTGCGGGCCGGTTAGCGTCAGCTCAAGCGCCGCTGCGCCTTGAGCGTTGCGGGCGAGCAGGTTCGCGATTCGCAGCGCGATGCTGTCCATCGCTCCACCCTCTGGAATGCCTCCATGGCGCCAGCCGGGACGTCCTAAATCTTGAACGGTCGTATGAAAGCCAGGCTTTATGACGGTTAAACTCATTGCCATTCTCCCAGATTCGTTTCAGTTTCATTGATAGGGACGAATCGAACATGATCCCCCGCTCGAAGCAAAATCGGCTCCGCACGTTTCGGATCAAACAAAGCGAGCGGCGTGCGGCCAATCAACTGCCAGCCTCCAGGTGTAGCCAGCGGGTATACGCCCGTCTGTCCGCCTGCGATGCCGACAGCCCCTGCCGGAACGATGCTTCGCGGCGAAGATCGGCGAGGCTGGCTAAGTTCAGGCGGCAATCCCGTCAAATACGGGAAGCCCGGCATAAAGCCAATCATGGCCACGCGGTATTCCGCCTCGGCATGCCTCCTGATGAACGCTGCCTCGCTCATCCCAGCTCGCTCCGCGCATTGCGGCAGGTCTGGTCCATATGAACTGCCATAACAAACGGGAATCTCAATGACGCGAGGTTCTTGGTGAAGTACCCCCGCATACTTGGGCAGTTGTTCCTGCTGATTTATCTGATGCCGGTGCTGATGCTCATGCAGCTGCTGCAAAATCGCCCTCACCTCAGCGGCCGCCACTTCAAACAAAAGCACACCAGCGGAAGCGGTTTGATAGAGCAGCAGCGGATCGTACACAACAGTGACCGTTGTATAGGCTGGGACAACATCAATGATCCAGCTTCGCTTTGCGGCTCGAAGCAGCTTCGCCAACTCTGCGCTGACCTGCCAAGCGGGCTGATTCTCACCCTGCGGCGGCAGCTGAACGACAAGCGCGCGATCGCCAAGCGGTGCAATGCTGAATGCCCATCCATCCGCAGATTTCACAAAATTCACCATTTTTCCCAAGAATTCTACATTGTATTTATAAACTGGAAGGTAATTCCGCCTATCTCATTATCCTCTAGTTTGTACTATCCTAGCCCTTTTTGTCCAGCACCTTCTCATCTGTTTCCCAAAACATTTTCCGACAAAAGAAGACCTTCTACTGTGACGAATATCGATTAATCACATCAACAAGCAAATCGTTCATCGCTTTCACTTCATATTCGCCGACTGCCGGCTTCAAATGCTCGTTCCCGATGCCGCTGTGATCCGTCAGGAATAAATAAGTTCCACCCGTTGCAGCCGCAATAAACCTCATCAGATACTCTGTGGCGGCATCTACGCCGCTTGAAGCGACCGGAATAATACGGATGCCTTCTGCAGCAGCTGTCTCGATCAGCTCATGCATATGCTTCGTCACTTTGCGATCATGGTGCGGCGGAGCATCCATGACGAGGAACAACAGACGTGCTCTAGCATCGTCGCTCCACTTATGTTCATTAATGGCATTTTCCAGCGCTTGATCGACGGCTTCCGGAAAATCGCCGCCGCCAGCTGCCTTTTGCTGCCCAAGCTGCTTCACCACTTCATCGATATCCTTCGTGAATGGAAAATCCCGCACGACATACGAATCGTTCTTATCCCGATAAAAGTTCGCGCTGACCCGAATATCCAGCTTCTGACCGTTGTCTTTGCCGACTCGCTCGACGACGTCCTTCAACTCGGTTGTCAGATAATTCAGCTCATCCTGCATTGACCCTGTCGTATCGACGACGAGCATTAGATCGAGCGCTGTCGGGATTTTCGCTGGCGTGTCGAGATCGATTTTCAAAGCTGAATCTCTTGGAATTGGCACATTCTCGTACCGCTTCTCGCTGTCGCCGTACTCCACCAAAACCTCATACGTTTCCGCTGTCCCCTGCTCATCGAACATCCCTGCCCAGGCATACGCCTCTCCGTCCATATTCGTGCGCGCTTCCCATACTGTATCGCCGCCTTCATCGAGGACGGTTACATACGCGTCAGGAACCGGCTTGCCGTCACCAGTTACGATCACTTCCAGCCGATTCTTCGGAAACATCGACCAGTACGTCTCGTTGTCCGCAACCTCATTGCCCTGGAGAAGTCGCTGCCACTTCTTCCATTCATTCAGGTCATCCCACTCCCCGGCAGTTAGCTGGCCTGGCTGCGAGCTGTCGTACTGCGAGTTACCATCCGCGTCATGCGAACCTGTGTCTGCACTTTCATCGCCGTCTGCTGCAGGTTTTTCGGGAGAGGCTGTGCTGTCTGATGTGCTGGTGCCGCTGTTCGAGGCACTGTCACTGCTGCTGTCGGCCGCGCTTTCTGAGCTGCCTTTGTCCCCAGGTGCGGAGCTGGCTGCATTGCCTGCTGAATCATCGGTGGCCGCTGAGTTCGATGTGTTAGATGAGGAGTTGTCGCCAGCTTGATTGGACTCGTTGTTTGAGGAGCATCCTGCCAAAATCGTCATGAGTGCGGCTGCCAGTAAAAGTCCTGCTTTGAGCTTGGCTGTGCGCTTCTGTTTTCTTTCTCTCTTGAGCTTGAATCGCTTCGCTTGTTGCATGCCAATTCCCCCTTGAGTGACAAGTTCAGTCGCCCAATATTTGTAAAAGGCGTCATACACTCTCGACGAGTAGGCACGAGCAATTGTTGCAATATCAGAGGGAGGACATTACAATCGGGAGAAAGTTATTTTTTGCGAAAATGGGAGGGGGCTTGCTGCATTGGAAACGTATCATTTGGCGGAGCTTAGTATCACTTATAACGAGATCACCACGCGGCTTGCCTTCACCGCTGCCCAGCTTGTCGTCGTTACCGAGACGGGATTTAAGCTGTGGTATATCGAGATTGATGGAATGACGCAGACGTCGCTGCTTCATATGTTCAATGAGTCCGAGCACATCGGCGTTGAAATTGCGGGAATCACTGCCGGGGGCAAGCCGTTCAAGGCATACGGCTACTTCCATCCCAACGTCCAGCACCACGCAGCAGCTATCCGGGGCGATGGGGAGTTGGCAGGATTTTAGCGAGGGCGGGGCTCGCGGAGTTTGGGGAGTGCAAGAGGAGAAGTACGTAGTACCTCTCTCTTGCTGTCGAGAAACCCTGTATTTTTGTAATTGAGAAAAACCCACCTGATTCTTGCCAGAAAAAGTGGTTCTCAGATCGTTTTAAATCGATATTTCTTCTCGAAGATGAGAGTCTCCGCATAAAAATAAAAGTGCCGAAAAGTCCTCTGGACTTTCTCGACACTCTGAGAGAGGTACGTAGTACCTCTCTTTCGTTTTTTTGCTCGTTTTTCGCTTAGGAAGGGTACGTGGTACCCTTCATGAATTTCAATGTAGTCCACCAAACCAGCTACTTCCCCCTCATCAGACCGGATTTCCACCAATGTAGTCCACTAGACCAGCTTCTTTCCTCAGATCGCCGGATTTCCACCGATGTGTATCCCTCAGGGACACATTTTCACCCTAGACACCGATTTTCCACCGATGTGTATCCTTCAGGGATACTCTTTCATCCAATTTTGCCGGATACCCACCATACTAGATACCTGGAGGACTCTCTTTGGCCCATTCCGTCGGATTTCCGCCAATGTAGATAACTAGAGGACTCACTTGCCTTCATTCCGTCGATTTTCCGCCAAAGAAGATACCTGGAGTGCTCTCTTTTGCTATTGCTATTTAACAGTTAGGCTCTTAGGCTCTTGGACTCTTTGTTCTTTAGCTCATAAGACTTCCCTCCCCCGCGCCCAAAACAAAAACACCGCCCCCATCCCCACAGGGATGAAGACGGCGCCTTCCAACACATCACCACCGCTGCTAAGCGATGATGCCTTTGAAAAACAATTCGAACGTGATCGCCATCCGGTTATCGAGCGGCTCGTCGTTCTCCTCCATCGACCAGATGATGAGCGTGCCGAAGTAGGATTGGAACGCCTGCTGCGCGATCATCTCAGCGGGCATGTCGCGGCGGAGCTCGCCGTTGTCCTGACCTTGGCGGATGAGCGGAAGCAGCACGTCCTTGAGCGAGTCTAGCAAGCGGTTGTGCGATTCCAGCTGACGCTGGCTGCCGAACATCGCTTGGAAGAGCGCCCGCGTGAGCGTCTTGCTAAGCTCGAACTCCCGAACAAGCTGGAAGATCAGCAGCTGAAACCGCGGGACGAGCGGCCCCGGCTGGTCCTGTAGCTTCGCTACCTCATTAATGGCGAATACCGCCTGCAAATCACATATAAGCTCATCCTTCGATGAGAAATAGTTGAAGAACGTTCCTTTTGCCACGCCGGCCTGCTTCGCAATCTCCTCGACCGTCGTCGCTTCATAGCCGTTATCTGCGATCAAACCGAGCGCCGCTTCTTTAATGCGCTGACGCGTCTGTTCCTTCTTGAGCTCGCGCTTCATCGTTCGTTCCTCCGTCTTATCTGCGTTCTACTCTAATTAATTGTAGCATAGCCCCTATCTACCGTAAACATTACATGACCACAAGTACAAGTTTTACGTATCAACTATGCACTACTATTCAACAACAGTCCGAAATACGCCTTAATGAACTTCGAAATCACTTTATGAAATAATTATGACCAACAGTACAAAATATTGACTTTGGAATTCCGGTTGCGCTATAACTAAACATAGAGAGTACGAAGCTTGAGGAGGAATTATGAAATGACAGAACGATTAATCCGCGGACTGGCCAAAGCGAAGTGGGCGATTATTATCGGCTGGCTCGTCATTACGGTCGCTTCCGTGCTGACACTGCCGAACTTGCAGGACATCGTCCGCCAAACGGAGCAGAAGTTCATTCCGGCCGATTCTGAATCCGTCGTTGCGAAGCAGCTGCTGGAGCGGATCAATCCGGAGACTACGGTAAAATCAAGCGCCATTATCGTCTTTTCACGGAAAAATGGTTTGACGGAGCAGGACCGCGCCTGGCTGAAGTCCAAGGTCGATGAACTCTCCAAGCTGAAGGCGGACCAAGGCTTCAAATCCGTACAGTCCGCATATGAAACGCCGGAGCTTGCCTCCAAATTCCGCAGCAAGGACGGCACCACGGAGCTCGTCATCGTCGGCTTCACCCGCGCGGACAATGACACGCTCACGCAAGACGCCGTCGATATTGTAGCCTCGAGGCTCGATGGCGCTCCAAGCGGAACCAAGATTGAGCTGACGGGCAGCGCGCCGATCGGGAAAGATTTTCAGAGCAGCTCGGAGGAAGGGCTCAAGAAGACGGAGCTGCTTACCGTCGTTCTCGTCCTTGTTATACTGCTCATTGTGTTCCGCTCGCCGGTTGCACCGTTCATTCCGCTGATCACGATCGGCCTGTCGCTCGTCATTACGACTGGGCTTGTAGCGGCGGCGACGCATCTCGGCATGCCGGTTTCCTCCTTCACCCAATCGTTCCTGATTGCGGTCATGTTCGGAGCCGGTACCGACTACTGCATCCTGCTTATTCAGCGGTTCCGCGAGGAGCTGGGCCATGATGGCGATAAGGTCGAAGCGCTCGTCAGAACGATGCGGACGGTCGGCAAAACGGTCGCTTATTCGGCAAGCACCGTGTTCGTCGCGTTCTTCTTGATCGGCTTCGCCCAGTTCGGACTTTACCAATCGGCAGTAGGTGTCGCGATTGGCGTAGCCGTTACGCTTCTTGCAGGATTAACACTGACGCCTGCGTTACTGATGGTTTTCGGAAAAGCGACCTTCTGGCCGTCCAAAAACGTCGGTCATGGACATGGCGAATCGAAGCTTTGGAAAGGGATGGCAGCACTCGCTGCGCGCAGACCTGTTGCCATTCTGCTTGTAACCGTCCTGCTCTTGACTCCGCTGACCTTGCTCTACCATAACAAGCGCTCCTTCGACGACCTCGCCGAAATCGATCCGAAGCTCGGCTCGGTTCAAGGCTTCCGCCAAGTCGAGCATTCCTTCGGCTCCGGCGAAGTGTTCCCGCTGTCGGTCGCGCTGACTTCGTCCGAATCCATGCGCACGCCCGCTGCGCTGGCTGCGCTCGAAACGGCGAGCGCAAGCGTCGCGAAGCTGAACGGCGTCAAGGAAGTGCGCAGCGCGGTTCGCCCGCTCGGCGAGCAACTGAAGGATCTGACTGTCTCCGATCAGCTGACCAAGACGACTGACGCGCTCAAGCAGATGAAAGACGGCGTCGACAAAGTAGCCGGCGGCCTGCAATCTGCGAGCGGTTCGCTCGACAGCGGCCAAGACGATGTTCAGAAGCTGACGGACGGCCTTCGCACGATGGCGTCCAAAACAACCGAGGCACAGAAAGGGCTGCAGCAAATTTACGGCGGCTTGGAGCAAGCGTCCCAAGGCGCAAGCGGCATGGAGAGCGGACTGAAGCAAAGCACGAACGTCTCGGATTCGATGAGCGGCAACCTTCAGGCACTGCTGAAGAAATATCCCGACCTGGCCAAAGAACCGGAGATGCAGCAGCTAATCGGCAAGCAAAAAGGGCTTTCAGGCGGCTTGCATCAGCTGCAGAGCGGCGCAAGCCAGCTTGCGGCGAGCTTCACGCAGCTGAATCCCGGCGTGCAATCCGTCACGAGCGGCCTCGGCCAGCTCGCGGCCGGCCAGAACGATGCTGCCGACGGAACAGCGAAGCTCGGCAGCGGTCTTAAAGAGCTGACGAGCGGTCTCAAGGACGGCGCCAATGGCCTTGCTGATATTTCCAATGGTCTCACAACCGTTAGTGACGCGCAGAAATCTATCGGCGACAGCCAAATCCCTGGCTGGAACTTGCCGCAAGCGGCGCTCGAGACGCCGGAGATGCAGCAAGCGCTCGATTATTATATTTCCAAAGACGGCAAAACAGCGAAGCTTGATATCGTGCTTGCCGTTAACCCTTATTCGCAGGAAGCATTAACGACGGTGGAACAGATTCGTGATGCACTGCACGGCAGCCTTGGCGGAAGCTCCATTGCCAAAGCGCAAATCTATATCTCCGGCACTTCGGCTCAAATCAATGAGTTGAAGGATATTTCGAAGAAAGACTTTACGAGAACGGGCACATTCGTGCTGATCGGAATCTTCATCGTGCTCATGATTCTGCTCCGTTCCATTATCGCGCCGCTCTATGTGCTATTGTCGCTCGGCTTCAACTTCCTTGTGACGATGGGCATCGTCGAATGGATCTTCGTCGATCTGCTCGGCAAGGAAGGGCTGTCGTGGAGCGCATCGTTCTTCGTCTTCCTGATCATCGTAGCGCTCGGCGTTGACTACAGCATCTTCCTGATGGCGCGCTTCAAGGAAGAGTATCGTCCGCGCGGCATTACGTATGCAATGACGAAGGCCATGTCGACGACAGGCGGCGTTATTATCTCCGCAGCCGTGATTATGGGCGGCACGTTCGCGGCACTGATGCTCTCGGGCGTCAACACGCTGCTGCAGATCGGCGCAGGCATCGTCATCGGACTTATTTTGTACGCGACGGTGTTCATGGGTCTTGTCATTCCGGCGCTGGCGAACCTGTTCGGCGAAGCGAACTGGTGGCCGTTCCGCAAGCTGGCTCCGCAAGCTCAATCCCAAGCTGAAGCAGATACAGCGGCAGAAGCAAAACCGAAGTCCAAGCAAACACCGGAATTAACCTAACCCGATTCATAAATGCAAAAGGAGCTCTAGTGCACGCTTATCGCGCAGCCTAGAGCTCCTTCTTGTTGTTTATGCCTGCAGCACATTCCGGCAATCAAGCATTCAATACTTGCTGAGCCGCTTCGTAGGTATAGTTGAAGAGCTCTTGCAGCTCCAAATGCTGCACATATTCGATCGCGCTTCTCGTCTCCTCCGAGATCGCCCCGCTCTCCTGCAGCGCCACCATGCTTGTGAACGCATTCGGATTCCAGCGCACCTGCTGCTTCATCAGAAGCAATGCATCGCGTACACGTCCGTCCGGCAGATCGCCGAGCACGACGCTATGCTGAATCCAATCCGCCACTCGCGCCTGCAGCTTCTCCATCGCCGGGTGAGCGCCTGCTTGGCTGAACCAGTAGTTTGCGTTCGAATAATCCTGCTCCATCCGGTGCATGATGCCGTGCCAGTACGCGCCAGTCGCATCATCTTCAATCTCCTGGGATTGCGAGTGAGACGCATCCAAGCTGTCATTGAGCAGATGCAGCCCCGACCGAAGGGCAATAAGAGCTGCCTCGGCAGCTCTCAACGTCAACGTTGTTTCCAGCGGCAAGTCCGCAATTTCTTGGTCAAGCGCTTGGTCCCACGCCTGTTTCGGCGTCAATGCCGTCAATGTTTGGCGAGCTTCCAAACGCTCCTTGATTAGCGCAAGTGCATTCTCCATTTCTGCCACTCCCTCTCAAGTTCGAAAACGCCAATCGCGGTATAGAATGGACTTATTGTAATGGAAGCCCTACCAAATTACAATACGCCTGCCAGCATATGACAAAGAGACGGCAGAAGGTTTGCGCCTCCTGCCGTCTCCATTCATTGTCATTCGATTATTTGTGCAGCACTTCCGGCGTCGTCAGTTTGTCGTAGAACTCGACTCCCTTATCCTTATCCGCCGAGTTGCGAAGCGCCATCGCCGAGCGAGGGTGCTCGTCCAGCATGCCTGTAATCATGTAAGGGATAATATAGCCCCACTCTTCTTTCTCACGAAGCGGGATCATATATTTCTCGATCATGTCCAGCACCGGGCGCACGTTGTACTTCGTATTCTTCAAATGTGCCACGAGCAGCTCAGTCGGGCAGTTTCCCGCTGCACGGCCCATGCCGTATACGGAAGCGTCGAGGAACTCCACGCCTTTCTCAACGGAGATGAGCGTATTCGCGAATGCCAGCTGCATGTTGTTGTGCGTGTGCACACCAAGACGCTTGCTTGGCAGGTACTTCTGGAATTTGCTAACCAGGTAGTTGAAGTCATTCGGGTCCAAGCTGCCGTACGAGTCTACAACGTAAACAACGTCAACGACGCTAGCTTCGATCAGTTCGAACGCTTCAAGCAGCTGGTTCTCCATGACGTTGGAGAGCGCCATAATGTTCAATGTCGTCTCGTAACCGCGCTCGTGGAAAATGTTCACAAGCTCAAGCGCCTTCGGCACGTCTTGAATGTAGCAAGCTACACGAATCAGATCAAGCATGCTCTCTTCGCGAGGCAGGATATCGTTCTCATCCACACGGCCGATATCGACAAGTGCCGACAGCTTCGTGTCCAGCTTCTGCGGAATGACTTTACGCAGGAAGTCGTCGTCCAGGAAACGCCAAGGACCGGCATCTTCAGCACCTTTGAGCAGCTTCGGCGAGTTCTTGTAGCCGATTTCCATGTACTCGACACCGGCTTCATTCAACGAGTTATATAAGTGCTGAACGAATTCTACGCTGAAATCCCAGTTATTAACGAGTCCGCCATCGCGGATCGTACAGTCGACGATTTTGCAGTTACTTTTTTTCGAAGCATTCATAGCACGATAGTCTCCTTTGCAGCCAGAACATGTCTTTTTTAATCATAATACTTGATATTAGCTATGAACGCAAAGTCAATTTTGTCAGATTTGCCCGAATATTCGATTACCCGATTTGAAAATTTTGCTTCGTGCTGACGATAATCTGATCCAGCTTGTCGCTCAGCTTCTCCAGCATGCATGCGAGCTCCGACGATCTGGAGATGAGCTCATTCTGCTCGCTCGAGCTGCCCGTTACCGCTTTCACGCTGCTCGATAATTCGGTGGACAGACGCGAAATATCGTCCATGGATACGCTGAACTGCTGCGTACTCGCCGACATTTGCTGCGATGCGCCGGATATATGATGGATCTGGTCAGCGACAATCCGCACGGACTGAAGGATACGCTCGAACGCCGTGCCTGCATCCGCAACCGCTTGATTGCCGAAATGAGCCTCTGCAATAACTTGGTCCATCGCCTCGATGGAAATGCGGTTGTTCTCTTGAATATCTTGAACGAGGTCGGCGATTCGCTGCGCAGATTCGCTCGTCTGCTCGGACAGCTTGCGTACTTCATTCGATACGACGGTGAACCCCCTTCCGTGTTCTCCGGCACGCGCTGCTTCAATCGCCGCATTCAGTGCCAGCAAATTTGTTTGCGATGCAATATCGGTAATCAGTCGCGTAATGTCGTCGATCTCTTGGGAGCGCTCGCCAAGGAGCCTTACTTTGGCCGACGAATTCTCGACTGCAGCATTCATTGCTCTCATCTGCATAACGGCTTTCTGAATCGCTTCGTTTCCGTTATCCGCTTCTTTGGCAACTGCAGTCGAGAAGTCGGACACCGTCGCGGACGTTTCCGCGATCGTGCAGATATCACGCAGCATCTCTTCAATCACTTTGCGGCTGGTGAACGCACCGTGCTCTTGCATATATGCCGTTTGATCGACCTGCTGCATCGTTTGCATGACGCCTTCAGCCAACTGATTGAGCGTCGTCGCATTGCCGCTCAGCTCGCGCGAATTGCGCAGTACCTTGTCCGACGTCTCGGTGATACTGTCGACGATCTGCGTGACCGTTTCTTTGAGACGTTCGGATTGCTTCTCCTCTATCCCGCGAATCAGTGCTCTGCGAGCAACGATTTGATAAGTCGCGGCACTGATGAACAGCAAGACGAAGATGATATGAATCAGCACCATCGAGAAAGCGTAATCATTTGTACCGTAGACAAGCACCGGGAAGAAAAGGAAGCCGAGCACATGCTGGAGTGCGAACAAAACCGTGCTAATGAGAAGAAGCGAGATCATTTCATAATATAGAATAATGGCAAGCACCATGAAGATGGAAAAATGGTACTCCACCATGCCTTGGCCGCCGGCAATAATCGACATACTGCTGAAGGTAAGCGAAAGTGTGAGGAAATGCGGAATGGAGGCTGATTCGCGGTTTAGCCCCATCGAGGCGATAGCAGCAAGCAGACAAACAATTGGAAGCACGAGAATAACAGTGTTCAGCGCTTTAAGCCCGCTTGATAGGCTCATCATATGTTCATGATGAGCTTGCGCCATGGTCAATCCAAATGATTGCAGCACATGTGCTAGCAGCGATAGCAGTAGAATGCCGGCTGCAATGAACAACATAACTCGATTCTTTTCCTTGAGCATAATGAAGCTACCTCCTAATAATGTCGAGCAATCGAATAAAGTTCTACTGCCAAGCAGTGAAAACTTTATTGCGAGATAATAAAAAAGAGCTCATCCTCGAATAAGGATAAGCTCCTCAGACCAGGCAACCTGTCCACCATGGCATCAGGAACTGATGCTTTAGGCCTCGGCTTTGCGTCCCAGCATTTCTGCTGGTTTGCCTTTTTCAAATGGTGTAAGCGTGCCTGATTTGTGTGCCATGTTAGTTAACATCGCTAATTATATGGGACCTATTTCTGGATGTACATAGCGTATTTTGTAATAATTTGTCGGATATGCAAGTTTTTAGACTCGCAATTTAAACCATATCCTCCGCTCGAACTACTTCGTCGAATTTCTCTGCCGTAATGAGCCCGCTGCGAATCGCCGCTTCCCGTAGTGTCAGCCCTTCCTTATGCGCCGCTTTCGCAATGGAAGCCGCATTCTCGTAGCCGATATGCGGATTGAGTGCCGTGACAAGCATGAGCGACTCGTTCAGAAGGCGGGCAATCACTTCACGGTTCGGCTCGATGCCGCGCGCACAATGCTCTTCGAAGGAACGCATCGCGTCGCCGAGGAGCCGCGCCGACTGCAGGAAGTTGTGGATGATGACCGGCTTGAACACGTTCAGCTCGAAATTGCCTTGACTTGCGGCAAAACCAATCGTCGCGTCGTTGCCCATCACTTGGCAGACGACCATCGTGAGCGCTTCGCACTGCGTCGGATTGACTTTGCCCGGCATTATCGAGCTGCCTGGCTCGTTCTCCGGTATCCGGATCTCGCCGATACCGCAGCGCGGGCCGCTCGACAGCCAGCGAACGTCGTTCGCGATCTTCATCAAATCCGCCGCCAGCGCTTTGAATGCGCCATGCACGTAGACGATCTCGTCATGGCTCGTCAGCGCTTGGAACTTGTTCGGCGCGCTCGTGAATGGCTTGCCTGTGAGCTCGCTGATCTTGGCAGCGACCTTCTCGCTAAAGCCCGGCGGTGCGTTGAGCCCCGTGCCGACAGCCGTGCCGCCAATCGCAAGCTCGCGCAGCTCCTCGAGGCTGTGCTTCACATTGCGCTCGCCTTTCTCTAGCATGCGCACCCAGCCGCTGATCTCTTGCCCCAGCGTGAGCGGGGTCGCGTCCTGCAGATGCGTGCGGCCGATCTTGATAATATCGGCGAACGCTTTGCTCTTCTCTGCCAGCGTTCCTCGCAGCTGCGCGATAGCCGGCAGAACGGTGTCCTCGACCGCGATCAGCGCGGCGATATGCATCGCCGTCGGGAACGTGTCGTTCGAGCTCTGGGAACGGTTCACGTCGTCGTTCGGATGCACGTTCGAGTGCCCGTTCTCTTGCGCCGCCGAAACCGAGTTGTCCGCCTCTTGCCCCCGCTCCTGGAGCAGCTGCGCTGCGCGGCGGGCTATGACCTCGTTCGCATTCATATTCGACTGCGTGCCGCTGCCTGTCTGCCATACGGAGAGCGGGAACTCCTCCTGCCACTTCCCGGCGATCACTTCATCCGCCGCTGCCGCAATCGCTTCGGCTTTCTTGGCATCCAGCTTGCCAAGTCCGCCATTGACGAGTGCTGCCGCTTTCTTCAAATAAGCGAATGCGGTGATAAGCTCGCGCGGCATCTTCTCCGTGCCAATCTTGAAATGGTGCAGGCTGCGCTCCGTCTGCGCGCCCCACATCCTTCTTGCATCTACGGCAATTTCGCCCATGGAGTCTCGCTCCATCCGAACATCCATCGTTTGTTTCCTCCTTCGAATCCGCTCCATCTCTATAACCTATGAAAGGGGCGATGCCGCTAAGCATCGCCCCTTCCATGATTGCCTAATTCCGATTGTCCAATACTGCCGATTCCCTGCAGCTGTTTAGCGCTTCTGATCCAAGAACGGGAACAGAAGCTTCTGATTCTCTTTGCCGTACATCGTCTTCTTCCAGATCACCTGCGAGCTCGTATCGATAAGCGGGTTAGCCTTCTTGCCTTGATGAAGCTGCACGGCAGTCTTGACGGCGAGGTACCCCATGTTGAATGGTTTCTGCACGATGATGGCCTGGATAATGCTGTCTTCCAGCATGCTGATTTCATTCATCGAGCTGTCGAAACCGATCAGCTTCACCTGCTGATGTTTCGCGGCGCTACGAACCGCCTCGGCCGCGCCTAGCGTTGTCGGCTCGTTCAAGCATACGATGCCCTGCAGGTCCGGGTATTGCCGCAAGAGAGATTTTGTAATCGTATAGGCCTTGGCGGACAACCCTTCGCTATAGTACGTGCCGACAATCTGAAAGCCCTCCACTTTATTCAGGCTGTCGCGCACGCCATTCTCGCGATCAATGGAAGTGGACGTCCCTTGAATGTAATTGAGAATCGCTGTTGTTTCGGATGAACACGCTTCCATATGGTATGAGATTTTCGAAAAGACCCGACCGGAATCCTCCAAACAGCAAAGAGGCTGTTCGGATCCGAACAACCTCAGCGTGCGATTATTGATAGAGAAGGGCTTGAATATCCGCCGTATCGACGTTTGTCTTGTCATAATACTTGAAGCCAGTGTCAATCGACTTGTCTACTGTCTTACCCGCGTCAACCGCTGCTTTGACGGCTAAGTAGCCGATGCTGATCGGATCTTGCGTGATGGCTCCCGCTTCCACGCCGCTATTGATGTCGTCGATCTGCTGCTTGCCGGAGTCATAGCCGATGATCACGATTTTGCCCTGCATGTTCAGCTCGGTCACGGCGTTGACGACGCCGATCGCGGAGCCTTCGTTGGAACCGAAAATACCTTTGATGTCCGGATGCGCCTGGATAATCGCTTTCGTCAAGTCGGTCGATTTCAACTGGTCGCCGCCGCCGTATTGGATCTCGACGATTTTCACGTTCGGATCCTTCGCTTTCATCTCGTTGACGAATCCATCGTGGCGGTCGATGCCCGTACGCCCTTCCGAAAGCGCTTGCACGCCGGGGAATTGCTTCTTGATCCCCTCCATTCGAACGAGTGGATGCGTCTTCGTTATCGTCATCGTGCTTCACCTCATATCCGAAATCTGATCTCATTGTAAGAAGAATGCGCGGCTTTGAGACTTTGAGAGTGGAGTTTTTTATTGGAAAAGTTGAAAAATTTACGATTCGCTGGATGAGATCAGACATAAAAAAGACACCTTTGAACATTTCTCTGAGAGAAAGTTCAACAGTGCCTTAAGATCTAGCTCTGTTCCAGCTCAAAAAGCTTCCGCAGCCGCTCCGGTACCTCGCGGCTCTTGCGCGTATCCACATCCATCGCGACGCTCGTCACCAGCGCATCCGCGCACAGCTCGCCGCGGTCATTCACGATCTGCTGCTTCAGCACATAGCTGCTCCGCCCCACTCGATCCGTCGCTGTCGATATGGTCAACCTGTCGCCTTGCTTGCACTCTTTGCGGTAATTGATGTTAATGTTCACCGTCACCGTCTGAATGCCCATCCCAAGAAACACGTCGTAATGCAGCCCCGCCTGCTCATACCACTCTTCTCTTCCCCACTCCAAGTATTCGAGGTACTTGGCGTTATTCACGTGACCGTTCACATCGATTTCGGTGGAACGGACGATGATTTCAAGCCTAGCTTCCATAGTCCGAGTGCTCCTTTGCCCGCCACGTTGTTGGGCCTTGTGCCCGGCAGCGGCGCTTCGTTGCCTTCATGTTAGCGAGTTATGGGGATGTTGTCAAAACGAGGCTCCCCCACCAATTCTCACTCTATAATGGATAAATCCAACATATAAGGCCTATTTGAGACGTTTCCGCGACCTATAGTGGAAAAATTCACTCATTTCTGTTCAAAACCGCCGAATATTGCCCATTTGCCGAAAATGAGTGGATAAATCCAATATAGCTCGGCAAATCGGCCGATTTCGGCGAAAATGAGTGGATAAATCCAACATAGGCAGATAGGCTTCGGGCCGGTGGGGGAGGCGCGGGCTCGTGAGAGATCACATACGGTCTCTCAGCTCAAGAACTTCACCTTTTTAGCGTTGAGAGATCAGATACGCTCTCACACGTTTCGATTTTGGCATAATAGCTATAATTTCCAGACCGAGAGATCACATATGATCTCTCAGTCGCTATCCGGCGCCTTTTTCATGCTGAGAGATCATATACGGTCTCTCACCAACTGGGATTAAGCGTCAGCCTAAGCCCCACGTCAAAAAAGCCGCACCCTCTCCCAAGAGAAGGTGCAGCCCCAAGTCCCAAACTCCAAGTTCCACTTCGACCAAACCCATTACCACTCCGCGAACGAGCCGTCGTCGTACGCCAGGCGTGGCGTGTCCCAATCGCCGCCGAAGCTGCGTTCGATGAGCGCTTCTTCGTTGATTTCGATGCCGAGTCCCGGTCCTTGCGGGATCGCGACATGGCCGTCGATGACCTCGAACGGCTTCTTCAGGTACCCTTCGCCAAGGTCCCACTTCTCCATCATCGACGGATGCTCCTGGATGAGGAAGTTCGGCGTGCACGCATCCAGCTGCAAGCACGATGCGAGCGAGATCGGGCCGAGCGGATTGTGCGGCGCGATCGACGCGTAGTACGTCTCCGCCATGGCCGCGATTTTGCGGCCTTCGAAGATGCCGCCCGCATGGCACAGGTCCGGCTGCACGATCGCGACCGCGCCTTTCTCCAGCGCTTCGCGGAAGCCCCAGCGCGTGAACAAGCGCTCGCCCGTCGCGATCGGGATGCTCGTCGACTGCGCGACGCGCAGCAATTGGTCGACGTTCTCCGGCAGGCACGGCTCTTCGATGAACATCGGATAGTACGGCTCGAGCGCAGCCGCCAATCGGATCGCCATCGCCGGGCTTACCCGCCCGTGGAAGTCGATTGCGATATCGACGCCGCTGCCGACCGCTTCGCGCGCTGCCGCGAATTTGTTCACTTGGCTCTCTACGAAGGCGAGCGAGTCGACATTGCGCACAGGCGCGTCGACGCCGGTCTTGATCGCGTCAAAGCCCGCCGCCACCCGCTTCTTCGCATTCTCCGCGAACTGCTCCGGCGTCTCGCCGCCGCAGTGGCAGTACATGCGGATCTTATCGCGCACGCGGCCGCCGAGCATCTCATACACAGGCAAGTTGTAGAACTTGCCCTTAATATCCCACAGCGCCTGCTCGATCCCGCTGATCGCGCTGACCAGAACAGGGCCGCCGCGGTAGAACGTCCCGCGGTACATGATTTGCCAGTGGTGCTCGATGCGAAGCGGATCTTCACCGATAAGGTACCGCTTCAGCTCTTCGATTGCCGTCGCAACCGTCAACGCGCGGCCCTCTACGATCGGCTCGCCCCAGCCGACGATCCCCTCGTCGGTCTCAATCTTCAGAAACAGCCAGCGTGGCTTCACATGGTAAAGCTTCATATCTGTTATTTTCACGACTTGAGTCTCCTTTGCTCTTTGTCTCTTTTTTGCCCGCTCGCCTTCCGCCGTTTATCCCTTAGCTCCCGTCTCCGCCCACACCGGCAGCAGAGCGCCGCCATCCATATAGATCGTCGTTCCCGTCATATAGCCCGCATTGTCCGAAGCCAGGAATACCGCAGCATCGCCAACTTCTCCCGGCGTACAGAAGCGCCCCATCGGAATACGGGAAGATATATTCTCGATCATCTTCTGTGCCCGTTCATTGCCTTCCGACCAGCTGTTCTTCGTATAGCCAGGAGCGATGCCGACGACCCGGATGCCATGAGGGGCAAGGTCCAGCGCCATATTCTTCGCCAGCTTGTTCACCGCGGCCTTCGACGCCGCGTATACCGTCGAGTTCGCCCAGTTGCCCTCTGCATGGTTCGAGCTAATATGGATGATGACGCCTCGCGTGCCCTGCTTCACCATAAGACGCGCCGCATGCTGCGAGCAAAAATACAGACCGCGAAAATCGGTATGAACGACCTCGTCGAACAGCTCCGGCGTCGTCTCCAGAAACGGCATCATCCGCGTAATGCCCGAGTTGTTCACGAGCACATCGAGCCGGCCGAATCGGCTCTCCACTTGTTCAATGAGCGAAGCGACCTGAGCCAGATCCGATATATTCGCTTGCACCGCTTCCGCCCGCACGCCAATCTCGCGCAGCTGCTGAACGACTTCCTCCGCCTGATCGGCGCTCTTGTTATAGTTGACGCACACATCATAGCCCGCCTTGGCAAAAGAATTCGCAATCCCTCTGCCAATCCCGCGCCCTGCACCCGTTACTAAAGCCACTTTACGCTCCAATGCAATCTCCTACCCTTTGAGTCCTGTGAAAGAAACGCCTTTCTCAATCAGCTTCTGACAGGACGTAATGATAATCATAAGCGGAATTGTAGCGATGACGAGACTCGACATAATGACGTTGGCTCCAAGACTTGCCCGCTGCTGGAAGTCGTTCAGCGCAACGGTGAAAGTCCACACATCCTGCGTCCGTGCAACGACGAGCGGCCACAGAAACTCGTTCCATACCGCGATGAACGTCATAACGGCAACGACGGTGAAGATCGGCGCCGACATGGGAACCACGATGCGATAGAAGATCCGCAGCTCATTCGCGCCGTCTATTCGGCCTGCCTGCAGCAGTTCGCCGGGCAGCTGCTCGAAGAACCCTTTGAACAGGAAGATGACGATCCCCCAAGCGGTATGCGGCAAAATAATGCCCCACAGCGAATTGACCAAATGCAGCTTATCCATCGTCAGATAGAGCGGAACGAGAATCGCAATCTCCGGGATCATAATCGTCGCGACGAAGAAGAGCGTGAGCCAGCCGCTGATCTTGCTTTTCACGAGATGCGCTAACGCATAACCTGCCGTGCCGCCAATGATCAGCTGAAGAATAATGGTGACTCCTGTGACGATAACGCTGTTTATCAAGAAGTGCGGGAAGCCGTACGTCGTCGAACCTGTCTTGCTCTCCGAGCCGCCGGTCATTTCCCACAGCACGATGTAGTTGTCGAACAGCCGCTTCCAGTCCTTCACTTCGCCGATCGTCAGCACCTTGCCCTTGACCACTTTAGACTCCGACAGCCATTTGAGCGCATTGGTCGCCTGCTCAGGCAGCGCTTCAGGAATTGTCGTATCGCCGCTGTACTCGCCGCCGTCACCTTTGTAGTCAAACGTCGTCAGCTTGCGGTCACGAATCTTTTGCAGCTTGTTCTTCATCGTTGCATGGGTTGCGATCATCGTTGGGACAATCTCGGATCGTCCTACCGTAAACTTATATGCAGGCATGGATGCTTTATAGACGACGACGCCATCTTTGACGCCTGTAATTTTCATCGCACCGACAGCTTCGTTCTGCATTCGTTTCCAGGTGAACCAGATTGCTTCCATCGCATCCAGCTCGTAATCTTCCTTCTTCAGATCCGTGCCGTCATAATTCAGCGTCACGCTAACGGACTTTGGCACTTCTGGAACCCATGTCGGAGGGAACTTGTAGATGGAGATGTTGTCCTTCATCGACGAGCTGATCATCCAGAGCAGAGGCACGATCGATGTCAGGATAAAAAATATGGCAACCGAGTAGGAGACGATTTTGACGGAAAGCCCGCCTTTCTCCTTAATACGTCCGCGTCCAGCCATGAAATGCTCCTTCCTGCTTCGCAAATATCGCAAACCTCGCAATTAATCCCTGTTCGATACTTTGATCTGCACATACGTAATGATTGCAATGATGATGAACATGACGAATGAAATCGAGCCTGCCACCCCGAAGCGGAACTCTTTGAAGGAGCTGTTGAAGACGAGCATCGAAAGCGTCCGCGTGCTGTTCGCCGGACCGCCGCCTGTCATGATATACATCGGGTCGAAAGTAAGGAAGACGCCGCAAATAAACGAAATGAACTGAATACCGATAATGAACTTCAGGCTTGGGAATACGATGGAGCGCATTCTGCGCCACGGCCCGGCACCGTCAATCTTCGCCGCTTCGATATTTTCGCTTGGGATGCCTTGCAGCGCGGAGTAGTAGATGAGCATCCCCATACCTGTCGCGAACACGCCTGGCAGCACGATCGACCACTTCGCCGTAGCAGGATCATTCAGCCAGCCGTACGGACCAAGACCGATGAAGTGAAGCAGGTAGTTCAGTAAGCCGTAATCCGGATTGTATAACCACTTCCACAGCAGATAACCGGCAACCGCAGGAACCGCCGTCGGCAATAAGTAGAGCGAGCGAAGCGTCTTGCTTGCGAACTTGATCTCGTTCAGCAGCACCGCCTGTACAATCGGAACCCAGAACGTCAGGACGAAGTAAATAAAGAAGAAGGCGAATGTGTTCTTGAATGCATTCCAGAATTCGGTCGAATGGTACAAGTACTTATAATTATCCAGCCAGACGAACTTGCCCGGCGGGTTGATGACCTTGTAATCGAAAAAGCTCATATACACAGCTTGAATAAGCGGGTAATACTTGAACAACAAGAAACAGACAACTGCAGGAGTCAGGAACGCTATCCCCGTCCAGTTGATTTTCAATCGGAAGCCGTTTTGGGCCCGCACTTTCACCCGAGGCTGCTGCTGGGCATCTATAGCTGTTTTCAACGTTACTTACGCCTCCTTTCGAAATCGGAGGCGGAGCATCAGACTAGCATCTTCATGCTAGGCGATCGACTCCGCCTTCCTCTTAGGTCACGTTATTTCTTTACAGATGCGTTGTACGCATCGACGACTTCTTTTTGCGCTGCATCCTGTGCTTCCTGGAGCAATTGCTTCGGATCGGACTTCTCGTCTGTCAGCGCTTTTTGAACCGCTTTAACGACGTAAGGAGTCAGACGCTCTTTCAAGAAGTACTCGAGGTGCGTGTCGGAAGCAGCTTTGTTCACTGCCGCTACGAGCTCAGGCGAGATGTCTTTCGCGAATTGCGATGGATCGACGTCGCTGCGAACGGACAGCAGGTTCGGGAAGATACCGTTGTCTTGCTGCCATGTCAGATATTTCTCAGCTACTTCTTTGGAGTTCATGTACGTGATATATTTCCAAGCTGCATCTTGCTTTTCTTTGGAAGTCTTCGGATTGATGATCCAGTAAGCACCGCCGATTTGACCTGGGCCTTTGCCGCCGGGACCTACCGGGTATGGTGCAAAGCCTACATCGTTCAAGTCCATACCTTGTGCCACGTAGTCGCCGAAACCGCCGGAGGCTGCGTTCGACATGGCCGCTCGACCTTGGAAAATATCGTTCATATTATCTTGGTAGCTTTGGAGCACATTGTTTTGTACGATTTTGTATTTCCACTTGAGATCTTTATAGAATTGCAGCGCTTTAATGGAAGGGTCTTCCGTAAACGCCAGTTGTACAGTTCCATCGTCATTGACATGCGTCAAGTCGCCGCCTGCCTGCCATACGTAGTACTCGAACCACCAGTCCGCCCACTCCATGCCGAGCAGCGTGATACCGTATTGCTTCTTGGATGTATTCGTCAGCTTCTGGCCGAACTCAACCAGCTGATCCCAGTTCGCCGGAGGCGTATCGCGGTCAAGTCCTGCCGCTTCGAACATCTTCTTGTTCCAGAACAAGCCTGTTACATACATATCGTGCGGAATGCCGTATACTTTGCCGTCGATTGTACCTGCTTGCATCGAAGAAGCGATGAATTTATCTTTGTCCTCGTAGCTGTCCCAATATGGCGTCAGGTCAAGCGCAAGACCTTGGCCTACCCAGTCCGCGATGATCGGGAAGTGAGCCGCGTGATAAGCATCCGGGCCGTTGCCGCCTGCCATCGCCGTTACGAATACTTCGCGGTCATTCGTGCCTTGCGGCATCAATTCATGCTTAACCTTAATGCCAGGGTTCGCCGTTTCGAAATCGGCATACACTTCTTCTTTAATCGATTTCATCGTATCGTCCGGATTCGGCTGGTCCCAAACCGTAATTTCGACCGTACCGCCGCTTGCAGCCGCGTTATCTGTCGTCGCTGCATTATCTGTCGTATCATTCGTTGTCGCATTCGCGTTCGAAGTGTCGTTCGTCGCTGCAGTATTGTCTGTGGTGCTGCTGTTGTTTGTTGTATTTGAGCCAGTATTGTTGCTGCCGTTATTACCGCCCCCGCAAGCCGAAACAATAAGCATTAAGACGAGAACAATTGCCAAGCTTGACCATGTTCTTAACTTCTGCTTGTTCTTCAATTGACTGCCTCCCTCGAATGGATATCTGATTTACAACTCAAGTATAGGCCCTTGTTGGCAGCGCTTTCTATGGAATATCTTAACATCCTGTTAGCAATATTTTAAGCAACTTCGGGATTAAGAGCTTCCTAAAAAAAGGAAACCGGCCGAATTTGTCGAATACAATCGCAACGGTAAAGCGGTTACAGCTGCTAGGGGGTCTGCTAACGAATGTGCTCTCGATTCTCCAACCTGAACATGCAGTTTCGCAGCAAAATGATTCTCTCCTTCTTCATCGTCATCAGCCTCACAGCCATTATCATGGGCTACTCCTACTACCGCATCATGAGCCGCGAGCTTGAAGACTCCACCCTGCAAGGCCTTGAGAAAATGACCGAGCAAACGGTCGAGACGCTGAATTTGCATTTCAAAACGATTGCGAATACGGGCTACAGCTATTTCAGCGATCCTTCGCTGCAGAAATTTCTCGATGGTCCCCCGAACTTCGACAATGAGCAATATTACCGCAACAAGCTGGCTTCCCAGAAGGTGCAGAATCCGCTCATCTCCTTCATCGCGATCACCCGCTTGGACGGGACGCAATTCTCCAGCTATTACTATTACAATTCGACGGTTAAAGCTCTGCTGGATCGGGAGCTGGAGAAGCTGAACGCTAAAGCGCTCCTGATGGATGGCTTTCCGTTCTGGACGGTCTCCCACACCACCATCAGCACGACGGTAACTCCCGTCAAATCCATCAGCTATATTCAGCTGCTGAAACGCATTACGATGAATGCGCAGCGCCCGATCGGCTACATCAAGATCGATATGGACCCCGGCGTGCTGGAGAATATACTACTCGGCCTGCAAAATGACCACGGCAGCAAGTATTACATCGCAGACCGAACAGGACGCATTATTTTTACGCAGAACAAAGGGGACATTGGCCGGTCCATCGCCGGAAGCCCGCTGTTCGCCGCCTACAAGCAGGCAGCGAGGTCTAACGACTACGTGAACTTCCGCTATATGAACAAGAACAAGACGTATATCGGCTACTATGAACGGCTGGAGGCCGGCGACTGGATTGTCCTCGGCAGCGTGCCGCTCGATCAAGTGCTGCAGAAGGTGAACACGTTCCGCAATATCCTGCTCATCGTCGCGATCATCAGCTTCCTCATTGCGATGCTGCTCGCTTCGCTCATTGCCGCAGGCGTTACCCGTCCGCTCAAGGAGCTGAATAAGAAGATGAAGCAGGTGGAGATGGGTGATTTCGGCGCAACGATTGAGGTTAAAGGTAATGACGAGCTGTCAACCATTCAGCATAGCTTTAACAAAATGACCTCCGAGATCAGCACCCTCATCTCCAAAGTCTACGAGACGGAGCTGCTTAAGAAAGAAGCCGAGATTAAGGCGCTGCAAACGCAGATTAATCCGCATTTTCTATACAACACGTTAAGCACGATCGACAGCATCTCCTCCATCGACGGCGATGAGCGGGTTTCTTATATCTGTATCGCGCTTGGGAGCATGCTCCGCTACAACTTGAACGGCGGCAGTCTTGCCACGGTGCAGGAAGAAATCACGCATCTGAACCAGTACCTCTCCATCTATCAGATCCGATTTGCCAAGCTGTTTGCTTACGAGATTGATGTGGAGCCCGGCATTGAAGATTTGATCCTGCCGAAGTTTCTCATCCAGCCGCTTGTGGAGAATGCGATTATTCATGGTCTGGAGCAGAAGGTCGGCTTCAAGTCCGTGCATGTCACGATAGGCAGTCTCAATGAATCGTCTCTGAAAATAATCGTGGAAGACAACGGCGTCGGCATGGACCCTGCCATGATCGAGCTCTTCCACCGCAAGCTGAGCAATCCAAGCGATATCGTGTCCAGACAGTCCTCCTCCCGCACCATGATCGGACTCGCGAATGTGTTCAGGCGCATTCAAATGTACTATGACAGCGACCCGCAGGTTGAGATTGACAGTAAACCAGGCGTCGGCACCCGGATTTATTTTGTACTGCCGAAGCAGACTGCAGGAGGAGATGAAACGGATGAAGGTGCTCATCGTTGAAGATGAACCGCTGCTGCGGGAAGGTCTTATACGCAAAATCGATTGGAAGACGCTGGGACTTGAGTTGGCAGGTGAAGCCGGAGACGGGTTCGAAGCGATGTTCCAGCTTGTCAAATGTCAGCCGGATATCGTCCTCACCGACGTGAGAATGCCCGGCATGGATGGTCTTCAATTCATTAATCAAGCGCGAGTGGGCTTCCCGAACGTGAAGTTCGTCATCATTAGCGGGTTCAACGAGTTCGAATATGTGCGCGAGGCGCTGCTCTATAATGTGAAGGATTATTTGCTCAAGCCGATCGACAAGGAAAAGCTGCATGTGCTGCTCGCGGGGCTAGTCGAGGAGCTGCGAGCGGAGCGGCAGCAGGAGGCGGACCGTTCCAAGCTCAATGAGCTGAACGAGATGATTCGCCAGAGCAACCTGCAGCCGCTGGACTTCCAGCTGACGCATCTCATCTCGGAGCAGGACGCCCGCTGGGATGGGCTTCCGGCCCCGCTCGTGCGCAGCAGCTCGTTCGCAGGCGCATCGGTGCGCATCGTGTACCGCAACGAGAACTCGCGGTTCGGCGATAATGATGAGCCGCTTGCTAGGTTCGCCGTACAGAACAGCATCGAGAATGCGCTCGGTGCGCTTCCGATTGAAATCATCGCGTTCAAGCATGCCTATCACTCGGAAGAGATTGTCGTCTTCCTCGGCTCTATGGGAGACGCACTTGACCTTAGGCGCGTTGTGGAGACGTTGACGGAAACGGTAGGCTGGATTCGTCAGCATCTCGGCCTTATTGTTTCCGTTGGTGTTGGCGGCGTGAAAGCAGAATTGACGCAGCTGCGGCTTTCCTGCCTGGAAGCGCGCAAGGCGCTGCAGAACCGGCTGCTGTTCGGCAACGGCAATGTGTATACGGATGCGGCGGGCGGTGGTGCTGGGGCTGGGTCGGTTACTGGAGCTGGTGGTGCGAGCGCTGGGGTTGGCGGGTCTGGTGGGATAGGTGCGGGAGTTGGAGCTGGAGCGGCGGCGTATCCGCAGCTGTTGAACCAGGCGGAGCGCGGGTTGACCGCGATGCTGGAGGAAGGGCGGCATCGCGAGTTCTCGGACTACGCCGCGCAGCTGTTCCACTCTCTGGCGGAATCGCCGGATGCACGGTATGAACAGGTGGAGTACCTGTATACCGAGATCATTCACATGCTTCGCAAGCATGCCGCGAAGACGGCGATCGATCTGCCGAACTGGAGTCTCGGCACGCCGATTGCGAGCCTCGAGAATTTGTCGGACTGGCGCGACATTATTGCGATTATCGAGCAGCAGCTCGGAAGGCTGAATAGCGTACTCGACCGCGGCGTCGAGCGCTCCTGTGACGAGATTATCGAGAGCGTGCAGCATTATGTGCAGCAGCATTATGCGGAGGACTTGTCCTTGCAATGGGTGAGCGACAACTACTACATTCACCCGAACTATTTCTCGAAGCGCTTCAAGAGCGTCGCCGGCGTCAGCTTCAGCGACTATGTAACGCGCGTGCGCATCGATCGGTCGAAGGAGCTGCTCCGCACGACGACGCTGAAGATCGCGCGCATCTCGCAGCTGGTCGGGTACGAGGACCAGAATTACTTTTGCAATGTGTTCAAGAAGGTGACGGGCGTCAGTCCGTCGGCTTATCGGGTATAGATGGATGATAAAAAGCCTCGCCTTTTCTTGATGAAAGGGCGAGGCTTGTTAAATTGCTTCTTTCCACCAAAGTAGCTGCCTGGAGTACTCTCTTGTGCTAACTTCGACGGGTTCCCGCCAATGTAGATACCTGGAGTACTCTCTTTTGCTAACTTCGACGGTTCCCCGCCAATGAAGCTACCTGGAGTACTCTCTTGTGCTAACTTCGACGGTTTCCCGCCAATGAAGCTACCTGGAGTACTCTCTTGTGCTAACTTCGACGGTTTCCCGCCAATGAAGCTACCTGGAGTACACTCTTGTGCTAACTTCGACGGTTTCCTGCCAATCTAGCTACCTGGAGTACTCTCTTGTGCTAACTTCGACGGTTTTGCGTCAATGTAGCTACCTGGAGTACTCTCTTGTGCTAACTTCGACGGGTTCCTGCCAATGTAGCTACCTGGAGTACTCTCTTGAGCTAACTTAGACGGGTTCCCGCCAATGTAGCTACCTGGAGTACTCTCTTGTGCTAACTTCGACGGTTTCCTGCCAATGTAGCTACCTGGAGTACTCTCTTGAGCTAACTTCGACGGTTCCCCGCCAATGAAGCTACCTGGAGTACACTCTTGTGCTGAACGGCTGTGCCATCAGCAATGTGTGGTACTCAGTTCCGCTCTTCCAATTAGTCCCGGCTGCGGAACTTCGCGAGAAGACGAAGAATTTCAATATACAGCCAGACGAGCGTCACCATGAGGCCGAACGCTCCGTACCATTCCATGTACTTCGGCGCGCCTTGCGCTGCGCCTTGCTCGATGAAATCGAAATCCAGCACGAGGTTCAGTGCTGCGATTACCACAATGACGAGCGAGATGCCGATGCCAAGCGGCGTGCTGTCATGCAAGTACGGCACGGTTACGCCGAACATCCCAAGAACCATGCTAACGAGGTAGACAAGCGCGATACCGCCGGTAGCTGCGAATATGCCGAGCTTGAAGTTCTCCGTGGCGCGAATGAGCCTCGTCTTGTACGCGACCAGAAGTGCGAAGAACACGCACATCGTGATGAGCGCGGCTTGCAGCGTAATGCCGTGGTACTTCGCCTCATAGCCTGCGGATAAAGCACCAAGGAAGCCGCCTTCGAGCGCCGCATAGATTGGCACTAGAAACGGCGCCGTTGTCGGCTTGAAGCTGATCACAAGCGCGAGGATAAACCCGCCGAGCGCTCCTGCCACCACTAGCGGAAGCACGTTCTGGCCTTTGAAATACATTGACCACGTAGCGAAGGCCCCGCCTAGGAGGATCGCCAGCGTAATGAACGACTTGTTGACCGTCCCGTCGATCGTCATCCGGTTCGCACTGGAATAATTACTTGTTTTCTCAAAAGTTTTGTCATTCAATGTGGGATTCCCACTGCGGCCTATCATGGTTCCATCACCTCATAGGTATAGTTGGTAGCTTGTCATCATTATAGCATTGATTTGTCTATTTCATGCCATATAAACAAAACAAGCCCCTTTCAAGAGACATTCGCATGCCTGACTTGAAAGGAGCTCGTCCTATACGAATTTAGTCGTCCAATTAAATTAATCCTGATTTGTGCAGCAGTCGCTCCATAATGGCAGCCGCTTCTGCTCTTGTAATGAACTGATCAAGGGCAAGTAGTTGTCCAGGCTTGCCGGTTACAACACTCGCTTGCACGCATGCAGCCACGCTGCTAGCCGACCAATCCGAAACGGCTTCGACATCCTTATAGCCATGAAGCGTATCGACAATATTTTGATCTGCAAGCTGATCCGTTAGTCCGGTAATTTTCATCGCTCTGGCGATCATCGTCATGGCTTGCTCACGCGTGATTGTGCCATTCGGTCTAAACATGCCGTCTTCGAAGCCTTGTACCAGCTGGCAGGCAGCTGCGGTCTTGACCGCATCGTTATACCAATCCGATTCCTTCACATCGACAAATCCCGAAGCGCCGTTCTCCAACCTCAATCCCAATCCTCGAACAAGGATTGCCGCAAATTCCGCGCGCGAAATATTGTCGTTCGGACTGAACTGATCCTCGCCCGTTCCATTGATGACCATTCTCGAACCCATATCGTTGACAGCCTGCTTCGCCCAATGGTTCGATACATCGCTGAACGTCAGAGGATGCCATACAACGGAATAAGTACTGTTGGTCAAGCTGTTAATAATCGCATAATACTTGCCATCCCGCTGCTCCACCCTAGTAGGCACATGTCGCACAATTCCATCCGGCTCTACAACGACACCAGTCGTAATTTTGCTCGGATCCACGCCTTCCGGCAATGCAATCGTTCGTTCCACATAGATGTTGAATTTAGAAACTTCAACACTTTTGTCACCCCGCCCGCTCCGTCATCCGGAGCAGGCGAGGCACCTCAAAACATGCAAATCTATTCTTCCACATTCTCCCACGAACGCGTCGGGCTCCAATTCAGCAAGCGCTGGGCGAGCGCGTTGCTGACGATCGCTTCGCGCCCCTCGAAGCGCTTCCGGCGGTCGCGCACATCGGGGTAGAATGCTTCGAGCAGTCGCTCCGTCTCCCAGTCGCTCAGCGTATCGCTGCTCGTAATGCCGAGCGACACGGCGCCGAGGCCATCGGCGACCAGTGCCGCCACCGTTGCGGAGACGGCATCATCGACATGGATGTAGCTCCACAAGGTTCTCTTGAAACGCTCAGGCTCGGCGAAGCTTTGGCGTATGGACTTCAGCTCATCCGATGTGAGGATCGTCGAGTACCGCATCGAAGAGACTTGCATCCCATTGCGACGATTGAATGTCTCCGCCGTCTGCTCGTTCACAACCTTCGACAGCCCATAGCACTCCTGCGGGATCTGCGGATGCGCTTCATCGACCGGCAGGTAATGCGGGTCGAACGCGGTCGGCGCCCAGCAGAAGCCATACGACGACTCGCTTGAACCGATGACCGCCTTCTTGATGCCTAGGATCGAAGCCGCCTCGAGCACGTTGTACGTCGAGTTCACGTTGTTTGCGAAAATATGCTCATACGCAAAGCCAGTAGGCGATGGGATCGCCGCCAAGTGTATAATCCCTTCTGCACCGTTCACCCCGCTGATTACTTGGCCGAGCTGCGATAGATCCACCGTGATCTGCTTGCAGCGCAGCTTGTCACTCCGGCGGTTATCCAGTGCAACGACCTGATAGCCTTGCCGCTGCAGCTCCTCGACGACGCGCGAACCAAGCTTGCCGCTTGCGCCTGTTACTGCGATCGTTTTCATCGTATTCGCCCCCATTCCTTCATTCCTTACGGACGCACCAGCGTCCCGTCCGCTTTACGGTCTGTCGGATACGGATAGTGATACGACGCCCGATTCCACTTCTCATCGACAAGCAGCGCCGCTTTCTCTTCATCGATATCGACGCCAAGCCCCGGCTTCTCTGACAAGTACAGGTACCCACCCTTGCGCGCAACATGCCCAGGGAAAGCCTCGCATTCCGCATCCTTGAAGTGATTAATCTCTTGAATGCCGAAGTTCCACACCGCACGGTCCAGATGCACCGCTGCCGCCTGGTTCACCGGGTCGTTCTCGCCGCCCTCCTGCCATGCGGTGCGGACGCCGAAGTTCTCGCCGAGCGCAGCAATCTTGCGGCAAGCGCTAATGCCGCCTGCCTTGGAGACGCGCACGCGGATGAAATCGATCAGCCGCTCGACGATGAGATCCGTCCATTCATGCGGATTGGCGAACAGCTCGCCGACCGCTTGCGGCGTCGTCGTCTGCTGGCGCAAATGACGGTACCAGCCGATTTGCTCCGGCGGCAGCACATCCTCCAAGAAGAACAGGCTGTACGGCTCCAGCCGCTTCGCCAGCTGTACCGCGCCAATTGGCGTCAAATGCTCATGAACATCATGCGTGAACTGAATATCGCCCCCGAACTTCACCCGCAGCTTCTCGAACATCTCCGGTATCGCATTCAAGTACGTCGGCTCACTGAATGTCGCGCCAGTCGACCAGTGCGATTCTGGCAAATTAGCCACATTATCCTTCAAGAAGCCGCCCCCGCCATATGAACCGAGCTGACAGCGGATAACAGTGTAACCTTCCTCCTTATACCGGTGCACCGCTTCCTCCAGCTCCGATTGATCTCTGCCGTCCGCATGACCATAGCACGGCACAGCCGCTCGGCATGCGCCGCCAAGCAATTGATAAACCGGCAAGCCCGCTTCCTTGCCTTTAATATCCCACAGCGCCATATCGATGCCGCCGATAGCGGTCTGCGTAATGGAGCCATGCCGCCAATAGCCGCTCTGATGCAGCGTCTGCCAAATATCCTCGATCCGGCTCGGGTCTCTCCCGATCAGAAGCGGTGCGAACAGCTGCTCCACCACCTGAACGACCGCCTCCGGATTGAAGATATCCGTCGCCGAGCCAATGCCATATAAACCGTCCTGATCCGTCGTCACCTTCACAATCGTCCAGCTGCCATCATGCCGTGTGCGAATACACTTCACGCCTGTAATTTTGGCCACCTTCGATACCTCCGAATCTCCTCATGATTCGTGACTGATCCATCTGTTGTCTCTATTGTATTCGTTTCCAAAAAACGGTTAAAGGGGTTTTGCATATAAAATCCGCGCCCCCTAAACCAGAAGGCGCGGACATTTAACCGTTATTTTTTCGATGCCAAGTAAGCGTCGATTTGCTTCTGCGCTTCCGACATGATTTTATCCAGACCGTTGTTCTTCTGCTTCTCGATGTAGTCGTTAACGGCTTTCTCGACATCCTTCACGTTACCGAATTCGATCGGCTTGTTGAACTCCTCGACCGCTTGGTCACGCTTCGCCACTTCGTTCTTGATGTTGTCTTCGGAGATGAACAGGCCGTCAACCGGCGAGTTCACGTTAACAGGCAGTGCTGCGAACTCCGCCTCGTGAACCCAGAAGTCTTTGCCGTAAGCTGGGTTTGGACGCATGAACTGCGGCTTCCACAACGCCCATTGGCCGCCCCACTCCATGTAGTTGCTCGTCGTTGTCTGCATGCCGTCCGGATAATTAGCCGCGCCGTCTTTCAGCACGTAGGTCTTGCCTTCGATACCGTATTGAACCATGTCATACAGCTGCTGGTCGGTTTCGAGCATATCCAGGAATTGCAGGACACGGTCCGCATGCTCGGAGTTGCGGTTGATCGCAACCACGTTCGCAAGCGCAGTACGGTTCACATACTTCTTGTCAGGGTAGAGCAGGGAGCTGCCCAGCTTGTAGGACGGATCTGCGAAGCCCGGATCTGCGTTGACCCATTCATGGTCGGAGTCGGTGTAGAACATTTTGCCGTTTCTCCACTGCGCTGCGCCGTCTTCCTTATCGATCATTGCGTCGCGGTTCAGGATGCCGTCGTCGTACCACTTCTTCGACATGAGTGCTGCTTCTTTGTAGAACGGCTGTTGTTCAACCGGTTGGATCTTCACAGCCGGATCGTTCAGGTAGAAGCCCATGCCATGGAAACCAAGGTCAACCCACTCATCGCGCTGCATGTAGATGCCGAGCGGCGTGGAACGGGACAGCTTATCCTTCGGATACGCTTCCTTCAGCTTGTGGAGGAACACATCCAGGTCTTCGATGGTCTTAATGGAATCCGGTGCTGGCGTTATGCCTGCTTTGTCGGTCAAATCTTGGCGCCACGCCGCATACTTCCGTTGGTTCATGCTCATTGTCCAAGGGAGGCCGACAATCTTGCCGTCTACCGTTGCAGCCGCAAGCGTGCCTTGATCCTCGTACTTCTTATACAGCGTCGGTGCGTACTTCGGCAGCAGGTCGTTCAGCGCCATGTAGGAGCCTTTTGCCGCCATTTGCTTATACGACAGCCAGTCGCCGTCGAAGTTCATATCCCATTTGTCGCCGGAAGCCGCCATAACGAGCATCTTATCCTTGAAATCGCCGAACGGAATGAAGTTGATATCGAACTTCACGTTGAGGCCCTTCGTCTTCAAATAGTCGCTGATCGCGGACCATACTTCATCCGTTGCAGCTTTCTTATCGCCGCCAAAATAAAACTTAAGCGTCACTTCCTCTTGCGCCTTGCTCGAGTTATCGGCAGCAGCATTGCTAGAGTTCGTAGTATCGGTTGTCGTCGCATTCGTGCTGTCATTCGTCGCAGTAGAGGAATTATCTGTCGTGCCGCTATTGCCTCCCGCATTATTGCTCGCGTTGTTGCCGGAATTCCCGCCGCATGCCGCCAGCAGCAGCGTGAGCGTCAATATAACCGTAAGCAGCAATGGAAGTCTGGTACGCGTCTTCTTCATCTTCTACCTCTCCCCTTGAGTCGTTGATTTATACTATCCAGCCTGAAGGGGTGATCAGTCCCTGCTAAGCCGCTATAGTCCGCTTAACCTTTCACTGCGCCAATCATGAGTCCTTGGACAAAATACCGCTGCAGGAACGGGTACAGGAATACGATAGGTCCAATGGTGACAACGGTGAGCGCCATCTTAATGGACTCCGAGGGCAATTGGGCAGCAACGCGCTGCATATCGATGGCATTGCTGGAGCTTCGCAGAAACTCGACGTTCGAGACGAGCGTCCGCAGCAGCAGCTGAAGCGGCTGATACTCCTGCTTATCGACGAACATCAGGCCGAGGAACCAGTCGTTCCAGTACCCGAGGGCGACGAACAGGCCGACCGTTGCGAGCACCGGCTTCGACAGCGGCAATATCAGCTGGTAGTAGATGCGGTATTCGCTGGCACCGTCCATTTTGGCAGATTCGTAGATATCCTCCGGGATGGACAGCAGGAAGTTGCGGATCAGAAACATATTGAACGCGCCTGCGAGCGGCGGAAGAATCATCGCGAGAATCGTGTCCTTCAGATGCAGATAGTTGACGCAGACGATGTACCATGGCACAAGTCCGCCGCTGAACAGCATCGTGATGATCACGTAGACGGATAGGATGTTCCGGTACTTAAAAGATCGTCTCGCCATCACATAGCCGCCGAGACTATTAACCAGCACAGAGAGCAGCGTCCCTACTACGGTGACGAGCAAGCTGATGCCGTATGCATCGATGATTCGGTTAGAGCCGAGCAGCAGGATTTTATAGGAAACGAGTGTGATATGCCGCGGGAACAGCGAGTAACCGTTATTAATAATATCGTTCTCCGTTGCGAGCGAGCCTGTAATAACCATAAGGAACGGCAGCAGGCAGGCGACGCTGAAGAGTGTAATGATGAGGATGATGACCGTTTGCGAGATTGAGAATCGTTTGACTGGCATTGTGCCGCCTCCTTGTTTAGAAGATCGCCGAATCTTTGTCGATTCTGCGTGCCGCCCAGTTGCTGCCCAGTACGAGGACGAAGGCGACGGTCGATTGGATGAAGCCGGCTGCGGAAGCCATGCCGATATCGCCTGATTTGCGGAGCGAGCGGTAAACGAGCGTATCGATAACGTCTGTCGTTGGATAGAGCAGCGAAGCATCGCCGACCATCGCGTAAAACATTCCGAAGTCCGCGTTCATGATCCGGCCGACCGCAAGCAGCGTCAAGATAATAATCGTCGGTCTCAGCATCGGGATGCTGATGTAGCGGATCTGCTGCCAGCGCGACGCGCCGTCGATGGAAGCGGCTTCATAATACGAGTTGTCAATGCCCGCGAGCGCCGCCAAATAAATAATGGTGCCGTACCCGGTTACTTTCCAGCGGATCGCGATCGTTAGAATAAGCGGCCATAGCCCCGGCTGGCTGTAGAAGTCAATCGGATGGAAGCCGAAGTACTCGACAATGCGGTTGATCGCGCCGTTCTCGTAGTTGAGCAGGTTGTACGTGAACACGCCGACGACGATCCAAGAGATGAAGAAGGGCAAGAACGTGATGGACTGCGTGACCCGCTTGAACACCTTATTGCGCAATTCATTGATCATCAGCGCCAGTCCGACCTCGAACACCAGACCTACTGCGATGAAGAGCGCATTCAGCAGGATCGTGTTGCGGACCGCGCGGTAAGCGGCATCCGAAGAGATCAGGTAGTCGAAGTTGTTCAGGATCGGCTTCGCCCAGGCGCTGCCGAAGATGCCTCCGTCGAAGTCATAGTTTTTGAAAGCGATGATGAGTCCGGCGAGCGGCAGGTAGTTGAAGACGAGCAGCAGCAAGCCGACGGGGAGGAACATGATATACAACGAGTGATTCCGCATGAGATCCTTGATGAATCCATTCCTTGTGCGGAAAGCAGGGGCAGCGGCAACCGGCTTCGGGACGTTCGCGTTTGCGGTTTCGCTTATCGATTTCATAGGCAGTTCCCTTTCTTGTTCGTTGTTCAATGTAATTCAAGCATAAGGGATGAAGCATTCGTAAACTATGAGCCAAACTTAAACTTTGTAGTATAAGATTAGCCTCTGCGAAAATACGAATACGAATACGAACCTTACCTCTCAGCCGCTCTCAGCCGCTCTCAACCTCTTTCAGCCTCATTCAGCCGCTCTTCGACTTCTAACGGTTGTAACAGCGCCTAATTGGCTCCAAAAGCTCTATTACATTTGCTAACGGTTATCAGCTCGCCTATTGGGTGATGTTCCACCGAGAATTGGCCATTGGGCTTCAAATAGCCGCTGTCACAACCGTTAAAATTTCAAAAGCCGCACTTTACACGGAATAGCCGCTCGGACAACCGTTAGAGCAAATCGTTGATACCCGGAGAGGCTGCATTTAGAGAAAAAGCCGGCGTTTCAGCGAAACGCCGGCCATTTGTGCCTCATTCCTCTCCTACTGACCTACCTCAGCCGGACTGCTGCTCGCCCTCCGCTTCAATAATCGGATGCCGAAGCACGATGCGCGTCCCGTTCCCGCTCGACTCGATCTGCAGCGTGTAGGCTTCGCCATACGACAGGCGCAGCCGGTCGTTCACGTTGCGCAAGCCCACGCCGCGGCGCTTGCTCCTCGCTCTCTTCGGCTGCTCGGGCAGCGACAGCTCCTGCAGCACCGCATCCGGAATGCCTGCTCCATTATCGTTCAGCTCAATGACGATATCGCCGCCTTCCCTGCGCCCGGTCAGCATAATCTTCCCTTTCTCGGGATTGCTGCGGATGCCGTGATGGATCGCGTTCTCGACGAGCGGCTGCAGCAGCAGGCGCAGGAACGGCGCATGCAGCACTTCGTCATCGATGGAGATAAGCACCCGCACGGGATTGCCGAGGCGCGCCTGCTCGATACGGACATAGGCTTTCACCTGCTCGATCTCGCGCGAAACAGTCGTAATCTCCTTGCCCTGATTGAGGCTGAGCCGCAGCAAATTGCCAAGCGACGACACCATCTCGCTGATGTCGGTCATATTGTGATACTCCGCCTTCCACCGGATCGACTCCAGCGTATTGTACAGAAAATGCGGATTGATCTGGTGGCTCAGCACCTGAAACTCCAGTTCCTTCTTCGCCCGCTCCGCCTGTGTCGATTGATCGAGCAGCTGTTGGATTTTGCCCGTCATACTATTGAAGCCGCGGTACAGCCAGCCGATCTCGTCCCTCCGGTCCGACTGCGGCAGGCCGAATTGGAACTCCCCTTGCTCCAGCTTGCGCATGGAACGGACAAGCCGGTGCAGCGGTGCCGTGAAATAGACGGTCATATAGAAAATAACGCCGATACAGCACAGCAAGTAAATGACGAGAAACAGCACCAGCAGATTATCCATCTCTTGAATCGGATGCGTCAGCTGCTCCAGCGGCGTCGTGCTGATCAGCATCCATCCTTCGCTATCCAGTCTCACATACGTGACGAGCTGCTTCTCCCCATCAATCGTGAGCGTTTCCGCCTTCTGCGGCGTTGTGCCAATCGACTGGATAAGCGGCGCGGAATGAATCAGCTTGCCGGTCAGCTCATTGTCCTTGGAATCATAGAGCACCTGCCCGCTGCGCGTCGTCAGAAACATTCGCTGCCCCTTCATCCGCTGGGAGGGCGTAATGTAGCGCTTGAGCTGATCCTCCGTCAAGTCCGCGATGACGATGCCTCTTGGAATTTGATCGTTCAGCCCCGTGAAGCGCTTGATCTTGGACAGCATCGGGCGAAAATACGTGCTCTCCCCTGGCATGAACAGATGCCAGATCGGCGTAACCGTCGTCTGCGCGCTTCTGAACCAGGCAGACTCCGTAAAGCCTTGCGGCTCATCCAGCGTACGGTAATACAGCGGATGCTGGCTTGGATTAATCGGAAATGCCCGCACCCTGAACGCGTCAACTGACGATCTATTCTGGTCAAGCAGCAGCGTCATGCCGGAGATGAACGCACTCTCATCAATAGTTGGTTTCATCGATTGCTCCATCAGCGACTGAAACTTCACATTTCCGATGATCCCGTTAATTTGATCATTGAGCTGGTTCAAATATTGATCGAGGTTCCGCTTCGATTGCAGCATGTAGTCCATCGAGAAGGATGCGTTAGCGTTGGAGATGCCTTCAACCGACTTGATATGCGCATAGTAGGCGAATAGCAGGAACGGCACGATGATGATGAGGAAGAACATGGCGATTACTTTGTTCCGCAAGGAAGCGGCCTGCTGCATGGAGTAGCTACTCATCGTTGATCCCTCTCAGCTTCCGGTACTCTTTTGGCGTATGTCCGACATTCTTCTTGAACAGCTTCGTAAAATGAACCGGATCGCGATAGCCGACCTCTTGCGACACCTGATAGATCTTGTTGCTGACGTCGCTCAGCATCTCCTTCGCCTTCTCGATGCGCACCTCGGTCAAGTACTCGAGGAACGTCTGCCGCTTCTCTTTCTTGAACAGCTTGCTCAGCCATACCGGCGTCACGTGCACCTCAAGCGATACGGTATGCAGCGTCAGATTATCCGCATAGTTGCGCTGAATGAACTTCTCCGCTTCAGAAATAATTTGGCTCTGCGGCTGCTGCACCAGCTGATTGTGCAAGTCCTCGGCAATGGCGAGCACATAGCTCTCTACCTGCACGCGCAGCGAGTCGAGCGTGTCGTACTGCTCCAGCTGATCCCAAATCGCGATCGGGTTCTTCTCCCAGCTGCGCTCCTTCCACCCTGCGGCGGCGGCTTTCTTGAATAACTCCAGCAGCCACTCGAATATTTTCTGCTGAATATCTCTGATATGGGTTGTCGACCAGGTCCGCACGAAGTCCGAAAACGCTTGCATAACCGTCCGAATTTCGTCTATCGAACCGTATCGGATCAGGTCCATCACTTCGTTCAAATTGCTAAGCGACACTTCGCAAAATTCCGCGTCGACGCCGATATCCTGCCTCACCAGCAGCCGGTTGCCGCCGTAAACCGCCTTATGCTCGAGCACGTCCGTTGCTTCCTGGAACAGTTTATGCAGCTGCTTAATGCCGCCGATCGACGAGGCGAGTCCAACGCTTACCTTGACCTTCACATAGCCATTAATCCGATCGATGCATGTAACGGCGATATCCTTAATGCGCGCAAGCTGCTCCTGCTGCATACAGCTAAGCACGATAACGAATCTGGACTTCGCATCGCAATAGAGCGCGGATGGACAGCGATAATCTTCCTCCAGCGTCTGCTTCACGACATTGCTGATGCCGAAGAGGACAAGCTCCTTCTCCTTGCGGTACAGCCTGCCTTGATCGATCGCCTTCAAATCATCGACCTCGATGATCATGAGCGCGAGATTGTGCTGCGTCAGCCATTCCAACTGCAGGTTGCCAAGTCTGTGCATCATGCGCGTTTCCCAGTACGGGTTGTACTCGTTCTCCGCAGCTTCGCGGAGCATTTCCTCCTGCATCTTCGGCAGCGCAAAATGAACCTGATTCTCCAGCAGCAGCTTGTTCTGCTTGTCAAGACGCTCCTCGCGGATTTGGCCGACCGCCTTCGTGACGACCTGCGACAGCTCGTCGATATTGATCGGCTTCAGCACGTAGTCGATGGCGCCAAGCTGCATCGCCTGCTTCACGAGATCGAAGTCGTCGTAGCCGCTGATGACGATCGACTTGCCCGAGAAGCCCCCGCGCTGGCGAAGGGATTGAATAAACTCAAGACCGGACATCCGGCTCATCTTAATGTCGGTCACAATCATGTCCGGGTTCAGTTCTTCGGTAAGCAGCAGCGCCGATTCGCCGTCGTCGGCGGTGTAGACCTCATCCAGGTCGATGCTGAAATCCGACCATGGGAAGCGCAGCCGCAGTCCTTCCCGGATTTCCTTCTCATCATCCACAATCAGCACGCGATACATCGTTCTCATCACCCTTTTTTACCGAGTCTATTGCCTGGTCCATCCCATTCTATCGTTTGATTTTCGAGGGGGCAATGAGGGGATATTGTCTTTCCTAGGCAATTCTAGACGAATCGTATGGAAGGATTTCGACGGTCATCAAAAATTTCCCTTCTGGGACAAAATGAATCACAATTCCCCTATCATCAGCGCACAACCTTCTCTTTACCGGAGATTTGAGGAGTTGCTATTCTCTTCGTGTAAGGATTTTGTAAGCTCTTCATGTGAGAACAAAAGGTTAGGAATGAATTTCAGACAAACAAGGAGGAAGATTGATGAGAAAGTGGTTTTCGCTTGTTCTCGCATTTGCGCTTCTTTGGTCAGTCATTCTGTACCACCAGGAAACAACCTCAGCAGCTGCGGGGGACATTACGCTGACGTCGGTCGCCGATACCGATACGCAGAGCGACGTCGCGGCAGGCACGAATGCAACGCTGAATGTGAGCCAGTGGAATAACATCTTCACCAAATTTTCGTTAAGCGGCGTTGGGAGCTCGATTGCGAGCGCGAAGCTGCGAATCTACCATCCGACGCATGCGGCCAATCATAATCTGATTGTCAGCGGCGCTTCGACGGAGAGCTGGAGCGAGGGCGGGGCGAAGCCGAGCCTTGGCACGCAGATTGCCAGCGCGGCGGTCTCCGCCGTCGGCTATGTGGAGATTGACGTGACGGCAGCTGTGCAAAGCAAGCTCAGCGCTTCGTCATCGTCCGTCACGCTCGGCTTGAGCACGAACCTCGGCTCGTGGGAGGTGTATTCGTCCCGCGAGAGCACGAATAAGCCGCAGCTAGTGATTACGCCGAGCACGACCTCGTCGACGCTGAATCCGGTTGCGGATACGGATACCCAGAGCGACGTGGCGGCGGGTACGAACGCGACGCTGAACGTAAGCCAGTGGAATAATATGTTCACGAAATTTTCGTTGAGCGGTGTCGGGTCTTCGGTTACGAGTGCGAAGCTGCGAATCTACCATTCGACGCATGCGGTCAATCATAATCTGATTGTCAGCGGCGCCTCGACGGAGAGCTGGAGCGAAGGCGGCACGAAGCCAAGCCTTGGTTCGCAGATTGCGAGCAAAGCCGTCTCGGCCGTCGGTTACGTGGAGTTCGACGTAACGTCAGCCGTTCAGAGCAAGCTGACAGCCGGCTCGTCGTCCGTGACGTTCGGCTTCAGCTCGAATATCGGCTCCTGGGAAGTGTACGCCTCACGAGAGAGCAGCAACAAGCCGGAGCTCATCATTAATGGCGGTACCGGGGGAACTGGCGGCGATGGCGGTACGGGAGGCAATGGAGGGTCCGGCACGATGAAAATCGGCACGAACTTCTGGTTCATGGGCACATGGAGCGGCGAAACGCCGTTCAAGTCGAACGTCGATTGGGCGAATGCTTATGCCAGCGGCACCGACGTGTGGAACCCGACTTTCATCAGCGAGCTTGCGCCTTACTCGGTGCTTCGCTTCATGGACTGGGGCGGCACGAACAATTCCAAAGTGCAGACCTGGTCGCAGCGCCGATTGCCGACCGATCCGGTCAACAGCGATATCGGCTATATCGGGCCTAGCGATCCGATCCGCGCGGGGCTTGCTTACGAGTGGATGATCGACCTGTGCAACCGGACGAACAAGGACATGTGGGTCACCCTGCCGCATATGACCGATGACAACTATGCGAATCAGCTGGCGACACTGGTCAAAACGAAGCTCAATTCGAATCTGAAAGTGTACGTCGAGTACTCCAATGAAACGTGGAACGGCGGCTTCAGCCAATTCCAATATACGCTTGACCAAGGCATTGCCCTCGGCCTGCCGGGCTCGAACCAATGGTATCAAGGCGGCGCGTTCAGCCTGTACAGATCCGTTCACATCTGGAACGAGTTCGCGAACGTGTTCGGCACGCAGATGGCTTCTCGCGTTATGCGGGTAGCATCGTTCAGCGGCAACTATGATATTTTTGACCAAGGCTATGCGAATGTGGTGAACAGCACGACATGGAATCCGACGAATCAGAAGGCGGACATGATTGCGATCGCGCCTTATGTCGGCAACGGTCTCGACGGCGCAAGCCCGACGATTCAAAGCCAGTTCCATCAAGAGATCGACAACACGTTCAATGATCGTGTCCTGACGGCAGTTGCGATTGCGCAGAAGTATAACGTCAAGCTCGGAACCTATGAAGGCGGGCAGCATCTGCTGAACCACGCCGACCAATGGAGCGCGAATCAGAACATCTACACCGAGTACACGTACATGCTGAACAAGTTCGCGCCGTACTTCGTGCTGTTCAATCACTACACGAACGCCGGCACATGGGCCTCCGATGGCGCATGGGGCGCGAAGCAGTTCACCGGCCAAGCGAGCTCGGCCGCGCCGAAGTATCGCGCGATCGCCGATTGGGTCGCAGCGCATCCTTGATCGGTTTTGAAGAGGAAGAAGCCTTCCGCCCCTTGGGGGTGGAAGGCTTTTTATGCTCTAACGGGCTCTACAGTCTCTATTCGGCGTAAATATCGTGCTCTGGAATTTTAACGGACTCCAGAGACGTTATTCAGCTAGACCAGGCGATTTGGTGCAAAAAAGTGGGCATTAGCGGCGCTGGTGTCCGTTACTTTCTCTGAAGCACTATTTCTGGCGAAATAAGGTCACTAGAGTCCGTTAAAAGTTATCCGCGCTACCTTTACCCGCTATCCGCCAAACGCAATCCGATAACCGTCTACATCCTCTATCGTAAACTCGCTGAAGAAGTCATTCAGGTCCGGTCCTCTTACGATCGGAATGTTCTTCTCTCTTATCTCCTCCAGCAACTGACGAACGTCCCCATAACAGAACGCATCGAAATAAAGTCCGCCTTGAACGGAGGAGTTCGGTCGTACATCCTGCGGATTAACGGCTTCATGAAGAATGAAAGCCACTTGATCCCGTTTCATATGGACATGCTGAACATCCGGGCCGCCAACTAATTCGTACTGGAATCCAAGCTCCTTGTAAAACTGGGTGGAACGCTCCAAATCTCGCACTAGCAATACCATTGTTGGACCTGCAATAGCTGTTTTGCTCATACTGGGAAATCCTCCCTATTCGCATTTGATATTATCATAGAGTTTTTCTTTCCTAAGCACAATCGGAATTATCGCTGCTTAACGAGAAACGCCGACCCATGCAGGCCGACGCTCCTAAGCTATTTATTTGTTCTTCCCGTTGCCATTCCCATTGCCGTTACCGTTGCTGTTGCCATTGCCTTTGGTCGTCTTTGCCGTGATGCTCGCCGGCTCCGAGTTGTTTCCCGCCGCGTCCTTGGCAATGACGGTGAAGGTGTAGGAAGTATTATACGCAAGCCCTGACACATCAAACGTCGTCGCTGTCACATTATCAGCAAGGACAACATTTCCTTGCTTAACGATATATCCCGTCACGCCATCGGCCTGTGATGCTGCGTTCCAGGACAAGGTGAGGGTTGTTGATCCAATTGCAGACGCTGCAAGGCCTGTCGGAGCAGACGGCGCCACCGTATCGATTGGCGCTGCGCCTGGCAGCACAATTGCTTCGGCTAGCGGTGACTTCTCCTGCAAATTGTTCCACAGCTCTACTTTGGCCGTGTAGCCCGCTGTATTCGCTGGCAGTGTAAAGCCGCCTGTGAAGGTGTCGCTCTCGCCATCCTTCATCGTCTTCGAAGCGAAAGATAACGATACGACTTCGCCGTTCGGATCGTACAATACAACCGCTACTGTTACGGGCTGATTTGCACCTTGTCTAGTCACCGACACATCCGCCGTCAACAAGCCGCCTGCAGGAAGCTCGGTAACCTCGCCACCGTTTGCGCCCTTGAAATGAACAGCATCAACTACGAATTCATACGGCTGAGGCTCAGGATCTGTTACAACTTCATCTGGCGAAATTTCAGCCAGCTGCACATCGTCAATCAGCAGATCAACGCTCGCTGCCGACTTCCAGATGAACACGTTCGCTCCTGCCACACTCGCCCCAGTCGTGAACGTTACTTCTTTCTTCGTCCAGCTCGTGCTGTCGAAGGTGAGGAAATACTTGATCTGATCCTCGTCCGGCGACGTCTCTGTCGGTCTGTATTGGAAGCCCGCATCCGCGCTGCCGTCCACAAGCGCACCGCTTACTTTGCCCCACATCGTCAGCTTATAGCTCGTGTTCGGCTTCACGGTGACGTACTGACCGCCGCCGCCTGCTCCGCCCGCCGCTACTTTGAACGACTGCAAGCCTGTATGCCCTTCCGGCGCTGCTGCCGCATTCGACCAGTTCATCCAGCCGTCCATGCCGCCTTCGAACCCGCCGTTGCTTACAATTGGCGGTACCTCAGCTAGTGAAATATCGTCCACGAACAGATCGACGTTCGTTGCTGCTTTCCAGATGAATACATTCGCCGAAGCAGCGCCGTCACCTGTCGTGAAAGTCACTTCCTTCTGCGTCCAATCCGTACCCGTAAACTCGAGAATATGCTTGATTTGATCCTCATCCGGCGAAGTCTCGGTCGGACGATACTGTACGCCAACCGCAGCGTTGCCGCCTTCCGGCGTGCCGCTAACTTTGCCCCATGCGGAGAACTTGTATGTCGTGTTCGGCTTCAAGATGATAAACTGACCGCCGCCGCCAGCTGCACCAGAAGCGACATGGAATGACTTGGTCCCGCCGTGACTGTCCGTTCCGACCAGCGCACCTGACCAGTTCAACCAGTTATCGAGTCCCGCTTCAAAATTACCGTTAACGAGCAGCGGAATATCCGTCGTTACGGGCAGCGTCAATCCGTCATGCGTATCATCCCACACCACATTGCCCATCCACGTCAGGTTTGTCGGCTTCGAACCGTCCGTATGATCGATTTCCCAGCCTGCTCCCTGCGTAGTCGTCTCCTTCTTCGTCAAGTCGAAGTCGGAACCGCCGTCCTCACTGCCCCAAGACCATACGATTCGGCCAACGCCGCGTGGTACGGTTGCATTAAACATCGCTGCAGTTGCGCTTGTCGTCGCATTATTCGATGCGCCATATTCGCCAACGATAACCGCCAGCCCCTTCTCGGCCGCTGTATCCAAGTACGCATTCAGCCGTTTCAAGCCGTCCATCCACGTGTCGTACATATGAAGCGAGAAGACGATATTGCTGTATTTCCCGGTAAAATAGGGCCCGTTCGTCAGAATCGCGCTGTCATTCGATTGATTCTTGAAGCCGCCCTCTTGCCCGAAGTTATGGCCGTCCAGCACGATGATGTTCTGTGCGCCTGTGCTGCGGATGGCCGTAATAATCGCATCATGCACTTCCTTCCAGCGTGCGGAGGACGCGTCGACGCTTAATCCGCCAAGGCCAGGCTCGTTCATCAGGTTGAACCATACGTACGGGTTGTCCTTATACTTGTTCGCCAGATCGACCCAGTACGCCGAAATTTCAGCGAGCGACATCGAGTAGCTGCCGTCGCTGTTCGTAATCCCTGCAGCAGCAGGATAGCTGCCGGTAAAATCATGATCCTCGATCATCGTCACGACATGACGGGAAGTGAACGTTGCAACGATCGCGTCCAGATCCATGTTGCCCGCAATGTTCCAATTCTCCATCTTCGGGAACATATTGACGCGAACGGTATTGAATTTCCACACGTTCGTAATCAGATCCGCGTCTTGAATCGTATCGCGCAGCCAAGGCCAGCGCGGACCGTTCACGTTAACGCCGCACGTTATCGAAATCTACGATCGCACTGCGCGTTCCGATCCCGATTCGACCCGCATTGAACGTGCTGTCGCTCAGATGATCGATGATCGTTGTAACCGTGCTGCCTTGCCGTGCGTAAACCGAAATCGTGCCATTATCGACAACGACCTGCAGCGTTGTCACTGCTTTGCTCAGCGGGTAGTTAACTCCATTGGCGATCGTCGTGTCCACGCCGTTTACTTTTTTGACCAACTCGACGTTCGATTCCGCCGTATCGTTCTTATTGCCAATAATCAGTTCATACCCATTGTTGTCATCTTGTATGTTAAACAGCATACGCGTCGCGTTCCAGTTGCCGGATGATGCAGATGCCTTTACATCCGCGCTGAAGGAGTACGGACCCGTAAACGTCTCTCCGCCATAAATCGCTTGCTCGTGATAGTTCGCCCAGTCCCCAATATGAAGTGCGCCGCCCGAGACAGAGCCTGTGCTCGAAATCGCCCAATCTGCTGGAGTCGTACCACTGAAGTCTTCCTCGTAGAGTACAGCCGCTTCCGCATTGGCAGCGTTTGCAAGAAACGGCAAGGAGCCAGAGCCAGAGCCAGCAAAGCTAAAAGCAGTGACTAGCATAACCAGGAGCACAATCTTCGAAATCTTTTTAAGCATCCCCATTTTGCACCAATCCTCTCTTAATCACTCGCGAATGCTCTAATTATAGGAGAGAGTATCCGGCAGCATAATGAGGGAGTTGTTGCTCCTTCGTATGAAAGCTGTCTGTTCTAACGAGAACCGCCGATGCTCACATGACAATTTTCGCTTTAGCTCTGACGAACATGCTTTGGCAATTTGCCGGTTTGCTGCTTATAGAACTTGCTGAAATATTTCTCGTCCAGAAATCCCGTCATCTCCGCGATTTGGTAGACCGGTTCATTCGTCGTCTCCAGCAGCTGCGTCGCCCGCTCCACTCGCAGATCGTTCAGCAAATCCTGGAACGGCTTGCCCACGTACTGCTTGAAGCATCGGCTCAGATAGCTGCGGTTCAGATTAACCTTCTTCGCAACCTCCGTCTGGTTCATGCTTGCCTGCAAATCTTGCGAAACCATCCCGATCGCGCGCAAAATGCCAATGCACACATCCTCCGTCAGCTCATGATGCCGCAGCGCAATCCGAATGCCGCCGAGCCATTCCGCCCACTGCTGCCAGAACAGAAACTGTTCGCACTCCCGGTACCAGCCCGCTGCGCCGGGTATCGCATCGAGGTGCCGCCATAGCGCAACTGTCGAACGCACATCAGCCATCCACAGCTTCACGTTCGGGCGGTGCAGATTAACCTTTTGCAGCATGGAGTGGAATGCTTCGTCGTTATAGATCCAATAGAACGAGCGCCATTGCTGCCTTAGCAGCGCAAGTGCCGTCTCGTCTTCCTGGCTGCGCGTCTCTAACGTGCCCCAGTCCACCTCGTACCCCGTCTTGTCATAGCCGAATTCGTAAAAAAGCCGCTCATCGCGGTATCGTGTCAACAGTTGTACCGTCGTTCTCTCCGTCACTTGGCGAATGCCGCGAATGAGCACGACGATCCACTGATTGTGGTCGATCTCCGAATAGATGGACGCTTCCTGTTGATAGGGCTCCAGCATATCCGCTTGCCGCACATAGATGCCTTGCTGCGGAATGACAAGGATTGAATTCTCGCCGACTGGCTCGATGAGTCGCATCGGCAGTGCCCAATCCACGGCTGGGCGAACCGGAGTCAGAAACAACGCCCAAGGCTCCGCCGCCTCCCGCTTCTGGTCAAGCACGGCTACGGAGCGATACTCTTCCGTATGTATGCGTTCGATGACACGCTCGATCGACTTGTTCAACGTATCGTCCTCGAGCTCTGTTTTCACAATATAATCAATGGCGCCAAGTCGGACGGCCTCTTGAATAAGTTGAAATTCCCGGTGGCAGGTCAGGACGACGATCCAGGTGCCGAGATGCTTGAGCCGTACCTGCTTAATGAGTTCAAATCCGTTCATGACCGGCATCGTCAGATCGGTAATGACCAGATTCACCTCGCTGCCTTTCATGAAAGCGAGCGCCTTCTCGCCGTTCTCCGCTTCGCCGACAATTTCGACGTCATGCTCCTGCCATGGAATGGTATGAATGAGACATTTTCGCACAAAATAATCGTCGTCTACGATGAGTGCCTTCATCATATGGAATGGATCTCTCCCCTCTCGCCAAGGTACGAACGCCGATTCTCACTCTTCTAACTATACCTGCTTCCCGGCTCAAAATAAGCGGAAAACTGTTCCGAATCCATTGAATTTTGTCTGATCTTCCGGGTTTGTTTACCCGTGCTGCCAAAAGCGTTAAAATGGTTACGTCACGAGATTATATGAATAGCGAGGTACTGAAGCCATGAATCAAGAAACGATGGAACTGATGAAGACACTAACCGAATTTCAAGCGGCATCCGGATTCGAGCGTGAGCTTAGAGGCTTTGTACGCGGTGAAATTGAGAAATATACGAGCGAGATTGTAACCGACAGACTCGGCAGTATCTTTGGCGTTATGCGCGGCGACGAGAGCGGTCCGGTTATTATGGCGGCAGGCCATCTGGACGAAGTCGGCTTCATGATTACGGGCATTACCGAGAACGGCATGCTCAAATTCCAGACGCTTGGCGGCTGGTTCAGTCAAGTGCTGCCGGCGCAGCGCATCCAAGTGATGACGGATAACGGCCCGATCGTCGGCATTATCGGCACGACGCCCGTGCATCTGCTCGACGAAGCAGCGCGCGGCAAGCCGCTTGATGTGAAGGGCATGTACATCGACATCGGCGCAGACAGCCGCCAGCATGCCGAAGAGGTTGGCGTGCGCATCGGTCAGCAGGCCGTTCCGTATTGTGAGTTCACGCCGCTGGCGAACCCGAAGAAGATTATGGCCAAAGCCTGGGATAACCGCTACGGCGTCGGACTTGCCATTGAGCTGCTGAAAGAGCTGAAAGGCAAGCAGCTGCCGAACGTGCTCTACTCCGGCGCAACGGTACAGGAAGAGCTCGGCCTTCGCGGCGCGAAGACGGCTTCCTCGATGATTAAGCCGGACCTGTTCTTCGCCATGGATGCGAGCGCGGCGAACGATATGAACGGCGACAAGTCGCAGTTCGGCCAGATTGGCCGCGGCGCGCTCCTGCGTATTTACGATCCAACGATGCTGACGCACCGCGGCATGGTGGAGTATGTGAAGGATATGGCGGATACGCACAAAATCCCTTACCAATACTTCGTCTCGCAAGGCGGTACGGACGCTGGCGCGGTACATACGCAAGGCAGTGGCATTCCGTCGACTGTTATCGGCGTGTGCGCACGATACATCCATACGTCCGCATCCGTGCTCCACACGGACGACTACGATGCAGCGAAAGAGCTGCTCGTGAAGCTCGTCGAGAAATGCGACCGGACGACGTATCAGACGATTATTGACCGTGCTTAATGCGCACGGGAGGAGCAGTGACCTTGGGGTCACTGCTCTTTTGTTTAGTTGGGTAGGTGCGCCTTCACTCTCCCTTAGCTCCCAGCCAAAATAGGCTCATTTGATCGCAATAGCGTGCCTGAGGTTCCTTAGAGTTTTGAAACGAGCGGTTTTGGCCAAATAGTGTTATTGGGGTTCCTTAGCGTGAAAACGGGGAGGCAAGTGAGTAGACAGCGAGCAGGCAATCGAATGAGCAAGTGAGCGAGTTGACGAAAAGCTCAAAAAGCCACCACTATTTTCTAGTGGCGGCCTCGTAACATTCCGCTGTATCCTTTCGTCCAATAAGTGAAAGCATAAGGAGGAAAGGGTGTATGGAAATGAACAACAATGTTGGAAATCGTATGCATGTCTGGTTCCGGCTCTTCGCAGCCGTTCTTATAATCGCTTCAACGCTCGTCATCGCAGCAGGCTGCAGCTCCGCCCATAACGACGCGAATACGGCTGCGCCGCTCAGATCGGCGGAACCGACGACCGTCTCGGATCGGATCGAGTCGGGTACGAATCCTTTTGAAGTGGCGGGCATTCGGAACCCGAACGATATGGTAGCTGTGTTCAACAAGGTCCAGAAGGCTATCGCGGATGGCGATCAAGCTGAAGTGGCGAACAATATTCTGTATCCGCTGAGAGTGAACAGCAAGGACGGCAGCGAGCTTATCCAGACACGCCATGATTTCGTGGAACATTACGACGAGATCATAACCGAAGGTGTCAAAAAAGCAATCGCGAACCAGTCGGTCGACAAGCTATTCGTCAATTATCAAGGCGTCATGGTCGGCAACGGCGATATTTGGTTCGGCGGGAGCGCCGACGAGAACCAAGTGATTGGAATCATCGCGATCAATCACGATATTTAACAAGAGGAACATGCGGTGCTAAACTCGCGATGCTCGCGGATCCCTCTTTCAGCAGCAGCTCCAGACCACCGTGCTGCTGCTTCTTCATGTCCATCTCCGCTAGCAAATGCACGTTTTGCGTTTCATGCCTATTTTGCCCATTCCGGCCATCTTCGAAATATATGCAGTGGCAAGCGGCACTTTGCAGGCCGTATTGCCAACGTTAACATGCACTTTGCCGACCGCCTCCGCGATCGCAATTGCTTCCTCGTGCAGCTCCTTCACGTACGCCGCTGCCGAGATCAGAAACCCGTTCATCGTATAGCGGACGCGGTTCTGTTCCTCATGGATGCGATCTCGCACCTCGTGAAGCAGGCTGCGAATTTCATCGATGCCGAGCTGCTCATCCGGCGTAATCGACAGATAATTGGCGTACGTGCTCCAGCCGCAAGCCGCGATCATCTCCTCCGGTGAACGAATCCACTCCATCGCCAGTTCGCGGGCATAAGGACTCTCCGCAGCCATGCTCGCAACCGTATACTCAGACAGCAAGTACCAGTACGCTCCGCGCACCCAGCTTTGAAGCTGCTCACGCGTTATCGTCTTCGGATCGACCGTAAGTCCGGCGAGATACATCGCGTCGCTGACCCCAGATTCGTATAGCGAGAGCGCCAGCTCCTGATCCTTCTTGACTGGCTTCACCAGCTTCTTCAAATCTCCAACCTTTACCCCGTAAAATGGTTCCCGAGCGCCGTGGTTCACGAGCGTCTTCTTCGTCTGTTCCGAGCCCATTTCAGCCAGCTGCTGCATCACTTCTTCGTACGTTATTTTCGCTCACCCGCCCCGCATGTCTCATTTTCTCCAACTATAGCATGTCTCACCTTAAGCGTTCAAACGAGCTAAAACGCAGAAAGGCACAGAAAAGCCCTCCACCGTCAGGCCGAAGCTAGACGATAAAGGGCATCTTATTAGGATCTACGGCCGTGGAGCGATGGCAGCTCCGGCGAGAAGAAAGCTACGTTCACTTGCTGCTGGGCAGTAAGCTCATCCCCGTTAAACTTCAGCTCTGACGTCACGTAGAACGGAGTCTCGATATATCGTAACGTAATCGAGAGCGTCTCCGAATCGCGCCAAGTGAAGCTGGACGCCATGCGATGGTTCGCGCCCCGTTGGAACGGAGCGCCTTGCAGCAGAACGCCGCGGCCTTCCGCCCATTCGCCGCGTCCGCAGCGGAGGACGAACTCGCCTTCGCAGTTCTCAAGTGTAACGACTGCTTCTTGTGATTCAAACTGTACGGATAGCGCAGTCCATTGGAATTGATTTTCGTCTAGTACGTAGCGACTCCCGCTCACTTCAGATTCTAATGGAGATGCCGCATCCAACACTGGAGGCTCGAGAGTAAGTGACCCCAGCTTGTCCGACAATGCCTCATGCGCAGCTGGATCAGCCGTAACATCCTCCGTTAATGCAGGCAGCAAATGCGTCCAAATGCCATTCAGCACACCTTGCATATCGTTCGTCCCGCTCGTCAGCGCGATGACCGTATCCTTCTCCGGCAAGACGATACAGAACTGGCCAAAAGCACCGTCGCCCCGATATGCACCGTTCCGGCAGCGCCAGAATTGGTAGCCGTAGCCTTGTGTCCAGTCGTTCGCTTCATCATCGCCATTGTGAATCTGCTTCGAGGTCGCTTCGTTCACCCATTCTTCCGAGAGGATACGCTTACCCTCCCAAACGCCACGCTGCAGGTATAGCTGTCCGAACTTGGCGATCGACTCTGTCGTCAGCATCAAGCCCCAACCGCCAGTATGGATGCCGCGCGGACACGATTCCCATGTCCCTTCTGTAATGCCGAGCGGATCGAGCAGTCGCGGCCGCAAGTAGTCGAGAAGCTTGACGCCGCTCACCTTCTGCAAGATGGCCGAAAGCATGTAAGTTGCTCCGCTGTTATAGACAAAATGCGTCCCCGGCTCGCGTCCCACCGGTACTTGCAGAAACGCTCGAACCCAATCGCCGTCCTCTGCGGAAGAGAGTGGGCCCATCGTATCCTCTTCATGTCCTGTGCCCATCATGAGCAGATGGCGAACCCGCATCGCGCTGAGATTAGCGGATGGCTCCTCTGGCGCCACTTCCGGGAAGAACGAGATGACGGCATCATCCAGGGACAGCAAACCTTCGGCTGCGGCAAGGCCGATCGCGGAAGACGTGAAGCTTTTGCTAAGAGAGAACAACATATGAGACAGCTCTGGCGCGTAAGGTGCCCACCAGCCCTCCGCCGCCACTTGACCATGTCGCAGGATCATCATGCTGTGAAGCTCAAGTCCCGATTCCTTCCAAGCATCAAGCAGTGCAGCAATTGCAGTGGAGCGGATACCAACCGCTTCCGGTGTTGTTCGCGGCAAACGCAGTTCAGTACGTGTAATGAGAATCGCCTCCAAATGTTTTCGATTAAACATAGATGAGATGACCAACAAGACTATTCTAGCATTCTATTTACAGGAAATTCCATGCAAAAATTCGCAAGCAGCCGCCGAATATGAAAAAGACATGAGGATTCTTCCCATCACCCATGTCCCACTTGCATCAGATGCTTCGCCTCGCCGTCATTCTAAGACGCCGAAGCTCTTGATACTCGTCTTCACGTGCACGCCGACCTCCGCTTCAGCGAACGCCTTATCCCACTCATTCTGGACGGATTTCCAGCTCTTGTATTGATAAGCCCTCGCATACAGTCCGAAGCCGAACGGATCGACAGATGCACGCTGGCATTTGCTTATAAGCGCATCGATATCCTTCGTCAGAGCAGAAGTGATCATCCTCTCGATTGCAGGTTTGTCCTCTCTCTTAGACATCGAATCCATTCTCTGGAGCGTGGTAATCACAATGTTGAAATGGAGATCGACATGGAAAGAAAACTTCCCGTTTGAAAAGCCGGTATGCACTTTTCGTTTGTACGAGGTAATATCGATTGCAATGACGTTTTTGACCGTCGCTTCGGTTTCATTCCCGCCGTCTTCCTCTTCCTTAGCAGGACCGAAATCCAGAACCAATGAAGGTACGCCATTAATTTGATTCTGCAGAATCAGGAGAAGCGTACTTTCCTGCAGCGAAAGCTGGCCAGCGAACGTATTCTTCTTGTTTATGAGCGCTGTCCCCGTAACTAAGACATCATCCTTTCCTTTCTTAATGAGCGATAAGGACGGGGTCATGCCCTTTTCTTTCATCTGGCGCCGCAGCTCCTGCAAATTCGTTAAGACCGTAATATCCGACATATTTGCCGTATCGATGAGTTTGCTCATATGCAAGGAGAGCCGCGGCTTGTCCCCGGGCTTGAATTCGAAGATGTCCTTTACGGAGCCGTCCACGACGACGGCACGCGGCGTCTCGGTCAGCTTCGGAACGCGGTAAAACATGTCGAATAAGGTGAACCATTCTTTCTTCTGCAGCAATCGTTTGCCGATCAGAATCGTCTGGAGCTTTCCGCCGGTCGTAATGCCGGTAAAGACGGCATCGAATTTGGCCCGCGACAGCCGTATTGAATCCGCGGTTACCATGACGGTCTCCGTCTTCTCCTTTGCCTCTCTGGAGAAGACAGGGCTTTGCGTATAAACCAAGAACTGACCGTTATTGTCCACGTCCAGTCCCAGCATGAGCGCGATGGAGGCGTCCTCCAAATTCATTTGATCATAGCAGCCGGGAAGCAGCGCCATCCCAAGCGCGATTAGAATAACAAGAACCGCTTGGCAGAATCGGTTCATCTTCCCCCCTCCTTGCGCCTGATGATACTTGTATAAGCCAGTAAGAAGCATGGGAATACAAACGCTGTTACCCAACCCAAATGACCGAACATTCCCAGCATGTTACCCATCTCATGGAACGAAGGTTTATAGAAGATATAGGTCAGGAGCGTTCCGATGGAGACGAGCTTGACGAACAGCTTATGGTCCTGTTTCCCCAGCAGCCTGCTGATGCCGAAGGTCGCAGCGAACAAGTAATGCGTCCATACTCGAATCGACAGAAAGACATACGCCACGAGAACGACGATCTCGACGCGCTCCAGAAAGCGGAATTCCATAACCTTCAAAACTTTGAGCGTCGGAAATTCATAGGATAGCAGGTCGTCCGGCGAAAAAAATAAAAAACTAACGACGGTTACGATCATGTACATAACCAGCGTGATGCTATTCCCGATAATGATGCCTGCAGCTGCTTTCTCTTTATGCTTGAGGAAGGGGTACAGCACGAGGCTGATCTCGAATCCGAGAAACGCGATTCCCGTTGTCTTGATTCCATGCAGCACAGGCCCCCAGCCCTCCTTGAGTATCGGCAGCATATGAATCCAGTGGGAGTCCTTCAATGGATATAAGTAAACAAGCGATAACCATAGAAATCCCCAAAAGCTAATCTCCGCGTATCTTCCGAGAATACGGACCTGATTGCGGGCAAGATTATACGTTGGCAGCAAAAACAGCAGTACCATCAAGAAGTTCGGCGTATTCGAGAGCAGCTCGACTTTGAAAAAACCAATCAGCGCACTAAACGCAATAAAGAAACCGAGCAAGAAATAACCGATCAGACAAACATTCATGACGGCGCCAAGCACCCTGCCGAAGTAACGGGGGAGCAGATCATATACGGTCAGATCGGGGTGCTTCTTCATGACTTGCAAGGTGATCAAGCTGCCCAGAATGGCCAGCAGCCACCCGAACAGAAGGGAGATCCAGCCATCCGTCCCGGCACTCTTCGCTAAATCCGCGGGAAGCGACAGCAATCCGAATCCGAGCTGCGAGCCGTGGATCATAAAGATGTATTGAAAAAAGGTAATATCATTTAATGCGTACTTCTTCAACGATTCCCCCCCCGATTCGAACCATGCTTGCGCTGCTGAACCGCTCCAGAGCTTAACGGCCGCTTTACCATTTTCCACATCGGCAGCCGGATGATGGAATCCTTCAAATCCGCGAACCGCAGCGGACCGAATGGAGAGAAGTACGGCGTGCCGAGCGATTCAAGCGAGATCAAGTGCCCCAGCACGATGAGCATTCCGATACCGACCCCGAGCAGACCGTACACGAATGCGGCGAGCATCATAGGAAAACGAATTAACCGGATCGCCGCTGACATATCATTGTTCGGGATGATAAACGAGGACAGCGCGGTCAGCGACACGACAATAACCATGATATTGCTCACTACTCCTGCCTGAACGGTCGCTTGTCCGATGACGATGGCACCGACGATGCCCACGGTTTGCCCGATTGGCGCCGGAAGCCGGATTCCGGCTTCCTTCAACATTTCGAGCGTCAGCTCCATGATCAGCGCTTCAACGATGGGCGGAAACGGAACGCCTTGTCTGGATTCGCCTACCGAAAGGAGCAGCTTGAGCGGAATGACTTCGAAATTGTACGAAATGACCGCAATGTAGAATGAAGGCAAGAAGATCGTGAGGAAGAAGGCCCCGAACCGAAGCAGCCGAATAAACGACGACACCTGCCATCTTATGCTGTAATCGTCAATGCTCTGAAAGAACATCGCGAAATTGGCCGGCCCGATCAGCACTCCCGGCGACTTGTCGACCACAATGGCCAGCCGACCCTGCAAAATTTGCGAAGCGACGGAATCCGGCCGTTCCGTCGTCGAGAATTGAGGGAACGGCGAGTATGGATTATCCTCGATGTACTCCTCCAGCTCGCCCGAAGATAACAGAGCATCGATATCAATTTGCTTAATTCGGTCGACCAGCTCCTGCAGCACCTCCGGCTTAGCTACATCTGCCAGATATAAGATGCTGACCGTGGTTAATCCCCGTGCGCCGACCTCTAATTCAATCATTTTCAACTCCCGGTCCGGGATGTATCTTCTTATGAGCGCGATATTTTGGCTGCTCGTCTCTACGAACCCTTGATGAGCGCCTTTAAGCGATGCCTCCAGCTGCGGATCTTCGATCGCCCGCTGCGGCCATCCATGCGTATCGATGATGTAAGCAGCGCCTTTATTCGCAATGAACAGGGCGCTTGCTCCTTGCAGAATGTCCTTCACGATTTGGCCGAGACCAGTTTCGGATTTAATGCGGCCTACCGTGACCAAGTTCTCGATTTGGGGATCCGCAGAAGTTTCGTGCATAAGCGGGCGCAGCACATCGTGGTTGACGGCAACCTTGTCGCTCAAGCTATCCAGATAGATAAGGGCAGCCCGCTCACCTGTTGATTTGATCGGAAACCGGCGCGTAACTAAATCCGGCGACTGGCTGAGCCTCGCTTGCAGCTGTTGGATGTTACTCTCCAAATCCTTGCTTATTGGACCTTGCCCGGAAGCCGGGCTTAGGACAGGCGGAGGCGAAGATGACGGCTTATGCCGCCGGGGCTTTCCTCTCAGAATGCTGCGAAAGAATCCCACTGCCGTTTCCACCTCTCCCGAAAATAGACTGCGCTTCATTTAGTCTGCATCGGCATGGATAAATTATGCATATGAGGGATGCCCCGCCTGTCCTCGCAGCCCGCCAACCGTTGCAAATTCGAGAAATTCACCTGAGCGCACCGGTCTAAATCCACAGAAAGAACCCGAAGCGCATGCTTCGGGTTCTTCGTCTCATCTATGGAATTCAAATTCCATCCGATTCAGCAGCCGAATAATAGCTGCGGCCGCTTCTGCGCGCGTAGCTGTCGCAGCAGGACGGAACTCGTTATTGTTACCTTGCAAAATGCCGTCAGCCGCAGCTTCGTGCACCGCGCCTAATGCCCATTTTGCAATCGCTGAATCGTCTGTGAACGCTGATTTGCTGAGTCCGCCGTTGTCAGCTTGAGCACTGTCCATGCCGGAGAGAAGACCGCGGAAACGCATCAGCAGAACCGCCATTTCTTGACGGCTAATCTGTGCTTCCGGCGCATACTTGCCGTCTCCGTGTCCTTGCACGAGTCCGGCTTTGACCGCCTCTTCCATGATCGGTGCGTACCATTTGTCTTGCGCCGCCTGCGAAGCATTGGTGCCGCTGCTGCCAAGCGAACGAATGAGCATCGCGATAAACTGGGCTCTCGTGACCGTCGCACCCGGGGCAAAATCCGTCTCCGACACGCCTTCCAATGCATGACGAGATGTCAGCTGCGAGATGCTCGTATAAGCCCAATGCTGTTCAGGCACATCATTATAGGTTTTGCTGAAGGCCAGAACCGCATATTCACCAGGCTGATCGATGCTTGCTGTGATGACGCCAGCCTCGGCATCAACGCGGCCGCCAACATAGACCCAGCTGCCGGACTTCTCGTCATAGCGGTAGATTCCGAGCTGGCTGCTATCAGCATTGCGGTCATATGCCAGCTCAAGCTTGGCATGATCGTTACGCATTCTATCAAATGGGGATCCGCTTTCCTTCAGCTCAGGAAGGTCGAGCCTTACAACATCTCCGGCAGTTTGCCAATGTTCACGGCCATTCCCAGGGAGCTTCACATCCGCCGACGATTGCGTAGTCAGCTTCAGCGAGAGCTGCGATTGTGACGGAGACTGCGCATCCGCCAGCTTCAGCCATTGCGGGGAGAGCAGGAGCGCCGCGCCGCCGACAGTTACTTTAAGCTGATGACCGTCAAGCCGATTAGCCACTCCATCCGCGATCCGGACCTCTTGGCCGGAATCCGGTTGGATGACAGCCGTGTTGCCGCTTACGGCGAGGTTATCGCCCGAGATGAGGAGTGGCGCATTTTGCTGCGGTTGGCCGTTTCCGCCGTTTCCGCCATTACCGCCACTTCCGTTATCGTCACCGTCGTCGCCTGGGTAAGCATCGCCTTTATACAGGCCCACCTCGTCGAAATAAAGCACTCCCGTTCCCAGCTGTCCGTCGCCCTGATTCACATAGAATGAGAATTCGCTTATTGAGCCCAGATCAAGCGTGCCGTTGCCTGTATTATTCCACGGTGCGTGAACGAATCCGCTCAGCGGCAGCGCCAGCTTCACCGGAGCCGTGCCGTTCAATGGCACATACGACTCCCATGTTTCGCCATCCGGCTCCTTGAATTGAATGGTCAGCTTGCGGCCGGACCCGTCAGGAATCAGCCACAGCTTCAAGCCGTCATACTCCGACCAGCTCATGCTGCCAAGCGTCTTCGTAATGCCCGCGAAATTTCGTGAGGCATCCGGCAGCTCATACGTGTACTTCAGCCCGTATTTGCCGGCGAGCTTATGCTCCGCGTTCGGATACAACGTGACTGTGCCGCCCCACGGATTGCTCGAATACGAACGGCTTGCTATCAGCTCCGTGCCCTCGTCATAGTAGTCGTAGCTGTCGAGCACGGGCACGGTTGCCAGCTTCACATCATCGACAACTACCGCGCCATTCCCTGGCTCAGCGCTGCCTGTATTGATGTATAGCGAATATTCGGCGACTGCCGTGAGATCCATGACGCCATCGCCGGTAGACCAGATCGATCTGCCGAAGCCGGAGAATGGCAGCGTCTCTTGCTTCGCTGTTGTACCGGTCAAGTCAAGCCGCGACTCCCATGTATCGCCGTCCGCTTCCTTGAACTGCACGGTGAACAATCTGCCCGAGCCGTCCGGCACCAGCTGCAGCTGCAGCGCATTGCCAGCTGCGGACCAGTTCATCCGTCCGAGCTGCCTCGTTACGCCGGCGTAGCCTTTGCCCTCCGTCAGCGCATAGGATAGCTTCATGCCATAGCGCCCTTCCGACTTCTGCTCGGAACTGAGCGATACGACAGCCGAATCGCCGCTAGCATTGGCTATATAAGCAGCGAATGCAGCATCGCTGTTGCCTTGATAAAACTCGAAATTGTCTATGGTCCCGATTGGCGCCGCTGTTATCGAGTCGAAGAGAATAGAGCCGCTTCCAGCCGGACTATCGCCTTTGTCCAGATAGATCGAGAATTCCGATATCGCGTTAACATCCAGCTTGCCGTTATCGAGCGCAGACCAGCCCGGCATGCGGAACGTGTGGAACGGAATCTGAAGCTCCGTTCCGTCCGTGCCGGACAGCTTCGCCTTCGCTTCCCAATATTCGCCGCTAGCTTCGCGAACTTGAACCGTCAGCCCCCGGTTTGCACCGTCGGGCTTCACCCAGAGGGAAATGCCGCTGCTGCCGGACCAATCGACGCCTTGCATGTTCTTCGTGATGCCAGCGTAGCCTTTCGCATCCGTCAGCTCATATTCGAGCTTCATGCCGTAGTCGCCGTCATGCTTCTCGGATTGATTCAGCGACAGCGTCACCGCATCCCCGCTTGCATTCGGCGTGTAGACGGCCCGAAGCTTGGCGTCATCACCGCCATAGGATTCGAAGCGGTCGACGACAGGGTCGCGGTACAGCTTGAAATCATCCAGATAAATCGTCTTCGCGCCAGCCGCGCCGTCCAAATAGATGCCCGCGGATACCGGACCGTTCAGATCCGGCTGCCGATTGCCGACCGAAGGGTGGGAGTTCAGCCACCAATCTGGAATCGAGAAGGAGCTGAACGGCAGCTTAACATGCACCGGCTCGCTGCCGCTTACCCGCGTCTGCCCTTTCCACACTTCTCCGCCCGTTCCCGCATCTTCCGTGAATTGGATCGACAAGCCGATATCGGCCCCGTTCGGATTGACCCACAGCTCTATGCCTGAGCTGCCCGACCAGTTCGCGCCGGAAACATTCTTCTCGAAGCCGCCCCAGCCTTGCTCCATATTCGTCTCGAGCTTCATCCCGTAGTTCCCCGAAGCCTTCGCATCGCCGCTGAGCGAGATTTGCAGCGCAGAACCGCTCGTATTGATCATGTAGGCGCTGCGCATATTCGTGCTCGAACCGCTGTAGCTCTCGAAATCATCGATAATCGCCGACTTCGACAGGTCCGGCGGCGGATCAAGCTTCGCGCTGCCAATGCCGATGCGCAGCGAGCTCGCTTCCGGATTCCACGCCTGATCCTTGTAGCTGTCCGGCACGAGCGGGAACTCGAACTTCAAATACCGCGTACCCGAAGGAAGCTTATACGCCGTATATTCCGTCTTCGCCCAATACCCTTCGCCAGGTGTCGCCTTCTTCGCATAATCAGTTACCGCTGTATAGTTCGCGCCGTCCGCCGAGGCATAGAATGTGAAATCCGGCAGCACGAATTCATTCGGATTCTGCCTCGCATACATGATGAATTGGAAGTAATTCATGTCCCCGTCCGCTTTGTACGTAAAGCTCTCATTCGTGTTCGACGTCCGATTGAGCCGCTTCTCGTCTCCCCCGAAAAAGTTAATGTTGTCCGATGCGAAACTGAGATTCGCCGTATGGCTATCCATCTTCAGGAAGTTGTTGAATTCGTCGGTTAGCACGCCGTCCGACACGGTTTGCCTGCGGATGGAATCCGGGAATGTCAGCCCGCTCCCATCGGTCGTGTAAGCGATCCGCACGTTCCCGAGCTCGCCGGCGCCAGCTGCTTCAGGGAACACGATGCGCACCGTGCGCGTGCCGTCCGGAAGCTGGCCTGTCGTGTAAGTACGTTTAACGTACGCGCCACTCGTTTCGTCGGCAGCCGAAGCGTTAAGTGGACTGTAGGTCGTGCCGTCCGGCGACGCCTCGATTGCAAAATTCGTCCCGGCCGCTGCAGCTGCGTCGAGATAGACGGTCGCCGTCAATTGCGCTGCCGCAACCGGATTGCCTTCGCTATCCAACGGAAGCCCATAAGCTACGTATTGCGGCGATGAAGCAGGAAGCGCTTTCAGCCGGTTCCAGTCGTCACCGTGCCCGGCGGCATCCTTGGACGTAAACTCCAGATCCGTGCTGTAATCGTACATGCCGTCGTAATTGCGAATCGGATCAATGATTGCATGAGCCGCAGCGACAGGTCCGACGACATTCGAGTAGCCGGATTCGCCGCTGCCGTTAACCGCCTTTACCCGGTAGTAATAGGAAGTGCCCGATACAGCTGTCGTATCGTTCAAGAGCTGCGTTGCACTTGGAACAGCATCGTAGACTTGCGAGCCGACACTCGTCCATGGACCCGCCCCATTCTCCGCCCGCTCAACGGCATAGCTCGACGCGCCGACGGAGCCTTTCCAGCCGATCGCCGATACCGAATCGATCGGCAGCAGCTCCGGCGCATCCGGCGCCGGAATCGGCGGAGGCGTATCGATGCCGCGGATCGCGAACGCCTTCGCACGCAGCGTCTGAAGCAGGTTCGTCTCGTCGAAGCCATTGCCCGACGGGAAGCCCGGCCATCGATAGGCGCCGTAGAAAACGCCTCCGAACGTGGACTCCGTATGCGGGTAGAAGCCGCCGTCGCGGTTGTGATAGCGCAGGCTCCAGATCATCGCGCCGGAGGTGCCGTTATCGATGACGCTGTCCAGCAGCTGACCGACTTGATCCGTCGGCTTGAAGCCGAATTCGCCGACGATGAATGGCTTCTTGCCTGCTGTTTTCGCTTTGTCCAAGTTGACCTGCAGAGCGTAATCCGGATAGTGGTCCGGATAATAGTGGTTGGAGACAAGATCAATCGCATCGTCGCTCAGCGACGCGTCATCGATGCCATACTTGCCATCCAGCACGAGATGATGGCTGTCGATGCTCTTGATATAGGAGGCGATATCATGCGTCCAAGTATGGGACGCCGGGACCAGCTCATTGCCGGTTTCCCATGCCAATATGGCCGGATCGTCTTTGTACGGGATGCCCGTATAAGTGTTCACGCGGTTCAGCACATAATTGATCGTCTGCTTGAAATCGCCGATCAGCTGGGAATCGCTCCAGAACTGATCCTTGCCTTTCCCCCGGAAAGCCGCGTAGGAAGCGATGCCTCCCTGCCATTCGTATTGATCGACGAACGGCACAATAATGCGGATGCCGTACTGGTTCGCCAGCTGGAGCTGCTTATCGAACGCCTTGAATACATTCTCGTCGAATTGCCCCGGGCCCATTACGGCCCGCTTCATATCCGGCGTATCATCCGGCTTATGCACGGAGAAGACATACGGGCGAGTAGCCGTCCCGCCGAGCTGGACAAGCGTCTTCATCGCATCCTCTTGCTCCCACGCATCCGGCGTCCGCCAGGAAATATCCTCGACCATGGATAGCGTCGGCACGTTAGCCGAAATGAAGCGGAACTCATCGGTGCCGTCCATCAGCTTGTCGCTATCGCGTGTAATATAGTGCGCAAACCCGCTTCCTGCGGGCACCTCCGCCTCGTCCGCATGTGCTCTGCCAGACGGCAGGACTGCGGCTGCCAGAGCCGAAACAACCAACATGCCGGCCATTGCGGCCGACAATAATCTTCGCCCAATCACGATCATCCCTCGAATAACCCTCCTATGAAGTCAATTCAAGCAGGTAATAGCGATGATGTCGGACCGTCTATTTTACCGAGCCGCTCACGATGCCAGAGAAGATATATTGCTGCAGCAGCAGATAGAGAATGACGGTCGGTATAAGTACAATGAGAAGCGCCGCGCAGATGAGATTCCATTCCGCGCTGTTGACGCCGGCGAACTTCATGAGCGTCGTCGACACGACACCGAGCTTCTCCGCCGGCATGTATAGATAAGGAATGTACATATCGTTGTAGATACTGATGCTCTTCAAGATGACGACCGTCGCCGTAGCCGGAGCAAGCAGCGGGAAAATGATTGCTCTGTAAATGTAGAACAGGCTCGCACCTTCCATCATCGCGCTCTCGTCCAGGTCATACGGAATCGTACGGATAAACTGCAGGTACAGATAGATTTGCATCACGTCCGTACCCAAGTAGAGCAGAATCGGTGCAAAATGCGTATTGAACAGGTGCAAATGCTGAATCACGGAGAAGGTCGCCACCTGCGTCGTCACCGAAGGAATGAGCGTAGCCGCCACATAAGCGCCCATAATGTAAGGCTTAAGCTTAAACTGAAACCGGCCAAGCGCGTATGCGGTCATCGTGCCGAGAGCAACGTTACCAGCCAGTGATGCAACCATGATGATTCCGGTGTTGCCAAATGCGCGCCCCATGTGAGACAGCTCCAGCACGCGGCTGAAGTTCTGCCAATCCAGGAAGCTGTGCGGCCAGTCGAATACGCCCGAATTCGCGTATTCCTCGCTGCCCTTGAACGCATTAAGCAGAACGACGTATGGCGGGAAAAGGACAACGAATACCCCGATCAGGAGAATCGCGTAGACCAGCGCATGCCTCATCCCTTCAGGCGACAGAAAAGCGCGTCTTCGCAGCGACGTCGTGCCGGCGGTTTCTCTAAGTTCCACTCTCATGCTCTACTCCTTTTCCCCGCGCAAGATCACTTTTCGCTGGATGGTGATGACTGCGACGACGATCGCCAGCAGTACGACGCCCATTGCCGAAGCGAGGCCGTAATTGTTGAAATTGAACGCGGTCTGCACCGTCTTCGTCACGAACGTTTCGCTGGCGCCGGCCGGTCCGCCCTTCGTCATGACAAACGGCAAATCGAATACTTCGAGCGCGCCCGATACGGTGAGCAGCATGCTCAGCTCAAGAATGCGCCTGATGCTAGGCAGCGTAATGTAGCGCAGCGCTTGGAACCGGCTTGCCCCGTCGATCTTCGAAGCTTCATATAAATCTTCTGGAATCGACTGCAGCGCGCCGATATAAATGACCATATTAAAGCCCATGAATTTCCACATCGATATAAAAGCAAGCGAGATGTTCACGACATGCTTGTTGCCAAGCCAGCTCGTGATCAGCCCTTCCAACCCAAGCGCCGTCAGCAGGACATTGAGCGAGCCGTTCTGCGCATCGAACACATAGGTGAACATATAGGCGATCGCGACACTGTTCAAGATGTAGGGCAGGAACAGAACGATGCGAAAAGCATTTCGTCCTCTAAGCCGCCGGCTCAGCAGCAGCGCGAAGAAGAGAGCGAGGATGTTCTGCACAATGCCGCCGATAAAATAAGCGAGGTTATGCGAGAGCACGCCGAATATTTCGCGGTTCTCGAAGATTTCCTTGTAATTCGCCATCCCCACCCAAGGCTTATCCGGGCTATAGCCGTCCCATGACGTGAAGGAGAGCCATACGAGATAGAGCGCCGGGTAGAAAGAGAAGGCCGCCAAGAGGAGCAGCGGCAGGAATAGAAACGAGCTGATAATGAGCATTCGCTGCACGTTGTAGCTTAAGGAGAACATACCGATATCCCTTCTTTACTCGGAGCTTGTGGTGCTTATGGAGCTTGTAACCGCGGTTGCAGAGCTTGCAGAACGGTTTGCAGGTATACGAAGGGCGGGAAGCTTCCTTAACTGGCGCCGCCCGCCCCTCGCGAATGAAAGGTTATTTGCTTACTGCTTTGCGGGCATCTGCCCACTTCTTGTTGTAGCTGTCGAATACCGATTTGATATCGTCGCCCATCACGGCATCTTGCGCGAACGCGCTTGTGTCGAACTGCATTTTGTTCGCGATTGCCAGGTAGTCGTCGTTCTCCGCTTGCATCTCGATCGTCTTCGGATTCATCGCCATGAAGTCAGCCAACTGCTTCAGCGCCGGTTGCTTGCTCTTCAGCACCGGGATGAAGCCTGAGAAATCGTCGAAGCCGGACTCTTCGGTAAACCATTTCAGCGCTGCCTTAGCTGCTGCTTGATTCTCGCTCTTCTTGCTGATGCCGATGAAGTAGTCGGATGCGAGCACTGCTTTTGCCTCGCCTGTATTGTCAATTGGCATTGGGAAGAAGCCGATATCGTCTGCTGCCGCGCCATTGTCGATAACTTGGTTCACAACCCAGTTGCCAAGGAGATACATCGCTGTTTTGCCCGTAGCGACGTCTTTCTTCGAGCCTTCCCAATTCGTGGACATGAGGTCTTTCTCCGTGTAGCCCTTGTCGACCATCGTCTTCAGAATCGAGAACACTTTAAAGTGCGGACCGTCCACTGCAAAAGGCGCATCCTGCGTTGCCATCGTATTATGCAGCGCTGCGTCACCAGCAACGAGGAATGCCTCTTGATCCCAGCCGTACAGCGGCCACTTGTCCTTGAAGTTCGTCGCCATCGGAACGATGCCCTTCGCCTTCAGCTTCTCGCAGTCTGCGAGGAATTCGTCCAGCGTCTTCGGCACGTCGGTAATGCCGGCTTCCGCGAATGCCTTCTTGTTGTACGTTACGCCCATCGCCGCGCTGCCGGAGGAGATCGCGTACAGCTTGCCATCCTGCGAGCGGTTGTCTTTGAAGTAGATCTGATCGTTCAGACCAAGGTCATCGAGCGGCGAGAAGAACGTCGGCAGGTCGGAGTTCTTCACCGTACCTGGGATTAGCAGGATATCAGGAAGCTCATTGGAAGCCATCCGGATCTTGATCGTCTGGTCGTAATCCTTGATCGCTTCGAATTCGAGCGTCGCATTCGGATATTTCGTATGAAACTGCTCGGAGTATTCCTTCAGCTTCGTCTCTACAAGATCGGTCCGGTTGATCGCGAATACGACCTTGCCTTTGACGTCGTCTGCAGGAGCGGCATCCGTGCTGGAGTCTGCGGCATTCGTTGTGCTCGCATTGTCTGTACTGTCGTTCGTCGCCGCCTTGCCGTTATTTGTCGTCGACGCATTCGTGCTGTTGCTGCTCTCATTCGCATTGTTGTCGCTGCCGCATGCGGACAGCATAGCCGTCATCAGGACAGCCGTAGATAGTAAAGCAACCGATTTCTTCAAAATCTGATTCCCCCTCATCGATTATGAATCCCTCTTGTTATCGCTTACAAGGTCGATTATAGGGAATCCGAAAGCGCATTCCTATGCAGTGGATTTATGTTTCTTGCACTCTGTTTGGTACTTGATTTCGGAATTCCTTCGGCGTCGTACCGACCATTTTCTTGAACAATCGATTGAAATACATGGCGTCGGCATACCCGACCAGCTCGCCAATCTCATAGACTTTCAGATCCAGCCGCTCCCGCAGCAGCTCCTTCGCCTTGGCGATACGCAGCGACAGCAGGTACTGGGTGATGGTCTGTCCCGTCTCCTGTTTGAACAAGGTGGACAGATAACTCGGGTTCAGATATACCTTCTCGGAGAGCTCCGTCAGCTCGATCTCTCTCGTGTAATCGTTCTGAATCGCCTGCTTCACCGTCTCGATCAGCCGGTTTGGCGGAGCAGTGCGCTTGCTGGCGAGATGCGTGAACGCATCATCCAACAAGCTGCCTAGCCAATGCCGCAGCTCATCCAGTGTGAACGGCAGCGTTGCCGCTTGATAGAAATTAAATCCTGGCTTCGTCAGCCGCGACACTTCCTCCCCGAAGCCGTCACAGCGCAGTGCTGCGACGAACAGGACGTTGCCGGCAAGGTGAACCACCTCATCGTAAGGCGGCTTCGTCCGCGCGAGCTCTTCGAACAGGCGGCGCAGCGCGCTGCGCACCGCTTCCGGATCGGCATGCTCGAAGGCCGTTCCCAGCTCGGTGTCGAGCAGCTGCGCAATGCGCTCGCTATCGAGGTAGCCCCGCACAGCTTCGCCGAATATCGTTACCGGCTCCATGTCCGGCCAGTAGAAATGGGAGAGCGATGCTTCCAGCGCCTCGGAGTATGCCTGCGGAAGCGATTGTAAATTCGCGCACGGCTTACTTATGCCAATCACGAGGCTGCTTGCCCCGTCTCTGGTCTCCATCAACAGCTCATAGCCGAACCTCTTGACCTCCCCGGTCGCAGTGCCGCGCAGCAGAACCGCGGCAAGCCGTTCTCCGATCACGGTACAAGCTGTTTGCTGCAGCAGCTTGCCGCGCAGCACGGCAAGGAGCCGCTCATGCGCATGAGAATCCGAGGAGCGCAGCGCAAGAACGGCATAGCCTGCACCTTCCGAGCCGTCCGAGCCATCCGCTTCATCCACGCGTCCCGCTTCTGCCTCGCTTAGCAAACCATGAGCGCGAGCCAGCTCCAGCGCCTGCGTTTCTTCCAGCTCGCCGAGCAGCAGCCGGCGCAGCGCATCCTCCTTCGCCATCAGGTCGCTCCATCGCGCCTTGCGCCACAGCTCCATCTCCCGCTCGTTCTCCATCCGCTCGCGTCCAAGCTCTGCTGCGATCTGGTCGAGATTGCGCAGCAGCTCTTTTTTATCAACGGGCTTAATCAAATAATCGTTCACGCCGTATAGAATCGCTTTGCGCGCGTAATCGAAATCGTTGTATCCGCTTAGAATGACGCAGCGCACATGCGGTCGCTTCTCCTTCAACAGCTCGATAAAACGCAGCCCGTCCATGTACGGCATCTTTATATCCGTGATGACAAGATCCGGCTCCTGCCTCGCCAAGTGCAGCAGCGCATCCTCGCCGTTGCCGTAGCTGCCGACGATCTGGCAGTCCTCTCTTGCTTTAAGAATCATTTTCTCAAGGCCGATCCGAATCGTCTCTTCATCGTCAATGATCATAATGCGCAGCATGAGCCATTATCCTCTCTTGTATGGTAGTCGGAGCCGAACCTCGGTGCCCGCATCCGGCCTGCTATCGACCTCGATGCCGTAGCTTTCGCCATAGTGGAGCTTGATCCGCTCGTTAATATTGCGCAGTCCAACGCCAGTGCGCGTCCCATCCTGCGGTGCCTGCAAGCCTTGAATCGAGCCTCGCAGCAGATGCAGACGCATGCTGTCCATGCCAACGCCTTCGTCACGCAGGACGAATATGGCCATATCGCCTTCCGTGCGGGCTGACAGCAGAATTCGCACCTTCTCGTCCTTGCCTTCCATCCCGTGCAAAATCGCATTTTCCACAATCGGCTGGAACATCAGCTTCATGACATGGAAAGACATCAGCTCGCCCGGAATGTCGTACTCCAGCTCGAAACGGTTCTTGAACCGGTAGCGAAGCAGCTCGACGTAGTTCTCCAGATGCTCCAGCTCCTCCTCAACCGTCACGATTTCACGGCCTCGGTTAATGCTGTAACGGAGCAGCTTGCCAAGCGTAAACGTCATCTCCGCGACCTCGTCGTCGTCGTTGATGACCGCGTTCATTCGGATCGTCTCGAGCGTGTTATAGATAAAATGCGGATTAATCTGGCTCTGCAGCGCTTCGAGCTCCGTCTCCTTCTTCCTGGCGGAGATATCATAAATTTCTGCGATCAATTCCTTAATGCGCCGCAGCATCCGGTTAAACTCTCTGCCGAACAGACCGATCTCGTCGTTCTGCCGAATCTGGAACGCAACGTCAAGATTGCCTCCCTGCACCTGCTTCATCAGCCGAGTCATCGTCCGGAGCGAGCTTGTCATTGTAAAAGAAAGCACGATCGAAATTGCCAGCGCGAACAGTGTAATCGCGGCAGTGACCGACAACGTGACGTTCCGCGTCAGTACGGCGTCCTTGTGCAGGTAGTTGACCGGTACATAAACGAGCATTTTCCAGCCCGTCTGCTGCGAAACGGTATAAGTGCAAATGTAGCTGACCCCGTCCATCGTCGTATCGAAGCTGCCCGATTTGCCCGAAGAACGAACAAGATCGGCGTTTCCGGCCAGACTGACTCCGATTCGCTGCTGGTCATTGTCATAGATCACGCTGCCGTCGCGGTCCACGATGACCGTCTTTCCTTTGGTCACCTCGTTCAATTCTTGCACAACGCTCTTGAACACACCGATGCCCGCGTCCACCATTACAGTTCCGACAGGCTCGAGCGAGGATATATCCTTAATTTCACGCAGTACGGTGAACACGTAACGATTGCCGCCAACCGTATCCGGCAGCTTCTGCGTCCCCATAAGAACCGGATCGCCTTCCGCTTTCCTTGCGAGCGAGCGCCAATTCGCATAGTTCGACTGCAGGTCGCTGCGCACTGAGTCCGTCTTCAGCCGGTAGAAGACGTTGCCGTAATTATCGAAGATGTACACACTGTACGTGTCCTTGCGGATATTGTTCATCAGCCCGATATAGAAATCGATCCTGCGCTGCTCATCCAGATCCTTCTGCGAATGCGCCAAATATTGCTGCAGCTCCTCGGAATAGAGCGGAATCTTCGAGATCGCGTTCATGTCGCTGACCGAGTCATCGAGCTTGCTCTGCATTTTGGCGACCACTTCGGCGACGTAATTTTTCGTATTCTTATTAATCGATTGCAAATAGTTCTCGTAGGAAATGTAACCGATTGCAACAATCGGGATTAGAATGAGAAATATAAAAACGACGATCAGCTTCTTCTGCATCGTCATGCCGCCGTTCATCGTTAACCCTAGCCAGCCCTTCCCCATCATCATCCGCTGCCCCTTTGCGCCCATATCTTTCTCATCTTACACGAAAGCGCTGATTTTGGGAGGAACAAACATCGAAATTCTGAATACAGGATAAGAAATCTAAAACCAGTCCAATAAGAAATAGGCTCGTCTTCCAGTTGTAAATAGAACACATGTTCGTTTATAATGATGCTGAGGTGAGCAAACATGTATTGTACGGAAGAGGAGTTCAAGATGATACGTGACTGCTGCTTGCTGCCGATCATGCTGGATATGGTGGAGAAGAAACGTCTGGAGATGGAAGCATCGGGCGTAACCATGAAGAGGCTCTACTGCACAGCACTTGTCCGGATGCAGGATCTGATGCTGGCGGATTTGCTTCAGTTCAGGAAGAAGCTCAGCGATGCCGGCATTAAGCTATGGAAAATCGATGATTCCGAAGTTCGCAAGAAATCAGCCTTCAAGTACCAATACAAATGCCGTGGATATGTGAATGTGTTCGAGATGCTGCGCGACTTCGCCCGAGCGGAGATTTCCAAGAAATTCGGCTATTATATTGCGCTCGTGTTTAAGCGATAAACATAAGAAAAACGCAACCCCGAACAGGTTGCGAATTTAAATAAACTAAATTTTCAATCCCGTGACCATCGTCGCTGAAATCTTTGCTTCTGTCGATTCAAGTATTTTCTATACCGCTTATTTGCTCTCGTATGTTGTACCTGCGGACTCTTACGACGTGCGGGAATTCTTTATTGCCGGAAATGTCACCTATGAAGTTCAGCTGGACGCGCAGTCCACCGATGGTGTAACTGAAACAAGGCTGCCGAGTCTCGGCAGCCTTGTTTCCTAGAAAGGTCATAATACGGACGATTACTCCGCTTCCCTCGCAAATACAATCTCGTTCGTCAGGTATTCATATGCAGCTACCCACTCGTTCGAAATCAAGATTTCGCTTAACGCCGCGTCGCTTACGAATCCATTCCGATTCATGGCTATCAATTGATGCAGGGCTAGCTTATCCCACCCGATGCAGTCGCTTGTCGCAACCCCAACATTGTGGCATCGATTCTTTCGCTGCTCCTCTTCTTCTGCTTCGATTGCGTAGTGTTCGTCTTGGAGACTGAGGAAGTGGTGCAATAAGTCATCCAGAATGACAGTGCTGGCTTCGCTTACCGGTCGTTCTCTCCACTCCAGAAGTTTGGCTGATATGTCCAGGACAGCCTTATCATGTTCGCTTAGCCTGCCTGGAATGAAAGGTTTGACGGTAGAAGCAGGGATCTCCCACCTGCCTTTCCTTCCTTTGCTCTTGCGCTTCCCTTGTAAAGTGCCCGTTGCTAACCACTGGTAAATGGTACGCTTCTCTTTATTTAACATAATCGCGACTTCTTCCACTGTAAAAGAAGGTTCATAGGTCACATGAATCGCCTCCCCAGACTACGAAACTATCAATTGTTTCATAGATATGTTTCGGGAGGCGAATGTATGACAAGCCTCAACACTCAACCTTCTTAAATGAACCGAATGTAATTGTTTGCAGCCCCGTTGGAACACAGCAGCTCGAAACCTCACGAAGTTCACCGGCATGCTCAAACTCGGAATCCTCTTTGGTGAAGAAGATTTCCCATGCATTGCCGTCGGGATCATGCACCCATACTTTATCTTGCACCGCATAACAGCAGGTCGTGTTCATTTCATCAATTAACAGGAGCCCTGACTCACGAAGCCGATCACCAATTGCGAGAACCTCCTCGGTATTATTCAACTGGAAACCTAGATGGTTAAGGACACCTCTCGGCTCAAAGGGACGAACGTTCAAGGAGAAATGCAGGGCGGGATCGTTCAGTTCAAACTTTGCATAATTCTCCTTTACTTTCGTCGGTTCAACGCCAAAGAATGCACTGTAAAAGTCGATCGATTTCTGAAGATCGCTGCAATTTACCGCGACATGCATCCGTTTAATCATGCTCAGTTCCCCTCTTTCACGAATTGTTCAATGCGCTTCTTAATTGAATCCCGTACTTCGCGGAACTTGGCCATGATCTCTTCTTCTGTTCCGGCAGCCTTAGCCGGGTCCTCGAAGCCCCAATGCCATCGCTGCGCATGATCGTTCTGGACGACCGGGCAATGATCGTTCGCGTGACCGCAGAGCGTGATGATGAAGTCTGCTCGCTGTAAAATTTCGGGATCAATAACGTCGGAGGTATGAGTTGAAATATCAACGCCGGACTCCTTCATTACTTGAATCGCTCGAGGATTCAACCCATGCGCTTCAAGACCGGCACTCTTGACTTCGAAGTCATCTCCGCCGAACGCCTTCAAGTAACCGTCGGCAATTTGGCTTCTGCAGGAATTACCTGTACATAGAAAATAAACGAGTTTCTTATTCAAAAGATTCAACCCCTAGTCATGTAATATTTGATAGACAAGTGTAGCAGCAATTGCACCGAGTACAGGAGCCGCCAAGTATAACCATAAGTGCTCTGTCGCACCGGACACCAAGGCAGGACCAAGTGATCGAGCTGGGTTCATGGATGCGCCACAGATTGGACCCGCGAACATTGCCATGACACCAACCGCAGCTCCAATCGCGATGCCAGCAAAGCTTTTCACCGCTTTGCCATGTGTGGCAGATCCCAAGATGACGATCATTAGCACGAAAGTCAGTATAAATTCTAAAACGAACGACTGGCGCTCTCTAGAAGAGGGCAGCGTAGCTCCTAATTTGGCGATATTGCCAAACAACCAATATAAAGTCGATGATGCTGCGATCGCCGCGACACACTGAGTAAGGATATACAGGAGACTGCTCCTGAGCGATATATCTTTCCGTACCCAGAACGCAATCGTTACTGCAGGATTAAAGTGCGCGCCAGATATATGGCCAAACGTATAGATAAGTGCAGTGACAACAAGCCCGAATGTCATCGCAATGCCGACGTGCGTGATGTTATGCGTAATCTCATCGATGACCATTGCCCCCGTACCGGCGAATACTAAAAAATAGGTGCCGATAAACTCAGCAAGGAGTTGTTTTTTCATTTCCATTACCACAGCAGCTGCTGCCGATCCGGGCTGGTTTGAAGATGCAGCACAACTCCTCCGAGAGAATATGGCTCACCTGCTCTTGGTTAATCTCGTAATAGCTCCACGTACCTCGCGTTTCTTTGTTAATAAAACCGGCGTCCAGCAATATTTTGAGGTGATAAGAGAGCTTGGATTGGGACATGTCAAAAATATCGGTGAGGTCGCAGACGCAGGTGTTTCCACGCTGAGTTAGCTCATACATAATTTGAAGACGTTTCTCGTCTGCGAGCGCTTTGAACTTCGACTCGTAGTCTTTGAAGGAAATTTCATTCATGAAAGGGCCACCGCCAATTAATCAATTTTTTTTGATTTAATCTATGAGTTGAATTTACCACTGCATTTCGTGGTAGTCAACTACTTAATCAAGAAAAATTGATTTAATCGTGAAAGAGCTGCATCTTTAATCATATTTGTTCCGTTATGCAGACAGCAAGGCATATGGAGAATAGAGGTAATTATTAGCGGGTTGTACGAATAAGCCTTCGAGCCATACGGCGTCAGTATCGTCCACTGAATCAAAATCCATTGTATACACGAATAAGCAGTACGGTTTTCAATTTTCTTTGCCCGATAGCTGGAAAGGTTATTCCATTGTAGAAGGTGAATGGCAGGGCAACATGATGGACGAAGGTTCCGAAAGCAAGCCTTCTGAAGAAATGGGTCCCCTCATTTCGATTCGGAATACGCATTGGACAGCACAAACGCCAACGCAGGACATCTCATAATGGTATTCACAACGAGTCAATGGAGTTCCCTTCAGCAAGGGAACTTCTACATCGGAGCAGCAGCGGTCGGACCAACCGAGTTGGCTCACAACGATAACTATGTCTTCGCACTTCCCGCTCGTCACAATTACGCCTTCCCGCCTGGATATGAGGAAGTGGAGAAGATTTTACAGAACGGCGCACTTGTGTATATTAATTAGTTGAGAAAATGTAATCGCCGAGCGCTGCTGGATATGGGCTCTCCGCTAAACGGTTGCCACAGAGACTATTTGCCTTCATATCGCACCTTTGAAATTTTAACGGTTGTCAGCGAGGCTATTTGGCAATTTACGCAGCGATTAATACCAATTTGAGCTCAATAAGCGCTGTGGCAACCGCTAGGCTTTAGAAAATGGCGACTCTCGGCAAATACGCGCTGTGGCAACCGTTCGGGACTGTTTGTTTTAAAAAAGGTACTGTGTCTTAGAAAAGGCACTGACCCTACCGGGTCAATGCCTTTTCTGTGCTTTCGCATGATCTTATAAATAAACTTCTTTCCCTGTCTCCGACGATTGGTAGATCGCTTCCAGAATTTGCGTAACTACGAAAGCCTGCTCCGGCGTAACTACCGGCTCCGTATCGTTAACGATGCACTGCAGCCACTGTCGTGCTTCCCTTGTGCCCGGATCCTCCGCATTCGGCCCGAAATAGGCAATGCCTGGTCCAGACTTCGGCTTCATCTCCGTGAGCTTGCCGAACTGGACGTTATTGAAGACGAGTTCACCACGGAAATCCGCTCCCTGCTTCATCTCTGCTCCGCCATCCGTGCCGTAGAGCGATGCCTTCGCTTCTTTCTCGTCGGTTGTATTGAGCGCCCAGGAGCTTTCAAGGAAAATCGTCGCGCCATTCTCCATCTTAATCAGTCCGAAAGCGGAATCCTCCACGTTAAGCGTCTCCGAATTCCATGGTCCGAACATGTTGCCTTCGGGCTTGTCCTTCAGCTTATAGAAGACCGATCCCGTTACGGATTTCGGCTTATAATTGTCCGTAAACCAGAGCACCAGGTCGAGGGCGTGGGTGCCAATATCGATCAAGCAGCCGCCGCCTTGCTGCTCTTTGTCTGCGAATACGCCCCACGTCGGCAAAGCGCGCCGGCGTATGGCATGCGCTTTGGCCATGTAGATTTCTCCCAATGACCCTTCCTGGCAAGCCCGGTAAAGCGTCTGCGAATCGTCATTAAATCGGTTCTGATAGCCAATCGTCAGCTTCTTGCCGGTTCTCTTCGCTGCATCCACCATCTTGCGCGCTTCGGCAGAGTTGATCGCCATCGGCTTCTCGCACATCACGTGCTTTCCCGCTTCCAGCGCATCGACCGTAATGAACGAATGCTGCAGGTTAGGCGTGAGCACATGAACGACATCAATGGACTCATCCTTCAATAGCTCTTGGTAGTCCGTGTATATTTTCGCATCCGGTCCGCCGAATTCGCTCGCCGCCTTCTTCGCCTTCTCGATGTCGATATCGCAGAACGCCGTCATTACAGCCAGTTCAGAAAGCTTGGCGAGAGATGGCATATGTTTCTGATTCGCGATGCCTCCGCATCCGATAATACCGATATTCAACTTGCTCATGAGTAGTCGCTCCTCTCTTCTATTAAACTGGCTGGGACGCCTGCAAGTATTGCTTTAACACTTGCAAGTCACTGCGAACGCTCTGCAGCTTATCGGCTGATTCGCCTTCATTCTCCACTAGAGCATACCGGATATGACCCATTTCTTGAATGCTCGCATAAGTACCCTTCAGATCAAAAGCGCCTGTTCCAAGATCGACGAAATCGCTTGGAGCTGTATATTTTCCATATGCTTGGAACGCTTCCATATCTTCGTCCCCATTCTGGCGCATCGCTTCGATAATATTAAGCGGGCCGGCAAGGGTTCTACTTATGTCCTTCTGATGGACAATGTCGCATCGCTCTCCGAGCTTCTTCAGAACATCGATCGGATCGAGTCCGGCGCGCAGCACCCAAACCATGTCCAGCTCAAACTTGAGGTAAGAAGGATCTGTGTTCTCCAGCAGCAGGTCGAATAACGTTGTATCGCCGACGCTTTTGAACTCGTGGGCGTGGTTATGCAGATAGAATTGGAACCCTCTTTCTTTCAACTTCTTCCCTACGGCATTCATTTGCTCCGCGCTTCGAAGCGTATCCTCCCGATTTCTGATGAACACGGATGGAAGAACGATATTCCGGCATTCGAACGTCTCGTAATATTCCAGTACGCGATCCCAGTCAAATGCAGCCAAATCCTGCCCCGGCATCAGCCCTTCATGGACGGATATGGCAGTTAAGCCCAGCTCCCGAAGCTTCGCTCCTACGACCTCCGCCGGAACTTCATCGATAAAACGCGTGAACGACTTCATGTTGAACCCGATCAACTCAAGGTTCTCGTAACCGGCAGCGGCCAGCTTCTCGAGCGTGCCGAAATAATCCTCGCCTAGCTCCTTGTGGACGGAAAACACATTAATACCTGCAGAAATACGCATGCACATGCACTCCTTTTTACAAAATCCCCTGCATCTTCATCATACCGCTCCCATTATCTGTCCACTTTCGATTTCCGTACTAATTTACTTTCAATATTACGACTTCTTCGCTAAATAAAATAAAGAAGCCCGCGATCATCGCGGGCTAAATTCGAACTATCAATTATGTGAACCAACAGCTGCGAAGCTTTGTCGACCATCGCCGCAAGCTCTATCATAATTCAATTAGTGGAGTTGGGAAACTACGAAGGAAAATTTGGAAAGAACGTCTGCGAAAACAAAAAGAGCCGTATGACTCCAGTGGAAGTCATACAGCATCTTAAGTAAGCTTTGTCATCAAAAGACCGTCCCGAAACGACGTTAATTGGTTCCCACAGCCTTGAAATGGCCGCGAGGCTTCTTTCCGCTCCAGCGTTCGTCAATGACTTCAAGCGAAGATTGGTAGCGCGTATCGACGCTAAGGCGATACTGGTTCGTCGTGTTCTCCAGCGAACAGTGCATCAGGAACATGCCGAAAATGATAATATCTCCTGCCCGAAATTCAGTAGTCGCCCATTTGCCCCCGAATTTGTTCGTAATGATGAGCGGATCATCCGTGTAATGGCCGACGCCGTCGTTGTCCGAATCCTTCGTCCCGTACGACTTCTTCAGATCCTCGAAGTTATGAGAGTCCAGGCAAAGCGCTAGTCCCCCCATCGCGTAATCGATATCGCCGATTGGCGACCATACCGTATAAAGGTTATGCGTGCCTCGGCCCATGTAGACAATATCGTAATGCGCGCCCGTGTAATCGCCCTTACCGACAGCCCGAAGCCACTTATACTGATACGTCAGCGACTGCTCGCCCAGCAGCTGATCGAAGAAACGCATAATATGGTCGCCGTTCAGCACGTCCAGCAGCTCTGGCAGGTCTTCGTTCGTGCCGCCAAAGAACAACGTTTTGCTGCCGTCCGCCATAACGCCTTCCTCAAGTACGGTATCCCGTTCAAGCTTGCCCATCTTCTGCATCTTTTCCAATACGGCACGTCTTGCCTTCAACACTTGCTCACGGTCATGAAATCCGCGCAGCAATAGATAACCATCTTCCTTGATTCGCTTATTCAATGCGTCGAAGTCATGCAGGATATCATTCGAATCACGCAATTCCGTTAAATGCGGTCCGCCAAGCTCCAGTTCGCGACTTCCTACTTTAACCATCATGCCGCCTTGCCCCTCTCGAGTTTCGAATTTCGAATTGTATAACTCAAGTTTAAGGTTCAACTACGTTCTGCACCATGGAAAAAGATCGATCAAACATGTATAATCGTACAAAAATACGATGTCGATTCCTACTTCGAGAAAAAGGGGCTTAATTCTCTGATGGCTTACATCAATATTCCCTATCAGCTAGCGGAAACGCAGTTTCCCCCGCCTTGCCAGTTTAAGTCTATCTGGAAAGTAGAAGCAAATAACAGCTATCAGGCCGTTCATCCACAAGGATTAATATCTCCCGGACTATTCGTTACTTTGGAGGGAAGAGGTAAATTCGTTCAGGATGGCAAGGAAACGATACTTGCTGCAGGAACGTTGTTTTTCGTGCGGGAACGGATCCCCTGCTCTTATGATTGCGTTGATGACAACTGGAAATTTTACTTTATCCATTTCGATCAGCTTCCTATGATTGAGCATTTAGGCCTTCCCATTGGGGAACGGATCACGTCTACAAAAATAAATGAGGCCGTCCGGTTATGCGAACGCCTCATTGAGATTCTTATTCTTAAATCGATTGGCCACGAGTACGCTGCGCATCTCCTTCTTCAAGAGCTGCTGCTCTTATTTGCCGGCGACCAGATCATCAAGCTGGGCAGCAGTCTCGACTTGGAGGAAATCTTGCTCCACATGCACCGAGCCATCGATCAGCCATTCCGCAGCGAAGATTTCATTCGCCACAGCGGTTTATCCCGAACCGCGTTCTTCTCCCAATTTCGCGAGATGACCGGGAAATCTCCGAACCAGTACATGCTGGAGCTCAAGCTTGCTTCGGCTAAAGTTTCACTGGAATCAACCAGCACTTCCGTGAAGGACATTGCTGCAGCGCTCCATTTCTACGACGAATTCCACTTGTCGAAATCGTTCAAGAAGCGTTACGGCGTCTCTCCTCGTTCGTATCGGAAGATGCACAGTTAGTTCAGCTCTTTTTACGTGTCAGCAGGTGTTCGATAGATCTGTGCTTCCTCCGATAATTACGCCCATTCATTAATCAGCCTTTTCTCTTCATCTGATAAACGGCCGCGCCGCGCAGCTTGCAGATTCGAATGGATCCACTCTTGTTTCCTCATCGAAACGATAACCTTGTCAACTATTTCCTGCTCGGTCACCCATCTCAGCAGCAGGTCCGCAGCTTGATCCGATTCGATTTCGTCCAGTTTCCAACCTCGCACGAAAGGCGATAGCGCAACCGTTGTCAACCCCATCTCCTTGGCGATGACGAACGTTTCCTGGGTCCTTTGATGCGCAATATTGTAAGGAGCTAATACATGCGTAACCGGATGATCAGCAGGAAGACGATCGAGATGCGAAGGCTCGACCATGCCAAGCCCTATCGTTCCGACTTTCCCGTGATCCATCCAGCGTTTCGCAAGGTCCATTTCCTGCCGAAGCCTATGTTCATCATCATGCGTATGGATAACCAGCACATCGATACGATCGGTTTGAAGCTCTTGCAGCATCACATCGATATGATGGGGCTCGTAGCGGCTAAAACCGACCAGTTTATCGGACTGGCCTGGCAGGTTAAAGAAATTCCACGCCATGATTTCCGCTTCATTACGCCTGCTCAGAGCTTGCAATACTTTCCCGAGCGCCACCCGTTCCTGATAATAGGTTGTATCGATCAGCTGAATTCCACTATCGAGGCACGCTCCGACAATCGCGCACTGCTCTTCGAACGAAGCCATCGGGTCGTTGCCCAGTTCCTCAATGAACGAGTGTCCTCCGAGCCCGAGTTTTGTTACGTTCGGCATGCTTCTCATCTCCCCCGTCAAAATAGATTCATAAATCTATTATAGCAAGGGGAAAGACGAAGCATAAGAAGTGATAAAAAATGAATGGAGCGCACATGTGAAGAAATTGCAAAAGCATCGATCTGGTGCGAACGCAATAGAGCCAGCCAATCCTGAATATAAAGTCCCTTTAGAGCAGAGCATCGGTGCAATTTGTAAGAAAAATGGAAAAAGAGCCGCATGACTCCTTTGGAAGTCACACAGCTCTTTCCACGGATTCCCGTGGAGAATAGAAAGCAACCATCAAGCTAATGATTACTCTGCCACACTCGTGCACGTTCTTTCATTTCCTCTACAAAAGCGCGCTTACGGTTCTGATAGCCCAATAAGCTATTGGGTGATGCTTCTGCCGCAGCTTTCTTCGTTGCAGCGTAACGACTCACCTCATCGGGATGTGTACGCAAATAATCACGCAAGATTAAATTATCTCTCCACAAGTCACCGTCAAATGGGACAAAGCTGAGGTTAAAGTTACTCGACCCTCTTTTTCGGAAGAAAAATCGACCGGGTCTTCGTCCATCTTCTCCTAGAAATTCATAGTTTAGCTTCGCAAGAGTTTCAATATGAACTTCCTTCAGACGATCTTCCGCTTGCGTCCCAACCAGAATATCGACAATAGGCTTCGCATCCAGCCCGTCTACGGAAGTGCTGCCGAAGTGTTCAATAGCAATAACGATATCCGAAATTGCTTGTCTTAGTCGGTGTGCTTCTTCTTTGAACAAAACGGACCAATTGGAGTCAAACGGCAAGACGCTAACATCGGTTTCTTCGGCATTGTTCGGTTTGCTCGTTTCGGCTATCAATCTTTCCGTATCGCTGATTAAGGCTTGAAGCTCATCAACTGCCGCACCCGGGCTGCTTACTTGCGATAGCAGCGCATAGCATCGGCGAACTCTTTCCTCGAAGCCGTCAGGTGTAGAAGGGAACGCGGCGCATGCAGCTACCGCTCCTTTCTCATTCAGCAGGTAGGTCCGGTTTATCGCAAACAACACTTGGGTTAAGCAGCTCACAGCGCGGAACAGATGACCGGCCACATAGGAGACGTCGCTTCGGCTAATCCCTTTACGTGCGTTACCTGCGGAGAAATCCGCTTCCCACATGAACTTGGCCATTACCGCATCACGCAGTGCATCCGGATATGTCGCGCATAATGCCTTCAACGCTTGAATGCGTCCATTCGGGTCCCATAACGGCTTGCATATCGCTGCCTCCCCCATATAGATTGCGCTGCAGAAGGCATGCGGATGGCCTGGCTGATAATGAACGGATAATCGCCCTTGCAAACAGTCTTCCACAACTGTCTTGACCTGCTCCAAATCCCTGTACAACAAATCAACAGGCAGTGACCGGATCTGGAGCCACCCTCCGCCGTTAATCCACGGGCCCCACTCGCCAATCGGCGTGATGATGTCGTTTCTACCGAGATCATCAAGCTCGGCCGCGAACGCAGCCAATGCTTGCGTGTCCACGGGATGATCGGGATCATAATAGATCCCGATATCGATATCCGAGCTCCCGGTATGCGTTCCCCGCGCGCGCGAACCGCCTAAGACGATGCCCTCGATGCCTGGAACGGAGCGAAGCCGACTTACGATTATTTCAAGAAGCCGCATGGTGTCCAGAAGCTCACCTCTAACCGTTAATGATAATTTCCTTGCCGCAGGCCAATACTCGTAAATTCGAGGCATCACCAGCAAGCACGCTCACTTCGATGTCATGTTCGCCAGTACGTTCGTTGAGCTTCTGGCTATAGGTTCCCCAAGCACGCCCCGTGCTCCAGAAGCTCGTATATTCGGCTTGATTGATGACAGGGGCAAACTTAATGACGCCATAGCTCATATCAAACTCAAAGCCGCTCAGCGCAATCAGCAGTCCCCAGCTCGACATCGATCTTGCATAATGATGGCCGCACTCCACTTCGTTCCAAGGGCTGCGGCGGTAGCCGTCATGACGGTCCCTCACTGCCTTTACAAGCTGGAGGCCTTCTTCAATAAAGCCTTCATAGATAAGATGAGTGGCTACATGATATTCGATTCCGGTCCAAACCTCATCCGAGTAGACGAAAGGAAGCTTCGGACGGCCTCCATTCGGCCAAGAGCAAAGAACTAGCCCCTGTTCGTCATTCAAGGTATAGGTCCGCTGGCAATTGACGTGATCGTTGAAATCCGTCTTAAAGTTATACTTGAACACCGCGTGAATCGCGCTTTGTACCCGCTCCTTAGGCAACAGGTAGCCAAGGCCGTACAAATGCGCCAGCTGCTGGCCGAGCAGTTGATCGGACAGACAACCAATGCCATGCTGGTACTTATGTGCATTCACGTCATCCAATCGCTGCACGTAGTACTCGCCGTCCCATGTCAGCTCATCCAGCCGTTTCGAGCTCTTCTCGAATGCCTCCGAATATCGAGCCGCTACCTCGTTCTCGCCTAAGTAAGCCGCCATCTCGGAAGCTGCGCGAAGCGCGCCTAGGAAGAAGATGCCTGTCAGCGGATTCGGTCCGTAGAACTCGATGTCATAGGTGTTATGCTGGATGCCGTCGAATACAAGGTCTCCGTCCGTATCCCAATGCTCCGGCCCGTAGTCCAGCGTCTTCTGGATCGCAGGCCACAGCTCACGAAGAAATTCGTCATCGCCGCTCAGCTTCCATTCCCTATAAGCACGCATGATCGTTCCCATTTGACCGTCGGCCGCAGCAGGCGCAGGCTGTCCGTTCCAGTTCCACTGCGAATCGAACATTTGGAAAGCTCGGAAATTCATTTTCCCGTCCTCGTTCACTTCGGTTAGAAACTCCGTCCGCCTCATGTTCCGCTCAAGCTCTGGGAAGAGAAATGCGACCGTCTGCGCATAGTTCCACACATGCGTACATGTTCCGTCACAGCTGCCGGCATCGTCGAAGCAGCCTTCATAGCCGTAGAACCGGCCATCGATCAGCCGGAAGCAAGTCGTGCTTCTCAGCACCGTCATATTGCCCGAAAGAGCTTCAAGCACAGGTCTTGGTAACGCGCTATCGAATAGCGCTTGATGGAACGCTTTTGTCCCCTTCTCAAGCCGCTCTCTCTCCGCTACAAGATAGGTCGCTGCTGCCCATGAGCTGTCAAACTGACCTGCATAATAATTCTGCGTCGTTTGTCTGCCCTCTTCCTTTACGCAAATATGCGCATTCCAGCCGTTGATCCGGTTGGGGAAATGCCATGCGAGCACAAATGCGAACGATTTCGTCTCTCCGGGAGCCAGCGTCTCGTAAGCGCCGATGGAGCCGGTATCCGTACGTCCGGTATCCGATGGCGTATCGTATCCGAGATCGTTCAGTCTGCCATCCTCCGCGAAATCGTCCCAAAATTCCTGCAAGAAATCAAACCATGCGCCGCGCAGCCAAGCGGGCTTGCAGGTTATATGCGGATTCGTCGTCAAGAGGGCAAGCGTACCTTGCTGGAGGTCATCCGCAGCAAACTTGTTCGTCCCGAGCACAAGACCCGAACAATCTCCCTCCTGGCGGAATTCGTTGAAATTGCCTCCGGCGTTCTTCATGTTCAAATTGCCGAACTTATCGTATTCCAGCCCGCCAAGCGGATTGAGAATGGATCCGGCAATCGTAACGTCCACCGGTTCATCGGATGTATTCGTTACCCGGTAGGTTAAATAAGCGCCAGGAATGCTTGAATCATCCACTTGTAGCGGAATGAACGGCGTGAACGCCTCCAGAGACACCTGTACCGGCAAAGCGCCATCCTCGAAATCGACCTGCATGATCGGATATTCGCCTCGAAGGGAGGAGCTCTCCATACGCGGAAGACCGGCCCCTGTTATCGGATGATAGCCGTGCGAGAGACTATGTGGCTGCGGTAAGCGCGCTTCGAGCACCTTCGCAACCGGGCTGCCGCTCTCCGTCTTCGCCCATATCGCGAAGTACGTGTTCGGCATCTGCACGCCTTTGCCTGGCCTGTTAAAAATCTCCCAATCTCTAAACTCTCCCCTGCTCCCAATGGAGATATTGCCGGTACCGATCCCCCCAAGCAGGAAAGCGGCCTCTGTGGCCTCCGCCGGGTAAACGGTTGTTCGAGAGGATTGCGATGCAAGCAATTGCGGAGCATTAACCATTACACTTCACTCCTTCATGGATTTGTCGCGAACCTAAGCTTATCCTGCTATTAATGCAATACGATGGCGAGCACGCTGCCGGATAGCGACTGCCCTTCATGGAAGCGAATCACATTGCCGCTGCGATCTGCAGGGATCGGAGCACCATTAACAAACACTTCGAACGATTTCTTGCCCTGGAGAAGGTCGCTGCTAAAGCTGTTCAGCTGCAGCTGTCCGTAGTTCACTTCCAAGCGGATCGTTCCGTTCGCATGCTCGAATTTGCCCCAGCCTTGATTAAGCGACCAGAAGCTGCTGAACTTCTCGGCGTTTAGCTTCGGACTGAAGCCGATATGCCCCTGCAGCGAGTCGTATTCAAACCCGCTTAGCGCAAGCAGCAACGAATAGGAAGCCATCGATCTGACGTAATTGCTGCCGCATTCCAGCTCGTTCCACGGGTTTCTCCGCTCGCCGTCATAACGGTCGCGGATGGCTTTGACCGCTCGCAGCCCCTCGTCCAGCATGCCTTCATAGATCATATGGCATGCCGCTTGATATTCGAAGCCATGCATCATCTCATCCGCATAAGGAACCGGCACCTTCGGACTGTTGCCTTTGGGCCAGGAAGAGATCAGGATGCCCTGCTCGTCATTAAGCGAATAGATTCTGCAGGCGTTCGGATAATCGCGAATCGTCTCGATAAAGTTATATCGATATACGGACTCCAGCGCCTTCTTCACCTTCGCTTGATCATACATATAACCAAGTCCAACGATATGCGCATGCCATTGTCCGAGCACTTGGTCGATGTGACAGCCTTCTCCGATTTGGTACTTTATTTCTCCGAGCTCCTCATCGATCGGGAAGCGCTCATCCTGCAGATTGACGAGCTGATGATAGAACTCGCCATTAAACAGATGCTCATCTACCCACTTTCGTCCATTCTCATAGAGCGCCATATACTTCTGGCCCGCTTCATCGCCGAGCGCTTCGGCCATTTCGGCAGCACAGCGCAGCGCGCCTTGATAGAGTCCGCTCACATAGGAATTCGGCCCATAAATCTCGACGTCAAGCGTGTGATGCTGAACACCCTCCATCACGCCGTCGCAGTCTTGATCCCACCAATCCGTATTGGATGGATTCCAAGCGTATTCAAGCGAGGTTTTCACTTTAGGCCAAATGGACTTCAGCCACTCGTCATCGCCTGAAATTTTCCACTCGCGGTAGACCCTCATGATCGTGCCCATCTGCCCGTCGGCTGCCGCGCGATGCGATCCGGCGCAATCGGATACATCCTTGATCGTGCGCTCGACTGGGAGCATGAGGCGAAAAGCTACCTTGCCATTCTCGTACATCGCCGCCTTATATCTCACGTCAATCATCGAACGGGCTAAGGATGGGAAGAGGAACGGCGTAACCTGCTCATAGTTCCATACATGCGTGCAGGTGCCTTCGCAGCTTCCTTCTTCCGCATGAACACCTTCAAATCCATATAGAGTGCCATCTGTCAGTCTCAGGCAGGTTGGCGATTTCAGAATCGAAATATTGCTGGCTACCGCATCTACGACATAATCCGGGAGCGTCGAAGCAAATAGCGTCTCCTTGAATAAGAGCGATTCACGGTAGAGTCTATCAAGCTCCTGCCACACATAAGCGGCAGACTGTACCGAGTCTTCGAATAGCGTAGCGTAATAATTCTTCCAACTCGGCGGATCGCATGGCGTACCGTCTGCATGGGTGCCTGGATTCCAGAAATTCACGTAATTCGGGAAGCTCCACGAAATAATGAAACGAAATTCGCCGCTCTCGCCTGGCGCGAGCGATTGGTGCGCGCTAAGCAAACAGACGTCCTTCACGTTATGGGCAGAGACCTTGGCCTCGTCGCCGGATTGATTGTAGTCGCGCTCTTTGAACTTGCCAGGCGCGGCAAACTCCTTCCAGAATACCGTCAGATTATCGAACCAATCACCGCGGTACCAGTAGGTCTGATAGCTGACATCCTCGGCATCTGTGCTTAGCGTCAAGTCGCCGAACTCCCGGTCCTCCGGCTTATAATGGGTGGAATTCAGCTTTATTCCTTTATAAGCGCCGTAATCGCGGAATTCATTACGGGGCTTCTTCGTAAACGGGTTCGATAAATTGCCAACAAGACTAATATCAAGCTGTTCATTTGATGTATTGGTTACCTTGTATGTCAATATAGCGACAGGAATGGAAGAGTCCTTATCATTGAGCGGAATGAGCGGATTGAAGGCTGTAAGCTTCACATCGAGCGGCACGGAATCATCGATAAAGGAGATTTCACCGAATGGGTATTCTCCTTTAAACGCTGTACCTTTGAAGTGGGGGAATCCGGCAAGGCTTTCCCGTTCGACGCCGAAGCCGAAGCCCGAGAACCGCCCCTTGCCCGTACCCGAGTATTGCGGGTGCAGGTCCCCGTTGAGCACCTTCGCGACTTTCACTTCACCGTTATGCTCGGCTTTAATGGCAAAGAAACTGAAGCCGTTATAGCTGTTCTTGTTCGGACGATTGAAGATTTCCCAATCGATAAGCCGGCCGTTGCCAGCAAGGCCGATGCTTCCGGAGCCGATCCCGCCCAGCGGGAATGAGATTTGATTCGTCTTGTTTCCTTTATACGTAAAATCTTTATCCATTTTGTATAGTTCATTAAGCAGCTGCACGTTCAAATGATTCCCTCCCTATAATCGATCGATGGCCTACAATTTCAGCCCGCCGGCAGTAATGCCTTCGACAAGATATTTCTGACCAAAAATATAGAAGAGCAGCGGAACGACAAGCGACAGCGTTACACCCGCAAGTATCGCGGATAAATTGCCTGACCCGAAGGTACCGGTTAGCACGGTCATCCCGAGCGGAAGCGTCATTTTCTCAAACGTATTTAAGAAAATAAGCGGTCTGAAGAAATCATTCCAGTTCGCGATAAACGTCATGACCGACGTAACGGCGATCGCCGGGAAAACCATCGGGAGAATGACCTTCAGAAACACCCACATCCGGCTTGCCCCATCCATATAAGCAGCTTCGTCATACGTAGAGGATATCGTCATCATCATCTGACGTATCATGAAGATGCCAAGCGGATTAATTAATGCCGGCAATATAAGCGCCCAATGCGTATCGATGAGCCCGAGCCTGGAGATCAGAATGAACTGCGGGATAATCGTCACCTGACCGGGAATCATGAGGCCGGCCAGGAAAATAATAAAGATGAGATTTCTGCCCGGAAACGAGATGCGGGAAAAGGCAAAGGCGGCCATGCTCGAAATAAAAATATGACCGACAACGATGAGCAGCGAGATTTTGAGACTATTGCCTATGAAATCCGCAAACGGAACACGGTTGAACACTTCCGCGTAGTTATTGAAATTAAAGTCGGTAGGAAAAATCGCCGGCGGCAATGAGAACGAATCCTTCGGCAGTCTAAGCGAGGTGGAAATAATCCATAGAAACGGCGAGAGCATCAGAAATGAAAGCACGAGAAGAGAGGCATCCAGAACGTAGCTTCCAGCGCTTCTGCGCCGTACGCCGATGCGGATCTCCTTCTGCTCCTCCGTGTAAACGCTGGCAAGTTGAACATCACTGCTCATGATCGTGACACCTCCATAGGAGCAACGCCTAATACGTCACTATTCTTGATCATACGATACCCACTTTTTGCCGAGTGCAAATTGAAGAACGGTAATCGATAGAATCGCCAGGAACAGACTGATGGAAACCGTAGAAGCATAGCCCATTTCATGTCGCTGGAAAGCGACTTCATAAATATACATGTTGACCGAACGGGAAGCGTCGCCGGGTCCGCCGCCTGTAATCAGGTACGGCTCGTCAAAAATTTGCGTTGTCCCGATTAACGTGGTGACAAGTATAAAGAACAGCATCGGAGAAAGCATGGGGAGCGTAATGGCAAAAAAACGCTGAACCTTGTTCGCCCCGTCGATTTCGGCGGCTTCATAAAGCGTCTCCGGTATGTTCTGCAGTCCGATAAAGTAGTATAGAAACGCATTTCCGATAAACTTCCAGAAGCTATAAATCGCTACGGCCAGAAACACCCAGCTTGGCGATTGCATCCACGGGATACCTTCGATATGAAATAAGCTTAGAAAGTAATTGAGCACCCCAAACTCCTTGTTGAACATAAAGGACCATGCCACCGCAACAGCAGCGGAAGTCGCTAACACCGGGAAGTAAAATACCGTTCGGTAGAAGTACTTTAATCCCGTGGCGATCTTCCGCTGCACCGCGAGCGCAAGAAGCAAACCCAATATGACATGCAGAGGTGTAAGAATAAGTACGAACTTGAGCGTATTCCAGTACACCGTACCAAGCCTGTCATCGTCAAAGAAGTCCTTGAAATTGTCGAGCCCGATGAACTTGGAAGGCGTAATGACGTTGTACTTGTTAAAGCTGAGGATGATGGATGCAACCACACCACAGGCTCGGCTATGAACAAGAGGAAGAGCGCTAGGGCCGGCGCCAGGAACAGATAGCCGGTGATCGTATCTTTCCATTTCTTCGACATCACTTCAGGATACCTCCTCCAGACAGGCAATAACGACAATGCCGTCTTTGCCGTATGAGAATGTAAGCTGCAGCAGGCACGAGGGCCCGCTGCAGCATGACGCACAATTCGAAAGCTATTTCTTAAGTGCTTTATCGATCTCTTCCTTGGCCTTCTTCATCGCGGAAGCGGCATCCATCTGATTCGCAAGAATGAGACCCATGTATCGGCTGAAGATGGACTCGATATCGGCATACTGCATAGGCGCTTCTACCGCTTTGGAGATATCTGCGCTGTCGGCATAGATCTTCCAGTTCGTCGCTGGCGTCTTAGGAAGTACTTCCGCCATAACCGATGTACGAGTCGGGATCGAAGCATCCGACAATGTTGTTTTTTGAGAGAATGTACCTCCGAGGAATGCGGACAGCTTGTAAGCAGCATCCGGATACTTCGTCGTCTTCAAAGCCGGGAATGCGCCTACGCCGAATATAACTTTGTTCGTTTTGAAGGTCGGCAAATATTGAACGTCGATGTCCTTGAAATTGTTCTTCGCATAGGTAGAGAATGGCCATTTACCAGCGGACATCATGGCGACTTGGCCGTTCATCAGCATTTGGGTTCCGTCATCCTTCGGATTAGGTGCTGGAGCTACCTTATACTTGTAGATGAGATCCTGGAAGAATTGCATCATTTCAATGGCATTCGGATCGTCGAGCTTGCTTGTCGTCATCGTATCGTCAAGCACGCTGGCTTCGTTGTTGAACAACCACGCCGATGCGCCGAAGTAATAGTTCGGAATGGCAAAGCCATACGTTTTCTTGCCGTCCTTATCCGTTGTCAGCTTCTGCGCGTAAGACAGGAAATCGTCCTTCGTCCAATTCTTGTCCGGGAGCGACAGCCCTGCATCCTTCAGCAATTTGGTATTGAAGTGCATAACAACGTTGTTCCAGTCCCACGTGAAGCCGTATGTTTTGCCATCCACAACAAACGGAGCTTGCAGCTTCGGATGCAGATCGCTATAGTTGTCCATCGCTTCGGGCTCAACATTCATGTAATCGTCGAACGGGAGCAGCAAATCCTGCTTGGCGAACATTTGAACGCCCTCGATCGCAATACGGATGACATCCGGCGGATTGCCTGCTGCAATCATCGTTTGGATTTTATTGAAATAGTCGCCCCAGGAATTGCTTGGGATTTCAATGCGTTTTACTTTAATGTTCGGGTAAAGCTTATTAAACTCGGTCAAGATGGTTTGCAGCTGCTCATCGGAAGCATCGCCTTTACCCCAAACGAGCGTTAATTCCGCCTTTTCGTCGTTAGAGCCTTTGGTGACTGTCTTGGAGTCGCTGTTGCTGTTAGAGGAATTAGAAGAGTTAGAGGAGTTAGAGCCGCATGCAGCTAATGAAAAGCATAAAATCAGAGCTAACACAAGCATGACAGTCTTTTTCACGATCAAACACCATCCTCGATTCATAATGATTACGATCCCTGTTCATCAAACCAGCAGATAAACGAGTAAGACCCACCTTATGCATGCGTCGTCTTGATGGCTTCTCTCCGTTCACGTGAACGGAGAACTACAAAAAAAATCATGACCCTTGCCTCACTTGCTATTCTCAAGCTGCGGCTTCACCGTGCACGTGAACGATTTCATTGTAACAATCGCGAACAACGTTGTAAACGTTTTCTTTTCGACGGCGATTTTCGACACACTCTCGTTTCACATCTCGTGAAATCTTCAATTTCCACATATCGTTCACATGCACGTTGACCATTTTTCTAATTTATAATACGATCATCTTAGCAGTCTATTAGATCCATACCGGGGGTCGCATTTGCATGCAAGTAACTAGCAAACAGATCGCAGAAATGTGTGGAGTCACCCGTGGTACGGTTGATCGCGCGCTTAACAACCGGCCGGGAATCAGCGCTGCAACGCGGGACAAAATCCTGAAGGTCGCCGATGAATTGGGCTATCGACCGCATTTCTTGGCTCAAAGCCTTGTTAAAGGCGAGACGAAGACACTTGGAATCGTCTTATTCGATATACACAATCAAATTTTCTCTCAGCTGTTCCATTCGTTTGAAGCGGAAGCGAGGAAACACGGTTATTTGACGTATCTTGTGCTTACGAACAAGGATCAGGAGCTGGAAGTCGAGTATATTCACAATCTTCTTAATCGGAAGGTTGATGGTATTGCCATTTCTGCCGTCAATTTTGGCTCGAAATTCGAAGCTCTTCTGTTAAAAGCAGGCATTCCCATTGTTTCGTTCGCCAACCGGATTTCTGCCAAGCTCCCCTATGTCTGGATCGACGACAAGCAGGCAACGAAAGCTGCCGTCAGACACATCGCCGATAAAGGCTACCGCCGCATTATTTTTGTCATTCCCCCGCTGCGGTATAAAGGAACAAGCAATATCTATGTCCCGGAGCAGCGCTACAAAGGGTTTCTTGAAATATGCGGCACGATGCCGGACCTTCAATATGATATCGTCTCTGATCGTTCATACTTAACCAGCGTCCTTCAGCTTGTGACCCAGTCGCAGGAAAGAACCGCAATTCTATGCAGCAGTGATATCTATGCGCTCGAAGTTGCCAGGCATCTCAAGGCTCATCAAGTTAAGGTGCCGGAAGATGCCGGCATAATGGGTTTCGACCATATCGACGTCCTCCGATTCGTTGATCCGTCTCTGACAACCATTGATTTTCAAGTGGAGGAAATCGGCAGAAAAGCCGCTGAGCTGTTAATTGAAAACATCAGAGGAAACGACATCCCGCTTCGCACGAATGTTACTTACTCCATCGTTGAGGGAGAGTCGCTATAAATGAGCATGAACGCTTCACTTACAAAAACGACCACAGATAAATGATGCGCTTCTCTTTATTAATCGCGACTTCTTTTTGCGAGGTTCTTGCATCTAATACTTTAATTGTTAGGTTTCATCATGAACATAAAAAGACTACCGATTGGGAGTTCAACTCTTAGTCGGTAGTCTTTAATCGAAATCAGAAAGGGATCCCCGTGGGGGATACACTATTTCGTTAATTGAACATCGGAAGCTTTAGCCGGAATCACTTCCAAGGTGCCTTGGTAGGACGGGGCTTAACTGCCTGGATGAAAATAAAAAAGAGCCGCATGACTCGAAGGGAAGTCATGCAGCCTCTTAAACATTTCACGATACATGGTTTCAGATAGACAATGAAGCAGTTAAGAAGTACTTCATTAACCTCAATCGCTCTTTATTCAATCAAAGTCATATCGCTCTTCTTTCCACGGATCCCCATACATATGGTATCCGTTTCGCTCCCATAATCCCGGCTTGTCGCTCGCCATGAACTCGATGCCGCGCAGCCACTTGGCGCTCTTCCAGAAGTAGAGATGCGGCACGACCATTCGCACAGGGTAGCCATGCTCCGGCGACAAAATCTCGCCACCATGCTTGATCGCGAAGAACGACGTGTCGCGCAGGAAATCCTCGAGCGGCAGATTCGTCGACCAGCCGTGCTCGGCGTGCAGCATGACGAACTTCGCTTCCGGCTTCACCTTCACTCGCTCCATGACAGTTGCAACCGCTACGCCTTCCCACACATTGTCGAGCTTCGACCATGTCGTGACGCAGTGAATGTCGTTGCCGAATTGCTGCCGCGGCAGCTGCATGAACTCCTTGTACGAAATCTCCGCGTCCTCTTCCACCAGCCCGAACAAGCGCAGGTTCCATAACCCCATATCCCGGTAATACGGCACCTCGCCATGATGAAGAACAGGGAACCCTGCCGTCACCCGCTGACCTGGCGGAACACGATCTCCCTCTCCGCCGCTGCCGTCTTTGCGTGCACCTAGTCCAAATAACATCTTAGCTTTCTCCTTCCAGCTCTAGTACTGCAACTGATTCACTAAGTATGAAATTACAGGATGAGAGATGACATTTCGATCGCGATACGTTGCGGTAATCGCTTCACTATGCGCGCTGACGATGCCGTTCTGCAGAATGACCGGCTTGAACCCGCGCTCATTCGCCCCATTATAAGTAGCTAGCACACAATGCTCCGCTGCATTGCCGGCAATAATAAGCAGCTCAACGTCCTTTTCGCGCAGCTTTTGCTCGAGCTCCGTCTGCCAGAACGAATTACTGAACTCTTTGGTCACCACAATGTCTTGCTCGTTGATCGGAACTTCAGGAATGGTCTGGTAAGCCTCACGATAGGCTTCGCTCATCCCTTCGATATCTTGAATATGAATGATGACATGTTCCTTCGCACGCAGCATTCCCGCTACATAGTTAATATATTCGCAAGCTCTTCCTATAACCTTCTTCTCTGCTTCCTCCAGATGGGCATGCTGCATATCGATAATGAGAAAACCTAGCTTCTTCATAAGTTTGAACGCTCCTCTCAATTGGTCAAGCTTCTACTCATTACCCTGCCTGCTCCGACTCGACTCCGCTCCGTTCCTCTCGCAGCACGAGCGGCCCAATCGTTAACGCCAGCACGAGCAGCGCCGCACCGACGAATAGCGAGATCCCATAGCTTTGCAGCCAATATGGGCTGTCCTCGATCTGTTTGTAGATCCATCCGCCAAGCAGCGGACCTACAAACCCAGTCGCACCGGTCAGTGCCGCGAATAGCGCCACATACATCGGACGGTCTGACTTCGGCGTATCCCCGATAATAAAATTAAACACGAGCAAGTTGTATCCGCCAAGGCCGAAGCCGAGCACGATATTCACAAGCACCAGAACGAGTATAACCGGGATAATCTCGATGCCAGCCCACAGCACACACGAAGAAGCGATGATCGGCAGCGCCCAGAGCAGCAGCGTCCGCGCATCATACTTCGTATTGAGGTTCCCCCAATAGTAGTAGCTGAACATCGTCACAACCATCTGCACCGTCGTAATGAGCGTAATCATCCATTTACTAATGTGCAGTGTTTCCAGCATCACGTAGGAAAATAACGGGATCGCGATATTTTGCAGCAAAATGTACAGGGCGATGAACAGCGTCGCCTTCATGAATCCCCGATCCTTGAGCGGCTTCAAGAACAGCGCGGCAGAGCTCGACGCCTCCGACTTCTGAAAAGGAGGGTTCGGATAGCGCCACAGCTCCATCCCGTTCCAGATCGTGCAAACCGCGCTAATCGCGTACAGGATAATGAAGCCGGTCTGATCATTCAGCTGCTCCAGGATTTGACCGCCGACAAGCAAAACGATACTGCCGACCGCCCAGTGAATCGTGTTGCGAATGCCGAAATATCGCCCCCGCACTTGCGGCGGCACCATGTCTGCGACAAGCGATGTCCAGAAGACGCTGCTCGCCGAAGCGGAGAGAAACGACATGAGGAACAGTCCGATAAAGACGCCCACGCGAAGATGCTCAGGTACAAGAAAAGGAATCAATCCGGTTGCCACCCAGAACGTCCGATGGAGTACACCGAAGATCGTGAGCAGCAGCCGTCGGTTCGTAAATTTCTGCATGTAGAAAGCTGCAACGAGCTGCACCAGATTTGCCAGCGCAGGAATAGCCATAACCAGCCCGACGTCCGAAGCCGTCCCGCCTAGATACACAATGTAGATGGTCAGAATCGGACCGCCAAGCAGGTTGGCGATAATGACCGCCGGAATGCCTTCTATGATGGAAGTAAGCAGCCCCCGGCGCTGCTCGGACAACTCTTTCCGCTTAAAAACCGAGATGATGTGATTCCAAAATGACATGAACACGAACTCCTCCGCCCCGTTACTCTTGATGTCCTTCAGCCAAGCCAAGCCAAGCCAAGCACAAGCAACTAACCTTGCGTGAACAATTCCCCCAGCGTACGGACCATAACGCCCGTAGCGCCTTTCACTTCCCATACCTTATCCCGCTCCAGCCAAGCGGTCCCGGCAATATCGAGGTGGACCCACGGCTTATCTTCCGTGAATGCCCCGATGAACAACCCGGCAATGCTCGCCGCGCCGTAACGGCTTCCCCCGTTCTTCATGTCCGCAGCGTCACAGTCAAGCTGCCTGCGGAACTCGGGGAATGCCGGCAGCTGCCAGATCCGCTCGCCAGCCAGCTTCGAAGCGGCGACGACCTGCTCATGCAGTTGATCATCGTTCGTCACCGAGCCTGTAGCGACATCGCCGAGCGCGACCAGCACCGCGCCTGTCAGCGTCGCGACGTCGATCAGCTTCGTCGCGCCGCGGCGGATCGCGGTCGTGAGGCCGTCGGCCAGCACAAGCCGGCCTTCCGCATCGGTGTTCACAATCTCAACGGTCGTGCCGTTCATCATCGTCAGCACGTCGCCAGGCTTGAATGCCCGATCCGACGGCATATTCTCCGCGGTCGGAATAACGATAACCGCATTGATGGCTGGACGAAGCTCGCCGAGAATGCGCACGACGCCAAGCACCGAAGCCGCGCCGCCCATGTCCGAGATCATCTCCTCCATGCCTAGCTTCGGCTTTATGCAGATGCCGCCGGTATCGAACGTAATGCCTTTTCCAATTAAGCCCCACTTGTCTACCTTGCCTGGTGCGCCTTCATAATGAATAACGACCATTCGCGGCGGATTGATGCTGCCTTGACCAACGCCGAGCAGCCCGCCCATGCCTTCTTCCGCCGCAGCAATCTCGTCGAAAATCTCATAGTCGAGATTATACTTCTGCGCCAGCTTCTCCGCTTCCTCCGCCAGCGCCTGCGGCGTCAGCTTATTGCCCGGCAGATTCGTAACATCCCGCGCATAGATAACGGACTCCGCGAACACAACGCCGCGCTGAATGCCGGCTGTCCACTGCGCAGCAGCTGCTCCCGCGTCCTGCGGCGGCTGAGCCGGCGTGAAAGTGACCGTCTCCACGCTAGATTTTCTCTTCGCCTCCGCATCCGCCTTCTTCGCCGTCTTGCGCACGAATAAGCCCAGCGCGTATCCTTCCGTCATCGCCTGCGCCGAACTACTAACGCCGCTGCCCCCACCTCCGATTACCGCTGCTGGAATCAGCTGCTTCACCGCCGCTGCCTTCAGGCGCGCGACCGCTTTCGCCGCAACTGCCGCCGCGCTGCTGGAATCAGCTGCTTCACCGCCGCTGCCTTCAGGCGCGCGACCGCTTTCGCCGCAACTGCCGCCGCATCGCGCAAGCTGTCCGTCGTCAATCGGTCCTTCGCCGGGATGCCGACGAAGAGGACATGCGACTCCGGCAGCAGCCCAAGCGTCGGAAGCGCGAGCGTTTCCTTCGGCTCGCTCTTGAACAGCTCCTTCGCGGCATGCTGCCGCAGCGCTTCGTCCAACTGCGGATGCACCCATCCGCTCCCAGCCGCCGACGGCTGCTTCAGCTCCTCCTTCGTTACGAATACAACCATAACATCCACCGCACTACTCTCACCAGCCGTACCAGCCGCACCACTCGCGCCGCCTGCAGCAGCACCGTCATCATATATAAATTGGACACTCATTATCACATTCGCTCCTTCTTCTCCATCATCTACGAATTCCAGCTTGTTGACAACACAAAAAAACCGGGTTTCCCCGATTTATTCGCTTGGCCCTACTTAGTCCAATCTCTCATGAACTGATGTTATACCCGATTCTAATCGTTTACTCTGCTAATGGCAAATAGATATTAAACTCCGTGCCTTCGCCCGGATTGCTCGAAACTCGAATCTTGCCGCCGTGATTGCGGACGATTCGGTAACTGACCGACAGGCCTAGTCCGGTGCCCGACGCCTTCGTCGTGAAGAACGGATCGAACAGCTTCGACTTCGTCGTCGTATCCATCCCTTTGCCGTTATCCCGGATCGTAATCTCGGCATCGTGTCCGTCGCGTCGCGTAACGATGTCGATTCGCCCGCTCCGTTCCGTCTCCAGCTCGCCGATAGCATCAATCGCATTACGAATAATATTCAAGATAACCTGCTTCACCTGCTTCACGTCGATCGAGATCGCCAGCTCCTCATCATACGTCTCCAGATGAATCTGGCAGCCTTTGAGCAGCGCTTCGCTATCGGAGAGCAGGATCACTTCTTTCAGAAGCGAATTGATCGGCACCTTCTGCTTCATCGGTGCCGAAGGCTTCGACGAGTTAAGGAATTCATAGATAATATCGTTGGCGCGGTCAATTTCTGTGAGGATAATGCGGGAATATTCTTCTTTGCCCAGCTGTGCGAGATGAGGCTTCAGCAGCTGGATAAAGCCGCGAATCGAGGTAAGCGGATTGCGGATTTCATGCGCGATCGATGCCGCGATCTTCCCGAGCATCGCCAGCTTATCGTTCTGATAAGCGGACTGCTCGATCTGCTTATACTCCGTCACGTCCTTCACGCTGATCAGGTAATCGCCATCCAGCTGATCCCCGTAAGTGACCGTAACAAGCAGGAACCGGCCGTTCACATCCTGGAACTCCAGGTAGCGGCTGCGGCGCAAATACATTTCCTTGAACACGCGCAAAATAATCCGTTTCGTGCTGCGGTTCAGCTGACTATGCGACATCATATCGATAATATTGCAGCCAATGAGCGTCTTGCGCGGAATGTCGAGCAGCTTGGCCATTTGCACATTGACGAATGACAGTATGCCATCGCTGTCGAAGATCGCGATACCGCTGTCCATGTGCTGCAGCACATTCTCATACTTATTTTTGACCATGCGAAAAGAGCGGTGCGAACTGAGAAGCATATCGCGCATCTCGCTAAACCGCTGCTCGGGCGTCTGTTCGGGCTGAAGCCGGAAACGGAATGCCACCATGAGCTCAATGAGAAAAATAAACGAACGGCTGTATAAGCCAAGCGCTTCGTCCGAATCCACATTGGCCACGAGCTTCTGCATCGATTCTTCGTGAATCGCGATGATGTCTTCCGGGTGTATATCATGGAGCAGTTTGCCGATTTCAGTCGCCTCGAACAGCGAGGCTTCGCTTCCGCTTCTCATATATTCAGCGAGCGCTGGGAAGTAGCGTTTTCGAATGGCTTGCATGGCCTGCATGTGTTACTCCTCTCCTGCCGCGCAGTTCGGTGAGCTGTAGCGTACCTCCGATACTTCCGAATGAGTCCACTTCCGGAACGTAATCATCGTTCCGCGAAGCTGGTCATGAGTGAGTTCCAAGTCGGCAGCTAGCTTGTCGATCCATTGCTGCTGAATTCGACTCGGCCCACGAAAGTGATCGAATAATCTGACTTCAATGCCGCTGGCTTGTTCGCCTTTACAGTAACAAAGCTGTCGAATGGTCATATGACCCTTCTCTGCGAAGGATATGAGCTTGAGAGCTAGTTCGGAAATTGTGTATGCAATGATCGTCTGATCAACAAGACTAAAGCCGACTGATTTCGCGATATCCCGGCCTCTTTCCCGGGCATGGATAACGTCTGACTTCTCCCGAATATGCATCATTTCCACGTTCAATTCTCTCCTCCACCCTCTTAATGCCTTGTAAATGCAGGTGCCGAGTCTGAGATCGCTTACAATCATCATAGAGATAGCACCCAATTTCTGTCAACCGAAGATACTGTCGAATGGACTCGATTGATGAATGGGGCGAAAGGCGCGGGCAATTATGCCTGCGCCTTCCTCGGGGTCCCATTAGCCGCGTCCCTTGCGGCTGTCGTCTTGCTGTCCCCGTCCACTGCTATGATTGCGATCTTCATTGTCGTCGCGGCTGCTCTGACCGTTGCCTTTGTCATCCTTGCCGTTTCTACCATTGTCCTTATCATCGCTCTTCCCGTTGCCGTTATCCTTACCATCACGGTCATCGGTCTTGCCCTGCGTTTGGCTCTGCTGCTTGCCGCCTTTGTCGCTTCCTTTGCTTCCGCCGCTAGCGCTGCCGCTCTCCACTTGTCCGTTATTCCAGTTCTGTCCATTATTTTTACCCCAACCGGACGGTATTGAATCATGTCCTTGAACGCCGCTAGGGCGACCATAGGAAGTGTTTTTCGCATCTTCCTGGCCGCCTTGCTGCCCACTATGCTGTTTATCCTGCTTCTTACCGTTGCCGTTATCGTCATTACCGCCGCGATGATCATTATCTCGACCTAAAGAATGAGCTCCGGAAGACGACGTCTTGCCGCCATCTCCCTTCTTATCCTCATTTTTCTTATCGTTATCGCGCCAGTCGCCGCCGCTCTGACTGCTGCAACAGCCTTTGCCGGGCTTATTGTCATTGCCTTTGCCTCTATTCGCAGCTTTCTCGATCTCATGCTTCAGGCGCTTCTCTTGCTCCTTCTTCACAAGCTCCTTCAACTGCTCCTTCTGCGCTTCACGAAGCTTCTCTAGCTTCTCTTGCTTCGCCTTCGCATCTGCTCCGGTTGCAACGGAGGAAGCTCCAGGCTCGCTCGAACCAGGCTTGTCATCCTTCCCGGTTGACTTCGGCTGATCCTTCACGCTCTGATCGTCGCCAGCTTTCGCCGTCGTCTTCGCAGCGTCCGTCTTCTTCGGCGGAGTATCGTCGTTCACGACTGCCGCCACGCCGCCCATCGGCTTCGCCGCTTGATGAATCGATTCCGTCTTCAGCTGGTGAAGCGAAATATCGTAGCCTTTCTTCTTCGCGATCAGATAGAAAGCCATTTTACCTGCCGACAAGCCGTCATTCTTCGCCTCGTCTCTCACTTCAACCGGCGCGGAAAGCGTCGTTACGGCAACCTGCAAGCTGCGGCCTTTATCCGTCTTCTCCAGCGACTTATGAACGGCTTCGTCCATATGCGACGTGACATTCAATTCGTAGTCTGGCGCCTGATCCTTGCCGACGAGTACGCTCGTAATGATGACATCGCCTTCGCCGCTGTTCAAATACGGTCCAGCGCTGATGCGATCCATAATCGCCTCGGTCACTTCCGCAAGCGGGAGGCCTTTGTACTCCAGGCCTTTCGTTACATCGGCGCCGTCATCATTGATGGCCCGAAGCTCGACGACCTTCTCATCCTTCGTCACCCCAAGCTCAATGCTCGGATTGACGTCCATCGTCATATAAGCAACGATCGGATGATTATTGGACCAAAAGTTGACAAGGAACGGTACGAAGAGGAGGAGCAGAATGGCCGCGGCACCTGCGCTAGCACTGTAGAGCTTTCGCGGATTCTGCAATCGCCGCTGCTCCGTGAAGTTAAACTCCTCGCCGATCTGCGGCTTTCGACTCGTTCTTACTTTGCGAAACTGTCCATCCGGCATTAATACGACGACAAATTTCGCGCCTGTTTCCATAACAATACCACGACTCATGCTCTCACCCCCCTTGCTTCAGCCTCTTCTGGCAGTGCATGATCTTGCGGTTCTATGTATTGCTGCAAATGCGGGAAATCACCATTATGTAGAAGCGCGAGTGCAATAATATACTTCCGATTGCGCTCGATCGTCTTCCTGGACACACTGGCCATCTCGCACAGCTCCTTGATCGGCAGCTTCTGTTTCTGCTCCAGCACCTCATACAACTCAGGTTCGTTTGCGAGCAGACGGCTAATCGATATGAGCAGCAGCCTAGAATCCGTATGTTTAGGCGATAGATCGGACAGCTCCATGAAGGAGATGCCGAATTCCTTCAGCCTTGCATCGTATTCAGCGATTTCCATGCGGCGCGCTTCGGCTTCCTGTGAGATCGAATAGCGATATAACGCTTCTTTCGTCTCAATCGGATTGACCGTCATTTCCTCTTCGTCATCTTGATCGAAAGCGCTGTATGGAACTGTCCCCTGATGCCTTTGCTCTTTTCGGACATAGTCAATAAGCCTGCGCCGAATGACCGTTTCGGCAAAGCCGAGGAACGATTTTCCTGCCTGACCTTTGAATTGCTCGATCGCTTCGTCGAATGCGACAAGTGCAATGCTGAACTCGTCTGCCTGCTCCGGATCGATATACCTTTTGCAAAATCGGCTCGTCACCTTCGCGATATACGGTTTGTATGCCGCGATAAAATCACTGCGCGAAGCTTCTCCGCGTCTGATCTGCTCCACAACTTCTTCAGGAGCTATGTGATGGTCTTCAGTGACTGCCGATTTCTCATGCTTGCCGCCGAAAATTCGTTTGAACAGTACCAGTAGCAACCGCTCCACCTCACATTTACATTTTTCGTGTTGTCTTATTGGATTGAGGGGGTAAACCGAATAAAGTTTCACTGCTAAGTAGTGGAAACTTTTTTTTTGCAATACGAACCAATAAAAAAGCCTCCTTCATCAGGAGGCAGTTACTTTCATTAACAATACCCTTCAGAGGTTCTTCGCTGCAGCAGCTTATTGCGCCTTTGGTTCAATACGCTGAGCCTGCGCTTCAAGTCTTGCTCCCAGCTCTCATCGCTGATTTGTTTCGCAAAACAAAGCAGGTCGAGCGCCATATCTATTTGATTCGTCACGACTTCCATTGGATCTTCATTCTCATTATTGACGCAGTTCTCGAATAGCTCTTGTTCTTCCTGCTCGACATACTCGATGAAGTCGACCTCGGATGCGCCGTCGCCATGGGCGTATTCGGCCAAAATTTCGTATTCATTCTCAATCATGTGATGAATTTCAACGCGATGGCAAACGGGGCAAAACAGAATAGGAACATTATGAATATGCGTGCGAAAATGTTTTAGCGTACCATTCGTGCCGATCATACTAGCTCCACAGCAAAAGCTCATGCCTGTCTCCCTCCTTAGTGCATTACCCACCATCTAAGCATCCGAAACTTTGTATAACTTATTCGCGCTTTCAAATCAAAATTCCTGCTTCCCGTTCCTTCCAGTGTATAGAAAAACCCGGAGCTTGTAACGGCTCCGGGACAAAATGGACAATTAATATAATTACTTCTTGATCGCAGCAACGATCAGATCGCCCATTGCTGTAGTGCCGATCGCCTTGCTCTTATCGACTGCGATGTCGCCTGTGCGGTGGCCTGCGTCAAGCACCGATTTGACAGCATCTTCGATCGCTTGCGCTGCTTCGTGGTAGCCGAATGTGAGGCGGAACATCAATGCAACGGACAAGATTGTTGCGATTGGGTTCGAGATGCCTTGGCCTGCGATGTCAGGTGCGGAGCCGTGTACCGGCTCATAGAGGCCGAAGCTGCCTTCGCCAAGCGAAGCGGAGGACAACATACCGATCGAACCAGTCAGCATCGCTGCTTCGTCACTGATGATATCGCCGAACATGTTCTCTGTCACGATAACGTCGAAGCTTGCAGGGCGTCGCAGCAGCTGCATGGCGCAGTTGTCAACGAGCACGTGCTCAAGCTCGACATCCGGATACTCAGGCGCGATCCGGTTTACGACTTCACGCCACAGACGGGAAGTTTCAAGTACGTTCGCTTTATCAACCGAAGCGAGCTTCTTGCGGCGCGTACGAGCAATCTCGAAGCCTTGGCGCACGATGCGCTCTACTTCTACGACATTGTATACGCAAGTATCTACTGCTTCTTCACCGTGTTCACCTTGACGGCGGAACTTCTCGCCGAAGTAGATGCCGCCAGTCAGCTCGCGCACAACGATCAGGTCAGTGCCTTCAAGCACTTCCGGCTTCAATGTGGAAGCTTCCTTCAAGCAGTCGAATACGTTCGCCGGGCGAATGTTCGAGAACAAGCCGAGCGCTTTACGAATGCCGAGAAGGCCTGTCTCCGGGCGAAGCTCCTTCGGATTGTTGTCCCATTTCGGTCCGCCTACAGCGCCGAGCAGAACAGCGTCAGCAGCTTTACAAATATCAAGCGTTTCTTGCGGCAACGGTGTACCTGTCTCATCGATCGCGATACCGCCGAACAGGCCGTGAGTCGTTTCGAATTGGTAGCCGTACAGCTCTTCCGTTTTCTTCAATACTTTCAGCGCTTCGCCTACAACCTCTGGTCCGATACCGTCACCGGCGATAACTGCAATTTTTTTAACGTCTGCCATAGTCGAATGACTCTCCTTTATTCAGGGCGGGCATCCAGGCCCTCTCCCGTGATTATGATTCTCAGTCTTTCTTAGTTGTACCACACTCGCACCGAATATGACAAAGATATAAAAGCTATGACTTTTATAGGCTGAGCATATAAAGGTACCAAATAATGAGCTCAAGCCACTCAAGCCGTTCTTGTCAGAACAGCTCGTTGTCCTTCGCTTGCTGCGCAGCTTCCTTACTGCTCTTTACCCCGATTTTGCGCAAAATGTTATTCACGTGGTTTTTCACCGTACGCAGCGACAGGAACGACTTCTCCGCAATTTGCGTCTGGCTGTAGCCATCATGAATCATCGATAGCAGCTGCACCTCCGACGGCGTCAGCAGGCGCTTGAACTTATCCGTCTCGTATTCGCGCTCGAGCTTCTTCAGGCGGCGGAATTCCTCCAGCATGAGGCGTGCAGCGGAGCTATCGATTGAAGAACGGTTAGCCGCTGCGCTTCGCACGGCATCCGGAATGGCGGTGAAGTCCGACTTCACCAGGTAGTTCACGGCACCGGCACGGAAGGCCTCCACGACAAAAGCACGATCCTCCATCGACGTCAGCATAATGATCTGCGCGCCGCTGCCAGACAGCTCCGAAGCAAGCCGCAGTCCATCCGGGCTGTCGGTGAGCATAATGTCGAGCAGGATGATATCAGCGCCAGCGGTCGGTGCAACCGCAAGCGCAGTCTCTGCCGAATCCGCTTCTCCAATGACCTGCATATCCGGCTGGCCGTTCAAATAAGCTGCTAGCCCCCTGCGCCAGTCCGGGTCATCCTCTATGAGCATAATGCGAATCTTCGAATCTGCTTGTTGATCTGCCATCCTACGCCTTTGCCCCCTTCTTTCTAACCGCCCGAAAATGGAACCGCACCACAGTGCCGACTCCCGCTTCGCTGCTAATCCGCAGCTCGCCGCCCTGCCTATTCATCAGCTGATAGCAGTAAGCAAGTCCCAGCCCGAAATTCATCGTCTTCCCGCTCTTCGTCGTGAAGAACGGCTCAATGACTTTGCGCAGCTGCGATTTCTCGATTCCGATGCCTGTATCTGTAATCTCGATTGTGCTTCCTCGTTTGCCGGCGATTACGGCAGCCGTCAGCTGTCCGCCGCCTGCCATCGCGTCAATGGCATTCTGCAGTACATTATGAATCGCTTCCGTTGTTTGCGCAGCATCTACGATCGCAACCGCATTGTCGTCATAGCGCGTTGTTATCGCGACTCGCTTGGCCGCCGCTTGCTGCTCCAGCGCTGCAATCTGCTCCTGCACGAGCTGCGCCAAGCTTACTTCCTGCAGCTGCAATTGCAGCTCCTGCGTCCGTTCGTGCACGCTGCGAATCATCGCTTCGATATGCTGCGCGGCGGAGCTGATGACCCTGATGTCCGCTTGCAGCTCTGCGTTGCCGCCGGCTGCGGCTTCCCGCTTGATCTTGTCCGTGAACAGCTTCATCTTGCCGATATCGTTCTTGATCGCATGGTTCAGCATCGCCGTTCCGCTCGTGATCGCCCGCAGCGAGTGATTCAGCTGCCGCCGCTCGATGAGCAGCTGCACGCCTAGAAAGCCGAAGCTGAACAATGAAACGATGAAGATGGTGAATGCAAAGCCGATCGGGTACACATTATACCGCCACATCCGGTAGAGGCCGAACAGCGGCAGCACATAGTTCATCGTGCTTGCGGCAATGACTGCCGGCAGCACGGCTACAAGCATGATCGCGTGAGCGCGGCGTTCAGCAGGGTGAACATGCTTCTTCGTCAGCAGCAATGCCGCGCCTAACAAGAGATAAGGAATCGTCCATATCGCGAGCAAGTTATAGTGAACGGGATAGTCATCTGCTATCGGCAGCGCTAACATCCCGAGCGGGAACGCCAGCCCAAGCAGCGGCACCCACCTTGCAAGCCGCGCCGGCAGCAAATCCGTATTGTACGATACTCCGAAACACAGAAATCCGTACGGCAAGCCGTAGTAGCTCGTCCACGAGCAGCAGCGCTGAATGATGCGCAGCACGTGCTCGCCGGACGCATCGATGTCACCGGTTGCCAGCATCGAGACGATCCAGCCTTCCAGCACAGATGCAAGCGCCCCCACACCGCCGCAGAACGAGACGAAGCTGAGCCAACGTCCGGCGGCATTACGCCGGTTCGCGACGATGAGCAGCGCCGAGGCGATCCACAGCATGATCCATACGTATAGCATCGATTTCAAGTCCCCCGGTATCGGTATTTCCATCATTATATCATGGCAATCCTGTCCATAACGCAAAAAAAGCTCCGGTTATCCTACTAGAGGACTACCGGAGCATTCACTTCTGTTAGATCAGGCTCATTTTGTCGCGTCGGCCCGGGGACTTCCGCTTCTCAATCAGCCGGTTCAGAGCGTCGATGTATGCGCGAGCGCTTGCTTCGAGAATATCCGTGCTCAGGCCGCGGCCCTGCGCAGATACTTCATCCTGCTTCAGTACAACATGCACTTCGCCGAGCGCGTCTTTACCATGCGATACGGACTTGATGGAGTAGTCTTCAAGCTCAACATTCTCCGTCGTCAAGCCGTCGATCGCGTTGTAAATCGCGTCAACCGAGCCGTTGCCTTCCGCAGTCTGCTCTTTCACTTCGCCTTCCGCCGTACGAACGCGGATCGTCGCGCTAGGCGTCGATTTGTTGCCATAGCTCACTTCAATCGTCTCAAGCGAGTACACTTCCGGTGATTCCGCCAGCTTCTCTTCGAGCATCGCGCGGATGTCCTCGTCCATGACGTTCTTCTTCTTGTCTGCAAGGTCCTTGAACTTCGCGAAGGCCGTGTTCACTGCTTCTTCGTCCAGCTCATAGCCAAGATCGATCAGCTTCTCGCGGAATGCCGCACGGCCGGAGTGCTTGCCAAGCACGAGCTTGGAATCGCGAAGGCCGATGGTTTCCGGCGAGATGATCTCGTACGTCGTCTTCTCCTTCAGCATGCCGTCCTGGTGGATGCCGGACTCATGTGCGAACGCATTCGCACCGACAATCGCCTTGTTGCCTGGAACGATCATGCCTGTCAGCTTGCTGACAAGACGGCTTGTCTTCGCAATTTCGCGCAAGTTCAGCGTCGTTGTCGCGCCGAAGAAGTCTGCACGTGTCGCAAGCGCCATCGCCACTTCCTCTATCGCCGTATTGCCTGCACGCTCGCCGATGCCGTTGATCGTACCTTCGATCTGGTCGGCGCCGTTCAGAATCGCAGCCAGCGCATTTGCTGTTGCCATGCCAAGATCGTCATGGCAATGCGCGCTAAGCTGGATCTTCTCGATGCCAGGCACTTGCTCCTTCAGCGTCTTGAAGATGTTCCCGTACTCCGAAGGGTTCATGTAGCCGACCGTATCCGGAATATTAACGACCGTCGCGCCTGCGCGGATCGCCATGTCCGTAACCTGGCACAGGAAGTCAAGCTCTGTGCGGCCTGCATCCTCCGCCGAAAATTCGATTTTGCTAAAATATTGCTTCGCATACTTGATCGCGCGCTCTGCCGTTTCCAGCACCTGATCCTTCTCCATGCGCAGCTTGTGCTTGCGGTGGATCGGGCTCGTCGCGAGGAACACATGCAGAGCCGGGTCCTGAGCGCCCTTCAGCGCTTCAACCACTGCATCGATGTCCTGCTCGCGGGAACGTGCCAGGCCGATGACGGAAGCATTCTTGACGGCGCGGGCAACAGCGTTCACTGCTGCCAGATCGCCCGGGGAAGCGGCCGGGAAGCCGGCTTCGATCCGGTCAACGCCCAGCTTCTCCAGCTGGTAAGCGATCTCAAGCTTTTCCTTCGTATTCAGGTTTACGCCAGGAGATTGCTCACCATCACGAAGCGTCGTATCGAAAATATGAATTTTACGCATTAGCTGCACCTCGAGCTTCAAGAATTACCCGGATAGCGAAACGGCCCTGACGCCTCCATAGAGGAAGCGCAGGGACCGGCTTCGTTTATCCGGGCATTAATTTTCTAATTAATACCTGATTATTTCTTGATCCAGTGCATCAATTCACGAAGTTGACCGCCAACCACTTCGATTGGGTGAGCTGCTTCGTTACGGCGAGTTGCTGTCATGAATGCATTGTTCGATTGGTTCTCCAAGATGAAGTCGCGAGCGAATTTACCTTGTTGGATATCGGACAGAACGGCTTTCATCGCTTTCTTCGTCTCGTCAGTTACGATACGTGGACCAGTTACGTAGTCGCCGTATTCAGCTGTGTTCGAGATGGAGTCGCGCATCGTAGCAAGACCGCCTTCATACATCAGGTCAACGATAAGCTTAAGCTCGTGCAGACACTCGAAGTATGCCATTTCCGGCGCGTAGCCAGCTTCAACCAAAGTTTCGAAACCTGCTTTAACAAGTGCAGTAGCACCGCCGCAGAGAACTGCTTGCTCACCGAACAAGTCTGTTTCTGTTTCTTCTTTGAACGAAGTTTCGATAACGCCTGCACGAGTACAGCCGATACCTTTTGCATATGCAAGACCGATCGCTTTCGCGTTGCCAGTTGCATCTTGCTCGATTGCGATCAGACCAGGAACGCCGAAGCCTTCCACGTACGTACGGCGAACCATGTGGCCCGGCGACTTAGGAGCAACGAGCAATACGTCTGTATCTTTACGAGGTTTGATTTGACCGAAGTGAACGTTGAAGCCGTGGGAGAACATCAGAGCTGCGCCTTGTTTCAGGTTTGGCTCGATTTCTTCTTTGTAAACGCGTGCTTGCGTTTCGTCTGGCATCAAGATTTGAACAACATCAGCAAGCTTAACAGCTTCGCTAACTGTCAGAACTTCGAAGCCGTCGTTCTTTGCTTTCTCTGCGGATTTACCAGGGCGAAGGCCGATGATAACTTTCAGACCGCTGTCGCGCAAGTTTTGTGCTTGAGCATGACCTTGACTACCGTAACCGATAACTGCGATTGTTTTGCCTTGCAGAACGCTTTGGTCTGCATCTTTTTCATAGTACAATGTAACTGCCATGTAAATGAAGCCTCCTTTAATTTAACCCTTTTGAGCGGGTGTTACAGAAGGGAGCTTCGCAGATCATCTTCAGGATTCCCTCGCTCTAACCCCCGCTCAAAAGCGGTTTTAAGCCACTATCTAGCCTACGGCCTTGCAATTTACTTACCTTCGTTTCTTCTATGAACTAGTTATCTAGCGTTTCCGCGGATCATTGCCGTAACGCCGGTACGAGAAAGCTCGCGAATGCCGTAAGGCTTCATCAGCTCAATCATTGCATCAATCTTCTCGGTATCGCCAACGACCTGCACCATAAGCGAAGTCGTTCCGATATCGACAACCGCTGCGCGGAACGTTTCAACAACACCCATGATTTCCGGACGTGCACCTGGCTCTGCATTAACTTTAATGAGTGCCAGCTCGCGGCCTACCATCGGGTTCGCGCTCAGATCAACGACTTTGATAACGTCGATGAGCTTGTACAGCTGTTTGGTTACTTGCTCCAGCGTGTTATCATCACCAGTTGTGACGATTACCATCCGGGACAAGCCGGCTTCCTCGCTTGTCCCGACGGTGATGCTTTCAATATTGAAGCCGCGGCGTCCGAACAATCCGGATACGCGCTGGAGGACGCCTGGCTGGTCATTTACGAGAACTGCTACTGTATGTCTCTTCATTCCGCATCCCCCATTAACATTTGATCGATTGTGGAGCCTTGTGTAACCATCGGATACACGTTCTCGTGCTTGCGAACGACGAATTCCACAACTGCCGGGCCATCGTGGTTCATTGCTTCCTGCCATACTGAGCGAGCATCTTCCTTATTCGAAGCGCGGAAGCCTCGTACGCCGTATGCTTCAGCCAATTTCACGAAATCCGGGCTGCCTGCAAGGTCGATGTGGCTGTAACGGTTGTCGTAGATGAGCTCCTGCCATTGGCGAACCATGCCGAGCACTTGGTTATTAATGATAACGACTTTAACCGGAATGTTGTTGATTGCGCAAATGGCAAGCTCCTGCGCGCACATCTGCATGCCGCCGTCGCCGTTAATCGAGATTACGAGACGATCTGGATTCGCCATCTGAGCACCGATAGCGGAAGGGAAACCGAAGCCCATTGTGCCAAGGCCGCCGGATGTTACCCACGAGCGCGGCTGCTTGAACTTGTAGTACTGCGCTGCCCACATCTGGTGCTGGCCTACGTCAGTCGTTACAATCGCTTCGCCTTTCGATTCTTCATACAGCATCTCGATAACCCATTGCGGCTTCAGCTCTTCATCGGAATCGGTGTAGCTGTAAGGCTTCTCCGCTTTGGACGCTGCCAGCTTAGCGCGCCATGCATCAGCTTTCGCTGCATACTGCACATCTTTGTTCGCCATCTGAAGCACGGTCTTCACGTCGCCGACAATTGGAATATCGGTCGGTACGTTCTTGCCGATCTCGGCAGGATCGATATCAACGTGTACGATCTTCGCTTTCGGCGCGAAGCCGGACAGCTTGCCGGTTACGCGGTCATCGAAGCGAGCGCCGATGTTGATGAGCAGATCGGATTCTTGAATCGCGATGTTCGATGTATACGTACCGTGCATACCTGGCATGCCGAGCCACAGATCCTCGCCGCTTGGAAAAGCGCCAAGTCCGAGCAATGTCGTCGTGATCGGAATACCAGACTTTTTAATAAATTCGAACAATTCTTCGTGGCCTCCGGAGTAAACAACGCCGCCGCCTGCTAATACGATCGGGCGCTCCGCTTCCGCTATTGCTTTGATCATCTTGTCAACCTGCAGCTTGTTCGGTGATACTGTCGGATTGTAGCCGCGAATGTTAATTTCAGTTGCCGGCTCGAACAGTGCGAGCTCTGCCGAAACGTCCTTCGGAATATCGATCAATACCGGACCTTTACGTCCTGTGTTCGCGATATGGAACGCTTCGTGAATGATACGAGGCAGATCAGCAGCTTTACGAACCAAGTAGCTGTGCTTCGTTATCGGCATCGTGATGCCGGTAATGTCTGCTTCTTGGAATGCATCCGTTCCGATCAGTGTCGTCGCAACGTTGCCGGTAATGACGACGAGCGGTACCGAATCCATATACGCAGTTGCGATTCCTGTGACGAGGTTCGTTGCTCCCGGTCCCGATGTTGCAATACATACGCCAACTTTACCGCTAGCCCGCGCGTAACCGTCGGCCGCATGAATGGCGCCTTGCTCGTGACGGGTCAACAGATGGTGGAAGTCCGAGAATCCATGCATGGCATCGTAGATGTACAATACTGCGCCGCCCGGGTAACCGAAGACGCACTCCACATCCTCCAGCACCAAGCTGCGAAGCAAAATTTCCGAACCGGTAATGACCTCCGGTTTCTTCAGGTTTTCTTTGATTTCTTCTTTTGACCTTAACGTTGCATGTTGAGCGTCCATTAAGTCGTCCTCCCTTCCAAGTGTAAACGGCTTTCATAGTCCGTCCTCTGACGATAAACAAAAAAACCTTTCGTTCCTAGAGCGAGCATGTCGCCTAGGGACGAAAGGTTTAGCTTCCGTGGTACCACCCAAATATGTTACACGCCTCACAGCGCATAACCTCATAAGGTTAGAACAAGTAATCGTTCTACCTTGACACATTAACGTGTGTCTTCCGATTTCCCCTAATACGGTACCGCATCATGCGATCCTTTTCAGGGAAACAGCTCCGAGGTGAGCTCGTTGGAAAGGGGTTTTGGCGTCGGTTTCAGCAGTTCCGAACGCTCTCTGGAGCAAAAGAGCCCTTAACACTTCGTCCTCTTCATAGCCGTTCACTTATTAGCTTATCGCTTATTATATGCGTAGCAGTATCAATCGTCAAGAACTAGGTTCAGCTTTTTTTCAAAAAGTTATGTACCTGCCCATTCCGCCTAATCGCGACCCGCTAGCCACCCGCATAGAATAAAGCATCCTATAGGCCAGAAAGCAGGGTGCGTGCCACATGATTCGAGCCAGACGCGCTCGCATCGACGACGATGAGATTATCCGTCTCATCAAGTGCGAGCTCATTCCGCTCTCGTATACAGCCTCTCCACGAGACGCGCAAACGATACGCGAGCTGCCGAGGCGGCTTAGCGATGGTGTAACGCTTGTCAGTTCCCGGACCAAATCAAGCTTGCCCCAAGGCTTCCTCCATTTCTACACGCAGGGCGAACGGCTGCTGCTCGACATGCTCGTCGTTCATCCCCAGCATCGCAACAAGCAGATTGGAACGAAGCTGCTCTGTAAAGCCGAAGAGCATGCCCGGTTAGCAGGCTGCCGTTATGCGACCCTATTCGTCGACTTCTCAAATCCAAGAGCCCAGCGGCTCTATCAGCGGCTGGGCTTTCAGACGATTCGTTCTTATCCTGAACTTCGCTGTTACGAAATGGCTAAGCGTCTGGATCAATAAAAATTGTTATAGCCTCCAAAGCCTGGGCCACCGAAGCCTGGGCTTCCAAAGCCCGGTCCGCATGTATCGCAGCCGCCTGGGCCAACTCCGCCTATACCTCCTACTCCGCCCGGGAATCCACCCGGATAACCTCCTGGATAGCCGCCTGGATAGCCTCCAGGGTAGCCACCTCCCCAGCCGCCTCCCCAGCCGAAGCCGCCGCCTGCAAGCAGGCCGATAACGAGCAGATCAAACAGAACGAGCGGGATGATCGCTCTCGTTCCTGCTTTTTTGTCGGCATCGAGCGGGCTGACAAGAAGTTTGCTATTGTGCGCATGAACGAGCTTGCCTGTGACGACGGAGCCGTCCTTGCGGACCGCATAGATCGTTTTACCAACGAGTTGCTGCACTTGCTGCTCCGTTACGCGCGGGCGCCCATTTTGACGTTGACGTTGACGTTGCATAAAATCACCCCTCTCACCCTAGACTCTTATGCTGCAATGACCTTCTACGGCAATTGACCATTACTGTCATCTGTCTCGAGAGTATAAATGTCGTTGTCTTATACTCTATTCACTATCAACTGATTGCGATTGTACCGTTGTCCCTATGACAACTAACCAAGTGCAACAAAAAGAGCGTCCTTCTGCTCAGCAGAAAGACGCTCTCTATCAAAACGTGTAAGCCTAAGCCTACGCGTTTACTTTTTGTTTTGCAAGGTTTGCAAACGAGTTGAACGAGTTAATGTCGTTCACTGCAAGGTCAGCAAGCATTTTGCGGTTAACTTCAACGCCCGCAAGCTTCAAACCGTACATGAATTTGCTGTAGGACAGGCCGTTTTGGCGAGCTGCAGCATTGATACGAACGATCCACAGTTTGCGGATGTCGCGTTTGTGTTGACGACGGTCACGGTATGCGTAGAGCAGAGATTTCATTACTTGCTCTTTTGCTGTTTTAAACAGGCGGTGTTTCGAACCGAAATAACCTTTCGCTAGCTTCAAAATTCTTTTACGACGACGTGCGCGGACGAATCCGCCTTTAACTCTTGCCATGAGTAGAAACCTCCCGAGTAATATTTATACGAAATTAGATCGTTCTAATTAACCTTTGATGTTTGCAAGGCCTTGTTGCAGACGTTTGTAATCGCCAGTAGCCAGGTTCGGCTGCGTGTTAAGTACACGCTTCTGACGGGACGATTTGCCGGAAAGAAGGTGGTTCTTGTACGCTTTGTAACGGATTACTTTACCAGTACCAGTGATTTTGAAACGGTCTTTCAAGCTGCTGTGTGTTTTCATTTTAGGCATTTGATGATCCTCCTCAATGATTGATTATTAAGTCGCTTTCGGTGCTAGAATCATGATCATGCTGCGGCCCTCAAGCTTCGGTACACGCTCCATGACACACAAGTCAGCAACTTCTGTTGCAAGTCGATCCAGAATCTTCTGGCCAACTGATGCATGTGTAATTTCACGTCCGCGGAAACGAACAGAACATTTCACTTTATCGCCTTCACCCAGAAACTTCACGACATTCCGGAATTTCGTTTGGTAGTCGTTCTCGTCAATGTTAGCCCGGAACCAAACTTCCTTCGTGTCTACGATTTTCTGATTCTTTCGTGCTTCCTTATCTTTCTTCTGCTGCTCATAACGGAATTTGCCATAGTCCATGATTCTGCACACCGGCGGCTTCGCTGTCGGTGCAACGTTCACTAGGTCCATGTTCAAATCGATTGCCAATTGCAGTGCTTCGCGGAAAGGCTTAATACCAAGCTGCTCGCCTTCTGCACCAACGACACGCACTTCTCTGGCCCGAATTTCATCATTGATTTGATGTTCCCTGCTAATAACCTGCCACCTCCAAAAATTATGAATCAAGCAAAACAAAAAATGCGGATCCACATTAGGACCCGCATTCCATTCACCAAGATCGTAGGCTTTCAAAAGCAACTCAACGTTGCTGCCAATTACAATCATCGATCGCGTACCATTCAGCTAAGAGCCGAGTAGGTGAGAAGCGGGTGCTTCTGCTTGTGCGTACACATCTTATGAGGTTGTTCAAGAGATGTTACTGAAATACTATAGCACAGCGCATCAAGTGAAGTCAACCACTAAACTTGTTTGCTCTGCACTTCTTCCAGACGAAGCACGCGCGTATGCTGCGTATGGCTCCATTGCTTGTTGTTCTGCGTGAAGAACGCATAACATGTGATTGGCAGCCACGAAAGCTGGAAGAACACCATCGAGATCAGATGCGCATACATCTTCGGCGACTTGATGCCTTCGAGCGCCATCACGAGCGGGAACATAACTGCCGTCAGGAAGATCGCCAGCGGCGCAACCCAGTTCGGCGCATAATAATAAATCGATGTAAATACATTATGGGCTGGAATGATATTATCCATCCAGAGCATAGCTGTAACGATAAAGCCTAGGAACGTGTTATATACCGAGATCGAGTACAGCGCCGCATCGAACTTCACGAAGCTGCGTTCTTTGATACTTGCCCAGAGCAGCGGGAAGAAATAGCTGCGGGCTACCGTAAAGTGACCTTGCATCCAGCGCAGACGCTGTCTAGCCGACGCTTTGAAGCTGAGCGGCTTCTCGTCATACACTTTGGCATCGTAGTTCAGAACCGGATGGATACCGCGCTTCACGCAGCGCATCGAGAACTCCAAGTCTTCGACAAGGCTTGTTGCGCCCCAGCCCATTTCCTTAATAAGGTTAGTCTCGAAGCACATGCCCGTACCGCCAAGGTAGTTCGCCATGTTCAAGTTGCGGCGGGACAGCTGCCATAGACGGTTACAGTACCAGTACGTGATCGCATACGAAGCGGTAACCCAAGAATCAGTCGGGTTCTTCGTATCGAGGTAACCTTGGATGACCTTGTGGCCTTCGCAAAGGTCGTTGTTCATATAAGTCAGGAAGTCGTTGCCGACCAGGTTATCTGCGTCAAACATCACAATGCCGTCGTATTGGCGCGGCATTGCCCAGAGCTCTTTCAACATCCACTCGATCGCGTGGCCTTTGCCGCGCAGATGCGGGTTTTTGCGCTCCATGGCATGAACGCCCATGCTGCGCGCGATTTCTGCCGTATTATCCGTGCAGTTATCGCAAATAACAAAAATATCGTAAAGTTCTTTCGGGTAATCGAGGTTTCTCAAATTCTCTATCAGCGCGCCAACCACTTGACCTTCATTGTGTGCCGCCACAAGAACCGCGAACGACTTCTGCGGCGCATGCTTCGCTTCCTTACGTTTCCTTACAATACCGAACAACGAAATGACAAATTGATACACGCCGACGAACGCCAAAAAGATTTGAGACACAATAATAATCGTATTGAACATTTACTTGTACTGCCCCCTTGAGACCCCATTTTTATCTTCTCTCTAGTTTTCTGTATACGTCATTTATTCTTGGTGACTGTGGCCGCGGTTTTCTCTGTTTGTATTTTTTCCGCAACCTAAATGATTTTCCACACAATGCGCCTGTTTGTCAAAAGTAGAAATCGCCTCTCTCACGCCAAGAAAACGGAGAAAAGCGCTTGCATTGGGGCTTTACCAGAAAGGAAAGCGAGTTTCCTGCCGATTCACCCGTATTTCATCCATTTACATTCATTCTTGATACTCATTTCTGTAAACGATGCTGGCAGCTGGAAAGTTTCGTCCAATTATCTGCCAATGTGACGAATTGATGAACTAATAACCGGCTGCTGTGCCGCCTGCTCCATGCTCGCAAGCAGCTCCTCGAAAATGGATTCCCAAGACTGTCTCATACTGTGCGCGAGTCCTCTTGCGATCAATCTTTTTCTCAGTTCTTCATCAAGATAGATCCGCTCAAGCGCATCGCAGAATGCATCGGCATTGCCCGGTTCGCATAACAGTCCGTTCCATTCGTGATTGACTGTGTCCACGACACCGCCGCTATCTGCACAGATAACCGGCGTGCCGCAAGCCATTGCCTCAAGCACGACGTTGCCGAACGTCTCCGTTGGCGATGGGAATAGCAGCACATCCGCTGCCGCATACCACTGCTGAAGCTTCGGCATGGCCGTAAAGCCGAGGAACCGCGTGTTAATGCCTTCGCGCGCTGCCAGCTGCTTCATCTGCTGCATCTGCGGACCGTCGCCGGCCAGTACGAATACGGCATCTTTGCCTGTCTCACGCTGAAACTTCGCGAAAGCTGCAACAGCTGTGTCTACATTTTTCTCCGGTGCCATTCTGCCTACATAGAGGACGACAAACTTATCCTCTGCAATCTCTTGCTCTGCAAGCAGTGCAGTACGATCAACAATCGGATGAAAATGCAACGCATCGATGCCGCGCGTCCAGACCGAGAGACGTTCCTCATCCCAGCCGCGCTCGGCAAGACCATGCAAGGTCGAGGCGGATGGAACGAATATACGCCGGCAGTCCTGATGGAACCATTCAAGGTACCTCCATAACATCTTAACCATCCAATGGATATTGTAAAACGCCAAATAACGGTCAAAATGTGTATGATATGAAGCAACGAGCGGAATATGATGTTTTCGGGCGTAATGTACGCCGCAGAGGCCCATGTTGAACGGGGTCGCGACGTGAATCAAGGTGGGCTGGAACTGCTCCAGCGCGCGGCGGATATGGATCGGATTCGGCAGCGTAAAGCGCAATTCCGGATAGAGGAAGAACGGCATGCTCATGAACCTTTCTACGAACGGCGAGGACTCACGTTGTGCGGCTGCTGCGGAATTCGGTGCAAAGACTAGGCAAGGTATATTTTTTCTCCGTAGAAAATGCTCCCACTTCTCAAGCGTACGAGCTACTCCATTGACATCGGGTGCATACGTGTCCGTAAACAATGCAAGACGCATTCCTATCGCCTCCATTTGCATATGCCGCGCGTTCGCGCAGCCAGCTTATACTATCAGTATATTGAGGCTGTATTACCTGCATATCAATTGTTCATGAAGGGACTGTTAAGAAATTCATAATGGCTTATAAAACCGTTGATACGGCGTAAACAATTGTGCGCTACACTCGAACCAAGGCGTACCGTTTACACTTGGGAGGGAAAAGGAATGGTCAATATGATGTTCTGGGTCCTTACACATGATCAGCGCTTATTAATGTGGGCAAACCGCAGGCCGTCGCATCGTGGGTTAGGTTTATGGCTTAGCAGATGGCTAGGAACGATTACGCACACAGGCGGAGCAACATTCACACTTGTTACCGCTTTGCTGATTGCACTGCTCGGATCAGGCTCCTGGAGCACCGCTGGCTGGCAATGCGTAGCCGCTATTGTTATTAGCCACATTCCTGTAGCTATCGTAAAACGAAAGTTCAGCAGGCTGCGCCCGTATCAAGCGATCGCAACTGTAAATGTATGCAAAAAGCCGCTATGCGACTCCTCTTTCCCATCGGGTCACACAACGGCGATATTCGCTTGGCTTATGCCATGGTTATTAGTTGATGCAGCCATGCTTCCGATCCTGCTTCCGATCGCCATCCTCTTAGGCGTCTCCGTAGGCTGGTCGCGGATGTACCTCGGCTTGCATTATCCTTCGGACGTTGCGGTCGGCGCCATACTTGGCTCGTCCACTTCATTGCTGATTTCCGCTGCCTGGTCTTTCATCTGAGCAGCGCGCTTCGCTTCTTTATGCGCTGCAATGGCTTTCTCGCCGATGACGACTTCGACACGGTGAATGTTATTGCCCAGCTCCACGAACTTCGACTCATATTCAGTAAGGACGAGATCGTCCCGCAAGGTTTCCTTATGCAGGTCCAGCGAGATATTCCGCATGTGCAGCTCCATATCCGCAAAACTGTTAAGCGAGAACTCGAACAGCGATTGCGAATCGGTCTTGAAATGAATCTCTCCGTACTCGTTCAGAATCTCCATATATTTGGCCACGAAGCGAGGATGAGTCAATCTTCTGCGCGCATGCTTCGCTTTGGGCCACGGATCGCTGAAGTTCAGATGAATGCGCTGAATTTCGTCCGGCGCGAACATGCTCTCGATGCCCTCAATATTCGCGCGCAGCAGCGCCAGATTCGGCGGGCTGTCTACGCCTTTCTCAGCCCATGCCGCTCTTGCTTTATCGCTGGCACGGCGGATAAGCTCGTCGTACATGTCGACGCCGATGAAATTAATATGCGGATTGCGCACGCTCATATCGCTAATGAAGCGGCCCTTTCCCATGCCAAGCTCAATATAAATCGGATTGTCATTGCCGAAAAACGCTTTCCAGCGGCCTTTATGCGGCGCTGCATCCAGAACGACTAGCTCCGGCTGGGCTTCCAGACTCTCCAAAATGCCTTTTCTTCCTCTAAGACGCATATCAATTGATTCCTCCAGTATCGATCGCAGGTTACCGCGTTTTAACTAGTCCTTATTGTGCCCGAATTCCGCACCGCTTGTAAAGTGTGCGACTGCCAGTGTATAGAAAAATACAAAAAAGCCGTTAGGCGCTTGGGACGCCAACGGCTTATTATCTTCTTGATTAGTTATACAGCTGCGGTGGAGCGCTTTCTTGCGCTTCAAGCAGATCGTGCAGTTTCTTGCGTGCGGAAACTTCAATTTTATGGTTATCGTAGAAACGGATGCCGGCAAGCGACATAAGCTCTTTTCTCGTCAGTTCAACAGTTACCTTCTCGTCACCATTAGGAATTTTCACTTGATTGTTCATTCCTCATCACCTCAACTGGTTTTTTCAAAACGAATTTCCAATTATAAACCTGACATGAAAACTGTTATGGAGAGGGGTTGAAAAGTAGTGTTTTCTTTGTTCTGTCGCCCTTCTAATATAACAGCTCATGTTAGGTATTGCAAGCCCTTTTCTAAAAATAAATCGCTTTCATTCCGCCACTTCTTCCAGCTTGTCCATGCCGCGTTAATAGCCGAGCTCAGGAGGAATTCCCGTTCATCATGGCAATTTGCCCTGATTTTCGTTATGATTGTACATAGTAATTTGACAGATGCAAGGAGCTATGAAGATGAAGGTTCATACCGAAACAGCTGCCGTCTCCGTTACGCCTAGGCTGTGGAACGACAAACGGTTTCATACATGGAATTACGAAATGCGGGATCAATTCGGCGGAAAAGTGTTTAAAGTGATGCTCGATGCCGGGTTCACCTGTCCAAACCGCGATGGCTCGATCGCAACGGGCGGCTGCACATTCTGCAGCGCACGGGGCTCAGGCGACTTCGCCGGCAGCCGGCGGGACGACCTGGTGACCCAGTTCAATAAAATTCGAGACCTGCAGCATCAAAAATGGCCGGAAGCGCAATACATCGGCTATTTCCAGGCGTATACGAATACGTATGCACCTGTCGAGGAGCTGCGGGAGTATTATGAAGCCATTCTCGCTCAGCCCGGCGTAGTCGGATTGTCGATCGCTACCCGGCCGGACTGCCTGCCGGACGATGTCGTCGATTATTTGGCGGAGCTGAACGAGCGCACATATCTATGGGTGGAAATGGGCCTCCAGACGATTCACGAATCGACGTCGGAGCTCATCAACCGTGCGCATGATACCGCCTGCTACGAAGATGCCGTGAAGCGGCTTCGTGCACGCGGCATCCGCGTATGCGCGCATATTATTTATGGCTTGCCGCAGGAAACGCATGAAATGATGCTCGCGACGGGCCGTGCGGTTGCGGCGATGGATGTGCAAGGCATCAAGATCCACCTGCTTCACCTCATGCGCAAGACGCCGATGGTGAGACAGTATGAAGCCGGCCTGCTCCGCTTCCTCGATCAGGATGAATATGTGAAGCTGATCGTCGATACGCTGGAGATTCTGCCGCCGGAGATGATCGTTCACCGGCTTACTGGCGATGCGCCGCGCGACTTGCTCATCGGCCCGATGTGGAGTCTTAAGAAATGGGAAGTGCTGAACAGCATCGACCATGAGCTGGCACGGCGCGAAACATGGCAGGGCCGCCTGTGGGAGGCGCAGTAAATGGGCTTCCTCAGCGTGCTCAGCATGGCGCACAAGCTGGTGAAGGAGCGCGCAGCGAGCGGCGACATCGTCATTGACGCGACATGCGGCAATGGCGTCGATACGCAGTATCTGGCCGAGCTGGTCGGACCGCGCGGGACAGTATATGCGTTTGATATTCAAGCGGAGGCGCTCGAACGTACGCGGCAGCGGCTGGTTGGAAGTGACGAGGCAACTGAGGCGGAGGCTGGAGCTGGGATATCGACGGATACGGCGGTTCGCATGCGCCAGCAGGTTCATCTCGTGCATGCCAGCCATGCTGAGATGGACAAGCATGTCGCAGCGGATGCGCATGGCAAAGTTGCCGCAGTGATGTTCAACCTCGGCTACTTGCCTGGCGCCGATCAGAGCATCATCACGACAACGGATGGGACGATTGCCGCTCTTGAAGCTGCGATCGGCTTGCTGCGCAAAGGCGGCATCTTGACCGTCGTCCTCTATCCCGGTCATGCCGGCGGCGATGAAGAAGCGGATGCGGTGACTCGCTACGTTTCCGAGCTGCCGCAGGCGGTTGCGCAGGCTGTGCTGTACCGAATGGCGCAGAAGGCAGAAGCACCATTCCTGTTAGCGATTGAGAAGCGGTAATGGAAGAAGTATAGGAAGCAGCAGTCTATTATTCTTAGGAGGTCTTTATTCATGGCAGTTCGTAAATTGGAGCATGTTGGCGTTATGGTTAGCAATTTGGATGATTCGATCAGATTCTATACGGAAGTCGTTGGACTCAAATATCTGTATACATTGACGCACACTAACGGCGTTATTCGTCTTGGTTTCCTCGCAGGCTCGGACGGCGAAGAGTCCGAAGTCGAACTGATTGAAGGCTACCCTGGGGAGCTTGCAGAAGAAGGCCGCACGCACCATCTTGCTTTTACAGTGGATGATGTGGAAGCCGAATTTGAACGGATCAAAGGCCTTGGCGTTCCGCTTAAAGATACCGAAATTACGACGCTGCCGAACAGTGCGCGCTACTTCTTCTTCTACGGGCCGGACCGCGAGTACCTCGAAATGTTCCAGCCAGCGAAAAAAGCCTAACAGCAACGGCAACTATGGAGTGGGGAGAGATCTACGATGACACAAGTTTATCCGCTGCAATTTAAACCAGAAATGAAAGAACGAATTTGGGGCGGCCGCGCGCTGCAGCAATTCGGACTCGAGCTGCCGGAAGGCTCGATCGGGGAAGGCTGGATGATCGGCGACCATCCGAACGGAACGACGAAGGTCATGAACGGCGAGCTTGCCGGACTTGGTCTGGACGAGATTCGGGAGAAATACGGACGGGAGTACTTCGGCACGAAAGGCTATGTCGAAGGCGGACGCTTCCCGCTGCTCATCAAACTGCTGGATTGCAACGACGATCTGTCGATCCAAGTGCATCCGACCGATTCCTATGAAGGCTTGCCGAAGGGCGAGCTTGGCAAAACCGAAATGTGGTACATCCTCGACGCCAAGCCTGGCGCGAAGATTATCTATGGTCTCCAAGAAGGCGTAGACCGCGCCGCACTTGCTTCCGCAATCGAAGAAGGCCGCGTCATGGACTGCTTGCAAGAGGTTCCTGTTGAAGCAGGCGATGCATTCTACATTCCAGCCGGCACCGTTCACGCGCTGTGCGCAGGCGTTGTCGTTGCTGAAATTCAACAAAACTCCGACACGACTTACCGCGTGTTCGACTACAACCGTCCGGGTCTGGACGGCAAGCTCCGCGAGCTGCACGTGGAGGACTCTCTCAACGTAACCGCGTATGAAGGCGCAGGCGCTAGCCGAATGAAAACCGATGCAATCGGTGACAATGAGTGGCTGACGATCGCGGAATCGCCGTACTTCATCGTGGAGAAAGGTCTCGTTCGCGCACCGTGGCAGCTGTCCACGACGCCGGAATCTTTCGTCATACTAGTCATTGCCGAAGGCGAAGGCTCGCTGAGCTGGGACGGCGGCAAGCAAGCTGTGAAAGCAGGCGAGTGTTTCCTGCTCCCTGCTAGCCTTGGCGGTTATGAGCTGGACGGTCATTTGACTGTGCTGCGCAGCGTAACGCCTTAATACGGTCTAAACATAGAAGCACCCGAAAGCGCTGATCGGCGCTTTCGGGTGCTTTTCTGCTTGAAGATACCAATGAAACTACTACGTAACCCGCTATGTTGGATAAATCCACGCCTGTTGATTTACCAGTATCTAGGTTATGGGAATGTGAGATGGTTCGCCAAATAGACCACCCATTCGGGAGGCAAAGCAGCAAAGCTGATCAATCGGTCAAACTCAACAAAAGACAACCGTGCACTTGGGTGAACCTGGCTATTCCCTTGCATGTACACGAACTGAAGCAGCACGTACACAATCAATGCGGTGTACAACTGACCATATACAGCGTTCGGTGTCCTTCCAAATAGCGTAGGCACATTCAAATGCTGTTTAATCCACCGGAAAAACACTTCAATTTGCCAGCGTTGTCGGTAGATTTCAGCAATCCGCTCCGC
>NZ_QTTN01000014.1 GCF_003386535.1 Paenibacillus taihuensis
CTGATGCAGACCGCAGACGAATGGATGAGAAGGCGAATCCGCATGGTGTACTGGAAACAATGGAAACGAGTGAAGACAAGGTTTACGAACCTAAAAGCATTTGGGATCCGCGCCAAACAAGCATGGGAATACGCCAACACAAGAAAGGGCTACTGGAGAACCTCCCATAGCCCGATCCTCTCCAAATCCCTCGACAACAATACCCTCAAAGAACTCGGATTCTTATTCTTTTCAGATTACTACCGACAAGTTACAACGTAAACTTAGGAACCGCCGTATACCGAACGGTACGTACGGTGGTGTGGGAGGTCGGCTACTCAACTAATGGGTAGCCTCCTACCCGATTGTCAGCGAGTCTAGTAAACAAAAATAATCCTTTCGAAGTGCAGGGGTAAGCAGGGGCAGCATCGTCTATTTCATGTGAGAGGGGGGAGAGAGATTCGGGACGAGGCGTTGATTGCACAAATTAGAGGTGGAGACCGGGAAGCATACAGCGAGCTCGTGGCGCTGTACCGGGACGAGCTGTACCGGCTGATCTGGAGCGTGCTGCGGGATACGGCGGATGCGGAGGATACGCTGCAGGAGGCGTTCGTTCGAATCTATCTCTCCCTGGAGAGTTATCGGGGCGAAGGATTCAAGACTTGGGCGGCGAGGATCTCCGTTAATCTCGCTATCGATTGCAAGCGGCGCAATGCCCGCAAGGCAGAGCTGCTCCAGCAAGAGGCTGCGGCGAGCGCCTTGATGACGGCAGATAGGTCGCACGCGCTGCCGGCCGAGACCGAAGCGCTGAAGCGTGACCGCAAACGCCGGGTTCGGGCGTTGGTAGGCGCAATGCCGGAAGGTTACCGCAGCATTGTGCGCTCTTATTTCCTGGAGGATCGGCCCCAGAAGGAAATTGCCGAGCAAGAGCAGCTGCAGATCAAGAGCGTGGAATCCAAGCTGTACCGGGCGAGACAATGGATGCGCAAGCATTGGAAGGAGGAGGATTTGGAATGAAGCATTGGGATGACGCGGACTTGCGAAATTACGCGGAGGACAGGCTGCAGGAGCAGGAGCGGCAAGAGGTGGAGGCGCATCTGGCCGAGTGTGAGCCGTGTTTATTGCGATATATGGATGTGTTATCGGAGGCTCCGCAGATCGAGCGCTTGAGCGGCCAAGCCGCGGATGCGATTACGAAGCGCGTCATGGAGCAAGTGAGAACGCTGGGGCAGACAGCTGCAGCAATGCCGGAGGTCCAATCCCCTCCTCAGCAGGATGCAGACAAGGCCGTTCAGCGTCGCAAGAAAGGCAGCAGAGACAGTCGCAAGCAGGCGCTCGTTCATTACCTCATTGCTGTGTGCGTGATGCTGCTTCTTATGTCGGCGGGCGTATTCCAGCGGCTAGCTGACCAGCCGGAGCATTGGGAAGCCCAGCAGCTGAGCAAGCGCGAGTCCGTAACAACCTCGATCATGGAGCGTACATCAGCTGTTATTGATTCCATCGTCGTGAAACCAAATAAATCAACATTGAAGTAAAGGAGAGAGCGGTGTGGTCAAAAATCCAGTGTTAACCTTGTTTCTGGGATTTCTGCCGGGCATCGGGCATTACAGGGTCGGTCGTTCGGGACGGGGGACATTGTACCTTCTATTGTGTATCATGTCGTTGTTCTTTGGCATTGTGGCAGGAGCCGCCGAAGGGGAGGAAGCGTTCTTTTTCATAGGGCTGTTCTTCTCCGCCGTCTTCTGGCTCATTAATTTCATGGATCTCATTATCTATCTCGTCCGCCAAAATGGCAGCAGAATCAGCGGCGTACATGTTCCGCCTGTGCATCCGATGTATGTCTCGGAGCAGCTGGACGGCGTTATATATGCGCCTGCTGCCAATGAGAATGTGCAAGGCCGATCCAGTGAGCGATTTTACACGATTCTGCTGTCGTTTATTCCGGGGCTTGGCCATCTGCAGCTGGGGCTCATGCAGCGGGGACTGAATCTTATGATCGGATTCTTCGGCTTGTTTGCGATGATCGTTTTCGTAGCGATTTTGGCCGATCAGCCGGGCTTCCTGACCTTCCTCATTGTGCTGCCGATCATATGGATCTTCGGCATGTTTGACGCCATTCGCCATGTGCAGTTGAAGCAGGCGGGCGAGACGCTGCAGGACAAATCGGTGCTTGAGGATTGGGAGGAGCATCGTCAAGGCGGCAAGCGCAGCAAATGGCTGTCGACGGTGCTGTCGATTATGCCGGGAGCGGGCCATATGTATCTCGGCTTGCAGAAGAGAGGGCTTCAGCTTATGGCGGGCTTCCTGCTGTCGATCTATCTGCTGGACGTCCTGCAGCTCTCCCTGTTTCTATTTCTCGTACCGCTGTTCTGGTGCTTCTCGTTCTTCGATGCGCTGCAGATGCAGTCCCGTCTGAACAGCGGGGAAGGCGAGCTCGAGGATGTGCCGATTGTCGATTGGCTGATCAACCACCAGAAATGGCTTGGCATCGGCCTCATGGCGCTTGGCCTCTACTATATCGCAGACCGGATGCTGATCGAGTATATTCAGCGCGTATGGGGCGACTGGCAGCTAACTTCAGACATCCGCTATTATTTCAAAACCGGGCTGACTGCGCTGCTGCTCATCGGAGCGGGCGTTAAGCTGCTCTCGGGCAAGAAAGAGGTGAAGCCGGAATGAGACAATGGCGCGTAGGCACATGGTCGATGGGTGCGGCACTTATTGCGATGGGCATCATGCTGCTGGCATCCTCTCTCGGCGGCTTTCAATGGTTCGACCAGGGCATTGTCTGGTGGCCGATGCTGCTTATTCTGCTCGGGCTCGAAATCGTCATTTATCTATGGCGCAGCAAATCCGAGCAGCAGAGTGCGGTACTTCGTTATGATCTATTCAGTATTATCGTGGTTGCGGCGCTAGGAGGATGCTGTCTGGTGTTCACAACCGTGAGTGCAACCGGACTGCTCGATGAAGTGCGCGGAAGCATTGGCTCCCGTGAGGTGCGTGTGGAGGCTCAAGAGATATCGGAGCGTATTGCGGCTAATGTGAAGAAAATCGTAGTACAAGGCGAGAACTACTGGAACGGCCGCATTCATCTTGATGCGGATGGCAGCGATGCGGGACAGCTTTCGGCGTTCGGCGCGTGCCGCTATGATCTTCAGAAGGATGCCGCGGCGCCTGGATCGCCGGAGCTTGTAGTGGCTCGTCAGGCAGGTGAGACGCTGTACGTAACGGTGAATCGACCTTCCGAGGAGCGGCATATGCTGAATGACGGCACGCCTTCATGCGATGTTACGATCGTGCTGCCGAGCGAGCAGCAGGTCATGGTTAGACCGGAAATCGGCATGCAGCTGCCGGCGGGGTCCAAGCTGCCTGCGGGCTGGCAGGTGCAGCGGTAATTTTTTAGGCTGACAGGCAAGCCCCTTTTTGCGACTTGTCCGTGAAAGTCCGTCACCCATGGGCGCTTCCCGGCATATGATGTCACAAAAAAGGAGGTGGCTGCCTTGATTCCAGTCCTATTATGGATCTTCGGTTGTTACGCCTTGGCAGCGGCTGCCGTGCATGCCGCATTCGCGCTTACCTGGAAGCGAGAGCGTGATGTGCAGCATTACGTGCTCATCGCGGGTAACCACCAGCTGCAGATGGAATGGTATATGCGATCGCTTCGGCGGTTCTCTCATTTTTCCGGCACAGAAGTGAAAGTGACTGTCGTGGACCGCGGCTCCGAGGATGATACGATGGGCATCGCGAGGATCTTCGCCAGAAGGGGCATGGATGTCCAATTTCACTCCGGTATCGGGCAAAATGAACATTCCGGCGCTGTGACGGACACGCACGAGAGTCTCGCATCTGTAAAAGGGCATGCCACCGCAGCAACAGCCGAGGAGCGTCGTGCGAAGGAAGCGCCGGTAAAATGGCACCGCTTCCGCATGAACCCGTGGAAGCCGCGCAAGCAGAGCAAGTCGAGCAAGCGGAGCAACTCGAAAGCGAAAAAGCCTTTGGCGGAGCCGACGAATTTGCTATGGAAGTTACAAGCTGAAGGTATTGTGTCCTCGAAGGAGCATGCGGTGTTAATCGACCTGCGTGATCCGGCGGATTTGTCGAAGCTGCCTTATTGAGGCGGAAATGTGTAAGGGCAATAACAAGAGCGCTCTGAACGAACACGAATGGATTGCAGCGGCATTGAGCTAGAGGTATAATCCTCCTAAGAGAATAAAACAGACGTGTGAAGCACACCCGTGTAAACTGCCTTTGGGCGGTTTTTGGGTGTGCTTTTTTGTCGTGGGAATGGGGTGATCGTGTGAGGGTGACAGTATATGCGGCGTTGGTACATGGCGGTTCTTGGGCAAGGTGGTCCGTGGCGCCTGAGATAGACTTTGCTTATTGGCTGGGAAGCGGGTATAGGAAGGCGGTTGGGGTGGCTGCTGGGGGATGGAGCGGTGTGGGAAAGGCGGAAAGAGGTGGGGAGATAGAAGTGGGAAGGAACGAAGAGGAGAGGCGGGGCAGAAATTCGGGGGATAAGAGAAGGAACGGGGAGATAGGGAGAGCGGACAATGCGGAAGAAGTGATAAGGGACGGAAAGATAGCGCAAGTAAGAGTAAAGGAAGAAGCAGTGAGGAGAAGAGCGCGGGCAGGCGAGACGGAAGAAGCGGCAAAGAACGGGAAGGCAGTGAAAGCAGATCTAAAGGAAGAAGCAATAAGGAGAAGAGAGGTAGTTGCTGTTATTGCGTGGTCTGTGCCGATTCCGCTCGGGCATGCCGTACAAGTGGCAGAGCGATGGTCCGGCAAAGCTCGGGACGAGCATGGAGTGCGCGAGGAGATGGCGCGCCTTGTTCGCGAAGCATGGGCTTCTGATGTCCGCTTAGGGTTGCCGGTTCAGGAGCGGGAGGATGCCCATGCGGTGAAGGTCGTTGCGACTGAAGGTATGGCGTCCGGAGGCGTGGCGGACGCGAAGGCGCTTGCTGCGCGGGCTTGCCGCGCGGCTTCGCTTTTGCAGGGCCGAGCGCTGCTCAGCAGCGAAGCGCTCGCCCTGCTTGGGGCCGCGGGCGCGGCCGAGCCGGCCGGCGCAGCGGCGTGGAGCGCGGCAGCCCCCGCGCTCCAGCTGGCCGCGCTGCTCGGCCTGCTGCGCCTAGGCGCAGCAGTCGCCCCGCAGCCGCAGCCCCGGCTGCTGCGGTGGCGAGCGGCGCTTGGCGCCAGGCCGCGCCCGCGGCTCCGCTGCCAGCGATGCGGCAGCGGCACGGCGCGCATGCGCCGCACGGCATGCGCGGGGTGCGGCCGCGCATGTGCGTACTGCGAGGCGTGCCTTACCATGGGGCGCAGCCGAGAGTGCGGCCTGCTCATCTTCGGCACGCCGAGCCTTCAGGCGCGCGCCACGCCCGCGCCAAGCGCCGCGTCTGCACTGAGCGCCACCTGGGCACTAAGCCCTGCCCAAGCCGAAGCAACTGCCGCAGCGCTGCGCTTTATGCTTGCTCCTGCCCACCACCCAGCCCCTCGCCGATTCTTATTCTGGGCCGTCACCGGGGCGGGCAAGACCGAGATGATATACCCGCTCATTGAAGCTGAGCTTCAGCGCGGGGGCAGGGCGTTAATCGCAACTCCGCGCCGTGACGTCGTGCTGGAGCTGGATCCTCGCATACGCAAAGCGTTTCGGAATGCGAGTGTGGTAACGTTGTACGGCGGAAGTGATCAGCGCTGGGAACAGGGAGAGATTACGATTGCGACGACCCATCAGCTATTCCGGTTTCAGTACGGCTTTGACCTGGTCATTATTGATGAAATCGACGCCTTTCCCTATCACAATGATCCTATGCTCCAGTATGCTGCCGAGAAGGTATGCAAGCCTGGGGGGGTAAATGTGCTGCTTTCGGCGACGCCTCCGGCAGAGCTGCGCAGTGCCGCCCGATCGGGGTGTCTCTCTCATGTGCGCGTGCCCGTAAGATTTCATCGGCATCCGCTTCCGATACCAAAGCAGATCAGTGTCCCTCCTGTACATAAGCTGCTTAAGCAGCGCTCCCTGCCGCGAAAGCTAGTCCAGTCGCTGCAACGATCCATCACCCGCGGTGCCCAGTTATTCCTCTTTGTTCAACAGATCCGGGAGGTAGAGCCGCTCGTCCAGCAGCTCCGTTCTATTTTTCCCGATATAAGTATTGAAGGAACCTCGTCCAAAGACGGGGATCGGGCAGAGAAGGTGCTTCGCTTCCGCGATCGCACGATTCGGCTGCTCGTCACGACGACGATTCTGGAGCGCGGCGTCACGATCCCGAAGAGCGATGTGTTCATTCTCGATGCGGACGGAAAGCTCTTTGACGATGCTTCGCTAATACAAATGGCAGGCCGAGCAGGCCGATCCAGCGACGATCCGGCAGGAAGGGTGTATTTCTTCGCCCCATCCCGCACGCGGTCCCAGCAATCCGCCATCCGCCAAATAAGAATGATGAACCGAATCGCCAAGCGCAAAGGCTTTCTCATAACACATAAGGAGAAGGGATGATCACCCTGCCCAGAATCATATCTGCCCGGTTCCGTATTGCCATCACTGTCAAGCTTCGCATCATCCTCACCGCTATGCGTAAGTCGGTCCAGCTGCTCAATGCCACATCCGGTGCCTGTCTCCTATGCGGCAACATGGATCGCAAGCCGCGCCATCCGAGCTTCGCTTCACTATGCACCGCCTGTTTTGACCAAATCCCATGGATTACCCGCATAGAGTGCCAAGTGTGCGGACGCCCGGAATATTGTCCGGATTGCTCACGCCGAAGCGATGCCGCCTTCATCTGGAACCGTTCCGCCGTGCGTTACAATGCCCTCATCCGAGAATGGCTGGCGCTATATAAATACCGAGGGCATGAAGCGCTCGCTCCGTTGCTCGGAGAGATGCTGCTAGCTGCCTATCACGGACTTATAAAAACGCTCAATCACCAGCATCCGCTGCCCCTCCAATCCCAGCATCCGATAGATGCCATCATTCCGGTTCCCGTAAGCAGTGAGCGTCTAGCGGAGCGCGAGTTCAATCAAGCGGAGAGGCTGGGCGCTTACCTCGCTGAACATACGCTCATTCCTCTTCATAATGTGCTGGAACGAACACGCCATAGTGGCAAACAGAGTTACAAGACAAGAGGTGCGCGGCTGCGCGATACACATAATCTTTTTACTGCTAATCCAGCACTCACTGGTAGTATGCTGTCATCACTAGATCAGCCGCACATCCGTCTCATCGTAGTGGATGACATTTATACGACTGGAAGTACGGCGAATGCCTGCGCAGCAGCACTGGCAGATGAGATTAAGAGGCAGCAGCCGGCTGCCCTCGTCGAACTTTTCGTGCTGACGCTGGCTCGATCCTAGGACAATAGAATCATTTTTCGTAAAATATGCCTATTTCCGGTATGTTCAAGCTGAAAAAGGTGGTGAAATTTGTCCTTTTATGAGGTAATATGAAGTCACCAATGGATGAATGAAGGGAGCAGTGAACATGAATCTCGATAATTGTCCTCGCTGCGGAAAACTATTTGCCAAGAACTTTCGCGATGTCTGCGGGAATTGCATTAAAGAAATCGATACTGAATATTCGGTTTGCTCCGAGTATCTTCGTAAAAATAAAGGCACCGACATTAACGAGCTCTCTGATGCGACAGGCGTGTCCATCAAGCAGATTACAAAGTTCATTCGTGAAGGCCGTATATCCCTCGTGAATGCTCCAAATCTGATGTATCCTTGCGAAATGTGCGGCGTTCTGATTCGGGATCATACGAAGTGTGATAGTTGCAGAGCGAAGCTGCTGACCGAAGTGAACAAGTATCGTCAGAATGGGAATGCAGCCGCTTCTGACAAGACGTCTGAAAAAGCACCAACCTCCGCCGCTTCCACTTACCGTAATTTGGACAGAGGCAATTGATCGGGTTTCATTTGCATTGTCTATAAAATATTAACGTATTATGCCGATAATACTCTTATATAGAGTTATCGGCTTTTTTATTTGTTTGGAGGGATTAAGATGAAGATCAATCAAACACATCGAATTAATGCTGTCAATCCATATCAGAAACAATCCGATCTGCAGGCAGGAGCGGCCAGCCGCAAGCGCAAGACGGACGAGGTGCAAATTTCGGCGGAAGCGCATGAGATGCTATCCAGCAACCGTGTGAACAATGCCGACCGCAGCCAGCTGATCGATAATTTAAAGCAATCGGTAAGGTCCGGCACTTACCATGTGGAATCGGGCAAAATTGCCGAGAAGCTGCTTCCTTATTTGAAAAACTAACGACAAGATAGGGTGACCTCCGTGAACGTAGAAACGATTATCGCAACGCTTGAGCAGCAGGCTGACGTTTACCGTCAGTTGCTGGATCTGGCGAAAGAGAAGACACCATATCTTGTTCATAACCAAGTCGAGCATTTAAATCTGGCGCTCCAGCAGGAACGGAAGCTAGTAAAGGCGGCAGAAGAGCTGGAGCAGCAGCGCATGAGACTATGCGGCCAATATTTTACGGGGCTCGGAATGCTCCGCTATAAGGGCGGCAAGATCAGCGAGATGATTCGGACTGTGACCTCGCCCCGTGATAAGCAGCAGCTGACCGACCTTCACAACACATTAACGAGCTTATTGGACGATCTGCAGAGAGTAAGTCAGATGAATCAACAGCTTATTATGCAGTCGCTTAAATTTATAGATTACTCTATCGACCTAATGATGGATGACCCGAATAGCGATGTTGTTTATCAGCATCCTCATAGTCAAGGGTATAACACCACTACGCGATCCGGTATTTTCAATAGAAGAGGATAGGGAGTGAACTAGGACATGACGTCTTCTTTCATGGGGATAGAAACGGCGAAGAGAAGTTTGTTTACGCAGACTGCCGCATTGAATACAACAGGTCATAACATTTCAAACGCCAATACAGCAGGCTATTCCAGACAAATTGTCAATATGACAGCTGCAAGACCGATGGAATATCCGGGGATGCAGCGTTCGAATACACCCGGTCAAATTGGTACAGGTGTCGAATTCCAATCCATTACTCGCGTACGTCAAGCATTCTTAGATGATCAATTCCGAAACCAGAATAAATCGCTGGGCAGCTGGGAAGTTCAAGCAAGCACTTTGGACAAGCTTCAGAGTATTGTGAACGAGCCTTCGGAATCGGGTCTGCGGACGGTTATGGACAACTTCTGGAAGTCTTGGTCAGATCTTAGTAAGGATCCGGAGAACGTAACCGGACGCAAAATCGTTCGTGAGAATGCGATGGCACTAACCGACGCCTTTAATCAAATGAGCAAGCAGCTGAACGACTTTAACAATGACTTGACATCCAACATTCGAGTGAAGGTGAACGAGATTAATTCAACAATCTCTACCATTTCGAACTTGAACGTAGAGATTCAGCGGGTTGAAGGGCTGGGGAACGATGCGAATGATCTCAGAGATCAGCGGGATCTATTGACAGATAACCTGTCCAAAATCGCGAATATCAGTGTGACGAATACGCCGCAGGGGTATAACATTTCGATGGGTAATGTCTCACTGGTTTCCGGCGCGACGGCAAATCCAACCACCATGGAAGACTTGTCCGCAGCGTACGGTAATGGGGACGGTACAGGCGACTTAAATGATGGCGAAGTCTTCGGCATGTTTGTTTCGCAGAAGAAATACGTCGCAGATTACATGAATCAGTTGGATACGCTTGCGAATACACTCGCTAACGGGAATTTGTCTGTCACGATTCCTGCAGGATCTGTCCTGCCTACTGGTTCTGTGTTCGACGGTGTAGATTATTCAGGCGTTGTTAGCTCGGATATTGCGGTGAATGTGGCAGGTCTGAATGGGCTCTATAAATTGGGCTATTCGTTTGAGACGCCGGCGCAATCCGGAAGAGAATTCTTCACCTCGACAAACGGTCCAATTACAGCTTCAAGCATTCAACTCAATCCGGAGCTTGCCGCTGATTCCGGCTTGATTGCGACTTCCTTGCGGACAACTGGAACGGGTACGAACGAAGTTGCGGTTAAAGGTAATAATACAATGGCGTTATTGATGGCCAATCTCAAAGACACGAAGTTCTCTTTCACTTCAAGCACAAATGGCGTCCAGAGCGGAACCATTGACGACTATTTCCAATCCTTTGTCGGACAACTCGGCGTTCAAGGGCAAGAGGCTCAGCGGCAGTATGATAACCAGCAGAATCTCGTTCAACAAGTGGATGGCAATCGCCAATCGGTCAGCGGAGTATCCCTCGATGAAGAGATGTCTAATCTGATTAAGTTTCAGCACGCGTATGGGGCAGCTTCACGTTTTATGACGACCTACGATCAAATTCTAGATAAGCTTATTAACGGCACAGGTCAAGTCGGTCGCTAACCGTAAGTAGAGGAGGCAATTAAATGGCATTGAGAATCACGCAAGGTATGATGCACTCGCAGCTGCTAAGCAATGTGAATCATAATCTGCAACGCATGAACGTTGGGCAGAATGTACTTGCAACCGGACTTAAGATAAATAAGCCTTCTGATGATCCGGTCGGTATTACCTACGCACTGCGTTATCGCAGCGAGCTCTCCAATAATGAGCAGTATCAGAAGAATGTGGATGCGGCGCATTCATTCGTTGATTACACGGATACGATTTTAAGCCAGTTGACGGATACGCTGCAGCGTGCCTCTGAGATTACGAATGAAGGCGCAAACGGAACAAATCCTCAGACAGCTATGGATGCCATTGCTGCAGAGATGGGGACGATTTACGATCAGGTCGTCACAATTGCTAATGATAAATATAATGGCAAATCGATTTTCAATGGGCAGCTTACGGATCAGGCACCTTACACATCTGCGAATGCAGCTTATGAGCAAACGGATACCCAGTCCATTAATTATACGTTTGCAGCAGGCGTTACCGTTCCGATTAATGTGACGGGAAATGAAGTGTTTGGCGATCCTAACCCGGCTCCTCCGGCTGCCGAAACGAATCCGGATAACCTGTTTTCGGTGTTGAAGGGACTGCAGGACGCTTTCTCGTCAGGCGATCAGGAGAAAGCGCGTGGCTTGATGGATCAGTTAAGCAGCAGAATGGATAAAATATTAAATGTCCGATCTGAAGTAGGGGCCAGATCGAACCGTATTGATTTGATGGCCAATCGTCTTGAGGATATGAATACAAACATTACGTCACTTGACTCTAAGATCGAGGATGCGGACATGGCAGAAACAATTACGAAGCTGCAGGAAGATCAGAATGTGTATCAAGCCTCTCTTTCCGTTGGGGCGAAGATCATCCAGCCAAGCCTGATGGACTACTTAAGATAATCCAAAGCAGGTGATTCGAACATGAACTTAACTAAGGTGTCTATTCAACAAACCTTTGGGCAAATAGCCATTCAGACACAGAATGCGAGTCAAGAGATGCATTCGCAAGCCGCAGAGCTGTCGATTAAGCAGCCGCCTGGAACGCTTGAAATTAGTTCGCCATCCGGTGATTTGAACATCGATTCGTCTGCTGCATGGGCGGCACTCGGGAAAGGACCCAATCTGGACTGGATGAGCATGATCTATAGTCAGAGCAAGGGCATCGCGCTTCAAGGGATAGCCAGAATCGTGGCAGAAGGCCATCGGATGGCCCAGATTACGAATCCTCAGAATCCTTTCGCCGAAATCGCGAAGCGTGATTACCGTGCGCCCAATCCGGTTCAATATACAACTGCGCCATCCTATACGAATGTGAGAATCAGCTATCAGCCGTATCCGGCAGAGATTACTGGCGTGCCGCATTCGGTTGAGCTGCAGGCTTCGTCTCCTCAGCTGGATGTTCAATACAACCCCGGTTCTGTCGATATCTACATGAAACAGCAGAATAGTATCGATATTCAAGTGAGTCAATACGATTGGTACAAATAATACAAGGAGATGCTATAGCGCATGCTATAGCATTATGTCGTTTGAGGGGGCTTTTTTCTTGCTGAATTTTTTGCATGACAGAGTATTTCAATTAAATGGCACCATACTCGGCTTTGATCAATGCAATGCGTTTGTTATATCCGTGGTCGAAGAGAACGATCACTTTGCTTATATGCGAAGCGTTGATCAGGAAGGTGTCGAATTTCTAGTTGTCTCTCCTTTTTCATTTTATCCGGAATACTGGGTAGAATTAGAGGAGAAGGATAATCAGCTTCTAGGCATTCAATCCCCTGAGGATGTGTGCGTTCTATCGATCGTGACAATCAATGACCCATTTGGTGCTTCTACGCTCAATTTGCTCGCGCCGATTATTTTGAATGTGAAGAATGAACAAGGGAAACAGACGGTCCTTTCTCCGAAACGTAAATACAGCACCGTGGAACCGCTTTTGAAAGCAGAATCAGTAGGAAGTGGTGAATAGACATGCTTATATTGAGTCGGAAAAAAGGTCAGTCCATTATCATCAATAACGATATCGAGATCTTCATCTCAGCGGTTGATGGAGATCAGGTGAAGGTTGGCATTAATGCGCCTATAGAGGTTAGTATCCTCCGCAAAGAAGTATATGAAGCTGTGCAGGCAAGCAATAAGCAAGCGCTGCAGACATCGCTAAACCCGAATGATCTGAAGCAGCTATCGAGCTTAAAGAAGAAGTAGAACACTTTATTCTTTTTTTTTGAATCACTCTAAACTTTCGATTAGTTAATCCGATAAATAAAGTGTAAGGCTAACAGCCGGTTCCACATGGAAGTGGACATACAAACATTCAGGGAGGAAAATTTCAATGATTATCAATCACAACATCAATGCAATGAATGCACACCGCAACTTGGCATTCAACAACGTTCAACAAGGTAAATCCAGCGAGAAACTATCTTCCGGTTACCGTATCAACCGTGCAGCAGATGATGCTGCAGGTCTTTCGATCTCCGAGAAGATGCGCGCACAGATCAAATCGCTTAGCCAAGCACAACGCAACACGCAAGACGGTATCTCTCTCGTACAAACAGCCGAGGGTGCGATGAACGAAGTATCCGACATGCTGACTCGTATGAAAGAGCTTGCTACACAAGCGAATAACGGTACGTACAACGCCACTGACCTGAAAGCAATGGACAACGAGTATCAAAAACTTGCTACTTCGATCACGAAGGATATTGCAGCGAATACGAAGTTCAATGGTATTACACTGTTGAATGGTAAGACAGGTGCAGTTTCGATTCAAACTGGCGACAACAGCTCTGATGTCGTTAAGATCGACTTGTCGAAAGCAAATATTAAAACTCTTAGCTTCACTAACATTTCGACTGCAGCAACTGCAAAATCCGCATTGAAAGAAATCGATACTGCAATCGGAACTGTTAACAAAGGCCGTTCCGAGCTTGGTGCTGTTCAGAACCAACTTGAGCACCGTTACAACAACACAGCGTCGACTACAGAGAACCTGCAAGCAGCTGAGTCCCGTATCCGCGATACAGATATGGCGAAGGAAATGATGTCTTACTCGAAGTTCAACATTCTGCAGCAAGCTGCTACAGCGATGCTGGCTCAAGCGAACCAAGCGCCACAAGGCGTTCTGCAATTGCTGCACTAATTTTAACTGGAAAAAGCCCATTGAATTTCAATGGGCTTTTTTTAATGGAGGATCACCATGCTCGTATCTGTCTGTATGATTGTACGAAATGAAGAAGCGAATTTGGAACGGGCATTAAATAGTATTCCTGCATCATATGAGAAGGTCGTTGTTGATACTGGTTCAACTGACACAACGGTTGAAATTGCACAGCGGTTAGGTGCAAAGGTAGCGAGATTCACATGGGTTGACGACTTCGCGGCCGCAAGAAACTACAGCATTTCACAAGCAGCAGGCCAATATATTTTGATTATGGATGCAGATGAAGCACTCGATCATGGTATTGAGAACCGAATTGAACAATTTATTGCGAGTGATCCACACAGCGCTGCTGCGATTACCATTATCACTATGATTAACGATGAGACACATAAACATCGTATGGTACGCTTTTTCCCGAACAAGCATGCTTATCAATTTTACGGCATCGTACACGAGATGCTGTATTACAACGGACAACCAGCTCCGTTCCAAGCATCGGAGATGACCATATATCACTACGGATATCAGGAAGAGCAATATGCCGACGGATCGAAAGTCCACAAATATGTAGAACTTTATAATAAGCATCTAGTCCAAAACCCGAAAGACGGCTATATGTTGTATCAGCTAGGGAAGCTGTACTACTCCAATAAGGAGCTGGACAAGGCTCTTGACGCCTTTGAGCGTTGTCTTGCTGTTAATGAACCGGAACAGCTGTATTACCCGGTCATGCTTGTAATGCTAGGCTATTCGTTGAAAGAGATCGGGCAGAGTGCGCTGGCAGAAGAACTGCTTAGCGCTGTGCAGACGGAATATCCCCAATTTCCGGATCTTCCATTCCTGCTCGGGTTATTGGCTATGGATACAGGCAAGGTCGCCGACATCGAATCTCATTTCCTGAAAGCTCTAGCGATTGGAGACACATCGAAGTATACGTCCGTTGATGGTGTTGGATCCTATAAGGCTGCATATAATTTGGCCGTTTATTACGAAATTACCGGAGGTAAGGCGAAGGCGATTCAATACTATAGGACATCTGCTGCGGCGAATTATGCGCCAGCAAGAGAAAGATTAAATCAACTGGCTTTAAACTAATATTTTCATGTAAAACCTCTAAAAATTAGGAACGGAAAGTTCGATATTATGGATGAAGAACTTTTTTATAAGGGGTGTTGAACGTGGAAATAAACCAAGCCAATCAAGTGGGGTACGTACCCACTGCCAAACAGACTTCGGATATAGCCGCCGCATCTGGTACGAACACGAATTTGCTTCCGACAACGCAAGCTTTAAAGCAGAAATCGGAGTCTGATCTCACGATTTCAGAACGTGTCGTTATAAAAGCCGTAGAGAAAGCGAATAAAGTGCGTGCGGGGATGGAAAGCAATGTTGAATATAGTGTGCATAGGCCTTCAGGGGATATCATCGTTAAAGTGATGAATAAGGATACGAAGGAAGTCATTCATGAGTATCCGAGTGAAAAACTGTTGGAATTGATCGATAAACTTCAAGAAATTAATGGTAGAGTCGTCGACGAAAAGAGGTAGAAACGAATGAATGCCAGGCCGCAGGATATTTACGCGAGGACTCAAGTCAATACGGCTCATCCTGGAGAACTCACTTTGATGCTGTATAACGGTTGTCTCAAATTTATGAAGCAGGCTCGGGAGCATCTCGAGAATAAGAATATTGAAGCGAGAAATACGAACATCAAGCGTGCGCTCGATATTATTGAAGAGCTTCAAGCTACGCTGAATATGCAATATGATATTTCTCGCAATCTGTTCAGTTTGTATGCTTTTATTAAAGATAAGCTGATCGAAGCGAACATGCGCATGAGCAAGGAAAGTATTCAAATTGCTTACGACATGACAGAGGAGCTTCGCGATACGTGGGCTCAAGCACTAAAGCAAGTGAAGACCCAGGGTGCGAAATGAACGTAGTGGAGTCGGTACAAGAGCTGCTAGTGCTGTTGAACTCTACAGCTCAGGAAATCTTGCAGCTGGATTTGGAGAACGAAGCAGCTACCGATAGACTAGAGCAGCTTCAATCGGTTCAATCCGGAACAAGGCAGCAAATTGATGAGTTATGCAAGGCAAACGGTATGCCTATTGACAAGCGTAGTCTGAGAGAGTTGCTTATAGAATGTGTCGCATTGGAGAAACAAATTGCAGTGAAGTTATCGGTACAACGAGGAGTTTTGAATGAGCATATGAGTCAGATAAAGAAGGCTGAAATGGCGCGCAGTAGGTACCATCAGACTTATACGCAGGCGGAAGGATATTTTCTGGATGCACACCAATAGAATGGTTTACAAATGACCCCTGCCGGCCTGCCAGCCGGTAAGGGGTTCATTTGTTAAAGCTAGGAGGAACGATTACGATGCTTCTATCCCTTTGTATGATCGTAAAGAATGAAGAGCGCACATTGGCACGATGCCTTGACAGCGTAAAGGGGCTCGTGGACGAGATCATCATTGTCGATACAGGATCAACTGATACTACGAAAGAAATCGCTCTCCGTTATACTTCTAATCTGTATGATTATACGTGGACGAGGGACTTTTCCGCTGCACGGAACGAATCCCTTCGGAAAGCGACAGGGGAATGGATTCTTGTTCTGGATGCCGACGAGTTTGTTGAACAAGAAAATCATGACAAGCTGAGAAGCTTTATATCACAAGCTGATGCAAGTTTGCCGCGAGGCTATTTGCTGACGATTATGAATATGACAGGTCAGAATGAAGAGAGCATGAATGGTTTGCTGCAGTCCTCTGCTGCTAGACTATTCCCGAACTCGCCAGACCTTTATTATACAAGACCCATTCATGAGCAATTGACGTATACCTACGGTGAAGTTGAATGTATCCCAATGGAATTTACCATTTTTCATTCCGGTTACACGGATGAGACGGTAGCAAGGAAAGAAAAATCTAAGCGCAATATGGAAATTTTTGATGCGATTCAAAGAGACGGTGATGAGCTTGATCCCTATTACGATTTCACACTGGGCAATGAGTACGCGAATGCAGGTGAGGTCAAGAAAGCGCTGGAGTGTTACGAACGGGCTTATAAGCGGTCTGATCTTAGCTTGAACTGGATCCCGCACTGCAGTGATTTCATGGTAACGAACTATTTGCTTATACATGAGTATTCCAAGGCTAATCAAATGATACAAACCGGCCTGAAGCGCTGGGGCGGGTATAGCGATTATCATTATTACTCCGGTTTTCTGTATGAGAGCCTGGGATTTCATGATTTGGCGAAGACATCGTATTTGAAAGCAATCGAGATCGAAGAGACTGCGAATCAGTCGGGGAGATCAGCGACCATTATTAGATCGCAATTCGCTAATGTGTTCCCGTCTCGAGGTCTTGCACAGCTCTATTATAATGAACAGAACTTCGCGCGAAGCGTTTATTACTTGTCCAAGGTGCTGAACCATACGCCAGATGACGCTGCCGTATTATTCAAGCTCATCAAGATTCTTGCTCAGTCCGAACCGGAGTCGGAAATCATCCCCTTCCTGGAGAAGCTGTATCCTGCGGGTAAGCCTGCCAATCTGCTGCTTCTGTTCCGCGTGTCCATTATGGCATCTGCTGGAGGGCTCGCCCAACGATACTATGATCAATTGACCTCACTGCAGGTAGAACCGGGCAAGCCTGAATGTCTTGATTACGCGCTGCTGGTTAACGACTTGCCGCTATTTAATCGTGTGAATGAGAAGATCGGTCAGACGGAAGCGATGGAGCCTTTGTTTGTAAAGCTTCGTTTGCTTGCTTTATTGATTTGGAGAGATTCGGTTCACATCAAGGAATTCCAGCTTACGGAGAATCACCCGTTATATAACGTTTGGGGTTCTGTTGTTGCTGTGCTGACAGGCGAGGAGCCTGCCTCAATTGAAGAGCAAGACTATACATTCTTCAATGAGCTGGTTATGCAGCTGTTTAATCTTCAAGCTTATGAAGCATATGACTTATTAATTAATCATTTATCAGGCCCGAGTACGATTAATTATATTGGCGATTATTTCTACTCTGTCCATCAGATTGAACTGAGTCTGGATTATTATTCGCTGCTCCTTAAGGAGAATGCCCTGCAGGCCGCTGGCTATGAGAATCTCGCGAAGTTGTATCTAAACCAAGGTGAAATGGAACAAGGCTTAGATTGGCTTGCTCAAGCGATTATTCTCAATCCGGATAAGCCGAGCTTATATCTGCTGTACTGTAAACATACAAGAAATCATTCCGATAAGAAACGTTATAAAAAAGCATTTTTAGGGAGGTTTCCTAAGCTTCAAGGGGTTTCTTTCGTTAACGCACTATTATAGACACGAAATAGAAGGAAACATTAAACAATTGGGGTCCAATTAACGATATTAATAGTAAGAGAACTTAATCGGAGGTAATAGCATATGGTCATGAGGATAGCAGGCTTAGGGTCAGGTATGGATATTGACAGCATGGTCACAAAGCTGATGACGGCAGAAAGAGCCCCGTTAGACAAATTAAAGCAAACCGATCAGAAGCTAGCTTGGAAGGCTCAGGCTTATCGCGACATTAATGTGAAATTAGCCGCATTCCGCGATTCCTTGTCCTCACTTCGTTTCAGCGGTTCATGGGGTAAAACATCTTCGACATCTTCTGATACGTCGAAGATTGACGTATCCTCAGTCGGAACTGCTTCCGCGGGCACTCATAATATTGTTGTAACCTCATTGGCGAGAGGAGCTAACGCGGTAAGCAGCTCCGCGGTCACTGCATCCGCGAAGCTTGAAGGAACTGCAAATCTGAGTGCGGGTCTAACGATCGCATCCGACAAAAATCAACTTAATGTAACCTTGAATGGTGTAACGAAGACGGTCACTGTTGCTGCTGGAGTCTATGCTGACGGTGCTACGCTGCAAACAGCAATTCAGTCTGCGATGGATAAGTCCTTTGGCGCCAATCAAATTAAAGCCGATACGACCTCAGGCACTTTAAAGCTCACTCCCCAGGGAGATCCCGCATATTTACCTCAGCTGAAAGTGGAGGCTGGTGGTGGCGATGCGACGATGCTGACTAGCCTTGGATTGAACGAAGGACAATCGTTCAAGCTGGATAGCAGCACAACGTTATCTTCTCAATCAGCAAAATTGGCGGGAGGAGTGAATTTAACAGGTGACACTTTTACAATAAATGGTCAATCCTTCACCATTTCATCAACAGATACGTTGAATTCTGTGATGGCTAGGGTGAATAGCTCCTCGGCTGGCGTTAACATGTATTATGATTCGGTGACAGATAAGATAAGCGTTGCAAGCAAGACCACTGGCGATACTGCCAAGATCGTATTTGGAGCTTCGAGTAATTTCCAGACGGCATTCAACTTATCTACGCCTGCTGCAGCTCAGCAAGGGAAGAACGCGGTGGTGAAGATTGACGGCGTTGACGGTACATATGCCACCAATACAGTAACCTCTAACGGCGTGACATATACGTTGAAAGGCCAAACAGATGCAGCGGGTATTAATGTGAACGTCAACCAGGATACAGACTCCATCTACAACTCGATAACGGATTTTGTTAACAAATACAACGATTTGCTGACAAGCTTGAATACGAAGATTAACGAGCCTGTTTACCGTGATTTTCAGCCGTTGACCGACGATCAGAAGAAAGCGATGAACGAAACGGATATTACCAATTGGGAAGCCAAAGCTAAGAGCGGGCTATTAGCTAGAGATAGCAATCTGCAGCAGCTTCGCGATTCGATGCGTCAAATTTCGTATTCTTCTGTCTCCACGCTGCCATCGGACATGAATGCGCTCTACGAAATCGGAATTACGACTTCGGGATATACGAAAGGGGATACGACGAATGCGGGCAAACTTTCCATTGACGCAACGAAGCTGAAGGATGCGATTTCCAGGGATCCGCAGGGTGTCATTAAGATATTCGCGAATCAGTCCCTTACTGACACGACAGAGGAACAAGGTGTTATGCAAAGACTTTATTCCTCCTCAAGCAGCACGATTACGAACATTATTAAGACAGCCGGCTCAGGTTCGGAAGCCTACGATAAAGTTACAAATACACTAGGTAATCAAGTAAATAAATTAAATGTGAAGATTCTTGATATGCAAGATAAACTCACGACCAAAGAAAACAACTACTATTCCATGTTCTCCAAAATGGACACCGCCATCGCAAATAGCAATGCACAGGTTGGCTGGCTGTCAAGCTTTATGAATTAATGATTCAAATAACTTGGGGGAGGAAGCCTGAAAGATGATATTCTCAGGCTTTCTTTTGTTGTATTAAGAGGAGAATCAACGCTTTTCTCTAATTAGTGTCATCGGGATGTGGTAGATTAAGTATTGGAAAATATATTCTGAAGACTTCGAGTCTACGAGCATAATAAAATTAAGAGAAAATGTCGATATATGTAGTAAGAGACTTCGAACGGATTGAAAGAGGGGAGTTATCTTGCAGCCTGAATATACAACAATGCCTCCAGAAGATTTACGTCAATTACAGCTTATTCAATTAGAGATGTTGCTAGAGGTTGACCGAATATGTAAAAAGCGTAATATCAAATATTGTATTATTGCTGGAACTACACTTGGCGCTGTACGTCATAAGGGTTACATACCATGGGACGATGATGCGGACGTGGCTATGTTTCGCTCGGAGTATGAACGGTTTTGTAAAGTGTGCGAAGAAGAACTGGACGAGTCTCGCTTCTATCTGCAGACGTACAAGAATACGCCTGGATACCGCTGGGGTTATGGGAAGATTAGAAGAAAAGGAACGGAATTTCTGCGCAAGGGGCAGGAGCATATGCCGTATCCAACCGGGATTTTTATAGATATATTCCCGCTTGATAATGTCCCAGATAACAAGTATGTCCGCCGTATTCATAATTTCGCATGCACGGTCATTCGCAAGATGCTCTGGTCCGCGGTTGGTGCGAAATCAGATCGGCAAGCATTCATGCGCGGCATTTTCAGCATTTTATCGCTTATTCCAAGAGATGTAGTTTTCTGGTTGCATGACATATTGATGCGCTTCTATAACCGCAAGCCGACTCAAATGGTCCGTAAATTAATGTTTCCAACGCCAAACAACGGATATTACGGCTATTACCGAAGATGGTATGAAGAACTGGCTGAGATTGAGTTTGAGGGCCACCTATTTCCTGCGGCCAAAAATTATGATGAGTATCTTTCGTTTAAATTCGGTAATTATATGGAGCTGCCGCCTATTGAACAGCGTCAGGGTCATCCTGCAACGAGATATAAGCTCTTGCCCGAGGCTGAAAGGAAGTAAAGCTTTAAGCTAACTGCATATTGCTTGTCTAGAAAGGAGTGCAACTTTTGAAAAAGGTAATTACATATGGCTCATTCGATTTGTTTCACGAAGGGCACTACAAGCTCTTGAAACGTGCCAAAGAGCTCGGCGATTATCTCATCGTTGGTGTTACGACGGAACAGTACGACGAAAAAAGAGGGAAAATGAATGTCATCAACTCGCTTATGGAGCGGATTGAGAATATTAAGGCAACCGGCTTTGCGGATGAAATCATTATTGAGGATCACGAAGGTCAGAAGGTTGAAGATATTCAGAAGTATGGCATTGATATTTTTACGGTCGGCTCGGATTGGAAAGGGAAGTTTGAGTTCTTAAGGCAATATTGCGATGTTGTTTATCTGGAGCGGACAAAGGGTATTTCCAGCACGATGATCAGACAGCAGAACCATAGCATTATTAGGCTTGGTATTATAGGCAGCGGCAGAATTGCGGCTCGGTTTGCGCCGGAAGTGAAGTACGTGAGCGGTACTAATCTTGAGGGCGTGTACAACCCGCGCCTTGCTAGCGCCAGTAAGTTCGCTGAGCAGTTTGAATTGAAGTTCTATACGGATCAGTTGGAAACGTTCTTCGAAAAAATTGATGCGGTATATATTGCTTCCCCACACAATACGCACCACGAGTATATTAGGCAGTCTCTTCAATCCGGTAAGCATGTTCTGTGCGAGAAACCGATGGTGCTAGCAGTTTCACAGGCAGAAGAGGTGTATCAACTTGCAAAAGATAAAGGTCTGATATTGTTAGAGGGGATTAAAACAGCTTATGCGCCTGGCTTCTTGCAGCTTCTTGCGATTGCGAGAAGCGGAAGAATTGGTCAGATTCGTGACGTAGAGGCATCTTTTACAAAGCTGGTATCGGGTGATATACGAGAGCTGCGTCCAGAGGAGAATGGTGGAAGTGTTACAGAGCTTGCGAGTTATCCGCTTCTGGCCATTATTAAGCTGCTGGGGACGAACTATACCGACATTCGTTTCGAGTCTTTTGAAGATGAGAACGGCGTTGATCTATACACTAAGATACATCTGAAATACAAGAACGCTTTGTCTACCGCCAAAGTAGGGCTTGGAGTGAAGTCGGAAGGCCATCTGCTCATCTCCGGTACGCAGGGCTATATCTATGTGGAAGCGCCTTGGTGGAAGACGCAATATTTCGAGGTTCGCCACGAGGATCCTAGTCAGAACGAGAAGTTCTTTTCCAAATTCGTTGGCGAAGGTCTTCGGTATGAATTAAGCGACTTTATCTCACTAATTAACGGGAATGAGAAAAAAAGCTTTAAACTCACTCCGCGAGAGTCTATTGTAATCGCGGGAATGCTGGAAGCTTTCTTGGCTACCAAGAAAGTATTTATCGAAATAACCGAGTTAATCACTTAAACTCAGCAAGGAGCTGCAATTATGTTTCGTAGCATGAAAACTAGGATATTTGATTTACTAGATACTGTCTCAGATATGGTAGAGGAAATGAGAACGCTTAGTGATCGGCGGGGCGCGATATCCGATTGCTTGGGAGCGATCGAAGCTATTTCTGCACAATTGGAAGAAGAAGAGACAGCGCCTGGGAGAACGGTAGATAAACTAATACATTTACAAGCGATGTTTAAAGATTTATATGCGGAGGGAGCATTTGTTAATGATAAATCAGTCGCGCTGCTTCGGAAACTTGTAAGGGACCTCCAGACGACACTGAGAGTCGAAATTAAACCAAAGCTCAATGTCGTGTTCTTTCCCTATAAAGCATCCATGTGGGATAGTTTGGAGTCCGTTTACGAGGCAGCTGCCAATGACCCGGACTGTGTTGCTCAGGTCGTGCCGATTCCTTATTATCAGTTGTCTCAAGACGGAGCTGTTCCCGCCTATGAAGGTGAGTTATTTCCGGCTCATATACCTGTAACGCATTTTAACGAATATAGTCTGGAAGCTGAGCAACCGGACATTATTTTTGTACATAACATCTATGATCAATACAATACGTTAACTCGAGTCCACGAACATTTTTTCACATCGAATTTGAAGCAATATACGGATATGCTGGTCTATGTACCTTATCATGTTTCCTCGTTTGTTCCTCCCACAGAGAGTGACAGCAGACTTGCCTATGATATCCCAGGCATTAAAAACATTGATAAAGTGATCCTTGTTAATGAGTTTTTAAAGCAAGGGGCCCTTCGTCAAGGTGTTCCTAAGGAAAAGTTGCTCGTGCTTGGTTCACCTAAATTTGACGCATTGGTTAAGGCGATGAACAATGAGATAGACTACCCTATCGAATGGGTAGAAAGAATTCAGGGCAAGAGAGTGTATTTGATAAACACGCCTGTTCTTATGTTTGCCAATAATTTATTTAACCGATTGGAAACACTGATCAATTTTTTGAATATACCAACAGTTGATCCGAACAGCATTGTTATTTGGCGTCCGCATCCGCTCACTCAAGCCTCCATTAAGCAGTATTCACCATTTTTTATGGAATATTATGTTAGGTTAACGAGTTCAATTAGAAACCGGGATCCTCTTTATAGGCACATCATTTTAGATGAGTCGGCTGATTATATTCCTGCATTAAAGGCTGCAGACGTGATCATTTCAAATGTAGGTTCGCTGCTGCGCTCCTTTTTGTTGACGGAAAAGAAGGTCCTCTTCTGGGGGAGCTCTATGCCTGAGGGTTCTTTAATTCCTAATAATGCATTTTATTATGCATTTGATGAACAAGAGCCGTGGTTTGATCTTATTAAGAAGTTCTCGGAAGGTTACGATCCATTAGCTGAGAATCGTAAAGGAATGGCGAAAAAGGCATATGTCAACACGGATGGATCGAGTGGGGCGAAAGTTTATCAGACAATTAAGGAACGCGTATTGAAAAAGTAAGGATTCATGAAAGTGGGAATACAATGAAAAAAATTTCAATCCTTATCCCTGTTTATAATGTGGAGCCATATATACGAAAGTGTCTGGAAAGCGTGGTCAACCAGACATATACAAATCTTGAAATTATCTGTATTGACGACGGTTCAACGGATGCATCAGGTGCTATTTGTGATGAGTATGCCAGTAAGGATTCTAGGTTTACGGTTGTTCATCAGAAGAATAGAGGCAATCCGTCTGCATTGAATGCAGGACTGGATCTTATTTGCGGCGATTATGTAGGCTTTATCGATCCGGACGATTGGGTGGAGTTGGATTTTTATCGAGCGGCATGCGAGGCAATGGAAGTAGAAGGAGCTGATATCGTCTGTACGGGATTGTTTAAGGATACTGACGTTGACTGCATGCCGTTTAGAAACAAAAAGCCGATACCGCAAGGGTTATTAAGCCGGGAGCACATCTTGAATTACACTTTCATTAGAGATGTATATCCTGGATTCGGTGCATATCTGTGCAATAAATTATTTAAAGCAAAATTCTTTACCTCAACTAAAGACTCTGGTTATCATCTTCGCTTAGACGAAGAGATGGTGGTCGGAGGTGATGTGCTTTTATTTACGGAATGTGCACTAAAAGCCGGAAACGCGGTGTATCTGGAACAGCCGTATTATCATTATTATCAGCGAGCCAATTCAGCGTTTCATTCCAAGAACGTCGTCAAACGAATGGGGAGCTTAAAAGCATATGCGGCAGTTTTAGAACGGTTTGACAAGAACAACATAAACCCCAATACCGGCATTTGGGTGAAGCGATTTTATACGTATCATGCGAGTCTAATAAGTGAAATCGCTATTGAAAATAACGATGCGGCTAATTTAGCTCTGTTGCAAGAAGAGATGAAACGTTACTTAACCGAGTATTTGGATACGAATCAGGACCATCCTGATCGAATTGCAAGAATAGAATCATTGCTGAAGTTTCGTCTTTAATGGTGATAGATATAGCCACAGGGGGTAATGAGGATGATCAAGGTTTCAGTTATTATGCCTGTTCATAATGTGGAGCCCTATTTGAGAGATTGTCTAGATAGCGTGGTTAAGCAAACGTTAAAAGATATCGAGATTATATGCGTCAACGATTGCTCAACGGATCAATCGTTGGACATTTTAAAGGAATATGAGGCTCGTGATTCTCGAATTATTGTAATAAACAACGAAGCTAAGCAAGGGGCAGCAAAGTCAAGGAACCTTGGAATGGAGTATGCAAGAGGAGAATACCTGGCGATTATTGACTCAGACGATTTTTGTGACCTTCAAATGTTGGAGATTTCATACAATAGATGTGCGGAATACGACGCGGATTTGGGAACTTATGACTATTACAAGTATAATAATATAACGAAAAGCACGTTTCATTTGTCGTTCCCTTTGTATTTTATGAGGGAATTCGAGGGCAGTTGTTTTAGTTTTGAGCAACTGAACGATCAAGTATTTCAGCTAATCAATTGTGCCCCATGGAACAAATTATATAAAAGAGTCTTTGTAATAGAAAGTGGATTTAAATTTCAGGATATAAAAAACTGTAACGATAACTTTTTTGGATATATGATATTAACTAAGGCCCAAAAAGTTATATACATTGATACGGATAAGCCCTTGTATTATTATCGAGTCAATCTACAAAATCAAATCACAAGTAATGTTCATTGGAATCCTAAATGTGTGCTTGAGGCATTAATAGCCGTTAAGAATTCAATGAAGGAACTCGGCATCTTTGAACGATATAAACGAAGCTTTTACTCGCGTGCGGTTGATAACTTTTATTATATGTTCGAAAAATCCGAGGGGAATTATCGAGAACTTTACCAACTCATTCAAGATGAAGGCTTGAAAGAATTGGACATGATGGATTGCGGTCAAGAAAATTTTATCAGTAAATATGAGTATTACCGGTATTTATATTTAAAAAATGACGAATTTGACGACAGGCTTAAGCCAAATGCATTATTCAAAAACAATGAACTATTTCATTTTTTAATTAGTGCGGGCTATAAGTATGGATTATGGGGATACGGGGCATTCGGCAAATCTTTTTATCATGCTTGCCATGAGCATCATCTTGATTTGAGCTGTATAATTGACGAAGACATTACAAAATTAGGGTTGCAGGTGGATGGCCTCGCAATTCAGTCATTCGAGAGTGCCAGCAAGATAGTAAACGCGGTAATTGTGACGAATAGTCAATTCAGTAAAGACATTTATCGTGTCATTCGTCAATCTGGCAGGGAGATCAAATTAATCGATATAGATAGTTATCTTCGGTTAGGCTTGAAAATAGAAGAATGTATTTTTTGAAAGGATGTCGATTAGTGAAGTGAAGTTTAAACTGCCTGTTGAAGCATTCACGAAGTCTGCCCTCGTAGTCGTTTATGGTACGGGTAAAGTGGCCGAACAATACATGGATCAAATAGAAGAAATTAAATTGGGGGATAAAGTTGCATTTTTTGCAAATACTTATCCATCGGAAGCGAAGGAGTTTAGAGGGAAACCGGTATTAAGCCTGCAGCAACTGCGAGAGCACCCAGAAAAAAAACAATGGATATATGTTGTTGCAGCATACTTGGACTCCCAGCCTATTGTGGATACTTTACGGGAAATTGGAATCGATAACTCCAATATTGTAACGCCAAAGCCTGTTGAGATGGAAAATAACTCTGTGTACTACCCTCTATATCGTGGGGTAGTTAAGCATATTTTTATATACCCTGAGATTACTGAAGATTTCATATTTAATGACATAGAGAGAAGATTGAAATGGTATTTACCGAACAGGTCCAGTTTGGATGTATTTATATCTCATACTTCTGAAAACGAACAACAGTGGCGAAGACAATTAGAGGCATGTGACCTGATACTCGTATGGAAAAAGGATAGATTAGCAGATGAATGTTTAAACGAGTTTAAAGTGAAAATAGCTTGCGTAGATCCGGAGTACTCTGATACACCTGAGGCCATAATTTATTCTTTTCTGTATTTTCGAACGCTCCATAATGTGCAGAGGAAAGAGTATCTCTCTCAATCGATATTGAACTTCGAACGTATGAAAAGTCAATTTAGTAATATAGAGCTGGCTTATGTTTTCGGCACAGGGCCCTCACTTGAGAAAGCATGGGATGTGAAATTAGAGCCATCCATTAAAATTATTTGTAATACTATTGTAAAGAATTCTGACTTAGTAGAAAAGATAGGAGCAGATATTCTCGTATTCTCTGACCCGCTATGGCTAAGTTACACGGGATTTGGAGAAGAATATAGAAAATATGTTATTAATTTTCTAGAAAATAAAAAAAGGTTTTGCATCGTCCCAGAGGTGTATGTGCCGTTATTGCTTACCTATTTCCCGCAAGTGAAAGAACAATTGATTGGCATTCCGGTGATTAGTTCGTCATTTAATATTCCATCAGCTGATTCGTTTGCGGTTAAGCAAACCTATAATGTACTGACAAGACTTGGATTGACGACGGCTTCTGCATTAGCACCACTTGTTTATATTCTGGGATGTGACGGGATTCCACTAACAGAAGGACGTCAATGGGAACACAGTCAATCGACGCCTGATAACGACGTTAAAGATGAGGTTTACCTTGCACATGCTTCTTATTTTCGTTATAACGATCCCCGCGCTTATTATGAACGGCATTATCGGCTCATGGAAGAACTGCTTGAGTTCGGCGAACGCCAGGGAATCACTTATCGATCATTGGCCCCTTCCTATATTCCAGCTTTAGCGAGTCGCCAAATGTCGTCTTAAAAAAGATACTAATACTCATCATGAAATGGAAGTGTCTGCAAGGGCAGCTTAAACTCAGCATCATTCTCAACGAATTGGGTGATTAACGTAGATATTTTTTGAAACACAAGCGCATTACCCATGGGACTTAGATGATACCCGTCTGAGTGCAAATAATTGTTCGGATGATAAGGGTCCACTTCGGAAGCCATGTCCACAAAAAACACCTGGTGGAAATCGACACTTTGCTTCAATATGGAATTATATAAAGCAATAGAATCCAATACACCCGGCGATTTTTGTTCTAGGTAAGCCGCGCATGGTAAGATGCCTATTAGGATTAGCCGGACATGAGGACGCAAATACAAAGCCTTAAGGCATGCACTGAGGCGGGACTCGAACTCATTTGGAGAAGTTTTTGGAGAACCATTATTCTCTTTACGTGGCCAGCAATCAACCAGACCGATCTGCAATATGATGACATTTGGCTCCATGAAATATAATTGATTAGCGAATTCATCATGAATTTGTACCATTGTAAATGCTCTTCCCGCACGATTCGTGACGATAGGATGTGGCTCCGGATATACTTTCGAGAGCCATTCAGACAAGCGGGCACCATATGTATGACGGAAGGAGACGGCAAGAGGCTCGTCATCTGCCGGATTATATTCATGGGCATGTCGCGGTCGTGGCAGTGCTAGAGAATCTCCAAGAATGAGAACGTGCATGTGGAACACTCCTGAGTAATTGATTAGGATCAGTATATCATGATGAATCGAGGTTTGAATATGAAAAAGGTTGCAATAATCGGCTTGGGACCTATGGGGATTCGACATATCCAGGCATGTCGCAACTCGAAAGAGTTGGACTTGGCGGGCGGCGCCGATTTGAATGTGGCAAGAGTAGAAGAATTAATATCCGATGGATTTCTGCCAAGCGGCGGCGGATTTTCCGATTATAAACAAATGATAGTAGAGCTTAAACCGGATATTGTTGTGATCTCCACAAATGCTCCGAGCCATTACGATATATTCCACGAGGTAGTTAATCTGGGAGTCAAAAATATATTGTGTGAGAAGCCGATAGCTACATCAATCGAGCAAGCAATTAATATGATAGAAACAGCTAGCCTATACGATGTCCTTTTACTTGTTAATCATTCTCGCCGTTGGTGTCTCGATTATGTTGAACTGAAGTCTCTGTTGGAGATCGGTGAGATTGGAAAGGTAGAAAGCGTAACATTCTCGATGGGCGGAGGGCAGATGGGTTGCAATGGAATGCACATATTTGATCTAATCTCCTACTTGACAGGAGCAAGAGTAGACAAATTAATAGGATTTCTAAACGATGAAGGAGTAGAAAATCCGAGAGGCAAACATTTTTTTGATCCGGGGGGTTACGCACTAGTTCATCTGGATTGCGGAATTCGCGTATACTTTGAAATGACAGAGGATCTAGGAATCCCTCCCTTGCTGATTATTAATGGTACCTATGGCAGGGTGACAATAGAAGAAACAAAAAAAAGGATGACGGTTGAAAAAAGAGCATCTGAAGATTGCGAATTGCCAGTAACCCGATATGGAACGCCACTGAAACACGTCACAGAGCATTTTTTCGAGCATTTGGATATTGTAGAACTGACACGGGTGGGCTTAGAGAATCTAGCTAAGGGAGAAATTCTGGCGGACCCCTCCGATGCATTGAAGGCACTAGAGGTTGTTATCGCGATTCATGCTTCTCATGAAATGGGAAACAAGATGATAATGCTCCCAATTAATGAAAATCATACAATTGAGAAAGTGTTTTCGTTCACATAATATTTTTTTCGAGATTGGGTGGAATAGGGTATGATGAAGATAGCTATCATTGGTACCGGGGGGATAGCTTCGGCCTATATGCAGGCTTTGCGTTGGGGAAACGCTAACTGCAGATTTAAATTACAGCCTATGGCAGCGGTCAATCGTTCGGAACAGGGAAATGCTAGAGCGGTTGCACTGGGAATAGATAACGTATATTTGGATATTGATGTCATGATCGAGAAAGAGCAGCCGGATGGTTTAATTTGCTCCGTTGGAGCTACAGAGATCGTAGATGTGATGAAGAAGCTAATTCCGTATGGAATTCCTATATTGGTTGAGAAGCCACCTGGTCTAAACATTGGCGAGACAGAACAATTGCTTGCAATGGCACAATCTTATCGGACGAGCGTCATGGTTGGATTCAACCGACGATTCTATAGTGTAGTTGAACAAGCCAAACAGCAGATTGATGTTTCTGGCGGTTTGCTAGGAATGCGGTTAGATGGGTTTGAGCGTTACCGCATGTTGAAAGAACAAGGATACACTGCCGAAGCGCTCGAGAGATTGTTAACGACAAATTCAATACATTGCATAGACCTAATCCGTTTTTACGCAGGTGATATACTGGATGTTCACGCTTTTGAAAATCAATTTAGTAAAGAACCGTTTAATCATCGGTACGCGGCAATGATTAGGACACAGTCGAATGTTGCCGTCACTTTTCAGGCATTTTGGCATGCTCTTGGGAATTGGAGTTATGAGTTATACATACCTGATGGTAGAATTTCTTTTTCAAACTTGGAGAAGGGTGTTTATTCTACTCGCTCTACTCAAGTCGTTGAGTTGACCCCGCAACAAGAAGATATAGAGGCCAAACCAGGCTTTGTAAGAATGTTGGAGTATTTTGCGAATCATGTTGTCCGGCTGAAAACCAGCTACAACGGTAAACACTCATTATTAGATGCAGTTGAAACGATGGATTTGATTCGTCGACTGTCGTTTTCCAAACAATAGCCATTTTATATGGCTCAAAGCCGAAACCAGTGCTTGACGAATTAATCCATGGGTAGAAATGGATAAACATCTGCTGTTCCTGTATTGTTGTAATTCCCAAACCACAACAAAAGGAACAAGCAGACGCAAACCTAGTATATCAACGAACTTCTTAACATACCAGAGTTACATATCAACCAGATTCTATTTGCCAACTGCAATGAACTTAATATGGAGGCCATACCGGTCGAACAACGTTAATGTTGTCCGATCTGTCTGTCCGTTATGCAAGTTATTCGTTAAGGGCACAAATGGGATGCGGATTATCCGCCATCTCCCTGTCTTCGAAAAGAGATCCTATCTCTAAGTACCGGCTATTCGCTTGTATTGTACAGCCTGGTGACACACAGTGCTCGCATGCAACAAGCACCGACGAGTACGGTACAACGTATGCACCACGAAGCCATTCCACAGATGAGTAGCCTCGTTCAAACCAAAGCCTGGGGAGAGGCAAAAGCGGTGACTGAGTTGGTGCTAGGCGTGGATGACTTCGTTATCCAAGAAAGGTCATACCTACAACACTGGCGTTGATAATCTTCGCAGCGAAACATGCTCGATTTGCTGGCGGGACGGAAGCTGGAAGACTTGCGAACCTATGCTGCCGCCCATCCAGACTTCTGTCTCCTGCAGCCCAAAGCGGTTGTGATGGATCTGGCTCAAGCCTATCATACGTGGATCAGCAAATGTTCCCCAAAGCGATCCGGATTGCCGAGCGATTTCATGCGCATGGTTATGTAATCGAGTGCGTACAGGTTCGAAAGACCATTCAACAGCGGTTATCGCCGCGCGTACGAACATTTCTGAAATCCCATCATCGCTTGCTAAATCCGCCTGCAGACGCATTGAATGAGGATTGCCGCAAGCGATTAGAAAATTTGCTGAACTATGGTTCGTTGCTACGCAGCGCATGGGATGGGAAGAAGCCTTCACAACTTGGTATGGCTGTTCTCAACCGTTGCCATTGCCGAAGTCGGTTTTGAACGGTGGTGCATACAAGGTGATCAATCTTTCATTCGGCCGTTCAAAGCCTCGTAAGAACTATGCGGAATTGGCAGCAAGAAGAGATCATCAATTATCATCGTTGCCAATGGATGAACGCCACGATAGAAGGTCGGCACAACCGCATTAAGCATTCCAACTTCTCCATTACTTCATACGATATCGTAACTACTACAAAGACGGCATCCTGGTGGAATGTAATTGGCACCGCATGATGTGATAATCGTCAAGCACTGATTTTGAGGTTGAGCCTATTTTTTATTGGAATTAGTGAAATTTTTTTTTTGCTTTTAGGGTTTCGTAATGTTCAACATTTCTGCTTTTAATGAATTTAGCAGGATGTCCTCCATAAATTGCATACTTAGGTACGTCTGAAACGACAACACTGCCTGCTTGGATGATTGCCCCTTCTCCAATGGTCACTCCGCCCAGAACAATGACTCTAGTACCCAACCAAACATTATCTTCTATAGTAATAGACTTTACAATGTAAGTGTTATCATACGGGATGGCATTTCCATTATCATAATTGTGGACATCCGTAATCATCAAACACTCTTCACCTGAGTGGAAATTATCTCCGATTGAGACCTTCCCTCTGCCTGCAATTTTCATTCCGTTAAAGCTTACATTGTTGCCCAAATAGGTATTGCGAGTAACGATCGATTGATGACCAACGAACAATCCGTTTCCAACTTTCGCTACTTTACGTGAAACTTTCCTAGTCCACCATTTCACACGAATAGCACGCTTTAGACGGTTTATTAATTTCATAATTGTAACTCTCCTTAGAAATGAATGTTTCGTTCTCTGAACAATTTCCTTCAGTATAAATTTAGGGAAAAATTAGGGTTTGAACTAAAAATTGGCGGTTGAATTTTTCAACTCGACAAGTGAAGACGATTGCATTCAATTAAAATGCCAGCTTTATAGCACTCCCGATTACGGGTGAAGTAGTGCCTCCGCTGGTAAGCCTTGATGCGAGTATGCCTTCCTTCAATGGCTACTTTCGTCCAGCGATAACGATGGTAGTTCACGATTTCATCTTGCCAATTGCGCATGGTATTCAAGGTGCTTCTTACAGAAGCATGGTCGATGTTCTCGCCTTGTTACAACCATCGGATAAAACCTAAGCGGGCCATGGAGACATTCGATGAATAGTCATAACACTGAGAAAAGGCTAAGGCTTCCTTCCATTCCCAAATGCTACGTAGGACTGGCGAGAAGGCAAGGAGAGTTTCTAACTGAGCTTTGCTCTTTTTAGTCAGGCTTTCGACAGAGAGATTTAAAAATCGATGAGGACTTTTCAAGATCGTGCTAGCCCTGGGGGAAAGCGTTTGCTGGACAGACTTGCGCACGTCCTGGACACTTTCGATCACATATCCGTGAATATGGAAGCGATCCTCAACGCGGATGGTGTGTGGGAAACATTTACTGATCCATGCGTGATAGGCTTGAACCAAGTCCATCACAACCGCTTTGGGGTTTAGTGCTAGAAAGTCGGGATGCTCAGGCGCATAGGCACGAAGATCTTCGAGTTTACGTCCCGCTAGCAAATCCAGCATGGTTTCCCCGCGAAGATTATGAATAGCAGTATTGTACGTGTACCCCTTTTTGATGGCAAAGTCGTCGACACCCAGTACCAAGCCTGACGCGTCCCGAGCTTCCTGCCATACTGTTCGGCTAAGTGTTTTCTTTTTTCTGGAAGAGCGTTCTGATGCATGCGCTGTACCGTACTGACAGGCGCTTCTTGCATTCTTGCGCTATGTGCTGCCGTGGAGCCAAGGGCTTGTTCTACCGTTTGAGCACGAAAAGCCCAGCTATATTGCTGTTTAGGACCTACAAAGTCATACATCCAAACGAAACTGATTCGGCAACCTCTACAAACCAAGCGAATGGCGGGAACAAGAAGATAGTTTTTTCTTCCAAAGATACTCAAATGCTGAATTTTACGCCGTTTATTCCGACCGTCACGCCTGACATCTTGTTCGGAGTGACAGACGGGCAAGCTTATTAATAAGCTACAGGAGATGCCTCGAGAAGAACTTCCTGTATATCCGTAGTGATGATTTGTTGAAGGTGAAGTTCTGGTAATCCGAGCAATTCGTTGATATACTGGATTTGCATCTGTCATTTCCTTTTCTTGTTGTTGGGTAGGACTTACAACAATAAAGGATTTACAGATGTTTTTCCATTTTAATCCTCGCTCAACACGAACTCAATTTTTTCAACCGCTAATTTTGGTTTTGAGCCAAATTTATTATACTATTAATTATTATTACTAATAAAGAAGTTCTTGATGAGAGTAGGTCTCTATAGTTGGAAAATAACTCTTGGTTTTTTAACTGATAATACAAGCATTTTTCCTAATGAATGTCGGGACATCTTCCGAATAAATAAGAGAGGTTTAAATCGTACTAGCGGAACCGAACTTTATATAAAAATCTCGGGAGTGAAGAACATGAAAATCACCATAATCGGCACAGGTTATGTCGGCTTGGTTTCTGGCGTTTGCTATGCTGAAATCGGAAATCAGGTAACGTGTGTCGATAACGACAAAAAAAAAATTTCCATGCTAAGAGACGGTGAGATCCCGATCTATGAACCAGGTCTGAAGGAATTAATGGACATAAATATGAATGTGGGTAGATTGCACTTTACTACCGAACTACTGGAGGCGGTTCGAACCGCGGATCTTGTAATCGTAGCCGTTGGCACACCTCCATTGTCGACCGGTGAAGCGGATCTTAGCTTTGTTGAATCTGCAGTGCATCAAGTGGCTTTGGCAATGAACGGATATTTGGTTATAGCAATAAAAAGCACCGTTCCGGTAGGGACAAATGTGAGGGTTAAACAATGGATCGCTACTAAAACAAAGCATCCGTTTGACGTTGTTTCCATTCCGGAGTTTATGCGCGAAGGTTCGGCAATTTTCGACACGATGCACCCTGACCGCATTATCATTGGGGCAGATTCTAAGCGGGCTTCGACGCTGTTGTTTGAACTTCATCGGCCATTGAGTGATCAGATCATGTTGACAGATATACACAGTGCAGAAATGATCAAATATGCGTCAAACGCCTTTTTGGCAACTAAAATTTCTTTCATAAATGAAATTGCGAATATTTGCGAGAAAGTAGGCGCCGACGTTGAAGAGGTAGCCCTTGGAATGGGATTAGATCGGCGAATTGGGTCTTCTTTTCTGAAAGCTGGAATCGGCTATGGAGGTTCGTGTTTTCCAAAGGATACGAAAGCTTTGATCCAAATCGCAGGCAACGTCGAGTACGATTTCAAGTTACTGAAGTCGGTTGTTGAGGTTAATCAAATGCAGCGCTGGGGGATTATCGAGAAGCTTAAACAGGCACTGGGAACTTTGAAAGGAAGAAAGATCGCGATATGGGGATTGGCCTTCAAACCTGGAACTGACGATGTGAGGGAAGCGCCTTCTTTGGAAATCGTAGCAAAGCTGCTTGAACTGGGAGCGAAAATTAGGCTTTATGATCCAGTCGCCATGGATAATTTCCTCAGATATCTTGGTCACCCTGATATAATAGGTTTCGAAGACGCACTGGAAGCCGTCACTGGATGCGACGCCGTATGCCTCCTCACGGAGTGGGAGGTAATTTGTGAAATTAATTTGAAACAAGTGGCTGAAGTCATGGCGAGTCCAATCATAATTGATGGACGAAACGTCTTTGATTACGAAAGCGTGAAGAAAGCTGGAATAATCTATTTTCCCATTGGTCGTTCAAAGCCGATGGATAGAATTCAGAGTACATAGGGAGGGTCTTATGAGGAAATATCAAAAAATCCTCGTTACGGGGGCAGACGGATTTATTGGTTCACATCTTGTAGAGTATTTAGTGAGCCTTGGATATGACGTCCGAGCTTTTGTTCAATATAACTCCTTTAATTCGTGGGGATGGTTGGATCAAAGCGGTGAAAATATAAAGAAAAGCATAGAAGTATTTTCCGGCGATATTCGGGATCCATATGGAGTTAAGAAAGCAATGTCTGGATGCGATGCGGTATTGCATCTGGCGGCTTTAATTGCGATTCCCTATTCTTACCATTCTCCGGACACTTATGTAGATACGAACATCAAGGGCACTTTAAACATTTTGCAAGCAGCAAAGGAGTTAAATGTTCAAAAGATCGTACATACATCGACAAGCGAAGTATATGGGACTGCTGAATATGTGCCGATCACGGAAGAGCATTCACTAGTCGGACAATCTCCGTACTCGGCATCCAAGATCGGTGCCGACCAAATGGCGATTGCTTTTCACCGTTCCTTTGGAACTCCAGTGGCTATTATTCGTCCCTTTAATACTTATGGACCTCGTCAATCTGCTCGCGCGGTCATTCCAACGATTATCACGCAAATTGCGGCTGGGAATAACAAGATTCATTTGGGATCTATTCACCCAACCAGGGATTTTACGTATGTTGAGGACACGGTAAGCGGATTTGTTCGAGTGATGGAGTCGGATGCAGCGGTTGGCGAAGTCATTCAAGTTGGAAGTAACTTTGAAATATCCATCGGAAATACCGCGAGGATGATCGCGGAGGTTATGAATGCCGAGATTGTTATAGAATGTGACGATAATAGACTGCGTCCTAAACTTAGCGAAGTGGAAAGATTGTGGTGCGACAACTCTAAGGCCAAGCGTCTATTGGAATGGCAGCCGCGATTCGGAGGAAACGAAGGATTTCGTGAAGGAATTCGCAGGACGGTGATTTGGTTTACTAATTCGGAGAATTTAGGTCAGTACAAGAGCGAAATATATAATATGTGAGAAGGAGCGCGAACCAATGGAAATTCGATGGGCGAATGCAGTCGTCGATGCAATCAAGGAAGTAGTCGGTTATCAGGATCAGGCGATATCGCTGCATGAACCCAGGTTTGATGAAACAGACTTAGCTTTCGTAACGGATTGCGTTCGGTCCGGATGGGTTTCTTCCGTAGGTGCTTATGTCGACCGTTTTGAGAAAATGCTGTCTGAACGTATGGATGGCGCTCACGTCGTGGCAGTCGTAAACGGGACAGCGGCCCTGCATATCTCATTGAAACTTGCGGGCGTAGAACAGAATGACGAGGTGTTGACGCCCGCGTTGACCTTTATCGCTACGGCCAATGCGGTTTCATACTGTGGTGCCATCCCCCATTTAGTGGACAGCGAGTCGGTCAGCTGCGGTATGGATGCACGTAAACTTGCAGACTATCTGCAAGAAATCGCAGTGATTCGCGGAGCGGAATGCTATAATTCCTTGACTGGCCGAAGAATCAAGGCGGCGGTACCGATGCATGTATTCGGCCACCCTGTCGATATGGATATGCTGAATGAGGTGTGTGCACGTTACCACATAACTGTAGTCGAAGACGCAGCGGAGGCGCTTGGATCTTTATATAAAGGTAGGTCGGCCGGAGCTTTGTCAGAAGTGGGAGCATTGAGCTTCAACGGAAACAAGATCATTACAACTGGTGGCGGCGGTGCCATTATCACTCGGAAGCCTGAAGTAGCGAAGATGGCGAAGCACTGGACCACAATGGCACGTATTCCTCATAGATGGGCTTATGAGCATGATGTGATCGGTTATAATTACCGGCTGCCTAACTTAAATGCTGCGCTTGGATGCTCGCAATTAGAGAGACTGGATGGAATGCTTAGTCGTAAAAGGGCACTGGCTTCTCGTTATGCTGACGTATTCCAACATCATCAATTAGATGTGTCTGTTTTGATGGAACCTAACCATGCGGCAAGTAATTATTGGCTCAACTCACTTATTCTCTCCGAGTCAACAGCTCAGTTTCGGGATGAACTTCTAGAAGTGACTAATGATCAAGGAATTATGACACGACCTGTCTGGAGTTTGCTACACCGAATGCCTATGTACAGCGATGTTCCAAGAATGGATTTGACCGTAGCGGAGCGGCTAGAAGCTACGATAATAAATGTGCCGAGTAGTCCCTTTCTCGGATCTAAGGAAATGAGGGATAGCATTGTCAGCGAACACACGCGAAACTAATATCGATATCTGGGAATCGATCTATAAGACGAATCAGAACATACTAGGCTATCCGGATGATGTGCTCATAAGGGTAGGTCATCATACGTTGAAGAACGGAGAATGCCGCGCTGTTCTCGATTACGGATTCGGTACGGGCTCCAATTTAATTCACTTTATTGATCGGGGCTTCGAAGTATCAGGAGTGGAAGTAAGTGAATCTGCGATCCGTTATTTGCAGGCGAGATTAGTGGAGAGAGGCAGTGAGGCAGATCTCCGGTCCGTAAAAGAGGGAAAGCTACCTTTTGAGAATCAACGTTTCGATGCCGTCGTAGCATGGCAGGTGCTTTATTATAACACTTGGCAAACTCTGTCGGATGCAATCCGCGAAATTGAGCGAGTGCTGCGCCCCGGCGGAATTTTTATTGGAACAATGGCTGCGCCAGGCGACTTCTCGCATATTAACAGTGTACCAAAGGGGGACAGCACGTATGAGTCGATAGTCCCCAATCAGTTAGGTGCAACGATACTTATTGTTGAGAAAGAACAATTGGCCCGCTGCTTTCCTGACAGAGAGTTGGATATTGGTTCGTTTGGTTTTGAGTTCGGTACACGGGTTTCTCGCCATTGGATTGTTACTTACCGCAAACCGGAGTATGAGGCACTTCCGTGACTACCGTCTCGATGCATCAGAGTCAATACCTGCCGTGGCCTCCTTATTTTCGTAAAATTGCATTATCCGATATATTTGTGCTAATGGACAATGTCCAGTATCAAAATAATGGAGTACAAAATCGCAACCGCATTCGCCAAAAAAGCAGCGATTTCTGGATAACAATACCAGTTTCTAGGGGGCTTAGCGACACCATCGAAGACAAGCTCCTTTCGGATTCACGTTGGCCTGCTAAGCATTGGAACTCGTTGAAGGGCGCTTATGCCAAAGCTCCATATTGGCATGAATATTCCGAAGAGTTAGAAGCGATATACTTGGGACAAACTTACGATCGGCTTGGAGCGATTAACGACCGGTTGTTTTTCTTTTTTATTGAGAGACTTGGAATTCAAACTAAGATCGTTCGATTATCTGAGCTGCAGATTGAAGGCCGCAAGTCAAATCTCGTGCTTGAAACCTGTCTAAAGCTTAATGCAGATATATATTTAAGCGGGACGGGCAGTCTCAACTACTTGGATGAAGGCTCCTTTACTCAAAACAATGTTTCGGTTCGTTATCTTAGGTCGAATCCGCCAAGCTATACCCAATTTCATGGAACTTTCTTGTCGGGATTGTCTATGATTGATATGATGATGAACGTCTCAAAAGATGAAATTCATTCTTACTTGTATCATACCTCGTAGTTATCGGGCGGTGAAAAAATAATGTCTCAAATCCGTAAAGTGTTGGCGCTTACCGGCATTCGTTCTGAGTATGATCTGCTGTTCCCTCTTCTAAAACGCTTGAATGCAGCAGAGGATTTTGAACTGGGAATCGTTGTTAGTGGTGCGCATTTGACGCCGCTTCATCATTATTCCGTGCATCAGATCGAGCAGGACGGCTTCCATATAGTTGCAAAGATCGAAAGTTTTATCTGGTCTGATTCCGTCAGTGCTAAGGTGAAATCAATCGGTCTAATTATTCAAGGTCTCGCTTCGGTACTTGCAGAGGAAAAGCCCGATCTTATGATTGTGCTTGGTGACCGAGAGGAAGTATTGGCGGGATCGATGGCTGCTACTTACATGGGTGTACCTATCGTACATATTGCCGGAGGCGATCAGACGGATCCGTCGGAAGGCGACGTGGATGAAGAGGTTCGTCACGCTGCTTCCAAGTTAAGCCATGTTCATTTGACGATGCATCCCGCGCATAGCGAGCGCTTGATGAATCTCGGGGAAGAGGCTTGGCGTGTCCATACAGTAGGGAATGGCGGTATAGATCGACTTGCTTCAGAGAACGGTATTTCTTTGGAACAATTGGCGGAACTACTTGGACCAGATGTTAAAGGACAGTACGTAATTTTTATCTATCATCCGTTGAGTTCTGCAATTGATATGGCGTCGAAGGAAGTAGAGATTGCATTGGAAGCGTTAAGTGAACTTAATGTACCGGTCTTTATCGGTGCTCCTAATAGTGATCCGGGTTTCACGAAGGTGCTGGATGTTTTGGATAAATTCGCTAGTAAGCCAGGTTTTCACCTTTATCGCAATCTGCCACGTGCGGCTTTCTTGACTCTCTTGAAGAACGCCTCCTGCATTGTAGGAAATTCCTCACTCGGTATTCTGGAGGCACCTTATTTAGGGTTGCCTGCTGTGAATGTAGGAGAAAGGCAAAGAGGGAGGATTTCCGGACGGAATGTCCAATTTGTAAACGCCTCTTTTAATGAAATCAAGGCAGCTGTTCAGAAAGCGTTATTCGACAAAGGCTTTAGTGAGCAAGCAATCGAGGATCGTTACGTCTATGGGGATGGGCAAATGGCCGATAAGTCGATTGAAATTTTGCGATCGCTCCCTGAGAAAACGAGATTATTGGCCAAAAAGCATATATTCCATGCCTGAAGGAGATTAATTAATGAAAAATGTAGTGGTGGTCGCTCCTCATCCTGATGATGAAACGTTGGGGTGCGGTGGTACGCTCATCCGTCATATAGCAAATGGGGATTTGCTACATTGGGTTATCGTAACCGAGGCGGTAAATCTTCCAGGATGGACAATCGAACGTAATGTGAAGCGGGATAGGGAAATCCAGCTTGTGGCGGATAAATATGGATTCAGAGGTATTCATACTCTTGGTCTCCCCGCAGCGAGGTTGACTCCTGAAATGTTACCTTCAATTATTGAAAAAATTGGATCGCTCTTTCGGGAACTTTGTCCCGAAGTGGTATACGCTCCGTATCCCGGAGATGCTCATTCAGATCACAAGATTGTATTCGATGCAGTAGCAGCATGTAGCAAATGGTTTCGTTATCCATCTGTCAAAAGGTTCATGCTCTATGAAACTCTTTCGGAGACGGAGTTCGGATTTAATCCCGACCTTAATGGTTTTCGTCCTAATGTTTTCGTGGATATCGCGGAGCAATTGGATCGGAAATGCGAAATCGCCCTGCTCTTCGAAAACGAATTTCATGAATTTCCGTTTCCTAGAAGTGTCGAAGCGATCCATGCTCTAGCTAAATTTCGTGGGACTTCGAGCGGCTTTGAAGCTGCAGAGTCGTTCATGCTCTTGAGAGAGGTATGGGTGCCATGAGTCAAACTTATATTGTTGCAGAAGCCGGAGTAAACCATAATGGTTCTCCTGCGATGGCGTTCCGGCTAGTGGACGCGGCGGTCCGCGCAGGTGCCGACGCAGTTAAATTCCAAACGTTCCGGGCGGACCTTTTGGTCATCCCGGAGACGGAAAAAGCCGAATATCAGAAGAAATTGACTTCTCCCGAAGAGTCCCAATGGCACATGCTCAAGTCGTTGGAACTAACAGAAGAAACCTTTCTAGAGCTTGTTTCCTATTGCCGCAGTTGCAACATCGAGTTTCTTTCCACCCCTTTCGATGACTGGAGCTTGCAATTTTTGGTGCAAAAGTGCAATGTGGGCAGATTGAAGTTTTCCTCCGGTGACTTGACGAATGGTCCGTTACTGCTTAACGCGGCCAGGACTGGTTTGCCTATTATTATTTCTACTGGAATGGCTACGTTGGCAGAAATTGAAGATGCTTTACGGGTATTGGCGTTCGGATATCTATGTCCTGAAGGAAATCCGACAAACGAGAAGCTGTTCGAGGTTTATGCTTCGATTAACGGTCGTAACGTGTTGCGGGATAAAGTATCAATCCTGCATTGTACGACGGATTATCCAACACCGATAGATGAAGTGAACTTACGTGCAATTGAGACGATAAGTTCCTCATTCACGCTTCGGACAGGTTACTCGGACCACACCGAAGGAATCGAAGTAGCTTTGGCGGCAGTAGCTCTTGGGGCGGAGATAATAGAGAAGCATTTCACGTTGGATCGGAAACTTCCAGGCCCAGATCATCAGAGTTCTTTGGAGCCTGACGAGCTAGCGTTTATGGTTCAAAATATTAGACGAGTGGAGAGGGCGCTTGGGGACTCCCGAAAAGTTCCAACCCCGTCTGAATTCAAGAATCGCAGCATTTCCCGCAAAAGTTTGGTCACAGCCTCCGAAGTCCATGCAGGTGATCCTTGGAGTTCGGCCAATCTAACGGCTAAACGGCCTGGTACGGGTATTTCTCCCATGCATTACTGGGATTTGTTAGGTCAGTTTGCCGAGTCAACATATCCCGCTAACCAGATATTAAAAAAGGAAACGGAGAACCGGACATGAAACCGGTTGATCAACCGATTGTGATATTAGGAAGCGGAGGCCATGCCAGCGTTATTATTGAAGCGGCTCGAAGCCGACTCATGGAAATAGTGGGATATGTCGATAAGGAAGACAAGGGTTCGCTTCTTGGCGTTCCTTGGCTAGGGACAGAAGAACAATTCCGAGCTAACTACCAATTGGAATTGTTCCGATTGGTAATCGGGTTTGGACAGATACGTGCCGGCTTTAAGCGGAAGGATGCTTTCGAGCGATGGTCCGCTTGGAATTACAATTGGGCGACGTTGTTAGATGCATCGTCGATTATTTCACCATCTGCTTTGATTGGAATAGGTACTCAAATATTAGCCGGTACAGTCATTCAAACCCGTGCGGTCATTGGCAGTAACGTAATCGTCAATTCCCGCGCGGTTGTCGAGCATGAGTGCAGAATTGGTGACCATGTTCATCTTGCATCGGGGTCGGTCATTTGCGGTGGAGTAAGGATTGGAGCTTGCTCTCATATTGGAGCAGGTGCAGTGGTATTGCAAGGCATACAACTCGGCGAGGCCGTGACTGTCGGTGCCGGATCCGTCGTCACGAAGAATGTACCCGATGGATCAACGGTTATCGGTATACCAGCAAGGGAGGGAAGCAAATGAGAGATTGGAGAAAATTGCTCGTAACAACTGATGAAACCATTCTCGAAACGCTTCAGGTTCTTGATGCGAACGCCAAACAAATCGTTCTAGTTGTAGATGGGGACGATAAGTTGCGAGGTACGGTTACCGATGGAGACGTTCGAAGGGGAATCCTTAAAGGGTTATCTCTCAATGCTCCGGTCACGGAAGTCATGAACAAGAATCCGATTATGATCAGGATGGGAGAAGAGCGAGAGACAATTCTGGCAGTGATGAAAAGTCGTCAGCTTCGCCAAGTCCCGATTATCGACGATAAAGGGCGACTAGTTGACATCGAATTTATAGATCAATTTTTGGAGATCCCTCGTAATGACCATATCGTCGTTCTAATGGCCGGAGGCTTAGGTAGCAGACTTGCTCCATTAACCAATGATTGCCCCAAACCATTGCTCAAAGTGGGTACTAAGCCCATATTGGAAGTCATTTTGGATAACTTCATTGCACATGGTTTTCACCGGTTTTATATTTCGGTCAATTATAAGGCCGACATGATTAAGGATTATTTCGGTAATGGGAAAAAATGGAATATCAATATTCGATATTTGCAGGAAAACGAGCGTCTTGGAACTGCTGGAGCTCTGAGTCTCCTACCGGAACCTCCAGACGCTCCGTTTATTGTCATGAATGGTGATCTCCTTACGAAAGTTAATTTTACGCATGCACTTCAGTTTCACAAAGAGACGGGATCCATGGCAACAATGTGCGTTCGTGAGTATGAGTATCAAGTCCCGTACGGAGTTGTCAAAGTGGACAATCATCGCTTGCAAGCGATAGAGGAGAAACCGCTGCAGCGGTTTTTCATCAGCGGGGGCATTTACATTCTAGATCCTGACGTGCTGAGGCTTATTCCTCCAAAGACTTTTTATGATATGCCGACATTGTTTGAGGATTTGTTACGTAAGGACAAGCCTTCATCGGTATTTCCAATCCGTGAATATTGGATGGATATCGGACGAATGGATGATTACGAGCGGGCCAATGCGGAATATGCAGAATAGAAGGGGGATCGGTTAAGTATGAAAGATCTTGGTCGGATTCTTGCAATTGTTCCCGCACGTGGAGGTTCCAAAGGGATCCTTGACAAAAATATCAGACAACTTGGTGGTAAGCCTCTGATTGCATGGACTCTCGAAGCTGCCAGGGGTTCAAAATATATTGATAGATGTATCGTTTCCACGGATAGCGAGCGAATTGCTGAAGTCGCCAAGGGTTGGGGGGGAGACGTCCCATTCCTTCGACCTGAATATTTGGCTAGAGACGATACGCCAGGGATGGCACCGATCCTTCATGCCTTGGATCAGTTTCCGGAATACGAGACCGTGGTCCTTCTTCAACCTACGTCTCCTTTCCGTCTTTCGCGCGATATTGACGACAGTATAGAATTATTTCTATCCTCTGATGCACATAGTGTCGTATCCGTTTCTCCCGTAGAAAAACCTATAGCTTGGATGTATCGTGTCCAAGAAGACGGAATGATGGAATCGGTGATCAAGGATAAAGAGATACTTCGTCGTCAAGATGATAGTGGAACTTTTGTGCTAAACGGGGCAGTTTATGTTTCGTTTATAAGAGAAGTCTACAAGAAGGAATCGTTTTTAGCCGGAAGCATTTTAGCTCATACTATGCCGAAGAGCCGTTCTCTCGATATCGATCATCCTATTGATTTGGAATGGGGAGAATTATTGCTTAGACAATATGGCTCACCCGAACGATTTCCCCATTGAAGTATTATTTGACTTAAATTGAATTAAGTGCGGATGAGAAGAATCCCACAATACGGCAATGTATTCGCTTACAAAATAATTATTGACAATATTGTGAAATCGATGATATATTCGATTTGTGGGCCACGCCTAGTGATCCTACAGTTATTTGAAGATGAAGGGAATGTTCTGAATGCAAGGTAAAGTTAAATGGTTTAACGCAGAGAAGGGTTATGGTTTCATCGAGACTGAGCAAGGCGGAGACGTATTTGTTCACTTCTCGGCTATCCAAGCTGAAGGTTTCAAAACTCTTGAAGAAGGTCAAGCCGTAGAATTCGACATCGTTGAAGGCGCGCGTGGTCCTCAAGCAGCAAACGTAACTAAACTGTAATCATCCCGCTGTTAAGCGGCCAATAATAAGTGGTAAACGCTTAACCGAATGTGAGCAGCAACAGCCCTGGACATCTGATCCGGGGCTTTTTGTTGTGCAGCTAGAAACTAGCATGTGGCCTAGCGAACTACCTGTTCTACCAATTTATTTAAATATTCAAAATTGACTGAAAATATCTTTGAGATCACGTTAATAGAGTGTTATAATAAGGTCATGTAAAAGGAGGAATGCCACATGAGATACAACATTCGAGGTCAACACATCTTGGTGACTGACGCCTTGCGCGAATATGTCGAGAAGAAACTTAACCGCCTGGAAAAGTATTTTGAAGAGCCGATTACCTCCGAAACAAATGTAACAATGTCAGTAACGAAAGGAAAGCATGTTATTGAAGTGATGATCCCGCTCGCGAGCGTTATACTTAGAGCAGAGGAAAAGAGCGAGGATATGTACGCTTCTATTGATTTAGTTGTGGACAAACTGGAGCGGCAAATCCGGAAACATAAAACGAAATTAAACAATAAATTCCGTAGGGAGAGCGGCATTCGCACGTTATTTAAAGACGACGGCGCAGCGGTTCGCGTGCTTGATGAAGAAGAGGAATATGAGCTTGTCAGGACGAAGCGCTTCCTATTAAAGCCGATGGATGTTGAGGAGGCCATTCTGCAAATGAATATGGTCGGACATTCGTTCTTCATGTTCGCGAATTCCGAGACGAAAGAAGTAAATGTTGTCTACAAACGCAGTGACGGCAAATACGGATTAATCGCAGCAGATTAGGACAAGTCACAGGACCCCGGGTAACCGCAATGTCATTAAGTCAAAGGACTTAATGGCATTGGCGGGCAACCGGGGTCTTTTCATATTCGGATGGCACGCTGGCGAAATGGCAGGTTTGCCCAACCCAGCGTATCCCTAAGGGGGCCAACATTGCGAGAACTGCCGCAAACTGATACAATTTATGCAAACAGGCGTAACACACGAAAGGGGAAGACCATGCTCGGACTTGTTAAAAAATTATTCGGAGACGCCAACGAACGAGAGATTAAGCGTCTTTTAAAAACTGTTGAGGAAATAAATGGCCTAGAGTCGCAAATCTCACAACTATCGGACGAAGGGCTTCGAGACAAGACGGCGGAATTTAAAGCTCGTCTTGAACAAGGAGAAGATATTGACTCCCTGCTCCCGGAGGCGTTCGCTGTTTGTAGAGAAGCATCCAAGCGGGTGCTGGACAAGCGTCACTATGACGTTCAGCTGGTCGGCGGTATGGTGCTGCACGAAGGCCAAATCGCTGAGATGAAAACAGGTGAAGGTAAAACGCTCGTCGCAACGCTTGCGACTTATTTGAACGCGCTGCAAGGTAAAGGCGTTCACGTCGTAACGGTCAACGACTACCTGGCAACTCGCGATAGCGAGCAAATGGGTCAGCTATATAGATTCCTTGGCTTGACTGTAGGTTGTAACCTGCACGGCCTGACGCATGAACAGAAGCAAGAAGCTTATGCTTGCGACATCACATACGGAACGAACAATGAGTTCGGCTTCGACTATTTGCGCGATAACATGGTCCTGTATAAGGAACAGATGGTACAGCGTCCGCTTTATTATGCCATTATTGACGAAGTTGACTCCATCCTCGTCGATGAAGCGCGTACGCCGCTTATTATTTCTGGCCAGGCTGCGAAATCGACGGAGCTGTATTTTGCTGCGGACCGTTTCGTACAGCGCATGAAAGAAGAAGAGGATTACACCGTTGATATTAAGCTGCGTACGGTAACGATGACTGAAGCCGGCGTAGAGAAAGCGGAGAAAGCATTCAGCATCGAGAACTTGTTCGACCATGCGAATGTCACAATTAACCACCACATTCAACAAGCGCTTAAAGCGCATGTTATTATGAAGCGCGACGTGGACTACGTTGTGCAAGAAGATGAAGTTGTCATCGTCGACGAGTTCACAGGCCGTCTGATGGCTGGCCGCCGCTACAGCGACGGGCTTCACCAAGCGATTGAAGCGAAAGAGCAGATCAAGGTGCAGAACGAGAGCATGACGCTCGCGACGATCACCTTCCAGAACTACTTCCGGATGTACCGCAAGCTGTCGGGTATGACAGGTACAGCGAAGACAGAGGAAGAAGAGTTCAAGAAGATTTACGGTCTTGAAGTTATTACCGTACCAACGAATAAGAAGAACGTGCGTAATGATATTGCGGACGTTGTCTATAAGACGGAGATGGGTAAATTCAAGGCAGTTGTTGAAGAAATCGTCAAGCGCCACAAGAACAATCAGCCGGTGCTCGTAGGTACAGTTTCCATCGAGAACTCGGAGAAGCTGTCCGACATGCTGAAGAAGAAAGGCGTTCAGCATAAAGTCCTCAATGCGAAGTACCACGCGGAAGAAGCGGAAATCATCTCGCGTGCAGGTCAATCGGGTTCCGTCACTATTGCGACGAACATGGCTGGCCGTGGTACGGATATTTTGCTCGGCGAATCGGTAGACGCATTGGGCGGTTTGCACATTATCGGTACGGAGCGTCATGAGAGCCGCCGGATCGATAACCAGCTGCGCGGTCGTGCTGGACGCCAAGGCGACCCAGGTTCATCGCAGTTCTACCTGTCGCTGGAAGACGAACTGATGCGCCGTTTCGGTTCCGAGAACATTATGGGCATGATGGAGCGTCTGGGCTTCGAGGAAGACCAGCCGATCGAGAGCCGTCTCATCTCCCGTGCGATTGAATCTGCTCAGAAGCGGGTTGAGGGTAACAACTTCGACCAACGGAAGATCGTCCTTCAATATGACGACGTGATGAACCAGCAGCGTGAAATCATCTACAAGCAGCGCCGTGAAGTATTGTTCTCCGAGAACATTCGAGAGATCGTTCTTGAGATGATTAAGCCGGTGATTACGAAGATTGTTGAAGCGCACTGCCCGGCAGACGATGTGCCAGAGAACTGGGAGTATCAAGAGATTATCGATTATGCGGAAGGCAACTTCCTGCATGAAGATATGATTACGAAGGATGATCTATGGGGCAAAGAGCCGAGCGAGATCATCGAGTTCCTGTTCGAGAAAGTCGTTGCGCTGTACGATCAGCGTGAGGAAGAAATCGGCGCGGAAACGATGCGTGAATTCGAGAAGGTTGTCGTGCTGCGTGCAGTAGACAGCAAATGGATGGATCACATCGACGCGATGGATCAGCTCCGCCAAGGTATCCACCTCCGTGCATACGGCGGTACGGATCCGCTTCGCGAATATCAATTTGAAGGCTTCGAAATGTTCAAGGAAATGATTGAGCATATTCAAGAAGAAGTCACCAAATATATTATGAAGGCGCATGTCGAGAACAACCTGGAGCGTCAAGAGGTTGCTAAAGGCCAAACCGAGTCCGGCGGCAGCAGTGAAATGGCGCAGAAACGTCCGGTTGTTAAGGAAGAACGCGTACGCCGTAACGATCCATGCCCTTGCGGAAGCGGCAAGAAATATAAGCAGTGCCACGGACAATAGGCCTGCTCGCTGCATAAGGTAGGGCAACGAACATATTTTGAGGTGAGCGACAGTCATGATAGACACAGCGGTCAAACAGGACCTGCGTGAAATGGCGAAGCGTCTCCAAGAACTCAGGGGGTCTCTTTGACTTAGATCTTAAGCAAGAGATGATCGCGAACTTCGAGGAACGCATGAGTGCGCCAGACTTCTGGGATGATAACGAGCGGGCGCAAAGCACCATTGCCGAGCTGAACGCCGTGAAGTCTGTCGTCGACCAGTACACGCGAATGCAAAGCGAGCAAGAGGATTTGCAGACGATGCTGGAGCTGGCAGAAGAAGAGGGCGACGATGAGGAGTTGGCTGCAGAGCTGACGAAGAGCGTCGCCGAGCTAATGGGCAAGGTGAGCGAGTTCGAACTGCAGCTGCTGCTGAGCGAGCCCTATGATAAGCTTAATGCCATCCTGGAGCTTCATCCTGGCGCAGGCGGTACCGAGTCGCAAGACTGGGGCCAAATGCTGTACCGGATGTACACTCGCTGGGCGGAGAAGCACGGCTTCAAGGTCGAGCTGCTCGACTACCTGGCAGGCGACGAGGCTGGAATTAAGAGCGTCACTTTATCGATTAAAGGCCATAATGCATACGGTTATTTGAAAGCGGAGAAGGGCGTGCATCGTCTGGTGCGCATCTCGCCTTTCGACGCTTCGGGCCGTCGCCATACGTCTTTCGTATCGTGCGACATTATGCCGGAGATCGACGATGATATCGAGATCGAGATTAGGTCCGAGGATTTGAAGGTGGACACGTACCGGGCCAGCGGCGCGGGCGGTCAGCACATCAATAAGACCGAGTCGGCGATCCGGATCACGCATATCCCGTCAGGAATCGTTGTATCATGCCAGACACAGCGTTCTCAGATTCAGAACCGTGAGCGCGCGATGCAGATGCTTCGTTCCAAGCTCTATGAGCGGAAGATCGAAGAGCAGCAGAAGCAGCTGGCGGAAATCCGCGGCGAACAATCGGACATTGCATGGGGCAGCCAGATCCGCTCCTACGTCTTCCATCCGTACAGCATGGTCAAGGACCATCGCACATCGGTGGAAACGGGCAACGTCGGCGCGGTAATGGACGGCGATATCGATATGTTTATCGACGGCTATCTGCGCAGCAAAATTCGCCACGAAGAGCAATGAAATTAGGGCTGCTTGCATAGCCCAGGGAAAGAGTTCCTACACTGAATGTGTTGGAACTCTTTTTTGCGATATCCTAATGGAAGAACATACATACACAGAGGACGGGTCATCACGATGAAGAAACAGCAAGATGGGCAGCATTCATTCACGAAGCATCAACCGAACAGTCGAACGAGAAAGCCGATCGGAGCCAAGACGGAAGCCGTAATCAGCGTAGTACTGCTGCTTATTGGTTCTTTTCTCATTGCCATCAGCTTCAACTTGTTCCTTGTTCCGCTTGGCATCGCATCCGGCGGCGTATCGGGTATTTCTATTCTCGTTCAACACGAATGGGGGATTACACCGGCATACACGCAGTGGGCTCTCAATATTCCGCTATTCCTGCTTGGCCTTTGGCTGCTTGGGAAGAAGTTCGCGCTGAAGACGGCGCTTGGCTCGTTCCTGCTGCCGCTGCTTGTCCTGTTTACGTCGCACTGGCATGCACCAACGGATAACGCGATGCTCGCTTCGATATATGGCGGTATCGGTGTCGGAGCAGGTCTTGGTCTTGTCTTCCGCGGCAAGGCGTCGACGGGCGGCCTGGATCTAGCGGCGCAGCTGCTGCATAAGTTTACAGGTATTCGGCTTGGACTTGCGGTTGCTTGCTTCGACGGGCTGGTCATTACTGCGGCGGGCATTCTGATCGCACCGGAAAATGCACTGTATGCACTAGTTGGCCTGTTCGTGACGAGTAAGACGATAGATTTTGTGCAGACAGGGCTTGCTACTTCGAAGGTGGCGTTCGTCATTTCGGACAAGCCAGAGGAGCTGTCGAAGGTTGTGCTGCATGATCTCGATCGGGGGCTCACCAAGCTTGACGGTCATGGTGGATACACAGGCGAAGCTCGGACGGTGCTCATGGTTGTTTTGGGGCAGAACGAAGTTTCGAAGCTGAAGAGCCTTGTTAAGTCGACGGACCCGTATGCTTTTGTCATTATTAGCGATACGACAGAGGTGCTTGGGGAAGGGTTTCAACTGACGTAAAAACGTGAGAAATATGCCACAATTTTGCGTTGTATTTATATGAATACATATGTATAATAATACAAAGTGTTATCTATTTCCTCTATCCTCCTGTTCGTGTAAAATGGATAGTTAGGAAATTAAGGATGGGAGAGAACGGGTATGAGTACGGCAGTAAAAGCAGCAATTATCGGGTCGACCGGATATGGCGGCGTTGAGCTCATAAGGCTACTGGCCAGCCATCCGAAGGTAGAAGTAACTTCGGTTATTTCGTCTTCTAGCGCGGGAGCGCCAATCGCGGAAGGATATCCGCATTTGACAGAAATTCGGACAGATTTGCTTGATGATGTCGACCCGGCTTTGATCAAGAGCAAAGCGGATGTCGTGTTTATAGCTACACCAGCGGGCATTGCAACCAAGCTAACGCCTTCGTTGCTTGCGGCAGGCCTTAAGGTTATTGATATTTCCGGTGACCACCGGTTGAAATCTCGTGCCGAGTACGAGACTTGGTACAAGAAAGAAGCAGCGGAGCAGCAATACTTGGATCAAGCGGTGTATGGTTTATGCGAAGTATACGGCGACGCCGTGCAAGGCGTAGATCTCGTATCCAATCCAGGCTGCTTCCCGACAGCGACGCTGCTCGGCCTGATTCCGGCCGTGAAGGAAGGGTACATCGACCCGGCGACGATTATTATCGATTCGAAGTCCGGCGTATCCGGCGCTGGCCGCGGCGCGAGCCTTGGCACGCATTATTCCGAGCTGAATGAAAACTTTAAAGCTTATAAGATCAATAAGCATCAACATATTCCTGAGATCGAACAAGTGCTGTCGGACGTTGCTGGCCAAAAGGTCGTCACGACGTTCACGACGCACCTCGTTCCGATGACGCGCGGCATTATGAGCACGATGTATGCGACAGTTACTGGCGACCATAAGGTCGAAGATTTCATTTCGCTATACCGCAATTATTACGAGGGTCGTCCGTTCGTTCGTATCCGCAGCAATGGCACATGGCCGGCGACGAAGGAAGTATTCGGTTCGAACTATTGCGATATCGGGTTTGCGTACGATGAGCGTACGGGCCGGATCACGATTATTTCGGTTATTGATAACCTCGTGAAGGGCGCTGCAGGGCAAGCGATTCAGAACTTGAATCTAATGATGGGCTGGGACGAGACGGAAGGCTTGAAGTTCGTACCGGTATATCCGTAAACATAAGGAGACGCGATTGAACGATGGGACAGGGGAACATGGCAGCAACTTATACGGTCGTACCGGATGGCTCCGTCACGACACCGCAAGGCTTTAAAGCCGGCGGCTTGCACTGCGGCTTAAAGAAGACGACGCGCCACGATCTTGGCGCGATCGTATGCGAAGTGCCAGCAGCAGCAGCCGGCGTGTATACGACGAATGTGTTCCAGGCGGCGCCGCTTCAGGTGACGCGCGAGAGCATCGCTGGCGGCAAGCTGCGCGCGGTGATCGTGAACAGCGGCAACGCGAATGCATGCACAGGCAAGCAAGGCGAAGCTGACGCATATGAGATGCGCAGCGCGTTCGCGGAAGCGATTGGCGTGCCAGCGGAGCAGGTCGCAGTCGCGTCGACAGGCGTAATCGGCGAGCTGTTGAAGATGGACCGCGTGCGCGGCGGCATTGCAGAGCTGCCAGCAAGACTCGGTTCTTCGTACGAAGCAGCAGATGATTTCTGCCAAGCGATTCTAACGACGGACCTCGTGAAGAAAGAAGTATGTGTTTCCGTTGTCATCGACGGGAAGACGGTACATATCGCCGGCGCTTCCAAAGGAAGCGGCATGATCCATCCGAACATGGCGACGATGCTCGGTTTCGTGACGACGGATGCGGCGATCGGCAGCGAGGAGCTGCATAAGCTGCTGCGTCAAGTGACGGACGTGACGTTCAACATGATCACGGTTGACGGCGATACGAGCACGAACGACATGCTGGTTGCCATGGCGAGCGGTTTCGCAGGCAATGACGAGCTGCACGCTGGCCACCCGGACTACGCAGCATTCGCCGAAGGCCTTCGCTACGTATGCGAAGTGCTGGCGAAGGCGATCGCGCGCGACGGCGAAGGCGCAACGAAGCTTGTGGAAGTGCAGGTGCGAGGCGCTGAGTCCGACGCATCCGCTCAGGCGATTGCGAAGACGGTTATCGGCTCTTCGCTCGTGAAGTCCGCCGTATTCGGCGCAGACGCGAACTGGGGCCGTATTATCGCGGCAGTAGGCCGCGCAGGGGTTCCGGTCAACCCGGAGACAGTCGATATCGCGCTTGGCGATATCGTGACGCTGACACAATCGCGTCCGGTTGCTTTTGACGAAGAGGCTGCACTCGTTTATTTGAAAGGCGACACCGTCGTCATTTATGTCGATCTGCATATGGGCGAAGGCTCCGCTACGGCGTGGGGCTGCGACCTGACGTACGACTATGTCCGCATCAACGCGGCATACCGCACTTAAGAGACAGCGGACAGCGGCTGGCTGATAGAGCAAGGCGCTTTCGAATAGAAGGAGAACGGGCGAACGATGGAACAACGGTTTGTTATGAAATGCGGAGGCAGCACCTTAGCGGCGCTGCCGGCTTCATTCTTCGAGGATTTGCGAGATCTGCAAGAGCGCGGCGTGAAGGCGGTTATCGTACACGGCGGCGGTCCTGCGATCTCTGAGACGCTCGGCAAGCTCGGCATCCCGAGCGAGTTCGTGAACGGGCTTCGCAAGACGACGGGCGAAGTGCTCGATGTCGTGGAGATGGTGCTCGCCGGGCGCATCAACAAAGAGATCGTGCGGCGCATTCAGCAGAGCGGCGCGAAGTCGCTTGGCCTGTCCGGCGTAGACGGCGAGCTCATCAAGGCACAGCCGGTCGCGAACGCGGATGAGATCGGCTTCGTCGGCGATGTGACGGACGTGAACGCCGAGATCATCGAAGGCGTGATGGGCATGGGCTACATCCCCGTCATCGCACCGATCGGCATTGACGCTGCAGGCCAGCGTTACAACATCAACGCAGATACGGCGGCAGGTGCTGTTGCATCGCATCTCGGCGTAGAGCGAATGATCGTTGTGACCGACGTGCCGGGCATTATGAACGGCCAGAAGCAAGTGCTGCCGACCGTTACCGTGGAAGAGATCGAAGCGATGATCGTAAGCGGCGAAATCTACGGCGGCATGATTCCGAAGGTGCGTGCAGCGATTGCCTGCATCCACGGCCGTGTGAAGGAAGTCGTAATCGTGAATGGCGATGTCCCTGGCGTACTGAGCAAAGCAGTGCTCGAAGGCGGCATCGGCACACGAATTGTGCAAGCATAAATTCTATTAATTATTAGTGGGGTGAACGAATGATGAGCGATATGAACAAAGTGGCAGAAACAGCAAGCAGCTCTCTTTTTCCAACGTATGCAAGATACCCGATCGCGCTCGTGAAGGGCGAGGGCAGCTGGTTGTGGGATGATCAAGGCAATAAGTATCTGGACTTCATGTGCGGTCTTGCCGTCACGAACCTGGGCCATGCGCCGAAGCAAGTGAAGGAAGCGCTCGTGAAGCAGCTTGATGAGCTGTGGCATGTATCCAACCTGTTCCACATTCCGAATCAGGAGGCGGCGGCGAAGCTGCTGACGGATAACAGCCATGCAGACGCGGTGTTCTTCTGCAGCACTGGCGCGGAAGCGAATGAAGCGGCAATCAAGCTGGCCCGCCGTTACCATCAGAAGGTGAAGGGGAACGGTCGCAATGAAATCATCACGTTCGCCCAATCGTTCCATGGACGTACGCTTGCGACGCTGACTGCAACAGGCCAGGAGAAGGTAAAAGAAGGCTTCGGCCCGCTGCCGGAAGGTTTCAAATACATTCCGCTGCATGACTACGATGCGCTTGAAGCGGCGATTACCGACAAGACGGCGGCAATCATGATTGAGATGATCCAAGCCGAAGGCGGCGTCATCCCGGTAGAGCCTGAATTCGTGCAGCACCTGGCGAAGGTTTGCAAGGAGCGCGGCTTGCTCCTCATCGTCGATGAAATTCAAACAGGCATGGGCCGTACGGGCAAGCTGTTCGGTTTCCAGCACTACGGTATTGAACCGGATATTTTCACATTGGCAAAAGGGCTCGGAAGCGGCTTCCCGGTTGGCGCGATGCTCGCAAAAGGCGAGCTGGCTGAAGCGTTCAACGCAGGCAGCCACGGCTCGACGTTTGGCGGAACCCCGATTGCTACAGCTGTCGTGAAAGCGACGATTGAAACGCTGCTCGAAGAGAAAGCGGCAGAACGCGCAGCAGAGACGGGCGAATATCTGATGAACCAGCTGCGTGAGAAGCTTGCAGGCAACCCGTTCGTGCAAGAGATTCGCGGCAAAGGACTTATGGTCGGCATCGTGTGCGGCGGTCCGGTTGCGCACATCATTGCAGAAGGTCAGAAACGCGGCTTGCTCGTTGTATCTGCAGGACCGAATGTGGTGCGTCTGCTGCCTAGCCTGCTCATTTCACGTGAGGAAGTGGACCTTGGAGTAAGCATTTTAACTTCGATTTTTGCGGATCAAACGGCTCCGGTTTAGATAGCTGACAGCTGTAGAAGAAAGGGAGAACGAACATATGTCTAATCTGTTAACGGAAGAAATAGCGGTCAGCCTGAAAGGCCGCGACTTTATTGGGCTCGCGGATTACTCGCCTGCCGAGGTGCGCTACCTGATTGATCTGGCGATTGATATGAAGCGCAAGCAGAAATCCGGCGAAGTGTTTCAGCCGCTGAAGGGCAAGACGCTCGGGATGATTTTCGAGAAATCGTCGACGCGTACTCGCGTATCCTTCGAGGTGGGTATGTACCAGCTCGGCGGGCATGCATTGTTCTTGAGCCGCAACGATCTCCAAATCGGCCGCGGCGAGCCGATCTCGGATACGGCACAGGTGATGTCCCGCTATGTGGACGGCATTATGATCCGCACGTTTGCGCATCGCACCGTGATTGAGCTTGCGCGCGCTGCGACGATTCCGGTCATTAACGGCCTTACAGACCTGTCTCACCCTTGTCAGGCGTTGTGCGACTACCAGACGGTGCTTGAGCATAAGGGTCGCCTGGAAGGGCTGAAGGTCGCTTACGTTGGCGATGGCAACAATATGGTTCACTCCTTGATGATGGGCGCTGCCAAGCTCGGCATGCACATCTCGGTGGCGACGCCGGAAGGCTACGAGCCGGACGCGGAGATCATTCGTCAGGCGAAGGAGAATGCAGCCGAGACAGGTTCGCGCATCCACGTTTGTTCTGATCCGAAGGAAGCCGTTGCCGATGCGGATGTTGTGTACACGGATGTTTGGGCGAGCATGGGCTTTGAAGCGGAGCAGAAGGAACGTGAGCTTGCTTTTGCCAACTACCAGATCAATGAGGAGCTTATGCGTTACGCGAAGAACGACTATTTGTTCATGCACTGTCTGCCTGCACACCGCGGCGAAGAAGTGAGCGAAGGCGTCATCGACGGCAAGCACTCGATAATCTTTGATCAGGCGGAGAACCGTCTGCACGCACAGAAAGCAATTATGGCTGCCATTATGTAATGGCGTTAAACATAACTGAAATTATAAATAAGGAGCGTTAACGAACTCATGGCGAAGGAAAAAATCGTTCTGGCATACTCGGGCGGTCTGGACACGTCCGTTATTTTGAAATGGCTGAAGGAAACGTATGATGCGGAGATTATCGCATTTACGGCAGATATCGGACAGAAGGATGAGCTTGACGGTTTGGAAGCAAAAGCACTGGCAACAGGCGCTTCCAAAGTATACATCGATGACTTGCGCGATGAGTTCGCACAAGACTTTATTTATCCGATGTTCCAATCCGGCGCGCTGTACGAGGGTCAATACCTGCTCGGCACGTCGATCGCGCGTCCGCTGATCGCGAAGCGCATGGTTGATATCGCACGCGCTGAAGGCGCTACGGCGATTGCACACGGTGCGACCGGTAAAGGCAATGACCAAGTGCGTTTCGAGCTGACGGCTGCTGCATTGGCACCGGATATCGCGGTTATCGCGCCTTGGCGTATTGAAGAGTTCCGCGAGCAGTTCCCAGGACGTGCTGAGATGATTGCTTATGCAGAGAAGCACAACATTCCCGTTCAAGCGTCGGCAGCGAAGCCGTACTCGATGGACCGCAACCTGCTGCACATCAGCTTCGAGAGCGGCATGCTGGAAGATCCTTGGTTCGATCCGAGCAGCGACGAGAACAAAGGCATGTTCGTTCTGTCCGTATCCCCTGAGGATGCACCGGACCAATCCGAATACGTCGAGCTGACGTTTGAAGCGGGTAACTGTACTGCGGTGAACGGCAAAGCATTGAGCCCGCTCGAAGTAATGGAGAAGCTGAACGAGCTTGGCGGCAAGCACGGTATCGGCCGCGTCGATATGGTCGAGAACCGTTTTGTCGGCATGAAGAGCCGCGGCGTGTACGAAACACCAGGCGGTACAATCTTGTTCACAGCGCATCGCAAAATGGAGTCCCTCACCATGGACCGCGACGTTATGCACCTGCGTGATTCGCTCATTTCGAAATATGCGTCGCTCGTATACAACGGCTTCTGGTTCGCGCCTGAGCGCCTTGCCCTGCAAGCGCTGGTTTTGGAAAGCCAGAAGAACGTCACAGGCGTTGTACGTCTGAAGCTGTACAAAGGCAATGTGATCGGCGCTGGCGTGAAGAGCCCAGTTAGCTTGTACAACCCGGACATTGCAACGATGGAAGCTGATCCGTCCAAAGCGTACGATCAAGGCGATGCAACCGGCTTTATCCGCCTGAACGCGCTGCGTTTGAAAGTATCCTCCGGCGTGGAGCAAAGCAAGAAGCAATAAGTAGAGCGAGAATAAAGGAGTGCACCTACTGTGAGTAAATTGTGGGGCGGCCGGTTTACGAAGAAGACCGACCAACTGGTAGAAGAATATACGGCATCGATTATGTTTGATAAAGAGCTTGCTGAAGAAGATATTCAAGGCAGTTTGGCGCATGTCACAATGCTCGGCAAGCAGGGCATTCTGCCTCTTGATGACGTGGAGAAAATCAAGGACGGCTTGCACCGCGTTCTGCAGCGCATCGGCCGCGGCGACATTGAATTCTCCATCTCCGATGAAGATATTCATATGAACATCGAAAAGACGCTGATCGACGATATTGGTCCGGTCGGCGGCAAGCTGCACACAGGCCGCAGCCGGAACGACCAAGTTGCGACGGATATGCACTTGTACCTGCGCAAGCGGGTTGTCGAGTTCATTGATCTTCTGCAGAAGCTGCAAGCAGCGCTTGTGGAGCAGGCCAAAGCCAACGTCGACACGATCCTGCCGGGTTATACGCATCTGCAGCGAGCGCAGCCGATTCTGTTCGCGCACCATATGATGGCGTATGTGTCCATGTTCGGCCGTGACATCGAGCGTCTGCAGGACAGCTACAAGCGCGTGAACACGCTGCCGCTCGGCGCGGGCGCGCTCGCGGGAACGACGTTCCCGATCGACCGCCATTTTGTCGCGAGCCAGTTGAAGTTCGACCGCGTGTACGAGAACAGCCTGGATGCAGTCAGCGACCGCGACTTCATCTTGGAGTTCCTGTCGCATGCGTCGATCATCATGATGCATCTGTCGCGTCTGAGCGAAGAGTTCATCCTATGGTCGAGCACCGAGTTTCACTTCGTCGAGCTCGACGATGCATTCTGCACAGGCAGCAGCATCATGCCGCAGAAGAAGAACCCGGACGTGCCGGAGCTTGTCCGCGGCAAGACGGGCCGTGTGTACGGCAACCTCGTCGGCTTGCTGACTGTACTGAAGTCGCTGCCGCTTGCGTACAACAAGGACATGCAGGAAGACAAGGAAGGCATGTTCGATACGGTTAAGACGCTGCAAGGCGCGCTGCAATTGTTCGCACCGATGGTTGCGACGATGAAGGTGAACAAGGACCGGATGCGTCAAGCGGTCAACCAGGATTTCTCCAATGCGACCGACATTGCGGACTTCCTCGTTGGCAAAGGCATGCCTTTCCGCCAAGCGCACGAAGTCATCGGCAAGACAGTGCTGTACTGCATCCAGCAGGGCAAGTACTTGCTCGATCTGTCGCTTGAAGAGTTCAAACAATTTTCGTCGTTGTTTGACGATCGCATCTACGCCGTGCTGCAGCCGGAGCAGGTTGTTAATGCCCGCAACGTCTACGGCGGCACTGCGAAGCCGCAAGTGACGGAAGCGATCTCGCGCGCGGAAGTGGAGCTAGCTGCGACAGCGGCTTGGGTAACGGAGTACGCGGAGCGCAGCCGCTAATAGGTTGAAATAGTGAAGCCCGTTCGAGTACCGCCAGTTTGGCGATGCTTGAACGGGCTTTTTTTGCGATTTCGGCGAAAGAGAGGTACCCAGTACCCCACATGAGTCAGAAGTTTGCGATCGCAGCTAGGCTGTCTCCCGCACATGCTATCTATATTGGAAAATCGAATTTAAAAGGGAGCTGTAGAGCGAGTTATCAGCCTATATTAGACGAAAAGGGCCGGTTATGTGAAAAAATGAGTGGATATATTCAACATAGCTCGAAAAATCGGCCAATTCCGCCCGAAATGAATGGATTTATCCAAAATAGCCACTAAGCAGGCAGAAGAGAAGGGAGGGGAAGGTAGAGGAACGGAGGCGTCCTTTTAGAGGCCTCAACCCTACCCGCCAAATTACTGCCCAACTCCATCCTCCAGCAGCGGCTTCTCTTTGCCAAGCCGGCTGCCATGCAGCTTCGCTTGCTCCGGCGACACTGCATAAATAGCCGGCTGCGCCTTGTAAACATCCCGCGAAATCAGCTCGCGGGACGCTTGCTTGCCGCCGACCTTCTTGATGCGGTACGTCTCGACGACATAGCCGGGCTTGCCCTCGGCTACGAGTTGGCGCTCGCCGCGCGAAAGGCCGGCTCTCGCGATTTCCTTCATCGGCGGCACAACGGTGCCGATCGTCTTCGACTCGATCGAGTAAGACACGCCCTTTGGCAGCGTGCCGAACAGCTTTACCGTCAGCTTGCGGCCCTGCACGACAGTGCGGATGAGCAGATGCTTCCCGGTCGTGTTCTTGAAGCGGAAGTTGATCGCATCGTCGGCGAAGGTGGCATCTCGCCCTAAAGGCAAGTAAGCGACAGGCAGCGAGTGGTTGCGACGCTCAACCATATCAAGCCCTACCAGCAGCGCAGCGTTATAGAGCGTGCTCGACACCTGACAGATGCCGCCGCCGATGCCAGGGACGAACTCGCCGTTCAGAATGACTGGTGCCTGGCGATAGCCATACTGCTTGCTCGTCTCCTTGATAACGGTGCTATAATCGAAAACCTCGCCAGGCGCGAGGTCCCAGTCGTTTAACGTCCGCGCGGTCATCGTCACGTTATAGGCTCGCCCTACACCGCTTGTCGCGAATTCCGTCGAGAAGGAGACGAGCATCCGGTCGACGCCCTCGGCTTTTAACCGATCAAGCGTCACGGCGGGATGCACAGCCTTCAACAGGATCGGCCAGCTCATCGGCTTAATCCCCGCTTTTTCGCCGGCCTCCCAACTATCGCCCAACGCTTTCTGAACACCTGCAACAGCCGTCGCAAACATTTTATCCGTATCCAGCCTGAACGCATCTTTTTGCGGCCAATAGACGACCTCATCCCGCGAATTAATCGTTCGCTTGGCGTTGACGGGCTGACCCGTGTTCAGATAGCCCCACTGGCTCAATACGCGCTTCGCAAACTGCGCCCGATCGAAGACGATCGTGATCTCCAGCCGCTTCGGAAACGCCCATCGATAACGGGCGCGTTCCCAGACGCTGCCCTTCTTCAATCCTTCGACCACCTGTTTAGCTCCTGTGATGTTTACCGAAAGCCCCAGTTCCGCTAACGTCCACGACCGTTTCCCGCCGCTCTTCACTTTGCTGCCGTCGATAGTCACTGCGAGCTGCTCCAATGCTTGTTTGCGGGAGACAAGCAGCTGCAGCGCCTCCTCATCACGCATCCCGCCAATTGCGAGCGCGGCATCGCTCTTCATCAACACCTGCTGCTTCGAAAGTCCTGCACCTGAGCCGTCTTTGGCCAGCACAATGCTCACCTGCTTCGGCATCGTCTTCTGCGACGCATACGTCCATACCAGACCAACGCCAACAGAGAGCAGCAGAAGGAATGCCGCCGCAATAATCCATTTCAGATGCAGCCGTGATCGTTTCATACGAGTCATCACCTCGGACAAGGGTTCTTAGATCTATATGCGCCGTGGAACTGGTTATTGCCTACAATTTGTCCACGTTCGAACTTTTGTCGAATAATATTTCGTTTCATCGCACGGTCCGCCACCAATTTGCATCATGAGAAATATGAAAAATGCAGAAAACGGTACTTTGGTAGAGGAATTGCTGAAATCATGTCGAATAGTAATAAGCTGACTACCTACAGGATGTGATATTGTGATTGAACTGCAAGACATTTGGAAGACGTACGCAGATGGATCGCACGCGCTTCGCGGCGTTTCCGTTCGCATAGACCGCAATGAATTTGTATATTTGGTCGGGCCTTCCGGAGCCGGAAAATCGACATTCATGAAACTCATCTACCGTGAAGAAATTCCGACTAAGGGTCAAATTTCCGTAAACGGGTTTAATATCGGCAAGCTGAAACCTCGCAAAATTCCATATGTCCGCCGCAACATCGGCGTTATTTTCCAAGATTACAGACTGCTTCCGAAGCTGACGGTCTACGAGAATATCGCCTTCGCGATGGAAGTTATCGAAGCACCGCACCGTGTCATCAAGAAACGGACGATGGAAGTGCTCGAGCTCGTTGGCTTGCGCGGCAAGCATAACAGCTTGCCTCAGCAGCTATCCGGCGGTGAGCAGCAGCGTGTCGCGATTGCACGGGCAATTGTGAATAACCCGGCTGTTATCGTCGCGGACGAGCCGACGGGTAACCTCGACCCTGAAACATCATGGGGCATTATGAACTTGCTCGAAGAAATTAATTTCCGCGGTACCACCATCATCATGGCTACACATAACAAAGAGATCGTGAATACGCTCCGCAAACGTGTCATCGCCATCGAGAACGGAATCATTGTGCGCGATGAAATGAGAGGAGAGTACGGTTATGAAAGTTAGCACCGTGGTCCGTCACCTGCGGGAAGGGCTTAAGAATGTGGTGCGCAACGGATGGATGACGTTTGCTTCGGTCAGCTCGATTGTCATTTCCCTCTTTATCCTCGGCGTGTTCTTGCTTCTTGCGATGAACGTCAACAACTTGGCCAGCCAGATTGAGAGCCAGGTCGAAATTCGGGTGTACCTGCAGCTGAACACCGATCAAGCGAAGATTAATGAACTTAAAAATGCGATCGGCAACATTCCGGAAGTGAAGAGCGTCGAGTTCGTCTCCAAGGATCAAGGGCTTGAGCTGCTTCGCAAGAGCATTGGGGCCGACGGCTCCGAGCTGCTTGAAGGCTATGATTCCACGAACAACCCGCTGCCGGACTCGTTCACGGTGGAAGTTTTCGAGCCGCAGAAGATCGCCTATGCAGCGAAGCAGATTGATGCCATTAGCAAAGCGGACGAGACAAAGCCGATTACGAGCGTCAAATACGGCAAAGGCACTGTTGAGACGCTGTTCAAGATTACGAACGCTGTCCGCAATATCGGTCTCGTTATTGTAGCGGGCCTTGGCATTACCGCGATGTTCCTCATCTCGAACACGATCAAGATGACGATTCTCGCAAGACGCCGTGAAATCGGCATTATGAAGCTGGTCGGCGCGACGAACAACTTTATCCGCTGGCCGTTCTTTATCGAAGGCGCACTTATTGGCTTAATGGGTTCCGGGTTCACGATTGCATTACTATTGTTTGGCTATTCCCGCCTCGTAGAGGTGTCCCAGTTCGAGCTTGGACTTATGATGATTAAGCTCGTGACCTTGAAGGAAGCCGGCTTCTTCGTTTCCGTGCTCATTCTTGGCCTGGGTACGCTGCTCGGCATATGGGGCAGTACGTTGTCAGTGCGCAAATACTTGAAAGTGTAGGTGACGGTGAGCGTGAACGCAAGCGTGAAGAAGGGACTAGTCGTCCTCGTTGTTGTACTATTCGCCGGCTATATTTTTCAACCCTATCAAGGCGAAGCTGCATCACAGCTCGACAAGATCAACCAAGAACTTGCGCAAGTTCGTAAAGAAATGAGCGCGGCAACTCATAACCGCAATCAGGCGGACAAAAACAAAGATTACGTGCTCTCGATGAAAGATAAGACGGCCAAGTCGGTCAACGAGATATTGCAGCAAATTAACGATGTGAGCACGCAGCTCAATAATGTGCAGACGCAGATCGATACGACGGAAGCGAACTTGCAGAAGGCCGGAACGGATTTGGAGGCGGCTGAGAAGCGTCTCAATACGCGCGATAAACTGCTCAAGTCGCGGATTCGTCTCATGTATACGAACGGCATGGTTTCGTATTTGGACGTGCTGCTCAGTGCGACGAGCTTCGGCGATTTCCTCGACCGGCTGGACTCGCTGAAATCGATTTTGAGCCAGGACCAGGATATTCTGGAAAATCACAAGAAAGACAAAGCGACGATCGAGGTTAAGAAGAAGGAAATCGAGAAATCGCTGGGTGATGTGAAGGACATGTACGGCAAGCTGGCGGATTACCATGCTCTCTTGAAGGATAAAGAGAGCGAGAAGGAAGTTATGGTACAGAAGTACAGCGAGCAGGCGGAAGAGCTCGAAGAGATCAGCGATGATCAGGAAGAGATGCTCATTAAGCTGGCGAAGAAGATTTCCGACCTTGAAGAGCAGAAGCGCAAAATCAAAGTCTACTATACAGGCGGTAAGCTGGGCATGCCGCTGCATACGACTTGGCATCTGTCCTCGCCATTCGGCTACCGGATTCACCCGATTTCGGGCAAAAGAAAGCTGCACACCGGTATGGATATGGCGGCGCCAAAAGGCACGTCGATCTACGCGGCGGAGTCAGGTGTCGTAATCACCGCACGGTGGATGGGCGAGTACGGCAACTGCGTCATTATCAATCACGGCGGCGGATTGTGGACCGTGTACGGTCATATTCGCAACGGCGGCATTATGGTCGAGGAAGGCCAAACGGTTAAGCGCGGCCAGAAGATCGCCGAGGTTGGAAGCACGGGCAATTCGACAGGCAACCACTTGCACTTCGAGGTGCGCAAGAACGAGGAAGCGGTCAATCCGGCACCTTTCTTGAAATAAATAATGAATGCGAGTCTAGGCGATTAGGCTCTATTCAATAGACAATGCCGTACCCGATGCAAATAATTGGGTACGGCTTGTCGTATACTAGGGAAGTTCCGCTCATATGATGAGCTTGGTGCTAGGCAGAAAGGGGTGTTCATGTGCAGTTCAAAGGACGGACAGTGGCGGCGTTTATCTTGCTCACGATGGCAGCTTCTGTGCTTGTAACCTTGACGGTTGCGGACCGATTCATCGCGATCGAGAGCAGCGGTACAGCGGGTGCGGCTTCAGCCGATTCGTCCGTGAGAAACGATGGATTAACCGCGAAGGAGCTCCTGAAGTTAAACACGGTGCTCAGCTTAATTGAAAGCAAATATTTTCGCGAAGTGGATCGGACGAAGGTGCTCGACGGCGCTGTGAACGGAATGATGGAGGCGCTTGGCGATCCCTATTCGGTTTATATGCAGAAGGAAGTGGCACGGCACTTCTCGGAGTCGATCGAAGGGTCGTTTACCGGCATTGGGGCTGGTGTACAGCTGAAGGATGGCAAAATCACGGTGGAATCCGCGATTAAGGGATCCCCGGCAGAGCGGGCAGGCGTACTGCCAAACGATGTGCTCCTGAAGGTGAACGGGGAGTCGCTCTCCGGCGTATCGCTGAACGATGCGGTATCGAAGATTCGCGGGCCGAAGGGGACGAAGGTGAAGCTCGTGATCGAGCGGGCAGGGCATTCGCAGCCGCTGCAGCTGACAATTGTGCGGGACGATATCGATTATGAGACGGTCTATGCGCATCTGCGCGACGATGGCGTCGGCGTCATTGAGATTCGCCAATTCTCGCTGAATACGGGCGATCGGTTCGCGGAAGAATTGGCCAAGCTTGAGCAGCAGCATATGAAGGCGCTCGTTATCGATGTGCGCGGCAACCCTGGCGGCGTACTGCCAATCGTCGTATCGGTCGCGCAGCCGTTCGTACCGAAAGGCGAGCCGATCGTACAAGTTGAAGATAAGACCGGCCATCGCGAGAAGACGTTGTCGCTTGGGACAGGCAAGAGCTATCCCGTTGCGGTGCTGATGAACAAAGGCAGCGCAAGCGCATCGGAAGTGCTCGCGGGCGCGCTGAAGGAAGAAGCGCATGCGGTGCTTGTTGGCGAGAAGTCCTTCGGCAAAGGGACGGTTCAAGTGAGCTATGACAAGGCGCTTGCAGACGGCAGTCTGGTCAAGATGACGATTGCGAAGTGGCTGACTCCGCTTGGCAATTGGGTGCATGAGAAAGGGCTGACGCCGGACGTCGAGGTGCTTCCGCCGGACTATTACACGGTCGCGCGTCTCGATAAGACGAAGACACTCGCGCCGGATACGATCGACGACAATACGAAGAGTCTGCAAATCATGCTTTCGGGACTCGGGTACAAGACCGATCGCAAAGACGGTTATTACAGCAAGGTGACGGAGCAGAGTGTTGAGGCTTTCCAGAAGAAAGCGGGTCTCCCTGTTACCGGATTCACCGATAAATCGACGGCGGAGAAGCTGGAGCAACAGCTTGTTCAGAAAATCCGTGATGAAGCGACCGATACGCAGCTTCAGAAAGCGGTCAGCGTATTGAAGCAGAAGCTCGGCACATCCAAATAAAGGGTTTGCAGGAGATTGCGGCATCGATGTCGAATAGGAAGAAGGTTAGCTCCCTGATGGGGGCGCCTTCTTTTTCTAGTTAAGGGAGTGATAAGCGTTGGATGCAGTTTTACAATTGCTTCGCCTGGCAGGGTCGGCGGCGGTCGGACTTTTACTATCCCCATTTTATTATGTAGCAGTGCTGCTCATCATGCTTCAATATATGCGTCAAACAAGGCTGGAACGGAAGCTGTTCCACGTACGGCTTCGCGCCTGGCCGAATCAATTGTTCCGAACGATGCTGGCTGGACTCGTCGTTGGTGTCGTCATGACCTTAGCCGGACTGTTCCTCGGTGTAACGATTACCGGAGAATCGGTGCTATGGATGTGGGGAACGGCGGCTGTGCTGGTGCTCATACGTGTGCGATATTTATGCTTCGCCTATAGCGTAGGCGTGCTTGGCGTATTGCAATGGATTATCGGATGGACGACGTTGGCTGACCGAACGGATTGGCTCGGCTCTGCTGCGAGTTCGCTAGCAAGTCTTGATATTCCGGGGCTGCTCGTGCTTGTGGCGCTCATGCATCTGGCGGAAGCGCTGCTCGTTCGCTGGCAGGGCGATCGGTTCGCGAGCCCGGTATTCTTGGAAGGCAAACGTGGCAAAATCGTCGGCGGCTACACACTGCAAGGTTACTGGCCGGTACCGATGCTGATGCTGGTGCCTGCTGCGGCGGGCAGCGGCACGGATCTGTCGCTGCCATGGTCGATGCTGCTTGGCGACAGCGCCAATTGGAGCTCGATGATCGGGTTCCCGATGATGATCGGCTTCAGTGAACTTACGCGCAGCCTGCTGCCTGCGGTAAAGGCGCGCAGTGCGGCGAAAGGGCTGCTGATCTATGGACTTGGCGTAGGCATCGTCGCCGTGCTCGCTTCATTCTGGCCGGCGCTTACGCTGGCAGGTGCGCTCTGCGCGCTTGTGCTGCACGAGGCTCTCGTGGCGATCAGCTACTTCTCGGAAGAAACGAGCCCGCCGTATTATGTGCATAATGACCAGGGCTTGCGTGTGCTAGCTGTTATTCCGGGCACGCCGGCTGAAGCAATGGGCATTCTGTCTGGCGAAGTGCTGCACAAGGTCAATGGTGCTCGAGTGCGTACGAAGGAAGAACTATACGCAGCGCTGCATATCAATTCGGCGTTCTGCAAGCTTGAGGTGCTGAATCACGAAGGGCAGATCAAGTTCGTGCAGCGGGCACGTTATGCGGGCGAGCATCATCAGCTCGGCGTCGTGCTCTCCCCGGACGATAAGGCGGATCGGTACGCAGTGGCGTCGCCTGCTTCGCTATTCGACCTGTTCCGTCAGAGTCGTGCAGCGAAATCACGTCAGGCTGGTGTGCCTGCGGCATCAGCGACATCTGCATCTACGACTACGACACCGTTATAATGAATGAAACATCCCGGAACCGCTATAGGCTGGCGGTTTCGGGATGTTTTTTTGTGCATTCATGGACAGGAAGGTATAACCTTTCATTGCATCGGCTGTCGTGAATCGGTATAATAAATACATTATGGGAACACATATTCTTATGTGTTATGCATGGGATGAAATTTGGTTGCTGTGGAATCTATTTTTTCCGTGCATATTGGGCATACATTTAATAGAACTTATTCATAGAAGACGTAGGATTGGGGTGTAGGAACAAGATGAGTGAGCAACAAGGCGGGGGCAAACTCTTCGAACTGAAGTCGGAGTACCGGCCGCAGGGCGACCAGCCTAAAGCGATTGAGCAGCTGACGGAAGGCGTGGAAGCAGGTGCCCGCTATCAGACGCTGCTTGGCGCAACAGGAACAGGTAAAACGTATACGATTGCGAACACGATTGCGAAGCTGAACCGGCCGACGCTCGTTATTGCGCATAACAAGACGCTTGCGGCGCAGCTGTGCAGCGAGTTCAAGGAGTTTTTCCCGGACAACGCGGTCTCTTATTTCGTCAGCTATTATGATTATTATCAGCCGGAAGCCTACATCCCGTCCTCGGATACCTTTATCGAGAAAGATTCGAGCATTAACGATGAGATCGATAAGCTGCGCCACTCGGCAACAAGTTCGTTGTTCGAGCGACGCGACGTGATTATCGTAGCAAGCGTCTCCTGCATCTACGGTCTTGGTTCTCCAATGGAGTACGGGAAGCTCGTACTAAGTTTGCGCGTCGGGATGGAGAAGTCACGGGACGCTATTCTTCATAAGCTTGTCGATATTCAGTACCAACGGAATGATATTAGTTTTACGCGGGGAACGTTCCGCGTGCGCGGCGATATTATCGAGATTTTCCCGGTGGCGAACAATGAGCGTGCTATGCGCGTCGAGCTGTTCGGCGATGAGATTGAACGGATTACGGAAATTGACGTGCTGACAGGCGAGATTGTCGGCGAACGCGATCATGTCGCGATCTTCCCGGCGTCTCACTTCGTTACGCATGAAGACACGATGAAGGTCGCGCTGAAGCACATTGAAGCCGAGTTGGAAGAGCGGCTCGCGGAACTGCACGAGCAAGGCAAGCTGCTTGAAGCGCAGCGGCTGGAGCAGCGGACGCGCTACGATCTTGAGATGATGGCAGAGATGGGCTTCTGCAGCGGTATTGAGAACTACTCGGGACCGCTCACATTCCGTGAGCGCGGTGCGACGCCTTATACGCTGATGGACTACTTCCCGGATGATATGCTGGTTGTTATCGACGAGTCGCACGTTACGATTCCGCAGATTCGGGCGATGTACAACGGTGACCGTGCGCGTAAAGAAGTGCTCGTGGAGCACGGCTTCCGTCTGCCTTCCGCGATGGACAACAGACCGCTTCGCTTCGAGGAGTTCGAAAATAAAGTGAAGCAGGCCATCTACGTATCGGCAACGCCAGGTCCATATGAGCTGGAACAGTGCCCGACAATGGTGGAGCAGATTATTCGTCCGACAGGCTTGCTCGATCCGATTATCGAAGTGCGCAAGACGAAGGGGCAGATCGATGATTTGCTCGTCGAGATTCGCGACCGGATCGCGAAGGATGAGCGTGTGCTCGTAACGACGCTGACGAAGAAGATGTCCGAGGACCTTACGGATTACTTGAAGGATGTCGGCATTAAGGTCCGCTATTTGCACTCGGATATTAAGACGCTGGAACGTCTAGCGATTCTGCGTGACCTGCGGATGGGCGTATTCCATGTGCTCGTCGGCATTAACTTGCTGCGGGAAGGGCTCGACTTGCCGGAGGTTTCCCTCGTCTCCATCCTCGATGCGGATAAGGAAGGGTTCCTCCGCTCCGAGCGCTCGCTGATTCAGACAATCGGGCGTGCGGCGCGTAACTCGGAAGGCCGCGTCATTATGTATGCGGATAAGATCACGGATTCGATGGAGAAGGCGATTGGCGAGACGGAGCGACGCCGCACGATTCAAATTGCTTATAATGAGGCGCACGGCATTACGCCGCAGACGATCCGCAAGAAGGTGCATGACGTTATCGAGGCGACGAAGGTTGCCGAACAGAAGAGCGAGTACCTCACCGGCGTCGGCGTCGAGAAGATGTCGAAGAAGGAGCGCCAAGCGCTTGTTCAGCGCCTAGAGGCCGAGATGAAGGAAGCGGCGAAGGGCCTCCAGTTCGAGCGTGCGGCAGAACTGCGCGATGCGCTGCTTGAGCTGAAAGCGGAGCTGGGGATGTAAGAATAGTAGAAGTTTCCTTTGGGAGGATTAAATAAATGGCTAGTGATTCGATCGTAATCAAAGGGGCGCGAGCCCATAATCTCAAAAACATCGATGTGACGATTCCGCGTGATAAGTTCGTCGTTCTGACGGGACTTAGCGGCTCGGGTAAGTCGTCGCTTGCGTTCGACACGATCTATGCAGAAGGGCAGCGCCGTTACGTCGAATCGCTCTCTGCCTATGCACGTCAGTTCCTTGGGCAGATGGAGAAGCCGGATGTGGACTCCATTGACGGTTTGTCGCCGGCGATCTCGATCGACCAGAAGACGACGAGCCGTAACCCGCGTTCGACCGTCGGTACGGTAACGGAGATCTATGACTATTTGCGTCTGTTGTTCGCGCGTGTCGGCAAGCCGCATTGCCCGGACCACGGCATCGAGATTACATCTCAGACGATCGAGCAGATGGTCGATCGGATTATGGAATATCCAGAGCGGACGAAGCTGCAAATTCTTGCACCGATCGTATCGGGCCGTAAGGGCGAGCATACGAAGCTGTTGGCTGATGTGCAGAAGCAAGGCTTCGTACGTGTCCGCGTAAACGGCGAACTGCGCGAGCTTAGCGAGAAGATTGAGCTTGAGAAGAACAAGAAGCATAACATCGAGGTCGTCGTGGACCGGATCGTCGTGAAGAGCGATATTCACAGCCGCCTCGCGGACTCGCTGGAGACGGCAACGAAGCTGTCCGGCGGTCAAGTCATCGTAGACGTGATGGAGAAGGAAGAGCTGCTGTTCAGCTCGAACTTGGCATGTCCGGTGTGCGGCTTCAGTATCGATGAGCTGGCACCGCGGATGTTCTCGTTCAACAGTCCATACGGCGCTTGCCCGGACTGTGATGGTCTTGGCGCGAAGATGATCGTTGACCCTGACTTGCTCGTTCCGGATGCCTCGAAATCGATTGAAGAAGGCGCATTTGAAGCGTGGGCAGGAAGTACGTCGAACTATTATCCGCAGTTTCTGGAGGCGGTCTGTCTTCACTACGGCATTCCGCGGGATGTGCCTGTGAGCGAACTGACAGCAGAGCATATGAAGAAGTTGATGTACGGCACTGGCGGCGAGCGTGTTCGTTTCCGTTATGAGAATGACTTCGGCCATTCCAAGGATGCATATGTTCCTTTCGAAGGTATCGTGAACAACCTGGAGCGTCGTTACCGGGAGACGGGTTCTGATGGCATCCGCGAGCATATCGAGAACTACATGAGCGCGAAGCCATGCGGCGGCTGTAAAGGCCACCGTCTGAAGAAGGAGAGTCTGGCGGTCACGATCGGCAGCCAAAATATCTCGTATGTGACGTCCCTCTCGATTGGTGAGGCGGATCGGTTCTTCAACGGGCTGGAGCTAAGTGAGAAGGAGCGCCTGATCGCTCATCTCATTCTGAAAGAAATCAACAGCCGTCTTGGCTTCCTCGTCAACGTCGGCTTGGAATACTTGTCGCTGAACCGCGCGGCGGGCACGCTCTCCGGCGGCGAGGCGCAGCGGATTCGTCTGGCGACGCAGATCGGCTCCAGTCTGATGGGCGTTCTGTACATCTTGGACGAACCGAGCATCGGCTTGCACCAGCGCGATAATGACAAGCTCATTCAGACGCTGGAGCATATGCGCGATCTCGGCAATACGCTCATCGTCGTTGAGCATGACGAAGATACGATGCTCGCATCCGACTATATAATCGACATCGGCCCAGGCGCTGGTATTCATGGCGGCCAAGTTGTCTCCATGGGCACGCCGGCAGAGGTTATGGCGGACGAGCAATCGCTCACTGGCGCCTACCTGAGCGGCCGCAAGTTCATTCCGGTGCCGCTGAAGCGTCGCGAGACGAGCGACAAGTGGCTGGAGGTTCGCGGCGCGAAGGAGAACAACCTGCGTAACGTGAATGCGAAGATCCCGCTCGGCGTATTTACGGCGGTTACTGGCGTATCCGGCTCTGGTAAGTCGACGCTCATTAATGAGATTCTGTTCAAGACACTGGCGCGCGACTTGAACAAAGCGAAGGTGCGTCCAGGCGAGCACAAGGAAATCCGCGGTCTCGAGCATATCGAGAAGGTCATCGATATCGACCAATCGCCGATCGGACGTACACCGCGCTCGAACCCGGCGACATATACCGGCGTCTTTGACGACATCCGCGATCTGTACGCGTCGACGAACGAAGCGAAGGTGCGCGGCTACAAGAAAGGTCGTTTCAGCTTCAACGTGAAGGGCGGCCGCTGCGAGTCTTGCCGCGGCGACGGCATTATTAAGATTGAGATGCACTTCCTGCCGGACGTCTATGTACCGTGCGAGATTTGCAAAGGCAAGCGTTATAACCGCGAGACGCTTGACGTGAAATATAAAGGCAAGAGCATCGCCGAGCTGCTCGAGATGACGATCGAGGACGCATGCGAGTTCTTCCGCAATGTGCCGCGTATCCACCGCAAGCTGCAGACGCTGCTTGACGTAGGTCTTGGCTATATGAACCTCGGACAGCCGGCAACGACGCTGTCCGGCGGTGAAGCGCAGCGCGTGAAGCTGGCGGCAGAGCTGTACCGCCGCAGCACGGGCAAGATGCTCTATATCCTCGACGAGCCGACGACCGGCCTCCACGTCGATGATATCGACCGTTTGCTCGTCGTGCTGCACCGCCTCGTCGACTCCGGCGAGAGCGTGCTCGTCATCGAGCATAACCTCGATGTTATTAAGACGGCCGACTACCTGCTCGATCTCGGGCCTGAAGGCGGCAACGGCGGCGGTACGATTGTGGCGACAGGTACGCCTGAAGCCGTCGTGAAAGTACAAGGCTCCTATACGGGCCGCTACTTGAAGCCGATTCTTGAGCGCGACCGTGAGCGTACTATTGCGCAGCAGCGTGAAGTAGAGCAGGTAGCTGCCGCAGCGATCGAGAACTAAACGTAATGAATAAGCCCTTCCGGATCACGACTTCTGATGAAAGTCGTGCGGCCGGAAGGGCTTTTCTTTTGCTGCAACTTTTGTCCAGCAATGACCGTCATGGAGGGCGAGGTAAATATTGCACGGTACATAGAGGCATAAGGAGGACTCATCCTACTATGAAACGGACTAAAGTTATTTGCGCAGCAGTGGCGGCATTAACCTTATTTGCTCTTCTAGAAGGGGCTATTGCAGTTCCAGCTCATGCGGCAGAGGCAAAGCAGGCACCGTCGTCAGTTATGATTGTGAATACAGATGGAACTAAGTCAAGGGTAGCAGCTAGTGAGTATGTAATCGAGAACGGTGTTCTGATGGTGGCTCCGTCCTATGTGAATTTTCCGTTCGTTGTTGCAGCCAAAGGAATCGGATTCGGGCCTGAAGCGAAGACACTCAACGTGCTCAGGTTCGATCTCAGTGTAATCGGCGAGAAATCGCCAGGTTTCTCGATCAAGCTGGGGGAGAAGGAGTTCGCGGACCATTCGCTCGGCAAGACGTTACACATCTCGCAGCCAGCTCTCGCAAGGGGCGGGCATATCTACTTGCCGCTTCGAACGATCTCGGAAGCTTACGGATACGTTGTGGATTACGCGAAGCAGGAAGGTGTGATCACAATCAGCATCCACAAATAATGAAACAACAAAGGGGCTGCATCATCTCACTTAAGAGATCGTGCAGCCCCTTACATGTATTAAGCCGAAACAGCCAAAATTTCAGTCAGCTTCTCTTGGAACGCCGGTACGCCAACGCGGTTCACATAGTTATGGAACGTTTCGCCGGACTCGCGACCTTCTTTGTAGAAGTTGATCAGCTTCACGAGCACGTAGCCAAGATCATCGGCTTTGACACGGCCTTTAAGCGATTCATTGAACTTCGCGCCAGGTCCGAGAATGCCGCCGACTGCGATATCGAATGCATCCACCATGCCATCAGGCGTCTTAACGAGCGCGCCTTGCAGACCGATATCTGCAATGTGCTTCTGGCCGCAAGCGTTCGGGCAGCCGATGAAGTGGATACGGATCTTCTCATCCAGCTCCACATGCTCGTCCAGGAACTCAGCAACGCGGCGAGCGCGTTCCTTCGTCTCGACGACGGCAAGGTTACAGAACTCGTTGCCTGTGCAGGAAACGGTACGGCTCATGAACGGCTTCGCCTTTGGCGAGAGACGCTTCAATACCGGAAGCTCAAGCGCTTCTGCCACTTTCTCGTCAGGAACGCCGGCAAGCATAATGTTTTGCGACATTGTCGTACGGATTGTGCCATCGCCATATTGATCAGCTGCGTCCGCAAGCTGTTCAAGTTCATCCGAGTTTGTACGGCCGACAGGCACGTTCAAACCGATGAAGTTAAGACCTTCTTCGCGCTGCGGATATACGCCGTCGTAGTAAACTGCGTTCCAGCCGACAACTTTGTTCTCGCCGGCAGAAGGCATGTCCCCGATAATTTCTTTCAGCTTCTCGAGGAACTTCTCTGGACCCCAGTCAGCCACGAGGAACTTCAGGCGGGCTTGGTGACGCTTCTCACGGTAACCGAAGTCACGGAAAATCGTCGTTACGCCGATGGATACTTTCAACACTTCTTCAGGACGAACGAACATGTCGAGCTCTTTCGCCAGATGAGGCTTCGCGGACAAGCCGCCGCCGACATAAGCGTGGAAGCCGATAACTTCTTCACCATCGATTACTTTCGTAGCCGGAACGAACGCAAGGTCATTGATCTCGGCATTCGCATTGTTATAGATGTTTGCAGAAATGGACATTTTATATTTGCGAGGCAAATTGGAAAAATCACGGTTCATCAGGTAGAAATCGTTCACTTGCTCTACGATTTCCCGAGTATCCATCAGCTCGTCGCGGTCAATGCCGGCAAGCGGGTTGCCTACAATCGTACGCGGGCAGTCGCCGCATGCTTCGTAGGAATACAAGCCGACCGCTTCAAGGCGGTTGAAGATGTCCGGCAGGTCTTCGACCTTCAGCCAGTGGTACTGAATCGCTTGACGCGTCGTTACGTCAATCAAGTCACGACCGTAGTCGCGGCCGATCGAAGCGATTGCACGCGCTTGTGCAGAAGTCATAATACCGGTGTTGATCCGGATCCGCATCATGAAGTAGCCGTCTTTCGGCTTCTGTTCATAGACGCCGGCCCACTTGAACCGGTTCATGTCATCCTCAGGGATGGAAGCATAACCTTCCTTTGAATACTTGTCGATAATGGTGCGAATTACATCGAGTCCGTCTTTTTCCATTTTAATAAACTCAAATTTATTTAATTTGGAAGGGTCGTTCATCCATACGGCTTCATATGCCATTGCTCGTTCCTCCTAAGGATGTTATGCTCAGCTTAGCGTGCGCTGATCTGAAAATCCGACGATTTTCGTATGAATACTACACAGAATGGTACCACACTTCGGTTCAAGCGACAATGAGAAGCGTCTATCCACTTATAAGAAATTGTTATAAACAATAAAGACTCTGGTTATATAAGAATCCTCCCATGAATTGGTGACAAACTTGTTACGATTCTCGATTGTCACTTGCATCGAGCTCGTGATGAAGCTAACATAACTAATATAGGCTACGTGCGAAAATAAGGAGGTCCACACCCATGTTACTTGCTGAACAAGCAGCAAATACACTATCAAAATTCGATCCAATGGATATTATGATGCTTCTGTTTACGATTGTAATCTTCATCGGTTGGGTTCGTCTGATCATGGCTCGTCCGAAGAAGAACGTATTCGCAATCGGTTTTACAACTGTAGCGCTTGCAGTATTCCTGTTCGCGAACTACGTTATGATCTTCAAAGTTTGGATTTCCTAATTAGGCGCCAAACACATAATGACTGAACGGCTAATGTCGGAATCTTGGGATGGACCTCAAGATTCCGGCATTTTTTATTGCAATAATAATGCAATAAAAATAACCTCCAACCCGTTAGGGCTGGAGGTTATCCGCAGCAGTACTGCTAATGCAAACCGGGTATTATACCCACCACATCTCGCCAAGCGGCTCTTTGATGAGGATGGATTGCAGGTTTTGAACAGCTTTTGTGAAGCCTTCGTCAACGGACATCAGGCCGTCTTCGTGCTCGATGCTCACGACGTAGTCGTAGCCGACAAGGCGAAGCGCGCTGATGATGTCAGCCCAAGTCTTCAGATCGTGACCGTAGCCAACTGTACGGAACTGCCAAGCGCGGTCAAGCATGAGTGCATAGGACTGCATGTCCGTTACGCCGTGACGGTTAACGTTAATCGGATCGATCGTTGTATCTTTCGCATGGAAGTGGTGGATTGCGCCTGCGCGTCCAAGGATGTGGATCGCTTGCACAGGGTCAATACCTTGCCACCACATGTGGCTTGGGTCAAGGTTAGCGCCGATTGCGTCGCCGCAAGCTTCACGCAGGCGAAGCAGCGTTGCCGGGCTGTGTACGGAGAAGCCGCCGTGCAGCTCCAGACCGATCTTCACGTTGCTTTCCGTAGCAAGCTTCGCGATTTCGCTCCAGTACGGGATGACTTTCTCTTCCCATTGCCATTTCAAGATGTCTTGGAAATCGTTTGGCCATGGAGCAACCGGCCAGTTCGGATATTTTGCATCTTCGTGGTCGCCTGGGCAGCCGGAGAATGTATTTACGACAGGTACGCCGAGCTTGGAAGCCAGCTGGATCGTTTTGCGGATGATGGCATCATGCTCGCTCGCGATTGCTTTTTGCGGGTGAAGCGGGTTCGCGTGGCAGCTAAGCGCGCTGATTGTCAAACCGCGAGCGTCAACTGCGTCCTTGAATGCTTTCAGCTTGCTCTCGTCAGCCAGCAATACGTCTGGATCGCAGTGCGCGTTGCCAGGGTAGCCGCCTGTGCCGATTTCAATTGCGTCAAGACCTTTGGATGCAATGTAGTCGAGCGCGTCCTCAAAGGATTTTTGAGCGAAGAGTACAGAGAATACACCGAGTTTCATACGTGTATAGTTACCTCCTAAATGGGATATGTATTGCGCATAGCTTTACTTATTATAACATGAGCAAATAGCCAGGTTAAGATTCAACAGGGCCAATGCCAAAAAAGCATACGAAGTGGACAAAAGCGAGCGCGCTGTTCGTTTTACTGGTAATTTCAAGTTTTTTGAAAAAATGGTGCGGTGAGTGAAACTTTTACGGTATAATGACGTCTTGTTGGTAGAGTCAATAGAGTCGATATCGAACACGGCTGTTCATCCCTAAATTCAAGGAGTGTCCATTCATCCATGTTGTTTAACACCTATGTATTTATATTTGCCTTCTGGCCGATAACGGCAATTGTTTATTTCCTGCTCAATCGGTTTCGCCTCGTGTTCGTTGCGAAGTGTTGGATGGCGGCTTCCTCGCTGTTCTTCTACAGCTGGTGGAATCCCAAGTATCTGCCGCTTATTCTCGGCTCGATCGCGTTTAACTACACATTCGGCAGGATACTGCAAACGAAGAAGGATTGGTCCGTACTCCGTCGCAGGCTCGTACTCACGACTGCGATAACGGGTAATGTGCTGCTGCTCGCTTACTACAAATACGCCGACTTCTTCCTGGAGAACTTGTCATCTGTAACGGGACATGCTTTCCCGCTGCTTAAGTTGATTTTGCCGCTTGGCATCAGCTTCTTCACGTTTACGCAAATTGCTTATCTCGTCGATGCTTACAAGGGCAAAGTACGCGAATACAACATCGTTAATTACATCCTGTTTGTTACCTTCTATCCGCATCTAATAGCTGGACCCATTCTTCATCACAGCGAAATGATGCCGCAGTTCGACCGCCTTCGCAATAAAGTCTGGCAGTGGAACAATGCGTCGCAGGGGATCTACCTGTTCTGTATCGGTTTGTTCAAGAAAGTCGTCATTGCCGATACATTCGCAGTGTCTGCGAACGACGGCTTTGCAAACGCTTCGCATTTTGTGGAAAGCTGGATCGCATCGCTGTCTTATACATTCCAGCTCTATTATGACTTCAGCGGATACACCGATATGGCTATCGGCGCTGCACTTATCTTTAACATCAAATTGCCGCAAAACTTCAACTCGCCGTACAAAGCGCGCAGCATTCAAGATTTCTGGCGCAGATGGCATATGACGCTCAGCCGGTTTTTGCGCGATTATATTTATATTCCGCTGGGCGGCAATCGGAGAGGCGAAGCCATCATGCTTCGCAACCTCGTCGTAACCTTCCTGGTCGGCGGACTTTGGCACGGCGCAGGCTGGACGTTTATTTTGTGGGGAGCGCTCCATGGCGTTGGACAAGTCATTCATCGGATGTGGACCAAGCTTGGCATACAAATGCCGCGCTGGCTCGCATGGTTCATCACGTTCATGTTCATCAATGTCACGTGGGTATTCTTCCGTGCGGACGACATGAAGCAGGCATTCCGATTGTTGAAAGGGATGACGGGGTTGGAAGGTATCGCGATTGCGGACCTGAAGCTGCTAGCGCCAACGCTTCTGCTTATCATCATCATGATGCCAATCGTATTCTTTGCCTCTAATTCATCGCAGCTGAGCGGTACGTTCCGGCCAAGCTGGAAGGTCGCCGCTGCGGCTGGTGCGCTCTTTATTGTTTCGCTGCTCTATTTCAACCGCATCAGCACATTCCTATATTTCAACTTCTAAGAAAGATGGTGCATCATCTTGCACAATTCAGCTCCAATAGAACGTGCGAAGCCCTCCACCGCGCAGCAGGCAGCAGCACTCACGGCTGGAACAAGAGGGGTCCAGTCAACCCGAGTAACGGCGAAAGCTGCCAAGCGCATGTTAGCCATGTTCGTAGTCTTTGCTTTGCTGTTTGCCATGCTTGCCGCACTTATCACTTATATCGTGGACCCGTTGCAGTTCTATCATAAGCCGTTCGGCTACGACCCGGTCTTCTCCAATGAACAGCGTTACCAGAATCCGGGCCTTGCACGCAACTATGATTACGACACGATAATTGTGGGCACATCGATGACGGAGAACTTCCGTCCCTCCGAAGTGGATAAAGCGCTTGGCGCACATACGCTGAAGCTCTCCATCCGCGGATCGACAGCAGACGAGCAATTCAAGATCGCGCAGCTGGCGATCGAGACCGGCAAAGTCAAGCAAGTGCTGTGGGGACTCGATTACTTTGCGCTTAAGACAGGAGACCAAGAGGCGGCCGGGGAATTTCCGGACTACCTATACGACGACAACAAGCTGAACGACGTTCGTTACTTGTTGAATTACAGCCTGTATGATTCCTTCTTTAAAGGCATCATGAAGCAGATCAAAGGCTCGCCGTCGCAGTCGCTGGAGGGTCTCTACAATTGGAATTACGCGGTTACGTTCGGGAAGAAGCTCGTGTTGAAAGATTATGAGAAAGCCGGTGTGGCAGAGGCTTACTTCGGATTGAATGAAGAGCCGCTGGACGTCATCAAGGACAACTTTAATACGCGTGTATTGAAGCTCATCAAAGCGCATCCGGAAGTGAAATTTATCGTCTATTATCCGCCCTACAGCGTGCTGCGCGAGGTCATGTGGGAAAAGACGAACAAAGTCCGTTACCAGAATCAGCTGGAGATGGCGGTGTGGATGTACGAGCAGCTTCATGCGCTGCCGAATACGGAGGTTTACAATTTCCAGACGGCTACCGAATGGACGTACAACCTCGATTTGTACAAAGACATGTCTCACCACAATCAGGACGTCAACTCTGCCATTGCCGAAGCAATCGGACAGAAAGACGCGCGCTATCTGATGAATGACACGAATGCGCAATCCTTCGCAGATGAACTGGCGAAGCAGGTGCAGACCTTTGCGCTGTCGCCGGACGGCGATCCGCTTAGCGTACAAGTGTTCATGGGCGATGATCCGAGCGAGAAAGTATTCAGCAGCCGTATTATGCCTGGGGAAGGCGAACTGCTTGTACCCGTGAAAGAAGCGGCTCAAGCATTCGGAGCGACGCTGGATTGGAACCAAGCGACTAAGGAGCTTGTCCTCGGCCGAGACGATTCAAAAATCAAGCTGAAGATGGGGGACAAGCAGGCGTTACAGGATGATAACGCTGTGGAGCTTGCATACCCAGGCAAGTTGATTGGCGGTACGGCGTACGTACCGTTCATGCAGCTAGCTTCAATGCTAGGATATAAGATATCTAGCGACCAACCGAATGAATTGTCTATTCGATATACACTCGCGTCCTAATGTATCAAGCAAGTTATGGGACCTTAGCAATTGAATTTAACCTTTTGTCCCGCGCTGCGCCGCTTCTTTTCTGGAAAAATTCCGGAGAGAAGCGGCGTTCGTGCTTGGGCGCGGCTTTCGTTTGGGCGTCTGCTCTGGTACACTGTAGGGAAATAAGAGAACGAGATAGGAAGGCGTTATATTGAAAATGAGTACGTTGAAACGGCAAGATATCGAGCTGCTGGCGCCAGCCGGCGATTGGGAGTGCATGCGGGCGGCAGTGGCCAATGGGGCCGATGCTGTTTTTTTTGGTGTGGAGAAATTTAATGCAAGAGCGAGAGCGAATAACTTTCATACCGACGAGCTGCCGGAGATTATGGCTTTTCTGCACAGTTATGGTGTGAAGGGATTCCTCACGTTTAATATCCTCGTGTTCGAAGAAGAGCTCGGCGAAGCGAAAGCGCTGATCGAAGCGTGCATCGACGCTGGCGTTGACGCGGTTATCGTACAGGATCTTGGTCTCGTGAAGCTGATTCGCGAGATGTCGCCGGACTTCCCGATCCACGGATCGACGCAGATGACGATTACGTCGCCGGAGGCGGTAGAGTTCACGAAGCCTTTCGACATTGAACGGGTTGTCCTTGGACGCGAAAATAACCTGAAGCAAATTCAGACGATCGGCGATCAGGCGAAGCTGCCCATGGAAGTATTCGTGCACGGCGCGCTGTGCGTGTCTTACTCGGGTCAATGCTTGACGAGCGAAATGTGGGGCGGCCGTTCCGCCAACCGCGGCGAATGCGCGCAAGCATGCCGTCTTCCGTATGACCTGATGGTCGACGGCGAGCAGAAGCCGATGGGCGATGTGGCATACTTGCTCTCGCCGAAGGACCTTGCGGCTGTCGAGCTTGTGCCGGAACTGATTGAAGCGGGCGTGACGTCCTTCAAGATTGAAGGCCGCCTGAAGAGCCCGGAATATGTGGCGAACGTCGTTAGCAAGTATCGCCGCGCGATTGACAAGTACTTCGATGGCGACCGTTCCGCGCCGTCGAAGGAAGAGATGCGCGAGCTGCAGCAGAGCTTCTCGCGCGGATTTACGCACGGCTTCCTCGAGGGCACGAACAATAAGCAGCTCGTGGAAGGCACATTCCCGAAGAGCCGCGGCGTTTATCTGGGCCGCGTCGAGAAGGTGCTCCGCGACGCGGTGGTTTGCCGAGTCGAAGCGCCGGTGAAGCGCGGCGACGGCATTGTGTTCGACGCCGGCGATCCGACGAAGAAGGAAGAGGGCGGACGCATCTATGATATTCGCCGCCAAGGCACGAAGCTGGAAGGCGAAGCGCAGGAAGGGCTAGTCATTGAGCTCGTTCCCGGGCGCAATGACGTGGACCTTCGCCGTGTTCATGTCGGCGATCGCGTCTGGAAGACAAGCGATCCTGCGCTGGATAGACGTCTGCGCGCGACGTTCGAGACGGAGAAGCCGTACCGGGTATTCCCGCTGCATGTGAAGGTGACGGGCAAGCTCGGGCAGCCGCTGCATTCCGTATGGACAGATGTAGAGAAGGGCAACACGGTAGAGATCAGCTCCGAGCTTGAGCTCGAGCAGGCGCAGAAGCGTCCGATGGACCGCGCGATTCTGGAAGAACAGCTCGGCCGTCTTGGCGGCACCGTCTATCAGCTGGAGTCGCTGGAAGTGGAGCTGAACGGCGATTTGATCGTGCCGATGCGCGAGCTGAACCGGATGCGCCGCGAAGCGGTAGAAGCATTGGCAGGCGAGCGTCCGAAGCCGCCGGTGTATATCAAGCATGAAGTTGAGATTAACGACGATGCGCGCGGTCGGGGAACACAGTCGCCATTGCAAGAGCAGTCGCTGCCGAGCGCTGCTTCAGGCAAATTGACAGTCCTTTGCCGCAGCCTCCCGCAGCTTGAAGCTGCAGTGAAGTCCGATAAAGTCGCGATGGTGTATGCCGACTTTGAGTTCATCAAGCAGCTGCCTGCTGCGATGGAGCTGGCGCGCAGCGCAGGCAAGCCGATCGGCCTCGTCACGCCGCGTATCCATATGCCGAATGAGAACGGCTACCATGCGAATATCTTGAAGCTGAAGCCGGATGCGGTACTCGTTCGCAATACAGGCGCGCTCTATTACTACTTGCGTGCGCGTGCTTCGAAGCCGAATGAAGCGTTCCCGGAATTGGTCGGCGACTTCTCGCTGAACATCGCGAACCACAAGGCGGCGAACCTGTTCCTCGATGCTGGCTGCAGTCTCGTTACGCCTTCGTACGATTTGAACGTTCAGCAAATGTTCGACCTGCTTCGCCGCAGCGACACGTCGAAGATGGAAGTGGTTATTCATCAGCATTTGCCGATGTTCCACACGGAGCACTGCGTCTATTGCACGTTCCTCAGCGAAGGTACGGACTTCACGAACTGCGGACGTCCTTGCGAGGAGCATAACGTTTCGCTGCAGGACCGGATCGGCATGTCGCATCCCGTGCGCGTCGATGAAGGCTGCCGCAACACCGTGTACAACGCAATCGAGCAGTCTGGTGCAGAGTACATGAAGCAGTTCGGCGAGCTTGGCGTCGCTTCGTTCCGGATTGAGTTCCTCGAAGAGACCGCGGACAAAGTGAACGAGGTTATCGATCTATACAGCGATGCACTTGCAGGACGCATTGGCGGAACGCAAGTATGGCGCAGTTTAAAAGCGATAAATCAGCTTGGCGTAACGCGCGGCCAGCTGGTCAAATAAAGCATTGCACAAGAGGGGCCGACCATTCGGCTCCTCTTTTTTGCACTTTATAGGATTCACTCGATCATGCAGATAATGGAAAATGGCAAATTCTAACACAAGGGAGGGATTTGACCGATATAGAGCGAATAGGTAGCAAAGGTTAACGTCGTTTATTGTCTATACCCTAAAGCATTATTTTGCGCCAGGGGATCGTGAGGCAGGTTATCAAAGTAGCATGGTGAGGAATGACCAATGAATCAAAAAACCGATGGAAATACGACTTTGCAGCATGACAATTGGCTCATAGAAGTGCTTAAGGCGGAGCGCGCGATACTGGATGGACAGATGCCCGCCACCAAGCTTTTACAGGCCATTCCGGCCGATATACGAATGAAATCTCCGCTGCTTCTCCGCGCGGAGTGCGAGGACGGCCTATTGAACGGCCGTCTGATCGAGACGAAGCAGCGCCTGGAAGCGGCGCTGCGCGGATTCGCTGCGCAAGCCGACGAGTCGGCCATGCTGACGATGATGGCGATGCTCGGCTTGCTGTATATGCGAGTCGGCGACCGGCAAGAAGCGGGCCCGTTCATGGCGCAGCTTGCCGAGGAATGGAACCGCACGCCGGAGCAGTGCAGCGGCTTCGTGCCGTGGGCATTGGCACGCGCTGCGGCAACAATCGATCGCGCTGCCGCGGACTATGCCGCGGAGGCGCAGCGTTTGTTCCAGGCGGCGGCTGAGCGGTTTCGCAAGGAAGGCAAGCCGGTCTGGGCTGCCTTTGTGCTGCTCGAGCAGCGGCTGTTTGACCACACCGCAAGCGAGCAGGTGGACTGGCAGCTGTGGATGAGCTGGCTTATGCGCCATGCCTCAGGTGACCCGCATGGCGCGGCAGTCGTTCGCGTGCTGATGGCACCGGAGCTGAGCGAATCCATGTGCGGCACGCTGCCGGCACGCTACGCTTATTTAAGCCAAGCCATCCTGATGGATGCGCCGTCAACGCTTCCGCCGGAGCTGGCAGCAGATCTCGAATGCTGCATCTATGCGGCAGGCGCCAGAATTAAGCAGCTGCTGGAGGAACGTCAAACGGATCAAGCCTTGCGGCCATTCGAACAACTAGACCGTATGCGCAGGCTTGTAACGTCGCCTTCTATTGAGCGGCTTACCATGCGGCTCGCTGCTTCGCTTGCTGCGGCCGGCTTAGCTGAAGTCGCGGAGCTGACAGTGACAGAGGAACCTGCCGCATCCGCATCCAGAGACGCTGGCCGACCGTTATATGAGGAAGCGGCTTCGTCCTCTGGGCAGCCGGAAGCAGCCAAGTGGCGGGCACGGTTGTTTGGGGGCATCAACTTTACGATGATGGACGGCAGCGTATTTGAGCCTATATGGAAGCGGCGCAAGGCAGGCGAATTGTTCGTCTACCTGCTCCTTCAGCCGAACTTCCGGGCTAACCGGGAGCAAGTGATCGATCGCGTGTTTGGCGAAGGTGATTTATCCAAACGGTCCAACCAGCTGTATGTGACGCTCCATGATTTGCGCTCGTCACTGAAGGAACTGGGCATGCCGGAGGATCTCATCTATGCGAAGCGGGGCGTTATCGGCGTGGCTGAAAATGGCTTCGATGCGATCGATGTAGAGGATTACAATACGCTGACCAGAATCGGCGATCAACTATGGGTGGACGACCGTGAAGAGGCGTCCCGCTTATATGATAAAGCTAAGGACATGTATGGACTGCTTGGCACGGAGCTGCCGCAGGCAGAATGGCTTGAGCGTGTGCGTGAGCAGCTGCTGGACCGGCAGACGAATATGATTAAGCGGCTTGCCGTTTACTATGGCGAGCTGCAGGATGAGGCACGTGTAGAGCAGTGCCTGGCGGACTGGATTGCGCTTCGTCCGGAACAGGAAGAAGCGTATGAGGCGATGATCATTCACTGCCTGCGCGGGGAACGGAGAATCGAGGCGATTAGCTGGTACCGGCGGCTGGAGCGGATCTGCAAGGAAGAGCTGGGGAGCGAGCCGCTGGAAGAAGTCAGGAAGCTGCTATGGAAATGACGGGCTATATGCTGCTGCGCCGGCTGCTGCTCGTCTACGGAATTGTGCTGCTGGGCGGACTAATTATTTTGCAGGCGGATACAATGTTGGTAGCGCCTTCGGCTTCGGCCGGGCTTCGTATCCCGCAGCTTGGCAATCTCGCTTTCGCTCTGGTGATGGCGCTCGTGATAGCGGGATATTCGGCTTGGCGGATGAGGCCAGTCTTGAAGGAACTCGATCAGCAGAATGGGAAGGACTGTACAGGCTTAACGAGCGGCGCTCTGCTTCGGCTGTACCGAATGCCCTACGAGCTGCTCATCAGCTCTGCGGTCATCGGCGTGCTTTACTCCATCGTATACCATGCAGAAACGGCACCGAATAACGACACGTGGCTGCAGCTGCTCGGCCAAGTAGCTGGGGAACAAAGCTTGTTCATCTCATTGGCGATTGTGCTGTTCACTACGACGAGACGCCTATTCAGACCCGTCATGCGCTTGCAGCAGCTGCCGGATCAATTCGATGGGCGAACGTCGATCGCTCAGCCCATCGTTCTTACATACGCTTGTACCATGCTTGTAACGCTGCTTAGCTTGCTTCAGCTGACGTTCACGACTGCAAAGACGGGGGCGACGATTGACCCGTACAAGCTAGGCCTAATCGCTTCGTTTTATTTTATAATGAGTATCGCCTTATTCAGCTATGTCACGATGCAGTTCAGGCAAGAGCTGCGCGGCCTGATTCGCGGCATTCGCGGACTTGTCGCCGGGCAAGGGCTGCCGAGCGGCGCCCTGCCTGCCATTCTGCACGATGAAGCCGGTGAGCTGGCTGTCGCCTATAACGAGCTGCAAATTCGAATCAACCGCGAATACGAATCGCTGGAGCGCGAGCTGAAGATGGCTTACAATGTACAGCAGAAGCTGCTTCCTCCAGGGGATTTGACGATCGGGGCATATCGGATTACGGCGCGCTGCCAATCGTACCGCGAAGTCGGCGGCGATTTCTTCGACGTCGTCTCCCTGAGTCCGAACCGGTTTGCGGTCATGATCGGCGACGTGTCGGGCAAAGGCTTGCCCGCGGCGCTGATTATGTCTGCTCAGCTGCTTATTTTTCGCTCGGAAATTCGGCGTAACGGCAGTCCGTCAGAGGTACTCGCGCGGATGAATCGGCAGTTATGCGAGGCGATGGGCGAAGAAGGCTCCGTCTCCATCGGTGTAGGCGTCATCGATTTAACGACGAATGAAGTGCAATATGCGAGTGCCGGTCACTTGTCGCCGTATATCATTGCGCAAGATGGCCGTGTTCAAGCGGTGGAATGCAGCTCGCTTCCAATTGGGATCGATCCGGACGCAACGTACGAAGAAATTTGTTTCGAGTTTAACAACCGTGATCGCTTCCTGCTATACACGGATGGATTAATTGAGGCCGTGAATCAAGCGGGCCAAATGTATAGCTTCGACGGATTGGAAGCAGAGCTTGCGAGCTGGCAGCCGGAAGAGGATCTTACGCAAACCGTAGACAACTGGCTTGCCCGTATGGACCACGAATGCGGAGCAGGTATGGATGACCGGACGGTCGTTGTTCTGGAGCTGGCTGGCGAGTACCGGAGTTCGCTGGCATCGGCGGCTACCTTCGACAATCCGTTTATGACCCGCGAATGGGCGATGCGAAGCAAGCTCGGCGACGAGAAGCTGATCGCGCTCAAGCTGGGCGATTGGATGAAGGAACGATGGCCGAATACCGATATATATGAGGACGTGCAAAGCGCTGTGTGCGAAGCGATGATAAATGCGATCGAGCACGGAAACAAAATGCAGCCAAATGCGTATGTAAATGTGATCGCGCAAATCGGCGGCATGCTCATGGTGTGCCGGATCTACGATGAGGGCGGCGGCTTTTACCCGAAATTGTCACGGGATGAGGATGAGATGCGCAAGAAGCTGGAGTCCGAAGATCCCCGCGGGTGGGGGCTTGTCATGATCGATACGCTTGCGGATTACTGGACGACTGGACGAGACGAACGCGGCTTTTATACGGAGCTTTATTTTATGCGCAAATCACATTCAGTTTCAGAAGCAGAAGCAGAAGCAGAGGCAGAGGCAGGAGCAGAGCAGGCCGCGCAGAAAGGGGTTTGAACATGGCAGACCAGCCATTTTCGATAGCATTACATCGGTTTCCGGGAGGCATTGCGCTGAAACTGGAAGGCGATTTGAACAAGTCGGCGGAAACGAAGCTGCTTGACGGCTTTGAAGGGGAGGCGGAGCTAGGCAAGAGCATCCGTTTCCTGACGATTGACCTGACGAAGGTCGATTACATCAACAGCGGCGGAATGGCCGTATTAATTCGGTTGGCCCGCATGGGGAGCAAGGCAGGGGTGCATACTTTCGCCTGGGGCATCACCCCGCACTATGAGAAGCTGTTTCGAATGGTTGGCTTGACGGAGTATATGATGATCTATCCGAACGAGTTTGCTGTCATGCAGCGGATTGAAGCGCTAGGGCAGTAGTCTCTGGTTAAACCGAAGGATAGATTTTGAAGGCGGAGGGCATTATGGAATTGCAATCGGCAATATTTATGGAGTGGCGGCATCTGTTCAAGCTCGATCCGGACCGCGAAATTAGCGACGAACGGCTTGATGCGATCTGCATGTCGGGCACGGACGCGATTATCGTAGGCGGATCGAGCGGCGTAACCTTTGACAACACGGTGGACCTCATGTCGCGCATTCGCCGTTACGAGGTGCCGTGCGCGCTGGAGGTATCGAATGAGGAGGCAGCCGTGCCGGGCTTCGATCATTATTTTATCCCGCTCGTGCTGAACACCGATAAGGCTGAATGGATGGCGGGGCGTCAAATCCAGGCGCTGCGCAAGTTCGGAGCGTTCATCCCGTGGGAAAATACTTCGGCGGAAGGTTATCTCATTCTGAATGGGGACGCGGAAGCGGCCAAGCTGACCAGCGCCACATCCTCGCTTGATACGGAAGGCGTTACTGCGCATATTTATATGGCGGATCGGCTAATGCGACTGCCTGTTATCTATATGGAATACAGCGGGAAGTTCGGTGATATGGAGCTTGTGAAGCGGGCCAGAAGCTTGGTCACAGGGGCAAGAGTTTTCTACGGCGGGGGAATCGATAACGCGGAGAAAGCCCGGGCAGCTGCGATTGCTGCCCATACCGTGATTGTAGGCAATATTATTTATGACGATTTGGACGCGGCGCTCTCAACCTTAGAGGCAGTGCGTAGTGTTCAGCCAAAATAATGCAGAAGAGGCAACGGCTTCGTAAGCGAATCGCATCAGCAGTGCATTTCGCTTGCAGGAGGCCGTTTTTATTTCGCGAAAGCAGGCTCGTATGATTGACACTGCCCGGGCGGTTGTCTAGACTTAAGACAGGCGAACAAATGCGAACAAAGGAGTTTATTATGTTGAATGAATTTAGCATCGACCAGGCTGTACAGAAGCTGAATGCCCCGCAGCGCGCGGCCGTTCAAGCGACAGATGGTCCGCTGCTCATTATGGCAGGAGCGGGAAGCGGCAAGACGCGTGTATTGACGCACCGTATCGCATATTTGATTGAGAAGAAGCGTGTAGCGCCGTGGAGTATCCTGGCGATTACCTTTACGAATAAAGCGGCAAGAGAGATGCAGCAGCGGGTTAGCGCCCTCATCGGCAATGCCGGTCATGATATTTGGGTTTCGACGTTCCACTCGATGTGCGTCCGCATTCTGCGCAAAGACGCGAGCCGGATCGGCTTTTCGAACAATTTCTCCATTCTGGACTCTGCGGATCAGTTGTCGGTTATTCGCAACTGCATGAAGGATCTGAACATCGACACGAAGAAATTCGAGCCGAAGAGCGTGCAGGCAGCGCTTGGCGGCGCGAAGAACGAATTGATTACGCCGGAGCAGTTCGAGCTGAAGATCGGCGACTACTTCGACGGTATTGTGGCGAAAGTATACGCGCAGTACCAGAAGCGGCTGAAGAGCAACAACTCGCTGGATTTCGACGATCTCATCATGAAGACGATCGAGCTGTTCAAGGAAGTGCCGGATGTGCTGGCATTCTATCAGAACAAGTTCCGCTACATTCACGTCGATGAGTATCAGGATACGAACAGGGCGCAATATATGCTTTGCAAAATGCTCGCGGACAAGCATCACAATATATGCGTCGTGGGTGACAGCGATCAGTCGATCTACCGCTGGCGCGGCGCGGATATTACGAACATCTTGAACTTCGAGGAAGACTATCCGGAAGCGAAGACGATTATGCTGGAGCAGAACTACCGCTCGACGTCGAACATTCTTAATGCCGCTAACGCTGTCATTAAGCTGAACAGCAGCCGGAAGGATAAGAAGCTGTGGACCGATCAAGGCGAAGGCGATGCGATTACGGTCTACCAGGCGGATACCGAACATGACGAGGGCTACTTCGTTACAGGCGAGATTCGTCAGGCCGTGAATAATAAAGGGCGTAAATTTGGCGAGCACGCGATTCTGTACCGCACGAACGCGCAGTCTCGTGTTATCGAGGAAACGCTCATTAAGTCTGATATTCCATACCAAATCGTCGGCGGCGTCAAGTTCTATGACCGCAAAGAGATTAAGGACATTCTCGCCTACTTGCGGCTTATTGCGAATCCCGATGACGATATTTGCTTCGAGCGGATTGTTAATGTGCCTAAACGCGGCATCGGCGACACGACAGTGGCGAAACTTGCGAGTGAAGCGGCACTAAGCGGCATCTCCATCTTCGCTGTGCTGGACCGGATCGATTGGATCGACGTAACGGGACGCGCTCGTACGGCGCTGGTCGAATTCCGCGATATGATCAACAACGTGACGCAGATGGTAGAGTACTTGTCCGTAACGGAGCTGACGGAGAAGGTGCTGGAGCTGAGCGGCTATCGCGAGGAGCTGCACCGCGAGAACACGCTGGAATCGAAGGCCCGCCTCGAGAACATCGACGAGTTCCTGTCGGTTACGCAGGAGTTCGAGAACCGCAACGAGGACAAGTCGCTCGTTTCGTTCCTGACCGACCTCGCGCTAATCGCTGACATCGACTCCATGGATAAGGATGAGTCGGAGAACGAAGTGAAGGACGCGGTCGTGCTTATGACCATGCACAGCGCCAAAGGCTTGGAGTTTCCGATTGTCTTCATCATCGGGATGGAAGAAGGCGTATTCCCGCATAGCCGGGCGCTTCAAGATAACGAAGAGCTCGAGGAAGAGCGTCGTCTGGCCTACGTAGGCATTACGCGCGCGGAGAAGCGGCTGTACCTCACTTGCGCGCGGATGCGCACCTTGTTCGGACGCACAAGCGCCAACATGCCTTCGCGATTCCTGCGCGAGGTGCCGGACGAGCTGAAGAGCGAAGCTGGCCGCGGGGGACGCTCGGGCAGCGGCATTGGCTTCGGCTCTGGCAGTCGCTTCGGCGGCAGCAGCGGAAGCTCAGGCGGCGGTTCCGGCAGCGGCTTCGGTTTCCGCGGCGGAGCAGCCGGCTCGGCTGGCGCTGCGGGTGCGCGCACTGGCGGAGCTGCGGCACGTCCAGGCGCTGCAGGGAGCAGCAGCGGCGTTCGCGTCAGCACGCCGATGGATGCTGCTCGCGCGGCGAGCGGAGCCGCTGGAGCAGGCGGTGCGGCTGGCGGCGGAGATTTCGCAGCCGGCGATAAAGTGTCGCACGGCAAGTGGGGCATCGGCACGATTGTGTCCGTGCGCGGCACAGGCAATGATAAGGAGCTGCAGATTGCGTTCCCTGCTCCGGTCGGGCTTAAGAAGCTGCTTGCTAGTTTCGCTCCGATTACGAAAGTTTAAGAGATGCATTTGCGAGAGAGGGATGAGATCAAATGACCACTGCCAAAGAAACGGGACAGAATGCGCGGATGCGCGAGCTTGTGGACCTCATTGCGGAGCACAATTACAACTACTACACGCTGGATAAGCCGACGATTAGCGATAAACAATGGGACGAGCTGTATGATGAGCTTGTGAAGCTGGAGCAGGAGACAGGTCAGATTCTGCCGGACTCACCGACTCAGCGCGTTGGCGGTGATATCCTGAAAGGCTTCGAGCCTCACCGTCATCTTGCGCGGCTGTGGAGTCTGGATAAGGCACAGGACCATGAAGACTTGCTGGCATGGAATGCGCGTGTTACGAAGGCGGTTGCTGACTACAACACGAAGAATCCAGACGTTGCTCCATTGCCTAACCCTAGCTATGTCATTGAGCTGAAGTTCGACGGATTGACGCTCAATCTTACCTATGACGGGGGCAACCTCGTACAGGCATCGACGCGTGGTAACGGTGTTGTTGGCGAAGGCATCCTGGCACAGGTCAAGACGATTCGTTCCATTCCGCTCACGATTCCGTTCACAGATGGGCTAATTGAAGTACAGGGCGAAGGGATTATGAATCTGTCCGTCCTTGAAGCTTATAACGAGACGGCAGCTGAGCCGCTCAAGAATGCGCGCAATGCGGCAGCAGGCGCGCTTCGTAACCAAAATCCTCGCATTACAGCAGAGCGGAAGCTGAATGCGTTCTTCTATAATGTCGGCTATGCGGATGGCGTATCTTTCGAGAATCACGAACAGATGATCCAGTTCTTGCGCGATAACCGGTTCAAAGTGAATCCGTACGCAGTCTACTGCTCTACGATTGAGGAAGTGCAGGCGGAGCTCGAGCGCGTTGCCGCTGGCCGCAGCGAGCATAACTTCTTGATTGACGGTGCCGTGGTTAAGCTGACCGACATGCGTACGCGCGAAGCGCTTGGCTATACGGACAAGTTCCCGCGCTGGGCGGTTGTTATATATAGTTATTTAACATATGTAGCTTATGTAGTTATGTGTAATTATAGGGCCCGTTTTCACTATATGTATTCTAAGTGAAATTCTAAAAAAACGGATATATAATATTGAATTATCAATTGAGAGTTAGGGTACAGATGGGGCCGTTATAAAAGTTGATAAAAAAATATTAGGAATGAAAAGTAGGGTCCCTAATGGGCGGTCGCCGTTAAATACCCACCAGAGCAAAAGGAAACGGTTATTAAAGACATCATAGTACAAGTAGGTCGTACGGGTAGTAAGTATATTTTATTGAGCAAAAGTTATGAACCAAGTTATAGTTGAGATAATGTAGTTAACAATGGTGGTTGAGGGCTTTGTTTTGACAATTTGGGAATAAAAGAAATGAACGAAATAAATACCGTTTCTAAGATGACGTTTGTTTAAGAAAGTGGGGGGTGTGATTATTATGAATGTCAGAGAACAGATTGAGAACTTAAGAGCACAGGTAAGATATCACGATGAAAAATATCATGGTATGGATCAAGAAGAAATAACTAATTACGAATATGACCAGCTTTATAAAGAGTTGCTAACTCTTGAAGAGCAGTATCCGGAATTTATGAGTGAGGATTCCCCTACACAAAAAGTAGGGGGGACAGTTAAACGTGAGCTGAGGAAAGTAAGACATGATGTACCAGTAATAAGTCTGCAAGATGTATTTACAAAAGAGGATGTATACAATTTTGTTAAAAAAGTAAGCGAACAGGTTTCAAACCCTAAATTTGTAGTTGAGATGAAAATTGATGGTTTGACCGTTATGTTAAGGTATCACAATGGCAAATTAACAGAAGGAATTACGAGAGGGAGAGATCAGGTTGGTGAATCAGTTTACGAAAATCTCTTAGTGATAAAGTCGATTCCTAAAGAGATCCCAACTAAGTTGCCTTATTTAGAGGTTCGTGGGGAAGTTTATATGTCCAATGAAACCTTTGAAAAAGTTATACTGAAACAAAATGATGCGGGTGGTAAGAAATATAAAACACCAAGGAACTTAGCGTCAGGTACTTTAAGACAGTTAGATTCAAGAGTTGTTAGAGATCGCAACCTGGATATATTCGTTTTTAACCTTGAAATATCAGAAGGTAAAGAATTCATCTCCCATAGTGAAACGTTGAAATGGTTAGAAGATCAAGGATTTAAAACAATCCCTGATTATAAAGTTTGTACAACAGCAGATGAAATATGGGAGTGTGTATCAGAGATAGGGGAGAGGAGATCAAGCTTATCTTTTGGTATAGATGGAGCCGTTGTAAAAGTTGATAATTTGAACGACAGAAGAGAGTTAGGAATGACAAGTAAAGTGCCAAAATGGGCGATTGCCTTTAAATACCCACCAGAGCAAAAGGAAACGGTTATTAGAGACATTAAAGTACAAGTAGGTCGTACGGGCAGATTAACGCCCTTAGCTCTTTTAGAGCCAGTTATATTAGCAGGCACTGAAGTTTCTAAAGCGACTTTACACAATCAGGATTTTATCGATTCTAAGGATATACAAATAGGTGATACTGTTGTAATACAAAAGGCAGGAGACATAATCCCTGAGGTTGTTAGAAGCATTCCTGAGAAAAGACCGAGCAATGCCGTTAAGTTCACAATACCTCAGATATGTCCTATCTGTAATTCTCCTACTGTTAGAGATGAAAACGGTGCGGATACCCGCTGTGGTGGGAACGAATGTCTAGCCCAACTGAGCAGGGGAATTACCTATTTTGCTTCTAAAGATGCGATGGATATAGAAGGGTTTGGACCAAGTTCAGTCGAGTCGCTCATGTCTGAAGGATATATAAAAAATATCGCAGATATTTATTACCTTAAAGAACATCGTGATGAGCTAATTGAGAAAGGGATAATTGGACGGGAGAAGTCAGTTGATAACCTGCTGAATGCGATTGATAAATCAAAGGAAAATGATTTGGACCAGTTAATTACGGGTTTTGGAATAAAAAATGTAGGGAAGCAAACGGCAAGAGAGTTGACTTCTAGTTTTGCAAACATAGACGATATTAGTAATGCTACTTACGATCAATTAATAATGTTACCGGATTTTGGTGATACAGTTGCAACTAGTGTTCTGAGTTTCTTTAGTCTTAACAGTACGCATGAATTAATTGAAAAACTGAAAAATGCAGGTGTTAATACCCAATCAAAAGTATCAGCAATAAGCAAAGACGACAGATTTATGGGGAAAACATTTGTTATTACCGGAACGCTTCCGAATCTAAAGAGAGACGAGGCTACCCGATTAATACAAATGCATGGTGGTAAAGTGTCGGGCAGTGTTTCCAAGAAAACGTCATTTGTCCTTGCGGGAGAAGAAGCAGGAAGTAAGTTAACAAAGGCAGAGGGATTAGGCGTTAAAATAATTGATGAAGAAGAATTCAACAATATGATAAAGTAATTTGCAACTCAGAATAATTAAGAAGGTGTGCTTACTGAATAAGTAGCACACCTTTTATATTTATTTTATTCTTGCTACAAGCAGCGGCGTACCGCGATTCGCCGCAAGCGGCTCATGACAGAGTGCATCGCCACGATGCTTCATATCATCCGCTCGTCCGGCGCTTGTGAGAGTACCGGTACAATACGTAAACTGGACTGGCAGCCCAGCGAAGCGCAGGTGGATTTTGGTGGAGCGGATGGAGCTGGGAATTCGAAATGTATTTTTTTATAAAGGACTAGAAAATAGTGGATATAGTATAATTGGAGAAAACGAGAGGAAGCGTGAAGTATGAAAATTACCCTGGAGATGAGTGTCGGGGCATATCCATTTGCGAAACAAGTCTATTTGAACCAATTGACGAGAACGGACGGCACATTGAAAATCAATGAAGCAACTGGTATGGCGCGTGGGTCCGCGCAAGCTTTTGTCACCATATTTTTGGCAATGATGAGCGGTTCGACATATAAAAGAGCCTTCAACAACGCGACGAATCAATTTTTACTCGAGAGCATAAGAAAAGATTTTGGGGATGTCTATTTCCAAAAAGCTTTGCAGGCGACACAAGGTCACATTGATTACTATTCCACCTTGGACAGAGGTAACTTGACTGGACTACAACGCATTGTAGACCAGTTACGAAAATTAGCATTGTAATACTAAGAGTCTGAGGAAAATCAAAATGGGGGTAATTAAACTTGAAGCTTTTTATAATAGGGAATGGTTTTGATCGAGGGCATGACTTACGTACTACTTATTGGGATTTTCGAACATTTCTTGAAGATGAACATTGGCAGTTTTTAATGTCCTTCGAGGAAAACTATTCTTTATACCCAGCTGACACATCTGCCCCCTACTATCGGGAGGACGTACATAAACAAAGCAGAGGCAACTTACTTTGGTATGAATTGGAAACCAATCTGGCCAATATCGACTTAGACCATATTGTTGATAACGCTGATCACATGGACTTGGGATTGGAAAATGAATATGACATTATTGATACATTAGATCACTATAACGCGAGTCAATATCAATACATTGAACAATTAGCTATTCATCTGGACGAGTGGGTAAAAACGATTAACCTTGATAATGTTAGGCGTAGAACCACTCTAATAAGTCAGAATGATGAAGCCATTTATATAACCTTTAACTATACGGAAGTGCTGGAGAAAGTCTACCAGATCGACCCATATGAAGTCATTCACATTCATGGCTCTATACGAGAAGACGATATAGAGCCTGTTTTAGGACATGGTAATCTAGAAATAATAGACCGCATGAGAGATGAACGCCATGAAGCAGAAGGTCATCAGAATGAAAAGGCAATGAGTATTCGTCGCGCAATGGAAGATTATTTTAGAAAAACTTATAAGGATATTCGCGAATATATGCTTGAGCTCAGCAGATTGCATGGTGAAGATATTGATGAAATTATTGTTATAGGACATTCATTGTCTGGTGTAGATATTCCTTATTTTAAAGAAATAGATCATAGAACATCAAAAAAAGCAAGTTGGATCGTTCACTATTTCTCTCCAGCAGAAGAAAAGCGTATGCGTGAAAGTCTACTTAAATGCGAAATTGATAAAGAGCGAATTGTTATGATTCAATCTAATGAGTTTTATGATCTGCCATAAATGAACTGTATCTCTTAGTATACATTCAATCAAGTCGATGGGTACTATCGTTATCGCCCCATGAATCCTAATGGGAAACTTTATTCGAATGACAACAGTGGCAGTCTAAGACTTTGTTTATCAAGTCTTGGTCTGCCGCTGCTATATATTAATGGATCATCTAAAACTTTTCTTCAAAAATCTGACGATTCTTCAATTCAAAAACCCTGCTAAATCAACAACTCCACTATGATACTTTCCTCTATACAGCTCATGGCTTTGCGGGACTTGTTCCGTCGTATGGAGGGCGTACCGACGCGCCTAATCCTCGACAATGCCAGCGGAAGAGGCCTCTGAGTGTCAGCGAGAACATGAGTATGGCGGAAGTATTCCTGCGTTTCAAGGCACACTACTGTTCTGGGTTTTCGTCCATGACTATTTCTGAATTAGTTGTCTGGATCAGTCTAATACGTATTTTCCGGAGTGTGATGTTTGTAAATCGAAAAGCAGAGCGAATACAATACAAATGAAATGGCGGACTAGCGTGTTGTAAACGGTAATACGATACGTCCCAATGGCCGAACTTGTCCGAGTTTCAGTCTGTATTGGATCTGACAGAGTGATTCTATATCCCTTGTCATTCTCAGCGAAGGTATTGTAACAATTTCTTTTCAGCATCATTATACAAATCATCGGAATAGTCAATGCTATCGTAATAATCTAGACTCTCGATATCAAAATTATATATTTTTTGCGATTGTATCCTATCGAAAATCGCTTTCCGAGCATCGTCCTTAATTTCAACTTCGTGGTCATTTGCAATGTCTTCGATGAGTTCTTTGGCCTTTTCTTCTATGTCTTCTTCATCCCACTCATACCATTCCCATTCATCTTTCTGATCCTCGATATACTCATCCAATTTCAAATAAATAAAACCATCGATTTCGACTTGCGCCGTCATATCTAATTTATCCCTTACCTGTTTTTGAATATTCAAAGGCAAAGTGAGAAAGTTCACTCCCTCATTCGTCTTATCGAAGCATAGCTTGAGCAACTCCCAAATATTTTCTTGATGCGAACTAATAAAAGCGACTTCCATGAGCTCATCATTCGATAATACATCCGACAAATCATAAAACTTTGTGGACAACACTGGAATAACTATTTCATCCAGTGAATGGAACAAGAGAAGTCTATCGGGAAGAATCCTATTCAAAAATTCAATAATTAGTGGCTCAAGACGTTTATCTTCAATCCCAAACAAATGTATATACTTTAAATACTGCAATGTTATTGTGTTCATTAATTCCAATCCGGAGGCTCCGTCGTCGTATTGGAGCATAACGGGCAAAACTTCCAGTTCAAAAAAACCGTTACTTGACATCAACTCTTTCAACTTTTGTTCGGAGTAGGGGTCGTTAAAGTATTCAATTTGTTCGATAAACAAGGCATTATCAATTATGTTTCTTTTTTCTAATTCGCCAATCTCACCTTGCATAAAAGTGTTAAGCGAAGGGTGGCAAGCTTGTATTTTCCCATTCACAGTAAGGCGCAAGAGCGTGCCATTCAAACTGCCTATCGTTTTTTCCAGTGTCTCATCCACGAACTTTTCTTTATGGGCGCTTAATCTTTTGTAATAACACTTATCGACAATAGCCTTATCAATGCTGAATTTCGTAAGGGAAACAAGCGTGTACAGATACACCTTTGCATTGTAATTCAAAGCGGCAACCTCGATTTTCCATATTTCATCGGGTATTTGCAGCGTCTTGATAAAATAATCCACATAATGGGCTGGTACCACATCCTTTGGTTGAGTGGCATATTTAATGACAAGCGGACTGAAGTTGGGATGCGTTAAAATCGTCGTAAGAACTTGCGGGTTGCTTATTTGCACCAGAAATGGCTTCGGTAACTGATTGAGGTCAATATACTTTCGTAAAATATCAAACTTGCATTGAGTTGAAGATTTGGTGAAATCGATTTCGACTTCAATAGCTTGATTTTGTAAGAATTGAAACATTCCGACCTTGTGCTTCTCTAGTTTTTTAAGAATTGAATTTCTTGAATTAAGTACCAGTTTCTTTTTCGGAAGCCGGCAGATGGTTTGGATCAATCGATCCGCTTCAGACAAATATTCATTATTTAATAGTTCGTCCTGTCCTACAAAATCATGAACAAGTATGACTTGGGCTCTATCCGGCTCCGATTGTACGATTTTCAGTATTTCTGCCAACGTTAAACCATAAATGATTTCGTAGCTTGAAGCCATTGCGGCAACAGCCATGACCGAGGTAATTGTCTTCCCCATTCTCGAATCCCCACTGATTAGTACAAGCTTATTGTCCCTTATTGCGGAAGCTGCTTCTTCATAAAATGGGGTTTTCACGAACGACTTTTCGAATTCCAAAGCTTCAATCTGAAGAAGCTTGTCTCCATAGTCCTTTCGAGTCGAGCGAACGAATAATTTGGCATAGTTCCCAAGGAGATCACCGACAGCTTTTTTTGTTATCTTTTTTGCGCTTAGTTCTGCCTTCTGTTCAATCAATTTTCCATCCAAAAACGCCGCGTAGTCCTCCAATCCGTTCTCCGAGCGTTTGGAGGAAGCACCATAAATTTTATCAAGCAGCATACTGTAAGTGGTTTCAAGTTCATCAACGGAAGCATCCTTACATATCTGCAAACGGGCAAGATGATATGCAATGATTTTCGCTTCAATATCGTTCATTCCCGGTCCTGTTTGCGTCGAAGTGATCGCCAATACATTCAATATTTCCTTTCTTGTTACACTCGTTCTGTCGATTAGGAGTTGCACAAAATTATCGAATTTATCTGTTTCAACGATCTCTCCACTCTTCGCCAGATCAAGTAGATTTAAAAGATTTTTGCCAGACCGGTTTTCGCGAAAACCGCAGTTAGATACAAGTTGAAAACCAGAAAATTGATTTGGAAATTTCTTATAATGCTTGATGAATCGAATCAGACTCTCCTTAACAGCTTCATCGCCAATATCAAACGAACCGTCAGATTGGTTTCTCGTTTTAATTTGAATGCCCACATATGTTCCGTCTTCATTAACTGCCAGAATGTCTTCATGAAGTTCACAATAAATTTCTTTATAGGGTAGTTCTCCGTTATACATTTTGATGGCTAATAAAACTGTGTACGCATTCTGGTACCTATACCTTCTTTGCGTATCATCACCTCGATCGGTCAACGACAGTATTTCATTTGGCAAAGCACTGAACTCGTTTTCATTATCAGCCATAGTTCCTCCTGCATTTATCTGCTCTGAACTTTCTTTAACCACCGGATACCTGTTCACTTCTGATTATATTTTAAAGGATTCCAAAATAATATCCCATTGACTTAATGTTGCTTGTGACATTTTCAGCATCTACTTGCCTAAATGTTAAGCTCTTAGGCGGAGAATACAGGGGGGTGGCTCAAGGCTTGCAGGACTTGTTCCGTCGCAGGGCGGTGTACCGACACGCTTGATCTTCAACAATACCAGCGGTGTAGGTCGCCGCGCTAGCGAGAACTTGAGAATGGCGGAAGTATTCCTGCGTTTCAAGTCACACGACGGCCTTCAGATCCTTCTGCAACCGTACGCGCGGCTAGAGAAGCAAGGTCGGTTACATGAGGCTGAGCCAGTTAGTTTCTTGCAGAACGTCACCGATGTACAAGCCTTTAACCAGGATTGCTGAATCGCTGCGAGGCCGACTGGCAGTGCGATCACTTAAGAAGGGCTAAACAATAATCTAGTTGTTTGAACAGCACAAGAAGGGTTTCGTTGCTTACTGGAACATCATTTGCCGCATGCTGATACACCCGAGAGAAGATCGGTCGGCTATTGCGAGTTTGACGGCAAGCATTTCTAATTCGTAATCCTCCGATCGGGCCGGACGCGAGTTGAGTGTCCGCATTGGCACACACACACACTGTAGAATCGCTCGCACCACACGGGGCTCATTAGCTCTCATATCCGAATATTTGGCAAGCAGCGTATGGACGGTCTCGAACGTTCTGAGCTCAAGGAGGTACCTTAGATGATACATTACCTGCCTTGACATATGACTGTGACAAGGCTCTGTAGGCTATGGAACAAGCGGCGAAGCTCGGACGCTTGAACAGTGCTAATAACATCGTATGCTGGCTGGAGGTGCGGTAGTGAACGTAACCAACGACGTGAATCGCTCTCTGCGAAATCTCGAACTTCCTGTAAGATAAGTTTGCGCGCCGTGACGTAATGAAAAACCAAACCGATCCAAAGCAGGAAATTTTCATCACTTCGCGCTGTCCGAGGCGATGAAAAGCCACGGCCGTTGTCGCCGAAGCCGTCTCATGAGCGGTTCGTGGTTTCCCGGTGTACAAGACGCTCGAAGGCTAATCTTGTTGATTGCACGTAGAAAGCATTAGACAAATGAAAGTGAGTGTCAACACGTATTTAGTTTTGGTATGTAAATACCAAAACTAAATACGTGTTGACATAAATTAACTGGAGTGTTATTCTCTACGAAGGATAACGTGAACGGTTATGCGAGGGGGTTATAAAGATGAGTAACGATAAACGGATGAACCAAATTTGGAATCGATATAATGCATTGAGGGGATATACTGCTCAGTTAGAGTTGCCTGGTGCATTGTTCCTTTTGAATAAGACAAAAGAGGAGTTTGTAAATTCAAAAAAACCTACTGAGCAGAAAGCTTATGAGATGATGCTTTCTATATCGAATAGTTACGGAATGAAAAATCCATTCATGGATTCAAAGGTGTTTTTTAGTGCTTTTATGGCTATGGATGATGAAGATATTGATTGGGAAATGGCTCTCGCATCTGCAGATCATAAAGAGATGTTTTATATACCGAAAGTGCTGATTACCGAATTTGAAAAACACTTTAATCAAAACACTAGGACGGTATTGATTCCTGAAGCTGAAAAATTTGCACCTTACCTTACTGAATTAGTAGGCCGATATTCTGATTGTGAATTCTTCATAACTACCATGAATAACGTGAGTAAAGTTCTTCTTGATGAAATGTTTAAGGAGCATGTCAATGTAATTGTCGAGCAGACAAGTATCTATGATTACGAGTTCTCATCGAGGAAGTTTGATTTAATTTTGGCGGTACCTATATTTGGAGCAAGAGAGCGCCGAGTAGATAACGGAGATTTCATTTGTAGAGAATATGAAATGATAGCTGTAGAAAACTTGCTCTTACACTTGAATAGTTCGGGTGTGTTGGTAATTGTACTTCCAGCTCGGATAACTTTTGCTGCGGGGTCGATTAAAGACTTAAGGGAATTTATACAAGGCATGTATAAATTAGAGGAAATAGCTGAGCTGCCAAGTGGGATATTTGCATCTACCGCTATTAAGACGTATATGTTTACGATTACAACTGGTCGTACAGAAGATGTAATGATTAAGAGGTATGAGGCAGCTACAAGTAACATTAAAAAAAATGGAATCAATGAACTGGTTCTCATTAATGATACATTTGTTATGCTGGAAGAGCTGATGGAAATGGGTAATTGGAATGTTGATCATATCTTTGGGATGGTCGATGAAGATTGGCAGCGTTATCAGAACTCGAGCATTAAAAAAGAAGAATTAGGTAATATTGCTGAAGTGTTTCGCGGAAAGGCGATCAACAAAAAAGATGCTAATGGCAGCATTGGAGTCGTAAATATATCTAACCTTAATAATTATGACATTGATTATGCGAGTCTTGATCACATCGAAGAGGAAGAACGTAAAGTTGCGAATTACTTACTTAAAGATGGGGATTTATTATTGCCAGCACGGGGGACAGCGATCAGAATAGCGGTTTTTAAAGAACAGAAGTATCCTTGCATCGCGTCATCAAACATTATTGTAATAAGACCGAATGAAAAACTGCTTTTAGGGACGTACCTAAAAGTTTTCTTGGATAGCCCGATGGGGAACAAAGTTTTAGCAGGAAACCAGCAAGGGACGGTCGTTATTAATATTAGTTACAAAGACTTGAAGACGCTAGAAATCCCGTTGCTCAGGGTTGAAGAACAAAAGGTGATCGCAGAAGAATATGAGCAGGAACTTTCCAGGTATGTAGAAAGCATTCGTCTTGCTGAGGACAGATGGAATGATGTTATGGAGCGTCTTCAAAAAACTATTATGAATGTGAAACAATAAAATATTGACATAAATAACACTGTTGTAACGGGAGTGCTATTTAAAAGTCTGAATCTATGCTGAGGCTTCGCTAACAGTATCGGCCCGGCACCAGGGAGGAATTACATGATCGGGGCTATCATTGGCGATATTGTCGGTTCCAGATTTAAATGGGATAATCATCGCTCGAAAAATTTTGATTTTTTAACATACAAGTGTTTTTTCACTGATGACTCGGTAATGTCATTAGCGATATGTGAAGCACTTATGATCTGTAAACGTGATTTTAGTGACTTGGTTGATCAAGCTGTCAAATCCATGCAAGCAATTGGAAGACCCTACCCGAGTAGTGGGTATGGGGGGATGTTCTATAAATGGATATATAGTGATTCGCCTGAGCCTTATTACAGTTTCGGAAACGGTGCAGCAATGAGAGTTAGTGCTTGTGGCTATGTAGCTACTTCCATTGAAGAGGCTAAATTGCTATCACACAAGATGACAGCTGTAACACATAACCATCCTGAGGGAATAAAAGGTGCGGAGGCTACTGCTGTTGCAGTCTATCTGGCTCGAAGCGGAAAAAATATCTTAGAAATTCGCGATTACATTGATAAGCACTACTACCCAGTGAATTTCACGCTTGATGGAATCCGGGAAACATACCAATTTAACGAGACTTGCCAAGAAACAGTTCCGCAAGCACTTGTTGCATTCTTCGAGTCACTCAATTTTGAAGACGCAATCCGGAACGCTGTCTCAATCGGTGGGGATAGTGATACGTTGGCTGCAATTACTGGAGGTGTGGCAGAAGCCTACTACGGTGTGCCGACACATATCAGAAAGCACGCACTGACATTTCTTGATGAGCGGCTCCTGAAGATACTGCTTGAGTTTGAAAACTTATATCCGGCAAAGATGGAAAAGATTCAGTCTTCAGGGAGCGTCAGCATAAAAGAAGAGTCTGCCGGAACCAAAATAAAAACGGGAGGTAGAGAAGAAATGATTCAATCAGCAATGGATGCTGCTGATGAAGCACTGAAAAACAGTACTTCGGAGCCAGAAGAAACAACAAGTCAAAAGCTATTTTCTCACCTTTTTGAAGCCTGCAATATTTTGCGCGGCCCAATTAATCAGGATGAGTATAAAAGCTATGTAACCCCAATTCTATTTTTTAAACGACTATCTGATGTATATGACGAGGAAACTCAAGCCGCGCTAGAGGAATCTGGTGGCGATGAAGAATTTGCTAGTTTTCCAGAAAACCATCGTTTCATCATTCCCGATGGCTGTCATTGGCAGGACGTTCGTGAAGTAAGCGAAAATGTTGGAGTTGCAATAATCAATGCTATGAACGGCATTGAACGTGCCAATCCGGACACCCTTTACGGTGTATTTAGTAGCTTCGATGATGCAAACTGGACAGACAAGACAAAGTTGTCGGATGAACGATTGAAAGACCTTGTAGAACATATGTCGAAAATAAAGGTCGGAAATAGCAACTATTCTGCTGATGTTATGGGAGACAGCTATGAGTTCTTGATTAAAAAATTCGCGGACTTATCAAAGAAGAATGCGGGCGAATTTTACACCCCTCGCTCAATTGTAAAGCTTCTGGTTATGCTCTTGGCTCCTCAAGTTGGTGAGTCCGTATACGATCCCGCAGCGGGCACTGGTGGGATGCTGATTGAGGCTATCCAATATATGAAGGGTGATAAACTTACTTATGGGCGCATCTATGGTCAAGAGAAGAACCTCGCCACTTCTGCCATTGCCAGAATGAACCTGTTCCTTCATGGAGCGCATGATTTTAAGGTTTCTCAAGGTGATACGCTTCGATCGCCAAATTACCTGGAAGGTGGCAAGCTGAAAACCTTCGATTGTGTCATAGCGAATCCGCCATTTTCCTTAAAGAATTGGGGTGCTGAACAGTTTAGTTCGGACATCTATGGTCGCAATTTATGGGGATGCCCTACGGACTCTAATGGAGACTTTGCTTGGTTGCAGCACATGGTAAAATCCATGGATCCTAATGGCGGGCGGTGTGCAATTGTACTTCCTCAAGGTGTATTGTTCCGTGGTGGTAAAGAAGGCGAGATTCGAAAAGAACTTGTTGAATCCGATAAGTTGGAATGCATCATTACATTAGTAGGTGGCGTTTTTTACTCAACGGGTGTCTCGGCCTGTATCCTGCTTCTGAATAATAAAAAGCCGAATAATCATAAAGGTCGTATATGCATGATTGATGCATCAAGCATCTATACTCCCCAGCGAGCACAGAACATTATGACTGAAAATGACATTCGGAAGGTGTTTGATTACTACACTGTTTACGAGGATGTAATTGAACATGTTAAGATCGTCAATTTAGACGATATCCGCGGTAAAGATTACACACTGGCAATCAACAATTATTTCGAAAAGAATGAACAAGAAACTGTGCCGCCGGCAGAGGTTCGAAGAGAGTATCTTAAAGCTTTTGACGAGATGGTTGAAGCTGAAGCAGAAATGATGAAACTACTCCTGGAAGGAGGATATGTCAATGAGTAAGCGTATTACAATTGAAGAATTGCAATCCTACCTTTGGAGTTCTGCTGTTCTATTACGTACAAATATCGATGCTGGAGCATATAAGCAGTATATATTCCCGCTGTTGTTCTTCAAGCGTATCAGCGATGTTTATGATGAGGAATGCGAACAAATTTTAGAGGAATACGATGGAGACGAAGAAGCTTTAACTTGGGAGGAGAATCACCGTTTCATCGTGCCGGAAGGCTCTCACTGGCGTGATGTTCGAGAAGTAACAGAGAATGTTGGAGTTGCAATTGTGAATGCTTTTCGAAAAATAGAAAATGCAAATGCCAACAAACTGCAAGGCATCTTTGGTGATGGAGCTTGGACGAATAAAAATCGCCTCCCTGATCGGTTACTGAAAGAGTTAATTGAACATTTCAGCACTAAAACGCTCTCAATTAAGAACTGCCCGGAGGATGAGTTAGGTCAGGGATATGAGTATTTGATAAGAAAATTTGCTGATGACAGCGGCCACACCGCGCAGGAATTTTATACGAACCGTACAGTGGTACACTTGATGACCGAAATGCTAAAACCCGAATCCGGCGAATCCATATATGATCCTACATGCGGCAGTGCTGGGATGTTGATTTCAGCAATTGCATACTTGAAGGATCAGAAAAAAGAATGGCGTAATGTATCGGTCTTTGGACAAGAAGTTAACGCACTTACATCCGCCATTGGCAAGATGAATCTTTTTCTTCATGGGTTGAAAGACTTTGATATTGTCAATGGTGATACTTTAAAAGCGCCTGCTTTTATTGAAAAGGGTCAGCTAAGACAATTTGATTTGATCCTTGCCAATCCACCGTACTCTATCAGTCAATGGGATCGTGAAGCATTCGCTAGCGACAAATATGGTCGGAATTTCCTTGGTGTCCCACCACAAGGACGCGCTGATTATGCTTTCTTGCAGCATATAATCAAGAGCCTTAATAAGGAAACTGGTCGCTGTGCAATTCTGTTCCCTCACGGCGTACTATTTAGAAATGAAGAGAGCGCGATGCGAGAAAATCTCATTCGCAATGATATGCTTGAATGCATTATAGGGTTAGGTCCAAATCTATTCTATAACTCTCCGATGGAGGCTTGTATCATTATTTGTAGAATGAATAAACGCCCAGAGCGCCGCGGTCAAGTTCTTTTCATCAATGCAGTCAATGAAGTTGAACGCAAAAATGCGCAGAGTTTTTTGGAGGAAAAGCACATCCAAAAAATCGCTAAAGCTTACGATGAATATAAAACGGATAGCGATTTCGCTCGTGTTGTAACAATTCAGGATTTGGAAGAAAACAACTTCTCTTTGAGCATCCCGCTATATATTAAGCATCCGGGCCAAGATATCGAAGTAGATGAGCGATCTCTGCAGGAATGCTATGAGGATTGGAGAACTGCATCAGAAATAATGAAATTACGCTATATGAAATTAAATGAAATGCTAGGGAAGCAGGTCGGAAGTGATGAGTAGAGTGCTCTTGGGTGATGTTGATAAAGAGCGTAGAACTGCCAGATATGGACAAACAACGTGAGTTGGCGAAGATCTTCAGGGCTATAGAGACAACTAAAAAGACTTACCAAAAACTGCTACAGAAGATAGATGAGTTGGTGAAATCTAAATTTATCGAGCTCTTAAAGGGCTGGTTTTGCTCACTCATATCTCAGATAAATGGAGGTATACGGTATGGCAAAATATCGTTTTGAAGAGATTGCATATAACAGCACGGAAAAGAAAAAGCCAGTTGAGGAAGATCGCTTTACTTATATCGGTCTTGAACATCTCGACCCAGGAACTTTGAAAGTAACACGTTACGGTTCTGATGTTGCTCCAACAGGTGAAAAGCTAGTTATGAAAGAAGGAGATGTACTTTTCGGAAAGCGTAGGGCTTATCAGAAGAAGGTAGCAATTTCTCCTTTTGATGGAATTTTTTCTGCGCACGGCATGGTTTTGAGGCCTAGAGAGAATGTCATAGATAAAGATTTTTTTCCGCTGTTAATAAGCTCAGACTACTTCTTAGATGCGGCAATAAAAATTTCAGTGGGTTCACTCTCTCCAACAATAAACTGGGGTGATCTAAAAATTCTTGAATTTGAGCTCCCGCCTTTAGCAGAACAAAGAAAACTAGCTAAGGCCCTCCGGGCAATAAACGATACTATTGAGAGCTATAGAAAGTTACTAACTGCAACCGAGCAGCTAGTGAAATCGCATTTTATCGAGATGTTTGGGGATCCAATTACTAATCCATTGGGATGGCAGTCAAAACCCCTGCTTGAAACTGGAACATGTAAAAATGGGATAAACTATACTTCTAATGAGTCAGGGATAAAGATACATTGTCTTGGTGTCGGGGATTTTAAAGACCTGTCAGAAATACGAGATACATCAGTACTGCCGACGATAACTCTTAATTCGCATCCGTCAGAAGAATACTTGTTACAAAACGGAGATATTGTTTTTGTCCGTTCCAACGGTAACAAGGAACTTGTGGGACGTTGTTTAGCTGTGTATCCAGAAGATAGTTCAATAACATATAGTGGATTTTGCATACGTTATCGCTTGGTCATTGATAGTTTAAAAATACCTTATTTACTACAGGTATTTAAGTCAAATTCTGTTCGTCAAAATATGGTTGGAAGAGGAGCTAATATTCAAAATCTAAACCAAAAGATTCTTTCGGAAATAAATATACCAATACCACCAATTGAACTTCAAAATCAGTTTGAAGATTTCGTCCAACAGGCCGACAAATCAAAATTTGAGCTGGAACAAGCACTTAAAGAGCTGGATTCCACTTACAAGAGAATCTTTTCTGAGAATCTCGGCTGACATGTAATGCTATTTGATTTCCTCCCGATTCATATTATTACAAGATTAAGCAAGAGATTTTATGGATGAAAAGTTAATTGTAGGAATTAACGTCGTTGACCAGCTCGAGAGAGACGTTTACTACGAAAGCAAAGGTTTTTCATGTAATCAATATCGATATTGTTATTAAGATTGGAGGCCACTTGATGTTTAATGAAGACAATACGATAGAGCAATTGACGCTGACAACGCTCAAGAGTAATGGCTGGAAGTACATGTCTGCCGAAGAGTTGTCACGCGAATACTCGGATGCCATGGTTGAAACATTGGTTAAAGAGGCGCTCATTCGACTCAATCCTGAAATTGCTGAAGAACCATCCCGCGCAGATGAAGTTATCTATAAACTGCGGACGTTAATATTGACGGTTCAGCCGCACAATCTAGTAACGCAGAATGAAATGTTCAAGAAGATGGTTTTGGAAGAGAATTCCTATCCATTCGGCAAAGATGGACGAATGATTCCCATTCGATTTTTTGGAACAATGACTAAAGAAGACCTAAAGTTGAACGAATATGTTGTCACCAATCAATGGGTATATCCACAAAAAGAGAACGGTAAAAGATTAGATATTGTTCTATTGATTAATGGATTTCCTGTGGTGATTGGTGAGTTGAAAACGCCTGTTCGTAATTCTATAACATGGTTGGATGCTGCTGGAGATATAGCTGCATATGAAAAAAGCATACCAGGCATGTTTGTAACTAACATATTCAATTTTGCTACTGAAGGCAAATGTTACAGATACGGTTCAGTTTGCATGCCAGTTGGAATGTGGGGTCCATGGCATACTCCGGATCATAAAAGTGAAGGAAGTCTTGCCGATGTGAAGATCAGTGTTGAAGATATGATTACACCTGAGAAAGTCATGGACATTTTTCAGTTTTTTACATTATTTGCAACTGATAAAAAGTATCGCAAATATAAAGTCATATGCCGCTATCAACAATATGAGGGTGCGAATCTTATTGTGGAACGTGTAAAGGCCGGATACCCGAAACAAGGGCTTATCTGGCACTTTCAGGGTTCGGGTAAATCGTTACTGATGGTTTTTGCAGCACAAAAACTTAGAATGATGCCTGAACTAAACAATCCAACAATAGTTATAGTTGACGACCGAATTGACCTAGAGACGCAGATAACTGCAACGTTTAACGCATCTGATATTCCTAATCTTGTCAGCCTTAGCTCAAAGGACGATTTAGAATCCTTCTTTTTAGGGGACCAGAGAAAGATTGCAATTACCACAATCTTTAAATTTGGTGATATTAAAAAGGAACTTAACCCTAGAGACAATATCATACTTATGGTGGATGAAGCTCATAGAACTCAGGAAGGCGATCTAGGGAGTAAGATTCGTCTTGCTCTTCCGAATGCGTTTTTCTTTGGCCTTACAGGTACACCGATTAATCGTATTGATAAAAATACGTTCAATACGTTTGGTGCAGTTGAGGATAAGAGTGGATACATGAGCAAGTATTCCTTTTCGGATTCAATCCGTGACAATGCGACGCTACCATTGAATTTCGAACCGGTACCAGTTGACCTGCATGTGGATAAAGAAAAGCTTGATGCTGAATTCGAAGCATTAACAGAGAATTTATCTAAAGAAGATAAAGCAGAGCTGTCTCGAAGGGTCAACATGAAAGCTATCATGTATGACCGCAAGCGCATCAGAAAGATATGTGAGCATATAGCGAAGCATTACCGGGAAAAAATTGAACCCAATGGATACAAAGGTCAGGTTGTTTGTTATGACAGAACGTGCTGTCTTATGTATAAAGAAGAACTTGATAAAATACTAGGTCCGGAAGCAACTACCATCGTTATGGACACCAATAATGACAAAGAGGATAAGTATAAAGCGTATAAACGTGATAGGGACGCAGAAGGAAAGGTTTTAGATAGATTTAGAGAACCTAACGACCCACTGAAGCTTGTTATTGTAACGTCAAAGCTTCTTACTGGTTTTGATGCACCTATATTGCAGGCAATGTACCTTGATAAGCCAATGAAAGATCATAATTTGTTACAGGCCATCTGCCGTACTAACAGAACCTATGATGAAGGAAAGACTCACGGTTTGATTGTTGACTACATAGGTATCTTTGATAATGTAGCAACAGCTTTGGACTTTGATGAATCGAGTATGAGAAAGGTCATCTCGAATATTGAAGATGTCAAAAAGCAGATCCCTGCTCTAATGCGTAAGTGTTTGAGTTATTTCATGGGAGTAGACCGTACAATAGATGGTTGGGAAGGTTTAATAGCTGCACAAGAATGTTTGCCAACCAATAAAATCAAAGACGAATTTGGAGCCGATTATAAAGTACTCAATAGAGCGTGGGATGCTATATCGCCAGATCCGTTTCTGAGTTCAATGAAATTCGATTATCAATGGCTGACAAGAGTATTCGAATCAGTAAAACCTACTGATGGAAGAGGTGGGTTGATTTGGGCTTCTCTTGGGGCGAAAACATTGGAACTAGTTCACGAGAATCTTCAAGTCGGAGAAGTACATGATGATATGGAAATTCTTACGATGGATGCAGATTTAATCGATGAATTTATTGAAAAACAAAAAAATCTGAGAAAGACAACGATTAAAGTTGAAATTGATTTGGTCGCGAAAATTCGAAAACATAGTAATGACGTTAAATTTGTTAAGTTAGGAGAAAAACTTGAAAGTCTCCGAGAGAAACACGAACAAGGGCTAATAACCAGTATTGAGTTTCTAAAACTGCTATTAGAACTTGCGCGGGAAGCTGCAGAAGCTGAACAAGAAGTAGTGCCTGAGGAAGAAGTGGATAAAGGGAAGGCGGCATTAACGGAGCTTTTTGATGGGTTGAGGAATTCAAAGACACCAATTATCGTCGAACGAATTGTTGGCGATATAGATGATATCGTTAAGATTGTACGATTCGATGGTTGGCAGGGTACAACCGCAGGAAAACAGGAAGTGAAGAAAGCTCTTAGAAGTGTTGTCTGGGTCAAATACAAAATTAAAGACAAAGAAGTCTTTGATAAAGCTTATCAGTACATTGAACAGTATTACTAATTCGGAGAAGTAAAGATGGAGAAAACGTAAACCTCCCTTATTGGCTAAAAAATATAAGGATTGGCCAATAGAGGTGTAGAGGGGGGAAGCCATAGTTTCTAACCTTTAGGTTTTCTGCGAGAGGAATATTGGCCGGCAAAGGGGCAGATATAAATTCTGCTCTTTTTATTTTACCAAGTATCGGAGGTCTTAAAGATGGTCGAGGATCAATCTCAGATGCTGTCTCGCGAGCAGATCTATAACGAGGTGTGGGAGTTGTCGCTTGCTGGTGTTGCTAGGAAATATGGCACATCGTACGGCCTTATATATAAGCTTTGTAAAGAAGTAAATGTGCCCATACCACCTTCAGGGTATTGGACGAAGTTAAATTTCGGAAAGTCGGTATCGAAACCACCTCTTCCAAACTCCACTATAAATGAAGTTGCTATTCCTCGTTCAAAAACGCCGCGAATAAGAGTACAGATTATTGATAATGGTATGGCAACCATTTCAAAAGTAAAACTTGAGGACGCACAGCAGGATGGTAACGCGGTAAGCAATGCTGGTGCCGGTCCGGAATATGTTAAGGATGATGATTCATTAGAAGCAGGGTGGGATACTGGCGCATTTTCAAGATTGTATTCGGAATCCGCTTGCAACAGCCTTATAGATAGGTTGACATTCCTCAATGAGGTTGAAAGGAGCAAGGTGTTAAGTATAGCGAGTCGGATACAGATCCCGCATGAAAGGGTAAAAGCACACCCTACAGTCGCTGCATATAAGAACGTTGTAAGTGATTGGAACAAGAACGATAAAAAAGAAATTGGCGCTCAAAGAAGCCGTCAAAACTACAGCTCTTATAGGTCCAGTCCTCCATTTTTAGCTGGTGTGATTTCGAAAGAGGCACTTCCACGTGTTTATCGAATCCTTGGGGCACTTATTCATGCTATAGAACGGTTGGGAGGTTCAGTGACGGATTCTCTCACATTTATTGTTCGGAATGAATCGGTGTCCCTAGAGATATATGAAATGCAGGACAAAATCGATCATGTTATAACAAAGTCAGAAGAGAATCAGCTTCGCAAATATGAGGAAGATAAAAAGCGGTACTCCTGGGCTTCGAAACCGAATTTACGCAAATATGATTACGTAATTAACGGGCAGTTGTGTATCACTATAAATCAAAATCAAAGTAAAAGGTTTCGTGATAACAAGTCTTCCATAGTGGAAGATCAATTAGTAATTCTTCTGATCGAGATGTATGAAGCATCCGAAATTATACGAAAAGATCGAGAAGTGCGTGAAGAAGAGCACCGTAAACGCGAAGAAGCAGAGAGATTACGAGAAGAACGCCGAAAGCGTTATATAATTGAAGTTGAGCGTACGGCTGCATTGACGAATTTGGCTCAGGATTACGCAATGGCGTGTAAAATCAGGGCATATGTTTCAGCATTGGAATCGTCCCATAAAGGCGATGACCTGGAATGGATCGATTGGGCAAAGAAGAAAGCCGATTGGTATGATCCCACTATAGCTAGAGAAGATGAGTTTCTTGGGAAGCGCGAACACGAGAAGGGAAAAAGTTTAAAATCTGACCATGCGTGGTGGTAATAGCTTTTCGGGAAACGTTCCTTCACGTTAAGTGGAACGTGTGTTTGGAAGGACGTGAAAACTTTATGGCGAATTATGTATCTCAATATAGTTCTAAGGTCTATGGTCAAGATTTCTCACCACTTCAGATTGTCTTTCTACGCACAAAAATATATTGCTTGATAAAAAAAACAATAGAGGGAGAATGCATTGTGAAAATTAATTCTAATATATTAGTTATAAATAGTAGTATATGTAATAACATTGATAAGTTTAGTTCCGACGAAAGAGGACTTTTGTCTCAAAATATTTTATCACAACTTAGAAACTTCGTTGAATCAATTGCAGTGAAAATATATGGAGCAGGCAATGATATTGAAGTCACATACAGCAATATTACAAAGGCTCTTGAACATATAAGATCAAAAGGAAGTTATAAATTTCTAACTAAATTTCACGATTTGTTACAAATTTCTGCTTCCCATTACACTCTTGATGAGGGGAATTCAGAAAGACTTATGTTAAAGTACTACGAGTACTTGCTGAAAATTAAGATTTTTCTAAAAAACACGTATAATATAAATGTGCTAGAAAATATAGACAAGTTTCCTCTTGATACTGATTCTAATCTATCAGAGTATTATGAAAAAATTGCTGCTAGAGTAAATCAATCTCATTCGAATAAAACTAGAAGTTCTTATAATGATCGGTACTATATTCAAAAAGTTAAACCGATATTTATTAACCATTATATATACTATGAAGTGACTTTCACTGTTGCTAATGATAAGGCAAGCAAATTCGATAGAGTAATAGCATTTACTAATCTGGATATTTCAAGCAATTACGCTGTCAAGCTTTCGGTAAGAAATGATACTATTGAAATAATGGGAAAGATAATGCCTATTCAGATTATTGAGGGATGGGAAGTGTCGATACGTCCTTGCGAACTTAATAGGTTTGCACAAATAGTTGGGACGAAACGTATTAATGGCGGCTCGACAGAATATCGAGAAATTATGCGTTTCTTGACTGAAACGGGTATGAGTTTAGTTGACTTGATAGATTCTTCTCAGGATTACTTCTTGCATGTAAAAAATCAAATTTTTAGAAGTGTGACGGATTTTCGTTTTTTTGAAGCTTTAGAAAAAAGTCGTGAACTAGTTCTAAATAATCGTCCTGGCAGTAATGTAATCAGATATTTACTTCACAAATTAAACAACAAGGTTTTAAAGCAGCAGCATTTCAATCGAGAAAATAATTACTTATCTTATTTGAATTTGAGCAATCGCTGTATTCCGTTTGATAAAATGCCGTTCAATACATCGTTGAGCAATCATAATCCGAAAATCTTAGATTTGTACGAGTGCATAAAGTCTTCAGGTCGAGAACATGAACTTCTTGCACGATTTATTAAAAACAACACTGAAAGGAATGGAGTATTGTTCACTCCAAAAAAAAATATTGAAGGATTTGATAATATAGACGCTCTTTTGCAGAAGTATAATAGCGCTCTATATCGCAAACATCTTCATCGAAGATTGGAAAACTATAAAGACCATATCTATATCGATGGTTACGCTGAAGATAGCGTTGAAATTATTAAAAAGCTCAGGGAGATATCTTCATCTGGTATTGATAACTACTTGAATTCAGTTGAATACTGGTTACAGTCATCTGCTTATAATATTGATTGCGATGAGAAGAAAACCGCATTAAAGCAAATGTTTATAAACTCCCGTGTAGCTTTCATTTATGGTTCTGCCGGAACAGGTAAATCTACGTTGATTAACCATGTATCGAATTTCTTCAATAACGGGAAAAAGTTATATTTAGCTAACACAAATCCAGCTGTAGATAATCTTAGACGTAAAGTAAATGCTGCAAATTGCTCCTTTAAGACTATTCGAAAGTTTTTATCATCAAAAGATTCTGATGATACATGTGATTTATTGATCATTGATGAATGCAGTACAGTTAGTAATACGGACATGAAGGAGATTCTTGAAAAAGCAAAATACAAATTATTGATTTTAGTCGGGGATATTTATCAAATTGAATCAATTGTATTTGGAAATTGGTTTAGTATTGCACGGTCATTCATATCAGCAAAATCTGTTTTTGAATTAATAAATCCATATCGTACTACAAATCAAGGCCTGCTAAATGTTTGGAACAAAGTACGAACTATAGATATTGCTATTTTAGAACCATTAGTAAAAAATAATTATTCTGTTTCATTGAATGAGTCAATATTTGATAATTCTGAAGATGAACAAATTATTCTCTGTCTAAATTATGATGGCCTATATGGCATAAATAATATTAATAGATTTCTTCAGGGTAATAATCCGAGCTTTCCAATTCAGTGGGGGATCAATACATATAAAGTTAACGATCCAATTTTATTTAATGAATCGGAACGATTTGCCCCCCTTATTTATAATAATTTGAAGGGGAAAATCACTGGAATAGATGTCTATGAGGATAAAATACAATTTGAAATTGAAATCGACAAGGTAATAAACGAATTTGATGCTGAAGGTTATGATTTCAATTTTATCGGCACTGCACAAAACGGAAATTCCATCATTAGATTTTCTGTTAATAAATTTAAAAGCACTGATGAGGATGATGATTCGACATCAGATGCAGTCGTTCCGTTTCAAGTAGCATATGCTGTATCTATCCATAAAGCACAAGGGTTGGAATATAACTCTGTAAAAATTGTTATTACGAATGAGATCGAAGAACTCATTACTCATAACATTTTCTATACGTCAATCACGCGAGCAAAAGAAAATTTGAAAATTTATTGGACACCTGAAACGGAGCATAAGGTATTAAATAGCTTAGAATTTAAAGATGGGAGAAAAGATATTGCGCTTTTAAAATCAAAATATAGTTTGTGAGTACTTTGGTCTTACTCTAAAACGGTTATGCCCGCCTGTGGACGCTAAGGAGATTAAGCCGAAGAGCCCACCCTTGCGCATTTAACCTTGGTTGAGAAAAACTAAAATCCCCGAAGATCATTAATATCTAGGTTAACGGGGATTTCGCTATTTATTAATAAAAGCATATTATGTTAATTCATGTCGTTGTATAAGTTAAGTATAGAACGATAGGGGAGTATATAGTTGGTAGTGAAGGGTTCGCTTTCATCCAAAAAGGACAGTAACTCATAGTTGCTGTCTTTTGTTTTTGCTAACATGACTTCATATACAATTTTCTGAACGCTGAGTGAAAAGAACATAAAATTTAACCCGCGTGGTTAAAATGTGTTATGCTCGATCTTTCCTTGATGCAGAAACAGTAACAAGAAGACTACGTCAGGACTTAAAATCCTGCGGTGGGTGACCATCCTACAGGTTCGATTCCCGTCCTCGGCATATCTAAGTATTATAAGGATTTTGCACTCCTTAAACGTAATTCATAAGTTCAAAAAAGCTTTTTGATAATGAGTTGAAGGTTTTTGGCAGAATATGTAGAATGATTGTGTTAGTATTCTTTTAGGGGTGTATCTTTTTTGATAAGCCAAATGATAAAACAAGACCTAATAGATGAGTTGATAAGCTTATCGCTTAATACAACCCAGTGGAATAGTCTTGCTAGAAACTACTATATAAACCCAGCAGACATTTACTCGGAAAAGTCAACTAATCCCGAAAAGGCTGAGGCCCTGGTTGAAAGAATATGTCAACTAGGTGCTCAAGAAAATTTAATTACTACGGCAAAGGGAATAATATATCAAAATACCGAATTTGTTCCCGCGCTAGGGGAAAAACTAAGTAAGCTTGATTATAAAGTAGCACTGAAATTCGGCAATTTGTACAAAGAGCTATTACAGAAAATTGAGGAAGCCGAATCTAATCCTGATACATATAACTTCGATGAAAATAACGATGAAAATGAAGATCACCGAAAGATTATTAAGTTTCAAGATAAACTTGAAAATAGGGCTAAATTTTCTGAAAGCAATCGTGAACTAGCTATTGAAAAAAGAAATGAAAATTCTGTATTAAGAAGGAAAGCCCAAAAGCTTGGTTTTGGTAAATACGAGGACTTAACAAAAAGGATTAGACATATTTATAACAACCGAATACTTCCAATTTGTCCACCTAAAAATTATAGTGCGGATTATAGATTGACGATAATTTTAAATGAGTTGTTTGAATACCTACCGATCGATTACCAAGAAGACGATGAAGCAGAAGATTATCTTTATGGAATGATATTCGAGACTATGTTTCAGTGTTTTATTTTTAATGAGTAGGTGTGTATATGGATGAGCAATACATTAATGTTGAAGAAAATGTAGTAATCAATAGCCTATACTTAGCTATAGTATTAAACAAATTCGGTAAGGCAAAATTAGAGGAACTTGCAATCGCGGTTTATTTATTTAGATTTACCAATGTCCTGGTTAGTCTCTTAGAAAAACAAAATATGAAATCGTATATGCGACTATGTCAGGAATCAGACCTTCAAAATTTAGACTCTTTACTCTCGCCATACTTGGTGAATATATATAATGATAGGTTTCAAAGATCCCTCAGTGAGTTACTGGCTAGGGATATGATACAAAGAGACAAAAATGATGATTTTTTTATAAATTTTGATGCTCAGATATTGATCAATCTAATAAATGAACTTGAATTAAATCTTGTGGATGAGAGATTTAACATTATTGTTCAATATATTAGAAGTAACGAAGTCTCAGTGATAAAACAAAAAATATACGGTTATTCTGGGGAATTAATAGGATGAACAAAAACAACAGCTTGTTTATTAATCGAATAACAACTCAACCTCAATTGAATGGCTTTGATGTTGTATTAAGAAAAGGGCTTAACATTGTTTATGCCCAAGATATTGGTGGATTAGGGAGTATAAATAGTGTTGGAAAGTCAACATTCGTTAATTTACTCAACTATGGTCTTGGGTCAAACACATTCATTCAGTCCGTGGTTGCAAAAAAAAGGTTAGAGAATGTCTTCTTGCTAATGGAGCTAAGTATTGGAATTAAAAGATTTACTGTTAAAAGAAAAATAATATCAGGTAAAACTTGTGAAGTATTTGATGGTTGGGTAATAGACAGATTAATTGAAAACAAAAGCTTTGAAAGTGATAAAAAAAGTTTAGATGAGTATAAAGGCTATCTAGAAGACTTACTCTTTGATAATAAGAACTATTTTAAAGATGAGAAAGTGATTAATATTAGAGAGTTTATTTACCCCTTTTTTAGAGTCCAAGGTAGTGGCTTTGAAAAGATAGATGAACCCTTGGCTAACTATGAATCAGCTAAAGTAAAAAGGACAAGACTCCAGTTTATAACTGGTCTTCTTTCGGATAGATTAAAAGAACTCAATCAAGAAGTAGAAAAGAAAGAACAGGAAGAAAAAGAAGCTAAATCCGAATATCAAGTAATTAGAAAGTATGTCGAACATAAAACAAAAGCACATAAAATAGAATTGCATATTAAGAAGCATGAAATAAATGACGAAATAAAACAGCTTGAACTTGCAAATATGGAGTCTAAGACTAAATTTAAGAAGCTGCAAGATTATCTAGACAATTTATACGTAAATAAAGAAAATTTGCGTAAAGAATTAGTGAATATTGAAAAACAAATAGAAATTGTTGATTCAAGAGCCATTAACTATAAAGCTACGCTTAATGAAATTTCTCAAGAAAAGAAATCTTTAAACCTTATAGAGAAGACTCATCAATGGTTTTCAAATTTTGAGTATAAGAAATGTCCGACGTGCTTGAAGCCGCTTAAAGAACATGAATTGGATGATTGTGAAATCGCAAATGAAAATAATGTTGCTATTGAGACTTTATCGGCTGTTCTTGACAATGAAAAAATGGAGTTATCTGAAGCATATACCAGAGCACTTGTTCAAAAGAGTCAGCTTGTTTTAATGAAGACAGAAGTTGAAACTAAATTAGCAGAGCTTAACAAACAATCAGATGTTGATCTAGACTACTTAATTGCTTCACTTGATAAAGTTGAGGAACGCTTAAAGGTGCTATATGAAGAAAGTGCATTGCTTGATAATTTATCCAACTTAATAAAGGATATTGATACTTTTGAAGAAAAATGGAATTTGAGTAAATCAGAACTTCAAGAAAAACTGTTGGAATTAAAAAATGAAAAGAAATCATTCGATAAACGGTTAGAAGAACTAAAGAAAGATTACAAAAAAGTGGTAGAATATCTTTATAATAAAACCAAATTCGGGATTTTAGAGTTATCTCCAAAAGCTTCAAATTTTAAGGTAAGTATTCATAATAATGATGAATTCAGAAGCGAAGACAAGGGTGATGCCACAAATATTATGAAAGTAATAGCTTTCGATCTTGCATTGCTCGGAATATCGAATGAGGATGGCAATATGCACCCCCGCTTTTTGGTTCATGATTCCCCAAACGTAAGAGACATTGATCCTGAAGTCTATAAGAGAATAATAACTTATATAGAAGACATGGAAAAGTTAGGGTTGGATTTTCAATATATTATAACAACATTGTTAGTTCCAGATAACATAAAAGCTGATTCTCATTATATAAGATTAAAGTTACATAATGATGGAGATGGAGGGAAGCTTTTTGGATTCACATTTTAGTTTAGATTATTCGCAACAAGATAAATTAATTGATTTTTTAAATCAGTATTATTCCCTTGAGGATTTATACAGTTTGTGTAGATTGCTTGAATTAAATAAAGACGATATTATGACACAGTATGTCCCCAAAAGAATTAATTGTGAACGATTTGTAGAAGTGATTAAACAAAGAGAGTACTATTATAGACTATTTTTATTATTACAAACCGAGAAGTTCTATAGAGAAACACTAATAGTTTATTTTCCGAATGTTAATATTACAAAGCCTAAGAAAACACCAGAGCTTGAAGAGCTCGGTCGAAAAGTTTATTCTAGTTCTTCAATTGGCAATGAAGGTCAAGTTACTCATGAAATATGGATTGAACAATGTAAAAAAAGTACCGTATTAATTTTAGGAAAAGATAGTCCAGACGAATATATGAAAGAACTTGAGGAAATAGGGAAAGTAGTTCAAGAAAGGGGCTATAATCCGATCTTTATAAAAAAACAAGCCGAGGTCGATATTTCTAGTAATGAAGAGAAGATGTTGACATATGCCAGCTTATCCAGATTCATTATTATTGAAAAGTCTTATGCTGCAGGTCAGATAGATGAAGCAAAAATCTGTGCGATAAATAGATTTCCCGCTATTTGGTTAAGAAGGGAAGGGCATGGAGATACCTGGATGCAAGGCGATTACGAGGCTGATTTTAAATTCATTAAGAACTTTTGTTATGATGAAAATAATAAAAATGATGTAATTAAATCCGCTATCGAATGGGTTGAAGAATTTATAGATACAAAAAGGGAATATCTAAATAATATATATCCTTGGAGATAACAATTTTCCTTAGTTACTCAAATCAAAGCGTACATCTTCCTCGACCACATAGCTCAAAATAAACTAGATTAAACTAGTCTAACTTAGACTAGTTTAATCTAGTTTATTTTGAATCACTTAATCTCACATCCTCAGGAGATGGATAAGATCACCCCTTCAAAAAATATTGAGATGCATTAGTTATTCAAGGCTTTACAAAACGTACTCAATCTCACGCCCGATCAGATACGGAGTGTATTTCAAACAAATACTCGGCGGACTTGCTTCTAAAGAGGCGTTTAGTTGTCCGAAGATGAATTAGTGAATAATTCCAGTGACCACCTTTAGTCTTGATGTGGCAGATAAAATCTGCACCTATAATCTTCTACGTCCTACTTTCCAGTATACCAAAATTGATTCATGATGGAAGAAGCGGTTAGGTTGGTTTACTACATTGCCCGGAAACCCCGATGCCTCAGTCAGGCAAACTTATGTGGCAATTGTTGGAGAGTTGCATCAAAGCAATTGTCGCATACTATGAGATTCTTATTGCTTAAACCGATGAACTTTGCCAGGATTTGATAAGTAACATCTAGTTTGAGTTCGGAAGGTAAGAAGTGTTGACTGCATACTCCGCATGAACCATGTAGTTTCATATAGCATTCAATACAGAGTGATCCTAGATCATGGGTCATATGACTAAACAATTTCTCGGTTTCATTGGAACAGAGGGCACAACAATTCATTATATTCATCCTCCAGTTGTCAACTGAACGCAAAAAAACGCAGACTTCACCCGTTAAAGGTAAATATCTGCGGTGCTTCCGCATTCCGTGATTATTATTTACAACTTAATATACTTGATTATCCGAGAATATTCAATCTTTTCCGGTTTACATTTCGAATCGACCAGTGATCACATATTTATGGTGCTTTCATTGTTCTATCCGATAAACATGTAGTCCTCTGCTCTTGAATCCTCAGTTTTACTAATTTGGATATAGCAACCTTAATTTCACTTTCGTTGGGAGTTAATGTACATAAATACTTCTGACAGACTCCTAGGTAGTCAAATGGGTTCAACAAAAATCTGATGCCCTCGCCCACCTCGATGATCCATTTGAATATCTGTAACGACGTGTGATTAAGGAGAATTCGTAACAACTACATAGACCGAAAAAGCACTTAAAACTTCCAATAGAGTAGCGAGCAGCCCATCACACCAGCTCCTCTATATAAACGAAAGGCTGGCTCACTTTTTCATCGGGATGTGGCCTTATCCACTAAGTTCAAATGCCAAACATTTAGTTTCACCATACAAAAAAATCATTTTTAGTCAGCCGATTTTTTATTTATCTGGAAAATCCGGTGTAAAACATCAGAAGCCATTTTCACTTCATCTTCGTTATGTTCAGAAAGTAAGTTAACAATTCCTTCTATAACCATATCTTTGGCTTCATGGCTTTTGGGATTATCAATGTCAACAAGTTCGCTAATCGATATGCCCAAGCTGTTCGAAATCTTGTATAGGTTCGCCAGTGAAATGTTTCTTTGACCACGCTCAAGCCCACCGATGTATGTATAATGAACATCGGCCCGTTCACCAAGTTCCTCTTGTGAGAGACCAATTGCTTTTCTATACTCCCTAATCTTATCGCCGACCATTCTTAAAATATCAGACATAATTGCTACACCCCTAGTTCGAGTGTAAGCAATAGATTGCAATCAATTAACACGTATATTGGTAACAAGTTAATAAGCAAATAAGTATTAGTGGTGATATAATGTTATACAAGGATTGCAAAGCCGAAAAGATTCTAACAAAGTCTCTGATGGATAAATTATATGAGGTGAGAGGAATGGAAGAAATACAGAACTATTGGTTGGTAGTATGGAATGCAGAGACCGGGGAACTTAAAAACGCGAAATTCACTTGCACCACAAGTCAAGAAAGCGAAGCAAGTTATGAATTTGAGAATACATATCCCAAATTAAAAGTGATTCACATAGGCCAAGGTGAAAAACCTCCAAAAACATACCGGTCTTTACCCTACGTTAACTAAAGGATTCTTGAAGAGATAGCCGTTCCCTAGATAAAATGGGAACTTTTTTAGGTAATTATAAGGGTCACCATTATTACTCCATTTAATTATAAACACCATGAGGATATATAAAATGAATTTAAAAAGTCTACTAATTAAATTGAATCAATCGAGCTATTTATATCAGGATCTAGTCGATTTTTATGAAGAAATTCAGGACGCAAAATCTAGAAGTTCCAAACAACTTGTTCTTACCGGATACAGGGGATTAATTGAGAAGACTTTAAGAATAACTTTATTCGAGGTACTGCTATTAAAGGGATACCAAGAACAATGCAAGGATCTTAGAATTAGTAGTTTAATCAAGATGTGGATAGTTGATTTAAATCTTTATAAGTCTTCCTCCGAAATAGGAATACTTGAAGCGTATAATAATGAATTAAGGCTTACACATTCATATGCAGAAGAAACGCTTGATAATTTTTGTGTAATCATTGCCTCATGGTGTTTATATCAAGTAAGGTGTTTCAAATTCTTTGGTGATAAGTACTCTATAAGGCCTATCGACCAAAAGTTTCGAGGAGGAATAATGATGAGCGGCGATAAAAAATACCTACTTTCGCCGCAGGAAGATGGCACTTATGTCCGTGTGCTTGAAGACGGTCGTAAAGAGATTCTTATACAGCAGCAGGTTTTAGAGATGATTTATGAAATGGACCCGTTGATTAAAAAAACTGCAGAAAAATTATTCCGACTTTCTCAAGACCCTGATGTCGTCTTACAATATGAGGAGCACGAAGAGAAACATCTAGATGAAGTTTGGGATGAGATTGATAAAATCGCTGATCAACATGGCGGCCACTATGTTGTGCCAACTATACCTGGTTCGATAGACACTACCGATGTCAGTGAGTTTATAAAAAAGCAGAAAGAACAGCGCGAATTTGAAAAGAGAGGCAGCTGAGTGGATATCTCATCCAATTGTGATGGTGAGTCCTGAAATACCAGCACAATATGCTAAGGAGGACTCCTGCAAGACCACTTAATATTAAAAGAACATCTGCAAGACCGGAAAGGAGTTCCATTGGTAGTGCTCCTTTTACTAGTTCCCTGGGGAGATGTGGATAATGGATAATAATAAGGCCAGCGAAAAACGTAACTTACTAAGTGAGGATGAAGAAATTCGTCGGATGACCGAGCTCCGTGAAAAAGGACGGGCGGATCAAATAGCACAGTTTGAGTTTTTGCTCGAAAAGCAACTCGAAAAGCAACAATTGGAAACAGCAAAAAAAATGCTTGAAAAAGGATATACATCGTCAGAAGTCTCAGAGATATTAGACGTATCAGAACAGACAATACAGCGATGGTTCGAATCTGAGATGGATTCACTTGCTGTGATTCGATCGATTGCTTCAGAAGGGTTCAGAACCGGTTGGAAAGCAGGAAGAAAATCATCGAGCCAAGCCACAATTGCCACAAATCGAGCGGCGTTGATGAAAAAATTACCTAAGAATCCAAACAAGCGACCAAGCATAGCAAAAAACATCAATTTCCAGGTTCAAGAGGAAAATGAATACTGGATCTGACTGCTGTCTGAAAAGGACCACCAGTAGTTCTGTAGAGGTTGCGCAAGCAGTTGGAGGAAGCAGGAATTCGGTTTGAGCGACGAGCTGTTCAATTAAATCTTGAAAGGGTGCAAAGAATAGTCACGAAGGAGCTTTTAGGCCCCCAGGATGTCGAAGTGGAAATTCGAGGAAGAATAATAATGAGTGACGATAAAATATACCTACTATCACCGCAAAATGATGGCACTTATGATGTTTGCTTGAAGATGGCCGTGAAGAGATTCTTACACAGCAGCAGGTCCATGTTGCTACAAAGAGAGAAACGGGCATACACTCAATCAAAATCTCAATGACAAAAAAAGACCCCAGCTCATCGCCGGGACCTTTCTTCCGTTCAGCTTCGCCCATTTAAGGGTTTTCGATAGAAGTCAGCTCTTCACTGATCACTACCCTCAGTACCATCATTATATATTTAAACTCTCGAGTAATCAAGCCTGTGGTTTATGAAAGGCTGCCGTATCTGTTGCTAGGAAAGCAGCGGTATGTTTTTCTTTGTTGCTACGAAGATCTTCTTGTTCGTCGGCCAACATTTTCGAATACAGTTCAGACTTTTTTTTCAAAAAACGTTCGATCATTTTATCTTTCATAGCAGTCACCTCAATTACATTATACCCGAACTTGGAACGAATTGTTATCAGTTAGAGGTTTATTTAATTATTAAAACTAAAAGGACTTTAAAAGGATCTTAATGGGTGATGTTGTATGGAGCAACATGTTGGGATTATGTATGATAACTTCAAAAAGCTCCGAAGCAAGGGTTTTTCATATAAAGGGGGAGATGTTAAGTGGAAAAAATTCTTCAAAACATGATACGGTGTCTTTCTTGTGATGATATCATTGAATCTACATTTAGTCATGATTATAAAGTATGTCGATGTGGAAAAGTTGCTGTTGACGGAGGAAGGGACTATTTAAGAAGATCTTTTCCAGCGGACCGTTCTCAAGTTGATTCGTATGAAGAATTGTCCCAGTGGGAGTGAGCTGGAAAGCTAGTTGTAAGGTCAGCCATATAATTCGTACTCACACCGCATAAGTGAGTTAATTTGTTAGTTGTGCCACTTCGTACTGAGGACGCATATCTCCACAGCCCCCTAATTAAGTTGGAGTCCTCCATCACGAAAATGTACACGTAGTACATGAGGATGATGAGCGCAATGGGGAAAATGTCCAAACAAAGAGAAAAAGCTGCACAAGAGGTCTTGTCTGGGATTTAGGCAGCTGTTGTTTCCAGAAAATATGGTGTTACTCTTATCGCGAAGAGCACGGCGAACAAGATCATCCTTATCCCCAGGAACAGGCTGAAGAGCTGAAACGCCTTATCGGGGTCGAGAAGAAATACGAGAAAGCAGTCAAGATGATGGGAGAAATGGATCTAGAGATCGAGATCCTCCGTGAGCTGTAAAAAAGCCAACCCCTGCTTATCCGAAAAATGTGAAATAGCCGACATGTTCATATACAGCAGCCTTTGTGCTGCGCATCATGGGGTTTGGCTTCGTCCACGTACTATGACCGATTGAAACGCGTGTTACAGTATCCAAAGGCAACTACAGGTAGGCGTGGGAAACCCGTTCCCGGTTATTCCCTCACGGAGATGGGGGAGAAAATAAGCGACGAGCAAATCCAGGAATGGCTTTTGGGGCTCATCTATAGAATGCTTACGGCATGTTTGTGGAAACAGCATAGACTAAAGCTCAATCATAAGAAGCGTTACTAGCTGTGTAAGGCGCTAGATATCCTGCAGCCACAGCGGAAGAAGCGCTTCAAGCATCCTCAAAAACTGCCAGAGAACCGGGTCATAACGGGACTAAACCAGCTCTGGCAAATGGACATTAAATATGGCAACGTCGCGGGTCGCGATAGGCATTTCTTCGTACTGAGCATTATCGGTATATTTACCGTGTCATTGTCGGTCGTCGTGAGAGGCTATGCATGCCTGCCAGACGCTTGGGACAGCCCTGGACCCTAGCACCATTTGTGCAGACATATAGAAAATTTACTATGTTATTGTGGGCATTGGAGTTGGCAAAGGAACTCTTCATTTTTGTCAGTTAACTGGTTAACCTCTTGATACTGTTGGCTCTATCGTAAATCTCCTCAATCATAAAATAATGAAACGAGGAGATTCTGGAGGAGAAGAAGGAAAGAAACCATCAACCAGATTGCTTGATGGTTTTTCTTATTTGCGACAAAATCATATCTAAGATATCTCAAATTCACTGGGGGGTTACTTGAATTTGAATTACTTTACCAATAATCCTGACTTTTTTTAATTCAATTATTTTAGGTTCAAAGCTCTTGCAGTTAGAAGGATAGACCCAGGCTTTGTCGCTATCAATGTTTTTGATTTTTTTTAGAGTTGCATCCCCTCCATTTGAATTTATTACTACAATATCCCCATCCTTGAATTCGGAACATATTTTAACTACGACTAAATCATCAGCATGTATACGGCTATTTTCCATTGAGTTATCAGGAACCTTTAATAGAAATGTTTCATCTTCAGTTAAATTCCAACGATTTGGTACGTATGTCCACTCAGATACATACTTTTCATTAATTATTGGCTGGTTATATTTAATAGTTTTTAATATTGGTACCTTTAAAGGTTGTTCAGTATTTCTCTTTTGAGAATAAAACTTTCGATCTTCATTAGTAATATTTATTTCTTCTTTGAAATGTTTCTTGAAAAATGATTTAGAAAGTTCTTTGTACCTCCTATAGGAATCATCTTTCATTAAAACTTCTTCATCATAAATTCCTTTAGTAAAGTCGGGGAATTTTTTATTCACTTCATAGGCAGCCTTGGATAGTTGCATAGAAAGGTCATTCTTGCTGTAGAAAATATCCAAATACCCACTTAGGGCACTTTTTATATTTTCAGGTGCTTTATGAATAACTGCAGAAATTAATAAAGGCATTGGGTCATTTTCAGTTATTTTGGCTAAGGCAATGTTTAGCTTTTCCGAAGCAGGGGGTTTTTTGCCATTTTGCAATCTACTTAAGTATTCTTTAGATGCCGACACCCCCTCCTTTTCCAGCAAATTGGAGAGCTCATCAAGTTTATAGCCAGAGTTGTCTATGTAGCTCTTAATTAAATCAGTGTAATTAATAATAACTCCTCCTTTGAAGTTTAAAGCATTCCTTAATTTGATTATATCAATTAGTTAAGTATAAGATTTCGAAATAAAATTGACCTTTTAGTTAAACGATATTACTATTGATATAATAGACAATAATACATCTGTTGACCTGTTAGTTCAATGATGCTATGTGTTTTATATCCTTTTACCCAAAATTTAAGTTGTAACTATACGGAAAATCTTGCATCGATTTTTTAAAACGAGGTGAAAGATAATGTCTATTGGAGATGTATATATCAAAAACACCAACTTAGACCTTCGTAAAAATCTTAAAACATTGAGTGTTGGTCAAGCGGTTAAGATAACAGGTGAATTCGGCGATACTGTCGTGGGGAAGATCAAAGAAATAGATTTAGAAGCAGAAGGTATTTGGTTGTTATTAGTAACAGAAATTAAAGGTATGAAGGATTGGGATTTTTCTAATTCGGCTTTCTATTATGCAATTGACATTAATAAATTAATAATCCTGCCTCAAGCTAAATAATAAAGGGGGAATAGGCTCTTAATGAAAGTTCAAACAATCCAAACCGGAACAGGCAAGCGATATATAGTACTGGATAACAACTATAAAGTTATTGAACCAGTATTGAAGTATCTTAAGTATTTGGACTCTTTGGAAAGATCGCCATATACTTTGAAAACTTATGCTCATTTTTTGAAAATATATTGCGAATTTTTGGAGAAAAATAGACTTACTGTATATTCAATATTTGAAGCAAAACAAGGAGCTATTGAGATTCTTGTTGATTATATTGGATGGCTTAAAGGCAATAACACTCAATCGAATATTAAGGTTTTTCGACGTAATAGAAAGACAAGATCGAATGCGACTATTAACAATATGTTAGTAGCAGTACAGGGTATGTACACATTTCTGGCTAATAATAAAGAGATACCTAAGGTGGAATTTTACAAGGAAAAGATGGGAACTATTAAAAGTTATAAAGGCTTCTTACATGAGACTACTAAGAAATCTACAACACGGGAAAATATTCTGAAACTAAAAACAGTTCAAGACGAGAGCTATGAGTTTATTACACGGGAACAATATAATATTTTATACAAAGCCTGTAATAACCGTAGAGATAAATTGATTATAGCATTGATGTTTGAATGCGGACTAAGGATTGGTGAAGTAATAGGTCTACATATTGAAGATTGTAAACCACAGGATGGGAGCATTTACATCACGCATAGGGAAAACTTACCGAATGATGCAAGGGTAAAAAACCATTCTGAAGGAGTCGCATTTATGCCGGATTACGTTATAAGTTTATTAATAGATTATTTGACAGAAGATATCTTGGATGTTCACAATGATATGCTATTTGTAAACCTTTATCGCGGAAATATTGGTGAAGCAATAAAAGTAAATACAGTGGAGGACTTATTTAAACGTTTATCGCTGATAAGTGGAATAAAAGTAAATCCACATATGCTGAGACATGGTTTTGCAACTGAACGTAAAAAATCTGGTTTGGACTTGATGAGCTTGAAGGAACTGCTGCGACATAATCTAATACAAAGCACAATGATTTATACACATGTAACGAATGAGGATAAGCGGGATATGGCAATTGAGTTTTATGAATCGAAGCAAGAGTCCGCAGAATACATGAAAAGATTTACTCAAGAGGTGACCGTACGATAGAGAATAAAATTATTAATCTTGAAAATGAGCGGTTTTGGAAACAAGATATCCTCAAAATGTCGGAAAGTCCTCAAAATAATGTCCGAGTGTATTTTGGTGACCCAAGGTACATTGAGTTATCAACATTTGATCTACAAGGAGTAAAAAGTGAAGAACTGAAAAAGGAGATTAAAGAGTATTTAAAATCAGTAACCACTGAATTAGATATGTCTAAAAAAAATAATAGAAAAACATATATATATCCGATTCGCTATTTAATTGAATACTTTAGCTATAAAGATATTTTAACAATCAAAGACATATCAGAGGAAGCCATCAGAAAATATGAAGATTTTTTGATGGAAATTGGTATTGAAGATGGACATAGGGATAAGACAAACAGAGCTTCGAATAATCAGAAGATTATATGGCGTGTCATTAGGTATACGTTAATAAGCTCGTCTGAGAAAGAGCAATTTACTTATGATAGATGGCTTATTGACAAGCAAAATGTATACTTGGGAAATAACAGCGGCATAGTTTCTTTTGCGGGTCTACCGGAGAACATTAAAAATGATCTCAAAAGTTTTCTCATTCAATGCGAAGAAAGACTTACACAAAAAAATACATTTAAAAGTCTTGTTTTGTATCCAATTAGACTTTTAATAGATTACTGCATAGATTACGAAATAAATGAGATTACAGAAATAACCATAGATGAGTATAAAATATATTTGGAGAAAAATGATAGAGAAATTTATAAAAGTGAATCTAATAGAAAGAAAATCGGGCCTAATGTTAATATTCTGAATTTATTGTGGATTTTTCAGGATGAAAAAATCAACCCATTTTTTTATGATCGTGATTTTTGGGATCTAACAAAGTTGAAAATAGAAGAGAGTAGGTTAAGTCTGATCGATCTAAGGGAAAGCATTTCCTTTCGTGGAATAACAAATGGAAAAAATAAAAAATTACAGCAAGTCTACATTAGGCATCTAATTGAAGACACCTCACTCACATTAAGCACCATTCTAAGAAAGCACTACATGATTAGACGGATTATGATTAATTTCAAAAATGGGATCGAACAAGTGCCAAGGGAAGAAATAATTATTTTCATTAAAGAGGAATATGGGGAAAAAATGCAAGGGTCAATTTTAAATGATCTAAAGGATATGTTTTTCTATTTATATGAAACAAGTAATATTGATGATCCGATACTATACCAAACGGATTTAATAAAGCGTAATAAGAAGCATGTGAACCGGACTGTCGATGAATATATTGTTAACCAAATTTTTAATATTCTAGACAGGATTCCAGACGATCTAATGTTAATTTATTTAATTATTTATTGTACTGGAGTCCGTATCAGTGAAGCTTTAACAATTAAATCAGATGCATTATTTACAAATTCGAAGGGATGTTTACTAAGAACTTATTCTACAAAAATGAAAAAAGAGCAGTTTAGTGCAATACCTATTGAATTATATGTAATGATAGATTCCTATATAAAAGAGAAGTGTTATGAAAGTAACGTGGAATATGTTTTTAAGTCAAAAAGAAATCCTGAATTACCAATGAAATCCGGTTATTTCAGGGAGAAAATACACAAGCAATTTGAAGATCATGAAATAAAATCCTCAACCGGTGAGAATTATAGAATCGATATTCACGGATACCGACATAGGCTAGGAACAGAAATGCATGAACATAGAATATCACTATTTATTATCCAGAAAGCATTACATCATGAGTCTGTTCAAATGACTATAGCATATATTGATATTTTAGAAAAAGATATTAAAGAAAGCTACAAAGACTTTTTTGATAAGAATGGCGACAAGATAGTTCCTGATCCCAAAAGTGAAAGGGTTGTGATTATTTTGAATTATCTAGATAAAGCGTTTAACATGCAGGCCCTTCCCAATGGGATTTGTACACTCCCAGTAAAATTGGGCAAATGTGCACATGCAAATGCATGTCTTACTTGCAATCATTTTGGTACAAATGCGAATTATTTGGATATCTTAAGACAACAATTAATAGAAACAGATCATATTCTTGAAGAGTCATATAAAAATGACTGGATAATGCAAATAGCTACAAATGAAGAGGTGAAAAAGAACCTCGAAAATTTAATTGCAAAGTTAGGAGGGTAAGCTTTGGAGACTACGGTTAATAGCAAGGGGGATATATCGTATTTATATGTAAAATTGATGGATAGTTTAGAATGTGAATCGTATCTTAAAAAAGACGTGTGGATATTCATGGAATGCGATGTTTTAAAAAGGAATATGAAAAATAATGAAAGAATTATTACCAAAAGCAAAAACAGATCTTTTGATTTTACTATAATACAAAACGATAATATTAGAGATGAAGTTAAATTTTTTTTTGCAAAACAATTGATGCAGGACAAGATGTGCCCCGAAATAAATTATCTCTATAGTGAGTTCAAAAGAATTTTTCAATACCTTTCAAATGAAAAATTTTCGCATGCACAGAGCTTACTTGACTACGACAAAGAGGAACTGGTAAGTGGTTTTAGAAATACACTTGAAAGAAATCAGCAATCAACCATGGCAATCGCTAAAAGGATAAATAAACATATTAAAGAGGATATTTATTTTGTAGACTCAGAAGTTTTGAGATCACTAAAAAAAATATATGATTATTTATACCGAGAAATTATTGAAAATAAGAATAAATACTTTGAACGCGATAAATGGGTATTTTCAGTAATGCCTTTTAAGGTTAATTTGGAAGATTTCTCGGCAAATAAAAGCATTTCTTTTACTAAAATAGCCCAACCAGGAATAAAGAAGATGATTAAGAAACTATGCTGGCATGAACTAAAAATGAAAGCAGTTGGTACGGCAATAGTGCGTGTTTATTCTTTGACTACTTTTTCTAGATATTTAACGAAAAAGTTCCCGTTTGTAAACAACATAGAAGATATTACTTATGACATGCTGCATAATTATATAGCGTATTTAAAAACAGAAACTGGGGCAAAACCTAAAACAATTAAAGGAAGAGTAGAGGCTGTCCATAAACTATTTGAAACGATTAGATTTATGAAGTGGGCTAAAATAGATCCTAATGTGAGGATAAAAAGCAACGATATTGTAAAAGTAATAGATAAAACTGGTGAGCCATATACAGAAGAAGAGTTAAGGGAAATTAATCGTCATTTAGACCAAATCCCAATACAGATTGCAAGATTACTATGTGTCCTTCAATACACTGGAAGTAGAATTAGCGAAATATGTTCTTTTAAAATTGAAAATCTCAGAAAGAGTGAAGATGGAAGAGATTATTTGACTTATAAACAGTTCAAAACAAATAAATATAATGTTATTCCCGTTGAAGGAATAGTTTTGGAACTATTAACGGCGGCTATAAAGACCTCTTGTGAGTATCACGGAGATAACGCTATATACATTTTTTCTTTAGAGAACAACAAAATCATTAAACCAAATGTAATTGATCAAAATCTAAAACGTTTATCGTATAAGTGTAAACTTAAAGACAAGAGTGGAAAGCCTCTTAATATTAGAGTACACAGGTTTAGAGATACGGTTGCTACTAACTATGCTGAACTTGGAATTGATCCAATTGCGATTTCAAGATTGCTTGGTCAAAAAAGCGTAGGTGTTTTAAAACATTATGTCGAGATTCACAACGATATATATTTAGATGCTATGCAACCGCTTTTAGAAAAGCAAAGCCAAATGATTAAAAATATTGGACACATTGAAGATGTGCCTAAAGCTAAGATAGAAGACACGGTGGCCATTCCATTGCCGAATGGTTCTTGTTATAAGCCCGCAAGCAGTGGATTATGCCAACATGCGAATTGCTGCTATAATTGCAAGATGTTTCAACCGGATTCTAGGTATATACATGTCTACAAGAACCACTTATTAAGAGCGAGACAAGACTTGGATATTGCGAAGCTTAATGGTTACGAGAGAATACTACAAATAAATCAGGATCTTGAAAAATCTCTTATTAGAATTATCGAGAAAGTAGAAGAGGAAGAAGTATCATGACGAAAAGAAACACTTCTGCTATAGTAGCAATGGCAAAAGATAAAACATCTAAAAAAGTAGAATTGGTACTACTTGAAATTGATAAGATGAAAAAGAAAAATGAGAAGGTCACATTCTATTCTATATCAAAAAAAACTGGTGTTTCTCGTTCCTTTTTGTACAATAACCAAATTTTGTTTAATAAGATCAATTCAATTCGTAACAATAACCCAAGATCTGAAGATACAATTCAAACTATTGTTGAGGCACAGAAGCTTAAAATAACAAAGCTAGAAAAGGAAGTTGCTGAATTAAAAAAGAATGAAAATTTCAAAGAAAGATATGAAGAACTTTTAGCCCAAAATAAGGAGTTGAAAAAGCAACTGGAGGTTTCTTACACATACTAAGTCGGCGCTTATATTTATAAAAATGGCTATGTTAAATCTCATAGTTGATATTCAATAATCACGAACGAGTGTTCTACAATTAAGGTGACAATTCGGTTTGGATGATATGCCTATGGATTTACGAGAGCTAAAAAAGCTTGCTGATTCACTGGACGATAGCGGTAAGCAGGAGCGTATTCACTATTTGCAATCCCAAACCAAAGGTGTATCGTCTCCCATACGTGCCATTGATGAAATCCAAGAGCAGAAGTACAAATGTGGGCTTGTTTGTCCGCATTGCCAAACCCGTGCTGTTGTGCGATTTGGGGAGTATGTCGTAAAAACGCGTGCTAGAGAGGTCAAACGTCAACGTTACGGCTGCAAGTCCTGCCGCCAAGCATTCAATGACCTTACAAACACTCCTCTTCAGCGAACGAGAAGACCTCGTGTATGGGTTCGACGTATGGAGCTTCGCCGGGCAACCCTTGAAATTGTGGCATGCCGGCTGCATCTCGTTTAATAGTTAAGACCTAGAAAGGAACGTGAACCCAATATGAATTGTCCATGTGGTTCAAATGAAGAATACAGCTCATGTTGTGAAGTGCCAACCGAAGGTAGCACTCCTGAAGACATTAAACAATTAGTTAGAAGAAGTATTGTCAGAGGCTTTAAAAATGCTGGGGATGTACGGGGAGAACTTTGTTTATACGCCTCGTTAATAGCAAAAGAATTACTAGCCTTACATAATATAAGGAGCTACGTTGTTGCGGGTTCTGCAAGGTGGAACTACCCAATATTTTATGAATGGAGACCCGATGGCCGCGAGTTTCACGCTTGGCTTATTACCCAATATGGTGAGTATGTAGATTTAACAATCGATGATATCCAAAACAGACGAGATTTCGAAGAAACCAATGTATTTCGGGAGACAGGGTACAGTATTGATCCTCCTCTCTGGTGTTGGAGTAAACGTTTAGTTGATCGAAAATACGATGCTGTTGACTTGGGAGCTACAAGCCTCGAAATTGATGAGAATGGTTATAGCATACTAAGAACCGCTGTACATAATGTTTATAATAATCTTCCGAAGTGAACCGGCTCAGGCCGCCTCAGCTCTTCGTCCTGGACGTTTCCGGTCAGGCCGGACGATCTCGCCATGATAACCTGCCATTAGCCATTCATGCGGCACAATAATCAAAGCTGCATAACAGAGTCAATATTTGAGTTGAGGAGTTTTTCGAAAATGGACAATATGCCTGCTTGGTGGGTAGAAGCTATTGCAATTGAATATTTGGATTGCAGGGAATACGGGTTTAATCAGGGAGGTGGGTTTTGGAATTTTAACTTTGACAAAATCGATAAGCAAAAACTTACAGAAGCACTAAATGAAAAAAAAATCATTATTCCACATGGCACACTGATGCATAATTTAAATGAATCAGTATATCGCACACGAATACTAGAATTACTATTTAGTACAGTTCCGTTATATATTTGCGAGGAAGAATCGGATGCTATAGTGGAAGGTTTATCTTCAAAGAACCGTTTTCTTTTTAGCTCAAATGGAATCGATGCGGTGGATCCGAAACTTGAATTAAACCCACACTTCATCGTTTATGAAAACGGAAATTTTTATCAGTGGAAATTTGCCGATTTTGAATCGGTTGAAGGTCGTCACTATGGCAAGTTTACATCCCAAGTAGTCGACCTTGAAGTATTTGATCAAGAATATGAAAGACGTGCTCAACTTCATGAAATGTGGGTTTCGGAGAAGGGAAATACTTCAGCCCTCATTGATAAGATCCAAGAGCATTATGATTGGATTAATTCGATTAGAACTCCTTTACTTGAAAGGCTTTATGAAATACATGTGGAGAAACTTAAAGATTATAAACCAAGCAAAGTTACGGAGAATAAGGCACCTCAACTGTCTCGCTTTGAAAGTTTTACAATAAAAGAAGGAAAATATCATACAAAATCTCTTGGTGCTCCTATTTTTTTTAATAGCCTAGTTGCACACGTAAAAGCAGTAAACGCACTTTATCAGGGATGTAAGCATGAAGTTGAACTGATCCCAAAACTAGATAAAATATATCAAGAAAGCGCAAGTGCTGTTATTTTGGGTGCCTCTTGCTTAGAAAGCTTCATTAACGAACTCGGTTATAAATACTACGCAGATATTTGGGATTCGTCTGGAGAAAAAATGAGTGTTGATGGAAAAATTGATTTGATCTTAAAACTAAAAAATGTGGAAAATCCATTTATTAAAGGTGTAGAACCAGCTGCAACTCTTGGCCATTTGATTCAAAGTAGAAATCATTTGGTGCATAATAAGCCGAAGTATGAGCAGGTAAAAAAATATCAAAATTCTATCGTCTCGGCAATGAATTATTATCTACGTAAGGATCTCATCCAAGACCTGGACAAAAAGATTAAACTGATAATTGAAACAATCTGTGAAAAGAGCGACACTGGTGTCCCTGGTTGGCTAAACAATCCCTCACTCTGGTCCCAGGATGGTTCGGTCTAAACAAATCGTGGCCCACTGGGCCCGGAACAGTAGCCTCGCTAAACTAAAGGGAGACGATAGCAACCACAACATGACGGCAGCCGTTCACACGATCGGCTGTCGTTGTTCATTGAAGTAACGGGCAGGATACTTCCAATGTGTGGTAATATAGATTCTGTAATACCAATAAATTAACACGGGCTATCCAAGGTGATTTGTATGAGCTTGACCCACGAATTTTTTCTTCTTAGTCGCGATTTTGATTTGAATGACAGGTATGAATGGTACACAAATCATCGGAATACATGGGCTGAAAAGACGAATGTATCTGATGAAACTATCCAATATCTGACGGACTTTTTGAACTGGCTACCATCGTATAATCCCGAAACAAGAGAAAGTCACAAAGGATTAAACTACTATGGGGTAACAGTTATAAAAAACCCGGGAGCAGAGAAGCTAATAAAGATATTAGAAAAATGGCTTAAACTAATCGAAGAAGCACCTGACACATTTAGTTTAAGAGGAGATACTGTTTGGAAAGAAGAGGAGAATGAAGAGGGCTACTGGGAGCAGACGAGAAATTGGATAGAGCGAGAAGCAATGCAAAGTGAATTAGAAATTTTGTTGAGTTTAGCTGTTAAAGCCTCAAACAATGACCAATTAATTATTCATTTCGGAATTTAGTAAATTACGGGTGTTGCATTGAAGTAACCGGGAGACGTTAGCTCAGCCAGAACAGGGAGCAGGTCGCCGCGGCGCTGCTCCCTGTTCCATTGAAGTAACGGGCAGATTAGTATAACAAAGGAAATAGGTAACGGCTTCTAGAATATGATAGGATATTGGCCGAAATGGTGGAGATACAAGATGATAAAAAACATTGCATGCCGAAGCTGTCAGCGCACTCGATAAAATGCTCAACAGATGCCCTTTAATTTCACCTGATTATTTATGATTTCCTACCAAAAACCAAGACCTCGATGATTGCAATAAAAACGCCGGGAACCCTCGATACATAAGGATTCTCGGCGTTTGTGCTTTTCATCGTTTTCTTCCCGCCTCCGAAGGAAAGCGATAATACTATATAGTTTCCATTGATAACCCATGTGTGGGAGTAATGACCTAAAGTGTTGGTGCACTTCGGTTTTTGTGTATTGGTGATTTCCGTTCGGTTCCCGTGATATCCGTAACTATCAGGGGAGTTTTCTACTAAAACCCTACCACGATCCGACCAAGAACCCGACTGCGCTTCATGCTAACATTGGCGGGGTTGTCAGTGAGTCATCTTGGAACTACCACTCGACAAATAAAAAAGCAAGGATGGTTTCTCCCCTACATATTGCTTTATAACGGACCAAACAGTTTCGTATGCTGATCACGGTAAAAAGCTTGTTCTTCTTGAAAACGGTCATTCAGTACATGAGGAATTTCGAGCAGTGAGTGCTCTATAAATTTGGTGAGCATGTGATAGAAAGTGTCTGTTGTCTTGAAAAACTTGTCTGTATTAAGAAACGGATCCTTTTGCGCGTAAATATTTGCTGTAATTTTCTCCGGCCTCTCTGGCAGTTTTTCTTTCAATTCAATTTCTAAATCCTCGTTTACGAACGAAGGATTTAAGGGATCTTGTCTATGAGTTAAAGCATTTCTTGTTTCTCTGATTATTTTTAAGACTTCCTCGTTTTTCTCAAACCTTTTTATTGCACGCGTAAGCTCATGCGATCCATGTTCGTTATATAACTTGCTCTTTACTCGTGCATAGGAAATTTCCCTCTCGGTCAAACCCAAGTCGAGTACCAGGTTTACCGCATGTGCATATTTCTCTAAAATTGAGAACGTCCTGTATATTACATTCTCTAAATAATATTCGAACTTTTGGAGTTCGAAGATCATTTCCCGATCAATTTCTCTATCCAACTTTTTGCCCGGGACAACCTTAAATTTATCGTAAAATTCTCCCTTATATATGGTATAAGCACAAATCATCGACATTCGGCAAAAATCCCAAATGTAACATATTTCAATCCTCCAAGAATTTAAAACAGGGAATATTTTAAGATGTTGATTCAAAGTCAGAAAAATTGGTGGGTGAGCTTCTTCATATTTGTTATATGCTTCCGCAACCTTCCCTAATACATCAGGATATTTGTGTTGGTATTTAATATACTCCTCCATATCCACATTAAACATCGCATTTTCCTCCCCTGGTAACTTTCCCTAAATCCACTATTACCATATATTAATAAAAAAGAGAAGAACCTTCTGGTTTTTCTCTCACAATTATTAATTCTGCTCATCTTCAAGCCATCTGAAGAAATTGTCTCTCAGTATCCGTATCAATCCGCGCTCCCGATCCGATGAAGTAGTGAATAATCCACGTAACGTATTCAACTAACTGGAGACGTTACTTTAATGAACAAGCGGCAGTTTAGGTCTTTATTTCCGGTCCATGACTGCCACTAGTTTTTAAATTACAGGCAGTCTAATACTTATTATTCGGAACTTGACAGTGTAGCAATTCAGATATCCGTGTAAGATTAACAAATCCAGTCTTGAGTTTTATTAACTTCAAACATTTAGCTCTTGCTTCAGACGTTCTTTGACACGATTCCGTAGCTTTCTCGCATTCTGCCATAGAATACTCCATTCGTGCAAAATTCTTGAATATTCCTCGAGCTCATCTGGCGTGAGCCTACTCATGGCTCCGATTTTTGGACCGGTATAAGGGTAATCGATCATAAATTGCTCAATTTTCTCAATTCTCATTTGTGCGATGTCTTTATCTTTATTCTTTTTCTTCACCCATTTCTCCCAAGAGGATTTCCCCCTTGTATCGTTACAATCATGACAGGCCGCGATTGTATTACCAAGAATCAAGTCACCATCGTCTGCAGCTGCAACGATATGATCGGCCACCAGACCATTTCTCGTATCGCCTGTGTCTTTTATCCCGCAATACGCGCAATGATGATCGAAATATTCCACAATTAACATCCATTCTTCGAGGGTTAAGCTTCGGATTGTATAAATTTCCTTCATCCCGCGTTGAACCTGGTAATTCATTCGCGAGAACATATTAGTTCCCATTCGTTTCTTTTGGGGCTTGTCTTTTTTCTTAGACTCAGAAACAACGTTAGTCATTTAAGATTTCCTCCTAGAAGTTTCTTTCCCCATTATAGCTAAAAAATTCAATATCTGTCTGCATGTGACCCTCAAAGCTGAAGCCGACTCTTTTTTTATTAGATGACACTGCCTAAGACTTAAAGGTACAAACAAATCAAATGAAAGCGTATATAAGACTTTTTATCATTAATTCAGAAGATACAATTCGAAAAGATCCATTTTTTATAGAGATAGTACAGGAAGCATTGATTACAATAATAATATGAAATGAGCTCTTTTGATAATCACATTCTCAGTGATGGACTTCATACCCTTGTATTCACGCATCATTCAATTGGAGCTTGATACCTGAAGTCGATTAAGCTCTAACGGATACGAAAGTCCAATACATAACACCCATGAGGTTGCTGCGGAATCAAATGCACAGCCTCATTAAGATATTGGGGGTTGCTAGCTCAGTAAAAGCAGCGGCAGTCTAAGACTTTGATTTCTTCGGACACTCAATACTATCGTAAACCAAAAATTTCGATGTGCAATACAGTAAATACATGTATTTAAGGATAATATGTCGGTTACATTGGATTTCTTAATATGTGACCTATATATAACGATTGCGTTTAAGTTCGAGGCGGAAGAGACGACGACGATTCTCGAGTCGGTTTCCTGGGAAGTGGGCCGCACAGGCAAAATCACCCCAGTGGCGCGAGTCGAAGCCGTCGATCTTGCCGGCGTAACGGTACAGAACTGTACGCTCAACAATATGGGCGACATCGAGCGGAAGAATTTGAAGTTTGCGCTGGGTACGCATGTGTTCATTCGCCGCTCCAACGATGTTATTCCGGAGATTCTCGGCAAAGTGGACGATGAGCCGGGCGGTGAGATTGTAACGCCGACGGAGTGCCCGTCCTGCGGCACGCCGCTGGAGCTGCGCGGGGCGCATCTGTTCTGCGGCAATAAGCTCGGCTGCAGACCGCAGACGATCGGGCGTATTACGCACTTCTCTTCCCGCGATGCGATGGACATTGAGTCCTTCAGCATCATGACGGCGGAGCAGCTGTTTGATGATTGCGGCGTACGTGATCCGGCGGATCTCTACGCGCTTTCGTATAAGCAGCTGATTGGCTTGGATCGTTTCGGCGACCGCAAAGCGAAGAAGCTGCTTGAAGCGCTCGACAAGTCCAAGGATCGCGATCTGGCAGCCTTCTTGTTCGCGCTTGGCATCCCGAATACGGGCAAAGCGACGACGAAGATGCTCGCGGATCAATTCGGCAGCTTGAGCGCCGTTCGCGAGGCGACCGTCGAGGAGCTTATCGGTCTGCCTGACGTGGGCGGGATCGTGGCCGAGAGTATCTACAGCTACTTCAGAGACCCGGTAGCGGCAGATAGCATCGACCGGATGCTCGCGCTTGGCGTGAAGGCTGAGGCGGAGCAGCAGGCAGTGGTTCGCACGGATAGCGTCTTCAGCGGCAAGACTGTCGTGCTGACAGGCACGCTCTCGAGCATGACGCGCGATGAAGCGGCGAAGAAGCTGGAGGCGCTCGGCGCGAAGATTAGCGGCAGCGTATCGAAGAAGACGGATTTTGTTATCGCCGGCGAGAGCGCGGGCAGCAAGCTGGCCAAAGCGCGTGATCTCGGCGTGACGGTTATTGAGGACGAAGCTGAGCTGGCTCGTTTACTGGGCGAGTAAACTTTTGTGTTATAAGGGCTGTGTCGGCGAGTAAAGCCGGCACAGCCCTTTGTCATTTTTTACAAGTTGCATCGTGCTTGCAGATGTGTTAAATTATTTCTTGTCGCTTCTGAGACACGCGCCAATAACAAACAACATTCGACAGAATGTGAAATTAAGTGTTGACGCGGTCGACGAAAGCTGATAATATATACACCTGTCACCGAGAAATACGCGGTGCGGACAAGTTCTTTGAAAACTGAACATATGGATCACGTCAGATTCAACAATGTTTTAAATAAGCTAGTATTTGAATGAGCTAACAAGCGAATTCATTGGGCGCAAATGGCTCCGCCATTTCGCCTTTTATGGAGAGTTTGATCCTGGCTCAGGACGAACGCTGGCGGCGTGCCTAATACATGCAAGTCGAGCGGACTTTGCCTTCGGGTAAGGTTAGCGGCGGACGGGTGAGTAACACGTAGGCAACCTGCCTGTAAGACCGGGATAACATTCGGAAACGAATGCTAATACCGGATACGCAACTTGACTGCATGGTCGAGTTGGGAAAGACGGCGCAAGCTGTCACTTACAGATGGGCCTGCGGTGCATTAGCTAGTTGGTGAGGTAACGGCTCACCAAGGCGACGATGCATAGCCGACCTGAGAGGGTGATCGGCCACACTGGGACTGAGACACGGCCCAGACTCCTACGGGAGGCAGCAGTAGGGAATC
>NZ_QTTN01000015.1 GCF_003386535.1 Paenibacillus taihuensis
TGGAGCTTTGTTAACCTTTTGGAACCGCCGTATGCGGACCCGCATGTACGGTGGTGTGAGAGGACGGAGGCTAGCCGCCTCCTCCTACTCGATTTGCTCATAATTTCCAGCATGAACGCAAATAATAAGACGTACAACTGGAGAATGGGGTGTAGCAATAACGATGTATTCATGGATGGAAATTGGGCTCCGTACGCTGTCGGCTGTAATATTTTTGCTCCTGATGACGAAATTGCTGGGGAAGCGACAAGTGACCGAGCTGTCCGTGTTCGAATACATTACGGGTATTTCGATCGGGAACATCGCCGCCTATATATCGCTTGATACCGATGCCCAGTGGTACTTGGGATTTCTGGCGCTTGGCGTATGGGTTGCGGTATCGCTCGGGATTGAGATGCTGCAGCTCAAGAGCAAGCGGGTACGGAACTGGATTGACGGAACACCGACGGTCCTCATTCAGAAAGGCAAAATTTTAGAGAAGAACTTGAAGCGGGAACGGCTGACAACCGATGAGCTCTTGCAGCAGCTGCGGACGAAGGATGCGTTCAACGTCGATCAAGTGGAATTTGCCGTAATGGAGTCGAGCGGCGCGATCAACGTGCTGCTGAAGTCGGAGTATCAGCCGCTTACGCCGAAGACGCTCGGTATGCGTGTGCCCGCGGAACATGAGCCGAAGCCGGTCATTATGGACGGAAAAGTGCTGCACGATACGTTGGAGCAGCGGGGATATAACTTCAATTGGCTGGTGAAGGAACTGAAGAAGTCTGATCTTCAGGTCGAGGACGTCTTCCTGGCGCAGATGGACGATTACGGTTCGCTGTTCATCGATCTGTATGACGATAAGGTGAAGACGCCTAAGACGCAGAACCAGGCAGCACTGCTGGCACAGTTGAAGAAATGCGAAGCGGATATGGAGATGTACAGTTTGCTGACACCGGACGAGAACGAGCGGCTCAAATACGTGGCATGCTCGAATCAGCTGAAACATCTTATCGATGAAGTGCGGCCGCTCATTTATCAGTGACAATCAAAAAAAGACCGTCCTTTCTCATGCATTGATGAGAGAGAACGGTCTTTCTGTTTGCAGATTTGCAGTTCAATTCTGCCTCGCAAGCAAAACCTTATTTCGCATCTTCACTAAGAAACTGTACTTGTGACGTAGCCGAAGGCGTAAGCGATCTGCCTCGGCGGCTGCGCTGTGCAAGAGTCAGTCTGCTCAGCTTCATGCCTACAGTAGCTGCGATCGTCGCGAGTACAAGACCACCGCACATATCGATCAACCAGTGAATGCCCATATAGAATATCGTGAAGATGATGATTGCCGCACTGATCGAGCAGAACCACGCCCAACGTTTAATGCCGGACCGTACTGCAAGAATCGCGAGTGTTACCGATATCGAGGTATGCAAGCTCGGGAAGCAGTTGTTCAGGCCTGATAATGCACGATATTGATTCTCGAAGTCAGGGAACGCATCGAGCATCAGGAATCTCACATGCTGCGGGTCATGGTACCATACTTCACTGACCGGGAAGAACAGATAGAACGGAATCGCCACGAGATAGTTAATCATGATCGCGTAGCAGATGGCATAGAACATCATTCTGTCCTTGCTGCGGTTCGTGTAAATCGCGATTGAAGCAATCAGCATCGCCTGGAATACGACGACATACATGAAAGCTAGAATGGGTGTCAGATATTTGTTCTCGAACGTGTGTTGAAGGGTGCTAACGAAATTGCCTTCAATCGATTGGAACAATGTTGCAAAGTCATGGGCTTGTTTCATGTGGCTCTCAATTTGAAGCTCAAATTTGTTGCAAAACAAGATTAAGATGAGAGCGACGAAGTGGAGCATATATTTGCGGTTAAAGATTAATTCTCTAAGAAATAATCCTGCGACGGTGAACGGATTACGACCTGCCCCAAACCAAATCATCAGCGTCACGGTAATGGCCGTATACACTGAGACCGTCGTCATGTTGTCAAACAAAGTCATGTTGCTTCCTTGCCTCCTAAAGAACTCCCGTTGTTACGATTCGACCTAGTATAGCACATAAAGCATGCCAGATGATATTCCAAAAGTGTTATACAATCGGGATATGCTGCCTAAGATCGTTTCGCATTTACGCCGATCATGCCGCCAAGTGCGCCGCATAGCAGCGTTTCCAGCAGCATCGTCAAGGTGCGTCCGCTAATGCCGGTGTTCGACGCGAGGAAACTGACAATGAGAATTAGAATGCCATATGCGATCCCTAGAAGGCCTCCATAATACCATCCGCGCGCACCGGAACGTTTGCCGGATACGAAGCCGCCAGCAAGCGATGAACAGCCGTGGACGATTAAGCTGTACATTGGAAGCTGCGTTTCCTGCATGCTCCCGAAGCGCAGCATCGCCGACAGAAGCAATGCGCCGAGCGCAAGCCAGATAGACGAATAGAGAATGCCGGAAAGCATTGGCGAAGCCATGTGAACCTTCGGAACATTTTTCATGGCGTTAATGGGTTTCATAAACTTATCCCTCCAATTATTTACGAACCTGTTCTTGATTATTACAACATATGGTCAAGCTCTCATGTTTTATTACCATAAATTCGAATATCCCCCTTCGTATGATGGGATGTGCATCAGGTGACAATAGTTGTACTTTGACGGAAGCAGGAGGGCGATCACTATGGAATACATGGAATTAACGTTCCGTACGCTACTCATCTACCTCGTCGTTTTTCTCATCATGCGTATGATGGGAAAGCGGGAGATTGGCAAGTTGTCGGTGTTTGACCTTGTCATCTCCGTCATGATCGCCGAAATCGCGGTCTTTGTAATCGAAGATACGGATCGGCCGGTACTTGACGGCATACTCCCGATGGTCGTTCTGCTTATGGTGCAAATCGGCATCGCGCTCATTTCCCTGAAGAACCGAAAAATGCGCATGTTTTTGGACGGGAAACCGACCGTACTGGTGGAAAGGGGGAAATTAAACCGGGAAGCGATGCGCAAGCAGCGGTATAATCTGGATGATTTGCTGCTGCAGTTCCGCGAGAACAAGACGAATATCGCCGATGTAGAATTCGCCATATTGGAGACGACTGGGAAGCTCTCGATTATCCCAAAGGATAACAAAGCGCGCCACGGAGCCGCAGGTGACCAAGAATCACATTCGAGCTCGAGCCAGAGTCATGACACTCAGTTTCCAAAGCCATTTCCACGAAATTACAGATTCGAGTCACTGCCAGTTCCGCTTATTATGGATGGCGAGATTCAGAAGACCAATCTGGAGCAGCTCGGCAAAGACCGTTTCTGGCTGAACAATCAGCTTCGGCAGCGGGGCATTGTCGATGCGAAGCAGGTGTTTCTCTTAACGATTGATCACCGGGGCAAACTTTTCCTTGATGCGAGAAGGACGCGAGGTCCGCATAAGAAGTAACCGCTGCAAGTATCGGTCGCCCTTAGACCGATGCTTCTTTCGCGTTTAAGATCGGAACCAGCGGCCTAGGAATGGAATTCGTGCCGCATCGGAACGGTCGATGATTCGCAGCATGACCATGAGGATCATGTAGATGACGGAACCGGCGAAACAAGCCGTGATGAGATTTTGCCAGAGTGCAGGCAATACTTGCAGGTTCATCACCCATAGCGAAGCAGCGCCCATGATGCACATGGCTGACCCGACCTTTAGGAAGTCAAGCAGATGCATACTGAATCCAGTGGCACGGACAACGCTAATCCAGTGGAGTACGGTGACGAGCACGATGTTGATGTTGATGGCAATCAGTGCGCCGTAGATGCCAAGCTTCGGCTGCGAGGCAAGCTCCATGATAAGCACGAGCTTCACTACAGCTCCGATGAAAGTGTTCATGAGTGCGGTGGCTGGCTTGTCAAGCGCTTGAAGCGCTGCTTGAAGCGGTGCCTGCATGTAGATGAACAGTCCGACAGGTGCAATCAATTTGAGCATCGGGGCGATCTCGACATGGTTGTACAACACGCGGCAGATCGGTTCTGCAAATAAGATCATGACGACGATGAACGGTGCCCCCGTGACGAGCGAGAGACGCATCGATTGCGAAAGCCGCTTGTGGATGGTAGACTTGTCTCCTTTGGCAGCAGCCTCTGACAGCGTTGGAACAAGGGAGACAGCGAGCGAGTAGGTAAGGGCAGTCGGGAGAAGCAAAATCGGGATAATCATCCCTTGCAATGCCCCGTACTGTGCGGTTGCGGCACTTGTGGCGATTCCAGCAGCGAACAAGGCGCGAGCGGTGAAGATGGATTCGAGCAAGTAAGAGAAGGAGCCAATCATCCGGCTGGCGGTAACTGGAACGGATAGGTTGATTAATTTGCGCATGACGGGTTCAAGCTTCGTTGGCCTTAGCTTGTTAGCGGGAGTGGAAGTGTCGTCTGGCTGCTGTGCGTTCCCATCTTCCTCGCGCACTATGGCCAGCTTCACACGCTTGCGATCGTTCGCGTATTGCCACAGCAGTATGATAAAACCGCCGATCTCGCCTGCTACGACACCGAGCATGGCACCGGCAGCACCCCATTCAAGTCCGTACGGGAGCAGCAGTTTAGCAAACATCAGTGCACAGATAATTCGTATGACCGTCTCGATAATCTGCGAAAGAGCCGTCGGAATCATATTCGCTTTACCTTGGAAGTAGCCTCGATACACCGAGGAGATTCCGATAATGATGAGCAACGGTGACATCATGCGCAATGTTTGGTAGACGCGGTGGTCGGTCATGAGTGTCGTGGAGATCCAGGGCGTGAGAATAATGAACAATACGGTAAGTCCCACCGATAGTCCTATTGTCAGCGTCATCGCCGCGCGGAAAACCTGCTTTACCCGCTTGGAGTCCCCGGTTGATTCCGCTTCAGCAATCCATTTGGCTACTGCCAGCGGGATGCCGCCTGTTATGAGCGTAAGCAGCACGATAAGAAAAGGATAGCCGAGCTGGTAAAGTCCAACGCCCTCCGCGCCGATAATTCTAGGGAGTGCAATTCTCGGCACGAATGCGAGGATCCGGTTGACGATCCCTGCAACAAGCAGAATAAGTGCACCTTTGATAAACGTTTGCTTTGTCACGGTCATTTCCCTCTCCCTTAAATGGACCATCCCTGGATCCTGAAATGGCACGAACAACATGTCCTTCTTCTCATGTTTATGCGCGGCATGTCCGCGAACATGCAGTCATTTTTCTGGGAAATGTCTTCAGAAGCAGGAAAGTGGGACTTGGCAGCGAATTAGTACAGAGGTCACAAGGAATTTTGGCGTAAGGGAGGCCCGGTTAATGACGAGCGAAGAGCAGCCGCTTTCAAGCGAAGAATGGGTCGCGACCATCGAACATCTATGTAATAGCAAAGCTGAAGAGTTCCAAATGATTGGGTATGAGTATGTTACAGGAAACGATATTTGGGAGTGCGTGAATGACAAGTATGCGAAGACGGGGCAGCCCGCGATGCATCAGGTCGTTAATGACATCTTATCGTTGAAAGTGACAAAATTTATGAACTTTATGACGATTAGCGCGTATAAAGGGACCCATTTTTGACGGATGGGCTCTTTTTTTTGACTCGTTTTTGAGGCATCGTTATAATAGGAATGTTGAATCAAGAGAACTTAAGGGGGAAATGAGGGTATTATGAATCGTCTGTTAGCATTCATAATCATCGTCGTCGTATCTGTCGGCGTTGTGGCTGGGACAAGCAATTGGCTTTTCAATGATGTGAAGCTAGGGCTTGATTTGAAGGGTGGCTTTGAAATTCTGTATGAAGCGCAGCCTATCGAGCCTGGCGGAAAAGTAACGAAGGATTCCTTGGTCGAAACGGCTAAAAGCCTTGAGGCTCGTGCGAATGCAACAGGTGTAGCGGAACCGGAAGTGACAACGGAAGGTGCGAACCGTATCCGTGTTAAGATTGCCGGCGTTTCCGATGAGGCTAAAGTTCGTGACATCCTCAAGAAACCTGCTGAACTGACTTTCCGAAGCTCAGACGGCTGTGCGGCTGACAAGGGCTATTGTAAAGTCGAGCTCCGTGGCAGCGACTTCAAGCAAAACGGTGCAAACGTTCAACAAACGAATCTCGGCCAATATGAAATTACGATCAAACTTAAGAGTGCGAAGCAATTCGCGGATGTAACCGGCAAAATCGCGAAGCTCGCTCCAAATAACCAATTGGCGATTTACCTCGATGACACGCTGCTGTCTGCACCGAACGTTAACGGTGTAATCGACAGCACGGATGCATCGATCACAGGTAACTTCACTCGTGAAGAAGCGACTAACCTGAAGAACACAATCAATCTCGGCGCACTGCCGCTGAACTTGACGGAGAAGTACACGCAGAGCGTGGGTGCAACGCTCGGTAAACTTAGCTTGAAAGAAACATTGTTTGCCGGCGCTATCGGTACCGTGCTCATTCTGCTCTTCATGATGATTTTCTACCGTCTGCCAGGTATCATTGCAAGCTTCTCGATCCTCGTCTACATTTGGCTGCTGCTGCTCGGCTTCAACTTGATTGGAGCGACGTTGACGCTGCCGGGTATCGCGGCATTCATCCTCGGTATCGGCATGGCGGTTGACGCCAACATCATTATGGCGGAGCGGATCAAAGAAGAAATGCGCAGCGGCAAGAGCATATTGTCCTCTCAAAAAGCAGGCTCGAAGCATTCCTTCCGTACGATTATCGATGCGCACGTCACAACGTCGATCGCGGCGCTCGTACTGTTCTTTATCGGGGTAGGGTCCGTTAAAGGCTTCGCGGTTATCCTGCTTCTCAGTATCGTTATCAGTATCCTAACTAACGTTTTCTTCTCGCGTCTGCTTCTGACTCTTATCATTCGCAGCGGTTTGATTAAGAAGAAATCTCTATTCGGTGTGAAGGAGAGTGAAGTAAGTGCGCTATAATTTCGGACAAGTGAATGAGCGAAAGTTCAGCTTTGTTGCCAAAGCTCGCTACTTCTTTATTTTCTCGATTATTATTACGATTCTCGGCATCGGCACGCTTGCCATCTTCGGCTTGAACTACGGCGTTGACTTCCGTGCAGGCTCGAGCGTCGATATCGCGCTTAAGAAAGACCTGTCTGGCCAGAAGGATGCGATTGAGAAGTATCTCGGCGATAGCGGCTTCGGCAAACCAGGACTCACGGTCGGTTCCAATCGTGTAACACTTCGCTTCAATGATGTGCTTACAGATGCGAAAGAGAAGGAACTCAAGGCTGGCTTCGCGGAGAAATTCGATAAGGGAGCATCGTTTGAAGTCAACACCGTTGACACTGAAATCGCAAAAGAGCTGCAAACCAATGCTCTCAAAGCGGTCCTAGTCGCAAGTATCGGTATCGTCATCTACGTAAGTATCCGTTTCGAATGGCGCTTTGCAGTTGCGGCGATTGTAGCGCTTCTGCATGACGCGTTTATCGTAATCAGCTTGTTCTCGATCTTCCGCCTGGAAGTTAACCTGCCGTTCATCGTTGCGGTACTGACCATTATCGGTTACTCGATCAACGATACAATCGTTATCTTCGACCGGATCCGTGAGAATCTACGCTTTGCGAAGCTTAAAACTTCCGCGGACGTGGCGAACGTCGTTAACGAAAGTATTTGGCAGACACTTACTCGTTCCATCAACACGGTTATGACCGTCGTTGTAGCTGCTTTATGTTTGCTCATATTCGGCAGCGTGTCGATCAAGCTGTTCTCCTTGGCGATCCTCTTCGGTCTTATCAGCGGCGCGTACTCGTCGATCTTCATCGCGAGCCCACTCTGGCTGCTGCTCAAGAACAAACAAAAACCGAAGGCTGCAGTCAAGTCTCCAGCTGCTTCGTAGTATAGTAGGATAGAGGACAATCGCAATACTCGAATTGCTTACCAATCAAGTCACCATTAGGAGGCGTCCATGTCAGCGAACCAACGTTATGCCAATGCCGAGTCTGCCGCATGGACAGGGCTCATTGGCAATGTCTGTATCGCAGCAGTTAAAGGCGGGATCGGCTTATGGTCAGGCAGCAAATCGCTGCTTGCAGACGCTTGCCGATCTGCGTCAGACGCAGCCGCATCGTTCGTCTCCTTAACAGGCGTCCGTCGATGCAGGCAGCTAGGCTCGCCTCATGCGCCGGTTCCGGCTTCCAAGGGACGCTTGGAAGCGGGCTCGGGCATGATCGCATCCTTGCTGCTCATGATCGTCGGACTCCAAATCGGCATCTCGGCAATCAAATCGATTGCCGACGGTGTTGATGATGGACCGAGCTGGCCTGCAGCCGTCATCGTTATGTTAGCTTTTCTCATTAAGGAAATTTGGTTCCCAGTCAAGGAACGCGGAGCTGATCTGTACGCTTCGGTGGCAGCGCTAGTCGGGACTATAGGCGCGATGCTTGGAAAGCCGCTTCATCTACCGGTCTTATATTATTTTGATCCGGCGGCTTCACTCATCATCGTCGTTATTGTGTTCACGAGCGGCTATCGTGTCGCTTCTGCTTCTGTAAGCCGGAGCCGTTACATTGAGGTCGAGCCTGCGGACATGTCCGAGGTAAAAGCGGTTGTGCAGCGGATGGAAGGCGTCATTAACGTCGAAGTCCTTCGCGCACGAGAGCATGGTCATTATGCCGTTGCGGAAGTGGTCATCAGCGTGAACCCTCGCATCTCCGTACTCGAAGGCAATGAAATTGCGAAGCGGGTCAAATATTTCTTGATGAAACGGTTCAGCCATATGACCGAAGTGACGGTTCACGTTGAACCATACGATCCGGGTTATCCATACAAAACAAATCATGAAGTCAGCCAGGAACAAATACCGACGCTACTGCAATAGCAGCAGCGTTCGTTTTTTTTTGCATGGGAAGGAGGGATCGGCGAAATTGATACAATCGAGAACAAGATGGCATATCACGTCTCTGGATATTGAAGGGGAAGCGCGGGCAGCAGCTCTTGCGAGAACGTTGTCGCTCACACCGCTTGTCGCCAGGCTGCTCGTCCAGCGCGGTTATGACCGCGTGGAGAGCGCAAGACAGTTTCTGAGCGGGGGCATCGAGTGTCTCCATGATCCGTTCCTGCTGAAGGGGATGGAAGCGGCTGCGGCGCGTATTCACCAAGCGATAGAGCGTGGGGAACGGGTGCGGATCTATGGCGACTATGATGCGGACGGCGTTTCTTCCACGACGCTCATGACCTATCTATTCAAGCGGCTGGAGCTGAATTTCGATCATTATATCCCGCACCGGACGCGTGAAGGCTACGGTCTTAACAAAGCTGCGCTTGAAGCTTCTGCCGCATCAGGTGTAACTCTGATCGTAACGGTGGATACTGGAATTAGTGCTGTAGACGAGATTGCCTATGCGAATGAGCTTGGCATTGATGTTGTCGTCACGGACCATCATGAACCGCCGCATGTGCTGCCAAACGCGTATGCGATTGTGAACCCGAAGCAGGAGGATTGCGAGTACCCGTTCAAAGGCCTGGCCGGCGTAGGCGTCGCTTTCAAGCTGGCGACGGCTGTTCTAGGCGAGCCGCCGCTCGAGTGGACGGATGTCGTCGCGCTCGGAACGATCGCCGACTTGATGCCGCTCACGGATGAGAATCGGGTGCTCGTCAAGTTCGGTCTCGAGCAGCTTCGGCAGACCGAGAAGCCGGGCTTCCGCGCGCTGGCAGAGATTGGCGGCATTGAACTTACAACATTGACAGCGACGAATGTCGCCTTCGGCATGGCACCGCGCATCAATGCTGCAGGTAGACTCGATCATGCGAATCTCTCCGTAGAGCTGCTTACAGCAACGAGTGATGAATCGGCAGCAGCGGGCGCGTTAACACTCGACAATCTGAACCGTGAACGTCAGCAGATCGTCGATGATATCGTGCAGGAAGCACAAGAGATGTGGGCGGCGAAATGCAGCGCCGCTGCAGATGCCGGCACACCGGAGCCCTCAGTCATCGTACTAGCCGGAGCGGGCTGGAACGCGGGCGTAGTCGGCATCGTAGCTTCCAAATTCATCGAGAAGTACTATAAGCCGACGCTCATTCTAGGTCTCGATGAAGAGACAGGCAAATGCAAAGGCTCGGCCCGTTCGATTGAAGGCTACGACCTTCATGCTGCACTGACCGCATGTGATGAGCTGTTAGACCATTACGGCGGCCACCAGGCAGCCGCGGGCATGACACTATACCGCGACAATTTGCAGCCTTTCGAAGAGAGGCTTAGCCAGCTTGCGGATGAATGGCTGACGGAAGAGGATTGGATTCCGAAGACGACGATCGACCTCGCATGCAAGATGGAGGATGCTACGATCAAGGTCCGTGAGCAGCTGGCGCAGCTCGAGCCTTTCGGCATTGGCAATTCAGCGCCAAAGCTGCTGCTGCAAGGCGTCACTCTCGCCGACCGCAAGGCTATGGGCAAAGAGAGCAAGCACTTGAAGCTGTCAGTCAGCGGTCAAGGTAAGCTGCTCGACGCTGTGAGTTTCGGAAACGGCCATTTAACCGACTTATTATCGCATGGCTCGGCGATCGAGCTTGTAGGCGAGCTGTCGGTGAACGAATGGAACGGTCAGCGCAAAGCGCAGTTTATGGTCGGAGATATGCGTATCCCGCATATCCAGCTGTTTGACAGACGGGCTGAAGTCGGCAGCAATTCGATTCGCGTGCTGCGTAGAGTGCTCGAATCTGCTTCTTTCGCTGAAGGCGTAATCGTCGTACCGAACGAGACATGGAAGGAAGCTGTCCAGTCCGCGGAGGAAGACGTCACAGTTTCTAAACAATTTAAACTCTTGACATATGAGTCCTTTATAAGTCAAAGTGTACGATGTCCCCATTTGTTTGTACTTGGCAAACCGGCTTCGGCAGAGAAGCTGGCGATGTCGCTGGCAGCTTGTCAGGACCTCGAAACCGTCCATTTGCTATATGATAACAGCGATGATAAGTTCACCTTCCCGACTCGTGAGCAATTCGGTCAGCTGTACCAGCTGCTCCGCCGTGATTGTCCAATTGCAGAAGAGAGCGCATTGACCCAGCTGGCAGCGAAACTGCAATGGCCGGTGTCCTCGATTGCACTTATGCTGCGTGTATTTACGGAGCTTGAGTTTATCCGGGCAGAGGAAGGGCTGCTTCAATTGCTGCCTGTCACGGTGAAGCGGGAGCTGTCGCACGCCCAGGCATATCGCGAGGCGCAGCGTGAGGCCGAATCGAATGAGATATTATACGCATCAGCGAAGCAGCTGACAGAATGGATACAGGCAAGTACCGTTTTGCAAGGACAAGAGCAAGCATCCCCATCTCAACGAAACGAAGGAGTAGGTATTTCATGAATTATAAAGATTACATTCGCATCATTCCGGATTTCCCGCAGCCGGGCATTAAATTCAAAGACATTACAACGCTGACAAACAACGGTCCGGTATACGCGTCCGCGATCGAAGCGATCAGACAAGCGGTTTCCGACAAGCAGATCGACCTCGTTGCAGGTCCGGAAGCGCGCGGCTTTATCATTGGTGCACCTCTTGCGATCTCGCTTGGCGCTGGCTTCGTGCCAATCCGCAAGAGCGGCAAGCTTCCAGGTGAAGTCGTAGAAGCTTCTTACGACCTGGAGTATGGCAAAGACAAGCTCGCGATCCACAAAGATGCGATCAAGCCTGGTCAACGCGTGCTTATTGCAGATGACCTGCTTGCAACTGGCGGTACAATTGCGACAACGATTAACCTCATTCGCCAGCTTGGCGGCGAAGTGGTAGGTTCTGCGTTCCTGATCGAGCTCGGCTACCTGGACGGACGCTCGAAGATCGATGGCATCGACGTATTCTCCTTGATGACATACTAATCAAATAGCCACTTACGAGACGCCGGACTTCAGGGCAGATGCCTGCTGCAGTCCGGCTTTCCCTATTTGGCGTTGTTGTTAGCAGGAGGTAATTTTTTCTAGCGTGCGCAATTTTCGATCAATTTCGACTAAATTCGCTATTAAACCGACTCTTATTCAATGGATTGCAGGCTTCGGAGGTTGACGTAAAGGCGTCATAACAGGCATAATAATAGGAAAACTCGGGCTTACCCTATCATATCCAGATGACATATATGACTTTAAGGATTGGAAAATAGACCGCGCTTCCAGCGCGCTTTTCCGGAAAGGACATTCATGGGCATAGAGCAATTACTCGACAAAGCATCGACCTATTTGAAGGAACAAGATTTGACACGGATCAAAGAAGCTTACGAATTTGCCGACCAGGCCCATCACGGGCAAGTGCGCAAATCGGGTGAGCCTTATATTTTGCATCCTGTTGCGGTCGCAGAAATTCTCGTCAACATGCAGATGGATGTGTTGTCGATTATTGCCGCACTTCTTCATGATGTCGTGGAAGATACAACTGTTCCGCTCGAAGAGGTTCGGTCCCGTTTCGGAGATGCTTGCGCTGCTGTCGTCGATGGCCTGACCAAACTGGAGAAAATTAAGTTCCGCTCCAAGGAAGAGCAACAGAATGAGAACTACCGCAAAATGTTCGTCGCGATGGCACAGGACATGCGGGTTATTCTTATTAAGCTTGCAGACCGTCTTCATAATATGCGGACGCTAAAATATCAATCCGAAGAAGCCCAGCGCCGCGTTGCATATGAGACGCTTGAAATCTTCTGTCCAATCGCTCACCGGCTCGGTATGTCCGCAATCAAGTGGGAGATGGAAGACATCGCCCTGCGTTATTTGAACCCGCAGCAATATTATCGTATCGCGAATCTCATGAAGAAGAAGCGTGCGGAGCGGGAGCAATATATTACTGATGTTATCAGTCGAATCCGCGAGAAGCTTGAAGATATGGGCATCGAAGGCGACATTTCAGGCCGTCCGAAGCACATTTACAGCATCTATAAGAAGATGACCGCACGCAGCAAACAGTTCAATGAAATTTATGATTTGCTGGCGATTCGGATCATCGTTGACAATATTAAAGACTGCTACGCAACGCTAGGCATTATCCATACGCTGTGGAAGCCAATGCCTGGCCGGTTCAAAGACTATATCGCGATGCCTAAAGCGAATATGTATCAGTCGCTTCACACGACGGTCATCGGACCAACTGGTGAGCCGACAGAGGTACAAATTCGTACTTGGGATATGCATCGGACTTCGGAGTTCGGTATCGCAGCGCACTGGGCGTACAAAGAAGGCGGAGTTGTGCCAGCCGGTTCCTTCGAGGACAAAATGACGCTGTTCCGTGAAATTATCGAGCTTCAGCATGAAGCGAGCGATGCATCGGAGTTTGTCGAGTCGCTGAAGATGGACTTCTTCTCCGATCTCGTATTCGTCTTTACGCCGAAGGGCGAGGTGTTCGAGCTGCCTGCTGGAGCGGTTCCGCTTGATTTTGCATACCGTGTCCATACGGAAGTCGGCAACCGGACGATTGGCTCGAAGGTCAATGGCCGTATCGTTCCTCTCGATTACAAGCTAAAAACCGGCGATATCGTTGAGATTTTGACGTCGAAGCATTCGTACGGTCCTAGCCAGGACTGGATCAAGATCGCCCAATCCTCGCATGCTCGAAGCAAAATCAAGCAGTGGTTCAAGAAAGAGAAGCGCGAAGAGAACGTCATTAAGGGCCGCGATTCGATTGAGCGCGAGCTGAAGCGGCTCGGTCTTGAGCCTTCCAGCTTCATGTCCGATCCCCAGCTGCAAGAGGCTGCTCTGAAGTTCACGTTCAATGACATCGACGATATGCTGTCCGCAGTCGGCTTCGGCGGCATTACGGCGGCTCAGATCTGCACGAAGCTAACGGAGCGAATGCGCCGTGAAGCTGAGGAAGCGAGTCAGATCGAGTTGACGAACGAGATGAAGGAAGTTAAGTCGTCGCCTGCGCATCAGCGTAAATCACGTCCAACTCATGGAGTTGTCGTTAAAGGCGTCGATAATCTGCTTGTTCGGTTTGCCCGCTGCTGCAACCCCGTGCCGGGGGATATCATTGTCGGTTACATTACGCGCGGACGCGGCGTTTCCGTTCACCGTGCGGACTGTCTCAACCTCACTTCGAGCGCAGAGGGCGAAGAAGCGGCTCGTATGATCGAAGTCGAGTGGGAAGAGTCGGTTGAAGCGAATTACAGCGTGGATATTGAGATTACTGGTCATGACCGCCCGGGCTTGCTCAATGAGGTGCTGCAAGCTGTTTCCGAGAGCAAGACGAATATTTCCGCGGTATCGGGCCGTTCGGACAAGAATAAGCTGGCGATGATTCATATGACGGTGCTCATTAAGAATATCGAACATCTCGGCTCTGTCGTAGAGCGCATTAAACGTGTGAAAGATATTTATTCCGTTCAGCGGATTATGCAGTAACGAGTTGCCTCGTTACCGCGTAAGCGAGACTGGGCGTTATGTGGTGAGGGAGATTCAGCCGGTATGAGAGTTGTTGTGCAGCGCAGTAAAGGGGCTTCCGTCGTCATTGGTGGCGAGACGGTGGGCTCCATCGATAAAGGGCTTGTCCTGCTTGTTGGGATCACGCACGAGGACACTGAAACGGACATCAAGTGGATGGCGGACAAAGTTGTCGGACTTCGGATCTTCGAAGATGAAGCGGGTAAAATGAATCTGTCTGTTCAAGAGATCGGCGGTGCAATCTTGTCGGTGTCGCAATTTACGCTGTACGGTGACTGTCGTAAGGGGAGAAGGCCCAACTTTATGGCAGCTGCTCGCCCGGAGCAGGCTGCGCCGCTCTATGAAGCGTTCAACGATGCGCTTCGCGGGCTAGGGTTGACCGTTGCAACAGGTAAGTTCGGCGCGGATATGGATGTGTCGCTGACGAATTGGGGACCGGTTACGTTGGTCGTGGACAGCAACGGTTAAGACGCGAGGTGTTAGAAACAGGCAATGCGGGAAAGACTAGAACCGAGAACATGCACGTGACGTGCGTGAAAACGGTGGAGGGATACTCGCAATGCATCAATCGCGTAAAGAACAAGGGTATGAACGCGTTTCGCGCAGACTGCTTCACGCAGACCGCCGCGAAGCGCTTATTTTTTCGGAGATGGAAGCGGACATAGAGGCTTCCGCCGAATTTGGCGGGAGCCGGGGGAGAATCCCCCTGAACCCCGTTAAATAAAAATATTAACGACAATCCTAAACTTAACACCCCCTAAATCCCCCTCATCAGGGGGACTCCAAGGGTTTACCAACCCTTTGAAAACCCGGAAGGTGTGACGTTTGTTCGACAGAGAAGCGCTCGCGATCAAGCTGTAGTGTTGGGACTCGCTTTACGTCCCTTGCGGGACCCGCTCAACATGTGGTGGGGTTTAGTGACCTGGTGTCCCTGCGGGACCCGCTCTATGTTGTCGAAAGAGTGGGAATGGACAAGAAATCGCTTTATATTTTGTAATATAACTGTAATTTGATTTAAACATTTCTCTAACACGGTCGGCCTATAATGATAGTCGACCCCCTTTTTTGAATATATTACTTTGTTGGACCTACAACTTGTTTGTAGGTCCTTTTTCTTTTTTGACGCCCCCCTAAATCCCCCTCGCCAGGGGGACACCACAGGGTTTACCAACCCTCTGGATTCCCGGAAAAGTGTAACGTTGATGCCACAGAGAAGCGCGCGCGATCTATCTATGTGCTGGGCCTCGCTTATGTCCCTCCCGGGACACCGCTTAACGTTTAGCTGGGTTTAGCCACCTGTCGCCCCTGACGGGTCCAGCGTAACGTGATCCGCCACAGAGGTGCATACAGAAAGTGCGGGCTTGGCCCGCTTTACTTGCCTTACGGGACCCGCTCTAAGCTAGAGCGGAGGGGGTTACCAGGTGTCGCTTTGCTCCACGGTAACTTGGGGACCGCGCGTACCCGCGGCCGAAGTTGGTTTGAAGACCTTGGTCGCTGCGCGACCAACACCCGTCGCTGTGCGACAAAGACAAAGAGCGACTGCCCTTTGGAAGATTTTACGAGCTTATCCGCGCTTTTGCTTGACTTCACTATTGTCGATCATTACAATAGAACTTATATTGTGTCGATCCGTTGAAAGGACCGCTTCGTTCTACCCGCACCTACTCAGAGAGGGATTCCATGGCTGCAAGGATCCTTGGCGTGCTTGAGCGAACAGACTTCCTGGAGGACATACGGTGAACCTGCACGCTGCTGCGCAGCTTGCTCACTAGCTGTACTGCGTAGTCGGGCGTTAACCGAGTTAAGCGAAACAGCGGCCATATGTCCCGTTTCGGAATGTGGGTGGTACCACGGAAGCTTCGTATTTTACAAGCTCTCGTCCCTTTTGCCTTATTTAAGGCGGAGGGCGGGAGCTTTTTATGTATTTGCATTTTGTTAAGGGGGTATGAACATGGGCTTTCAGAAGCCACCGGGCACGCAGGATTTCCTGCCGGGTTCGGTAGAGAAATGGCAATTTGTCGAAAGCAAAGCGCGTGATATTTGCCGCCGCTTTAACTTCCGCGAAATTCGGACGCCGATGTTTGAGATGACCGAGCTGTACAAGCGCGGTGTCGGCGAAACAACCGATATCGTAGAGAAAGAAATGTACACCTTCACAGACCGCGGAGATCGCAGCCTGACGCTCCGTCCGGAAGGAACGGCAGGCGCAGTTCGCGCTTATGTCGAGAACAAGCTGTATGGCGAGCCTGACCTGACGAAGCTGTACTATATCGGACCGATGTTCCGGTATGAGCGCCAGCAAGCGGGCCGTTACAGACAGTTCCATCAATTCGGCGTTGAAGCGCTCGGAGCTGTTGATCCGGCACTCGATGCTGAAGTGATCGCGCTTGGCTACACATTTTATACAGAAGTAGGCCTGAAGGATGTCCGCGTAGAGATCAACTCTGTCGGTACGCCTGCTGTTCGCGCCGCATTCCGCGAGCGGCTGCTTGAGTTCCTTAACCCGATGCGCGAAATTCTCTGCAAAGACTGTCAATCCCGCATGGAGCGCAATCCGCTGCGTGTGCTTGACTGCAAGAATGACCAGCATCATTTTGTCGAGGCGCCTTCGATTCTAGATAGCTTGGATGAAGAGTGCCGCATGCACTTTGAGGCGCTGCAGCAGCACCTGAGCGGCATGAACATCCCGTACGACATCAATCCTCGCCTCGTTCGCGGACTTGATTACTACACGCATACCGCGTTTGAATACAAAGCGCAAGGCATCGGCGCGATCGATACGATTGGCGGAGGCGGCAGGTACAATGGTCTTGTTGCCGATATCGGCGGTCCGGATCAGCCAGGCGTTGGACTTGGAATCGGCTTGGAGCGCACCGTAATGCTGCTAGAGGCACAAGGCGTACAACTCGATAACCTGCACCAAGTCGATCTGTACATGGTTGCACTCGGCGAAGCGGCTGAGCGCGAAGTAACACGTCTGCTGCACGGCTTGCGTCTGCGTGGTATTTCCGCGGAGCGGGATTACCAAGGCCGCAAGATGAAAGCACAGATGAAATCGGCTGACCGTCTGCAGGTTCGCTTCACGGCGATTCTCGGTGATGACGAGCTGGAACGCGGTGAAATTGCCCTGAAGAACATGACAACTGGAGAGCAGAAGTTTGTGAAGCTGGACCAGCTTGCCGATGAAATTTTGAGCTAAAGCAAGACCATTCATAGAAGCTTGATTGAACCCTATTATAAAAGGAGCGAGTAACAATCATGATGTTAAAAACACACGCTTGTGGAACACTTACGAAAGCGGAAGTAGGCCAAACCGTTACACTGAACGGCTGGGTGCAGCGTCGTCGCGACCTTGGCGGCGTTCTCTTCATCGATCTGCGCGACCGTACAGGTATTGTGCAAATCGTATTCAACCCGGACTTCTCCGGCGACGCGCTTGCTGTCGGCGACCGTGCCCGCAATGAGTACGTGCTGGCAGTTCGCGGTACAGTCGTTGAGCGTGACGCTGAAACGGTGAACAACAACATCGCTACAGGCGAGATTGAAGTTCGCGTAACGGAAATCGAAATCATGAATGCAGCGAAGACGCCTCCGTTCCCAATCGAAGACGGCGTTGAAGTTGACGAGTCGCTTCGTCTGAAGTACCGCTACCTCGACCTGCGTCGTCCAGAGATGCAGAAGACGCTTCTGCTTCGTTCGAAGGCTGCAAAAGTGTTCCGTGACTATCTAGATGGTCAAGGCTTCGTCGATGTAGAAACACCAATCCTGACGAAGAGCACGCCGGAAGGCGCGCGCGACTATCTCGTACCAAGCCGTGTGCACCCAGGCGAATTCTTCGCACTGCCGCAATCGCCGCAAATCTTCAAGCAATTGCTCATGGTTAGCGGTCTTGAGCGTTACTACCAGATCGCTCGCTGCTTCCGTGACGAGGACCTTCGCGCTGACCGTCAACCGGAGTTCACGCAAGTCGACATCGAGACGTCGTTCTTGTCGCAGGACCAGTTGCTTGACATGCTGGAAGAGCTCGTTGCGAAGCTGTTCCGCGAAACAGTCGGCGTAGAAATCGCACGTCCGTTCCAACGGATCACATATGCGGATGCCATGAACAATTACGGCTCCGACAAGCCGGACCTTCGTTTCGGCATGGAAATGGAAGATATCACAGACATCGTTGCGAACAGCGACGTGAAAGTTTTCGCTTCGGTATCCGCTAGCGGCGGCGTTGTTAAAGTGTTGAACGCTAAAGGCTGTGCGAGCTGGAGCCGTAAAGAGCTTGATGACCTGCAGCCGTTCGCAGCACGCTACGGCGGTAAAGGCCTTGCATGGGTAACGATAAAAGAAGGCGAATGGCGCGGTCCGATCGTGAAGTTCTTCAAGCCGGAAGAGATCGAAGCAATGACAGCTCGTCTTGGCGTTGAAGAGGGCGACTTGCTCTTGTTCTCCGCAGACAAGAAGAAAGTCGTAGCAGACGTTCTCGGCAACCTGCGTCTGAAGATCGGCAAACAGCTGGGTCTTATCGACGATTCCAAGTTCAAGCTGGAGTGGGTCGTAGACTTCCCGCTGCTTGGTTACGACGAAGAGGCAAAACGTTACGTAGCAGAGCACCATCCGTTCACGCGTCCTAATGACGACGACATCGCCCTGTTCGAAACAGATCCAGGCGCAATCCGCGCACAAGCGTATGACCTTGTTCTGAACGGCTACGAAGTGGGCGGCGGTTCGATGCGTATCTACAAGCGTGACGTACAAGAATTGATGTTCAAAGCGCTTGGGTTCTCTATGGAAGAGGCGCATGAGAAATTCGGCTTCTTGCTGGATGCATTCGACTACGGTACGCCTCCGCACGGCGGCTTCGCATTCGGTTTCGACCGTCTGGTTATGCTGCTGGCTGGCCGCACGAACCTGCGTGAGACTATTGCATTCCCTAAGACTGCAAGCGCAACAGACCTGCTGACAGACGCTCCGTCGGAAGTGGATATTGCTCAGCTGCAACAGCTTCATATCCGCACGATTCAGAAGCCTGCGAAGCAGCCTGACGCTGCAGCTGCAGCGGCTACAGCAGCCGCTCAGGAAAACTAATCCAATCCCCGGCTTTCGCTCGCATTTCCAGCGGCGGAAGCCGGATTCTTTTGACAAGAGACTATAACGTAAGGTAGAGGTGTATTTCATGCTGCACCAGTTTTCACGCACGGAGCTTGCGATCGGCCCGGAGGGGCTTGATATTATGAAAGGCGCAACCGTTGCCGTGCTCGGCATCGGCGGCGTAGGCGCCATCGCAGCGGAAGCTCTTGCGCGCACAGGCGTAGGACGCATTATTCTGATCGACAAGGACGTTGTCGACATCACGAACATTAACCGCCAAATTCATGCGCTCACCACGACGGTGGGACAGCCGAAGGCTGACTTGATGCGCGACCGTATCAAGCTGATTAACCCGGAATGCGACGCGATTGCGCTGCGCATGTTCTACACAGAGGAAACGTACGAGAAGCTGTTTGAGTACGAGCTCGACTATGTGGTCGACGCGTCGGATACAATTATTTACAAGGTTCATCTGATCAAGCAGTGCTTGGAGCGGAAAATCCCAGTAATCTCGAGCATGGGTGCCGCAAATAAGATGGATCCTTCCAAATTCCAGGTAGCGGACATCTCTAAGACGTCCATGGACCCGGTTGCTCGCATTGTGCGGCAGAAGCTGCGCAAGGACGGCATTAAGAAGGGCGTGAAGGTGGTTTTCTCCACGGAGGAGCCGATGAAGCCTCGCGGTGATGTGACTCAGCGCATCGTTCCTGAGAACGCACCGGAAATTCGTAAGGCGCAGCAGCCGCCGGCAAGCAATGCTTATGTTCCGCCTGTAGCTGGACTTATCATGGTCAGCGTTGTAGTAAAAGATCTGCTCGAGCAAGGAGGGCATCCAGTATGAATGCAGAGCTCGTAAACAAACTGCGGCTGTCGCTTGATATGCGCGCAGTCGTCATCGAAGTGCCAGCGCCAGAATATCTGGAAGAGCTGGGACTTGAAAGTAACGGCAAGGTAGATGAGATGGACCGCGGTACCTATGATTTTGTCATGCTGTTCGCCAAGGATATCGCAAGCCTCAATGAGCATGCGCCGAAAGCGCTGAAAGCCGTTAAGAAGGACGGCTTGCTCTGGATCTGCTATCCGAAGGGCACATCCAAGATCAAGACGGACATCAACCGTGACCGCGGCTGGAAAGTAGTCAAGGAAGAGGGCTGGGAAGGCGTCTCGCTCGTTTCGATCGACGAGACGTGGTCCGCAATGCGCTTCCGTCCCGTTGGCACTGCACAGACTAGTGCAAGAGCGACTCGTGCCGCAGAGCTTAGCCGCAGAACAGAGCCAGTCTCGAAAGATATTATCGTGCCGGACGATGTGAAGGCCGCTCTTGCTTCTTACCCGGAAGCAGAGGAGTTCTTCGCTGCACTCGCACCATCGCACCGCAAAGAATATGTGCGCTGGATTAACGAGGCGAAGCAAGAAGTGACACGCGTGAAACGGATCATGGAAATGACGGATAAGCTGTCCATGAAGCTGAAACGGCCATCGGACAAGCCGGGAACGAAATAATTTTTTTGCAAAATAAACCGCTTAGGCGCGGACAAGCAGACAACTGCATCCCGTGCCAATAGCGGTTTTTTGTGCTTTCATCGGTGCAATGTTGTTTGCCTGACGATAAAGTTTTGTCCCATTCTTAAAAAGTTGCCTTTGACAAACTTTTTTGGTGGTGTACAATGAAAATAGGAAACAATGGTTTCCCGCCTGCATATTTGTAGGATGTAGATGTAGCTGAAGCACATAATAGGACGGTAGGACGTTCATAAGAGGTGAAAGAACATGAGTGAACAATCAACTCCGCTCGCACATGAGAATAACGGCTGGCGCTATCCGCGGAAGCAAAATACACTCCCTGAAGTATATCGCTCGATGAAAATTCCGGCGAAAGCGCATTGGTTCCGTAAATTTCTTGCTTTTGCCGGACCTGGCTATTTGGTTGCAGTAGGCTATATGGACCCGGGCAACTGGGCAACAGACCTAGCCGGCGGCTCCAAGTTTGGCTATACCCTGCTCGCAGTGATTCTGCTCTCGAACCTGATGGCGATTCTGCTGCAGGCGCTCGCAGGAAAGCTCGGTATCGTCACAGGACGGGATTTGGCGCAAGCATGCCGGGATCATTACAGCAAGCCGGTTGCGATGGGACTATGGGTGCTTTGCGAGCTTGCCATTGCAGCTTGTGATCTCGCGGAGGTTATCGGGTCAGCGATTGCCCTAAACTTACTGTTCGGCATACCGCTCATAGCCGGTGTAGTGATAACGGTACTCGACGTACTGCTCGTGCTATTGCTGCAGAACAAGGGCTTTCGGTATATTGAATCACTCGTCATCGTGCTTATTGTGACGATTGGCGGCTGCTTCCTGATTGAAATTTTCTGGTCAAAGCCAGAGATTGGCGCAGTGATGCAAGGGTTTATTCCAAGTAGTCAGATTATTACGAATCCTGAGATGCTTTACATTGCGATCGGTATTCTCGGCGCAACCGTAATGCCGCATAACTTGTATCTGCACTCATCGATCGTACAGACCCGGCAATATGAGCAAACAGCTCTTGGCAAACGCCAAGCGATTAAATATGCAACATGGGATTCGACAATTGCGTTGTTTTTTGCACTCTTCATAAACGCTGCTATTCTTATCATCTCTGCAGCATCTTTCCATACGACAGGCCATACTGATGTAGCTGAGATCGGTGATGCTTACCACCTGTTGTCGCCAATGCTTGGAACAGCAGCAGCAAGTGTATTGTTCGGTGTCGCGCTTCTGGCATCAGGTCAGAACTCAACACTGACTGGCACGCTTGCAGGTCAGATCGTCATGGAAGGGTTCCTGAATCTGCGAATCGCAGCATGGCTCAGAAGGCTCATTACGCGGCTGATCGCCATCATTCCAGCAGTCATCGTCACTTATCTGTACGGTGCAAGTGGAACCACGCAGCTGCTCATCTTGAGCCAGGTTATCTTGTCGCTCCAGCTGTCTTTTGCAGTTATCCCGCTTGTGAAGTTTACGAGCGATAAGAAGAAGATGGGCGAGTTCGTCAATAAGCCTTGGATGAAATGGCTGTCATGGGTAGTCGCGATTGTGATCGCTGGGCTGAACATTTACTTGCTGTATCAAACTTTTACAGGCTAATCGCTTGATAGGAAGATTAGGAAGGGCATTTCTCTTGACGGAGAAGTGCCCTTCTTTGCATTCATTATAGTCCTTTACACTTGCTTCATGGCGAACGTTTGTGCTTGTGTGCTATGATGGAGGGTATAAAGGATGTGTGAATCGCAAGATGGATCTGTTTACGTATCAGAACGAAGAAGAGGCGCCGCGGGCAAAGCTGCTTGCCGACCGTATGCGGCCTCAGACGATAGATGAATATATTGGACAGGCAGACATTGTTGGTCCGGGGAAGCTGCTAAGGCGTGCAATTGAAGCGGATCAGGTGTCTTCGATCCTGCTGTATGGACCTCCAGGCTGCGGCAAAACGACGCTTGCGCATATTATCTCGAAGCGGACGCAAGGGGAGTTTGTGAAACTGAATGCCGTTGAGGCATCGGTAAAAGATGTCCGCGAAGTCATTGATCGGGCGAAAATGACGAAGTCGATGTATGGCCGCAAAACGATTCTGTTCCTCGATGAGGTGCATCGCTTCAACTCGTCGCGGCAGGATGCGCTGCTGCCTGCAGTTGAGCAGGGGATTATTATTTTCATCGGAGCAACGACGGAGAATCCGTTCCACTATGTGAACGGCGCTCTGCTGTCGCGCTCTACATTGTTTCAGCTTCAGTCGCTGACGCGTGAGGATGCGTTGACGGCAATGAGGCGTGCGCTCATGGATAAGGAGCGTGGCCTTGGCTTCATGGATCTGCAAGTGGAGGAGGAGGCGCTGCAGCATATTGCGAGCATGGCTGGCGGTGATATCCGCCGCGCGCTGAATGCACTTGAAATTGCTGCGTTAACGACGCCGTCGCAGCCTGATGGATCGGTTATTGTGACGCTGGAGGTGGCGGAGGAGTCCATCCGCAAGCCAACCATTCGAGCGGACGAGTCGACGCAGTACGATATTCTGTCGGCGTTCCATAAGAGTGTACGCGGCTCCAGCGATGCGGCATTGTTCTGGTTTCTGTACGCCGTCGAGAAGCTTGGCATGGACCCGATGACATTCGTGAGACGGCTGATTGTTGCATGCAGCGAGGATATCGGCTTAGCGAATCCGCAGGCAATGGTGCAAGCAGTCACAGCGATGGATGCCTATCACAAGATTGGCTGGCCGGAAGCGAAGTATAACATTACGCAAGCGATTCTGTTCGCTGTCGAAAGTCCGAAGTCGAATGCTGCCGCAATCGCGATTGGCAATGTCATGAACACCATCGAGCAGATTGGATCTGCCGAGGTACCACTGCATCTGCGAGATGCGCACTACAGCGGGGCACAGAGGCTTGGCCATGTGGGCTATAAATATCCTCATGATTATCCAAGTCACTATGTAGAGCAGCAGTATTTGCCCGATCGAATCGCACGGAAGAAGTTCTATCAGGCGACGAATCAGGGCATGGAGGACAAAATCAGGCAGAATCAAGAACGCCGAAAGTAGTGATATTTCGGCCACTTAACTGCATAAGAGATAGCTTGAGCTCGAAAATGGCGCATAAAGGCCGACCTTTACGGAATAAACATAACATAAACCCGAATATGAGCCAGAAGGTGGGATGACGACGTTTGACGTAGAGTTAATCCATCGTCTAATCTAGTATTATAACATTTCTTTATAATTTTCAGTTCCCAAAGGAGGTGCACCTGTTCGTCGTGACACGGCTTTCGCTAGCTGAGGGCGGCAAACAGGGAATCGTTGAGTAGTGACCCGTTACCCTTATTTTTAAGTCTTTTATTAATCGTAGTGCTCGTCTTTCTAAACGGATTTTTCGTTGCAGCTGAGTTTGCGATGGTTAAGGTAAGAAGCAGCCGGATCGATACGCTTGTCTTGGACGGTAATCGTCGTGCACGTTTTGCTTCGAGACTAACCAGCAATTTGGACGCTTATCTGTCGGCCTGTCAGCTTGGCATTACGCTTGCTTCCCTTGGTCTTGGTTGGGTTGGTGAACCGGCTATCGGACACATTATTGAACCTTTGCTGAGAAGCTTACACCTCGGCGAGGTTGCAATCTCTACAGTATCTTTTGTACTTGCGTTCTCGATTATTACGATTCTGCACATCGTTCTTGGTGAACTTGCGCCTAAGACATTTGCAATTCGCAAAGCTGAGCCAGTAACGCTCTGGACAGCGATGCCGCTTATCGCGTTCCATAAGCTGATGTACCCGTTCATCTTCTTGCTGAATGGAACGGCAAACTGGATGCTGAAGCGCGTCGGTATCGAACCGGCAGCCGAGCATGAATCGGCGCATACCGAGGAAGAGATTCGAATTCTCATGCAAGAGAGTCATAAATCCGGACTTATTGATAATACTGAGCTAACGCTTGTCGATAATATATTTGATTTTGCGGAGACGCATGCCAGAGAGATCATGATTCCGCGGACAGAGATGACCTGTCTATACGCGAACCTGTCGTTCGAGGAAAACCAAGCGATTGCGCTTAAGGAAATGCATACGCGCTACCCGGTTTGTGACGGCGATAAGGATAACATTATCGGCTTTGTGCATATCAAGGATCTGCTTAAGGTAACGCAGCTAGGTCTAACCGATATCCGCGTCATTACGCGTCCGATGACGACTGTGCCTGATTCGATGCATATTAGCGCACTGCTCAAGCTGATGCAGAAGAAGAAGACGCAGATCGCCATTCTGATTGATGAATATGGCGGTACTTCCGGTCTTGTTACACTGGAAGATATTATGGAAGAAATTGTCGGCGAAATTCAGGATGAGTTCGATGAAGAACGCCCTGATATCGAGCCGCGTGAAGATCAATCGCACTCGATTAACGGCATGATGCTGATCGAGGAAGTGAACAGCTACTTCGGCCTCGAAATCGAGAGCGACGACTACGACACAATCGGTGGATGGATGTACGCACAGATTGAGAACCCGCCAACGAAGGGCGAGCGGGTCGTACACCCGGACGGCTTCGAGTTCGTCATAGATGAAACCGACAATCTCCGAATCTCGCGCATTGTAATCCGTAAGCAGGAGGAGAGCGAAGAGCTAGAGAACGAAGAATTGCAAGCTGAAACAGGCTAATCATACATTGCACGAGAAAAAGCAAAAGCACCCGAACCTTGGTTCGGGTGCTTTTTCATGTGTTGTACCATGTGCTGCATGTGCTTGAGTCGTCTTACTGGTTCACAATATCGATCGTGCCGCCGCCTAAGCATACATCGCCGTCATAGAAGACGACCGCTTGGCCCGGAGTGATTGCTTTCTGCAGGTTGTCGAAGACCACATCCGCTGTCGTGCCATCTGCGCGGAATGTAATCGTCACGCCTTGATCGGGCTGGCGATAGCGGAACTTCGCCGTACATTTCAACGAGCCTTCAGGCTTCGCAGGTGAAATCCAGTTAATGCCTGTCGCAACGAGGCTGTGCGAATACAAGCTCGCATGCTTATCGCCTTGAACGACATAGAGGATATTCTCCTTGAGGTCCTTCGAAGCTACAAACCAAGGCTCGCCATTACCAGAGCCGCCGATGCCAAGGCCTTGACGCTGACCGAGCGTGTAGTACATGAGTCCGTCGTGACGACCTTTCGTCTCGCCGGTCTCAATATCGATCATTGCGCCGGGTTGTGCCGGCAGGTAACCGCTCAAGAATTCCTTGAAGTTACGCTCGCCGATGAAGCAGACGCCTGTGCTGTCCTTTTTCTTCGCGGTATGCAGTCCGAACTCCTCGGCAATCCGTCTAACCTCCGGCTTTGGCAGGTGCCCGATCGGGAACATCGCTTTTGCCAGCTGATCTTGACGAAGTGCGTGCAGGAAGTACGTTTGATCCTTATTCGAATCAACGCCGCGCAGCAGCTTCGATTCACCGTCTGCCGTACGCTCAAGACGGGCATAATGACCAGTAGCCAAGTAATCTGCGCCAAGCTCGATCGCTTTCTGCAAGAATTCGCCGAACTTGATTTCGCGGTTGCACATGACATCCGGATTCGGCGTGCGGCCGTTTCGGTACTCATCGAGGAAGTAAGCGAACACTTTATCGAAATATTGTTTCTCGAAGTTTACCGTATAGTAAGGAATGCCGATCTGGTCGCAGACACGGCGAACGTCCTCTGCGTCTTCTTCAGCCGTGCAGTGGCCGAACTCATCAGTGTCATCCCAGTTTTTCATGAAAATACCGATTACATCGTAGCCCTGCTGTTTGAGCAGCAAAGCGGTAACAGAAGAATCTACGCCGCCGGACATGCCGACAACGACACGCGTTGAAGCATTGCTCATTATTAATAGACACCACCTTATATATAAAGCCCTTCCTCAAACGAAACAAAGGAAAGACACTTAAGTTTTTATATTGTAGCACATTTTGCAAATGTTTTTCATGAAAACGTCATGTTTTTTCAACATAAAGCTCGTCTATTATGTTAACATAGATATGATATGGGAATACCATGGATTGTAATCTCTTGATTGCATCAGCCTTTAAATAAGATTCAGTTTTGCTTGGGAAGAGGTGCAGAAGTTGAAAATTTCAACGAAAGGCCGCTACGGTCTAACGATTATGATGGAGCTTGCAGGCAAGTTTGGTGAAGGGCCTACATCGCTTAAGAGTATAGCGGAACGCAATTCTTTGTCAGAGCATTACCTGGAGCAGCTGATCGCTCCTTTGCGCAACGCAGGTCTTGTAAAGAGTATTCGCGGTGCATACGGCGGCTATATTCTGTCCAGAGATCCGGCTGAAATTACGTCCGGCGACGTCATTCGCATTCTGGAAGGGCCGATCTCACCGGTTGACTTCACGGAAGAGGATGATCCGGCTAAACGCGATCTATGGCTTCGCATTCGCGACAGCATCGCGGAAGTGCTAGATTCGACGACACTTGCAGATCTTGTTTCGTTTAGAGAAGAGGGTCCGCAGGACTCCTACATGTTCTATATTTAAGGATGATGCCATAATGGAACGGATTTATTATGATCATGCGGCTTCTACGCCGGTTCACCCTGAAGTAGTGAGCGAAATGATGTCCGTCTACACAAGCAGCTTCGGCAATCCTTCCAGCACGCATGCCTATGGTCGCGGTGTGCGCCAGCTGCTGAATCGCGCGCGCGATATCGTTGCATCCGGCATTGGCGCTGCAGCGGCGGAGATTGTGTTCACCGGAGGCGGAACCGAAGGCGATAATATGGCGCTTATCGGAGCGGCCAGAGCAGCGCGCAAGCAGCACGGCAAGTCCCATATCATCACGTCTGCGACGGAGCATCATGCGATCCTTCATGCGAGTGATGCGCTAGAGGAAGAAGGCTTCCGCGTGACGGTATTGCCGGTGGACGAGCAGGGGCTCATATCGATGGAAGAACTGGCCGATGCCATTGAAGCGGATACCGCGGTTATAAGTATCATGTATGTAAACAATGAGACCGGAACCATTCAGCCGATCGAAGAGATTGGCGAGCTGGCCCGGTCTCGTGGCGTGCTGTTTCACGTTGACGCCGTTCAAGCGCTCGGTGCGATTTCGATCGATTTGAAGCAGCTGCCTGTTGATTTGATGAGCTTCTCCGCTCACAAGATTAACGGGCCGCAGGGCGTAGGTGCGTTATTTGTGCGTAAAGGCGTATCACTCGAAGAGTTTTCGCACGGCGGCTCGCAAGAGCGGGGCAGACGTGCAGGAACCGAGAACGTGGCCGGAATTGTTGGTTTTGCGAAAGCCGTTGAACTTTCTGTGAAAACAATGGAGGAACGGAAACTTTTGCTGGGTGAGCTTCGTCATACATGGATAGAGCGGATGAATGAAACGGTAGGAGCGGACCGAATCGCTATTAACGGTCATGAGACGATGCATGTTCCACACATTCTGAACATGAGCTTCATCGGCATCAGTGCGGAATCGATGCTCATGAATTTGGATTTGGCAGGCGTTGCAGCTTCGGGCGGGTCAGCATGCACATCGGGCGCGATTGAACCTTCCTATGTGCTGCGGGCGATGGGCGTTTCTATCGAAAGACAAGCATCTGCTGTACGATTTAGCTTCGGATTGGGAAATACTATGGAGGAACTCGAGCAGGCCGCGAAAAAAGTTGCAACCTTTATCGGCCGTGTTCGTACTAATGCCTAGGGGGCTTTCCTAAACGGTGCTAAGACTACAGCATGTGATTGGGCTTCCGGTTGTTGAGATGAGCAGCGGCAAGCAGGTGGGCCATGTGAAGGATGCATGGTTTGATGAGCATTGGCAGCTCGGCGGCATTATTTTGGACGCCGGCCGACGATTCTTGACCGCTATGAAAGCTGTACTCTGGAGTGAAGTGCTCGTCTGCGGAGCGGATACCGTCATTATTATGAATACGGACTCTGTACGGAAGACGAAGCAAGCCGAAATTCAGCGTTCGTTCCAGACAGGAATGATCCGTTTGAAGGATTTACCCGTCGTGACTACGGATGGAGAACAACTCGGCCGCGTATCCGATGTTTATTTTGATCAATTACAGGGTACACAAATAGTAGGCTATGAGTTGACTGATGGTTTTATAGCGGACATTATGGAAGGCCGCAAGTGGCTTCCGGCGCCGCATCTTGCAGATGAAGTCATGCTCGGAGAAGATGTCATTATTGTACCGGCCGGCAGCGAGGCATACCTTACCCCGGTCGCAGTTTCTGAGTCGGATATAGGGAGAAATGAACGATGAAATGCCCAAATTGTAGTTCCAAGGATATCGGTAAAATCGGATCGCACCAGTATTATTGCTGGGGCTGCTTCATTGAATTGACGGTGAACGGCGAGAAAATGTCGGTGTACCAGGTCGAAGAAGACGGTACGCTCAGCTCGCTGGACGATCTGTTCTTTGAAGACGATATGCCGCAAGTGCATGCGAATTAACCTTGCATCAGGAACGATAGGCGACCTCATTAGAGGTCGTCTTTTTTCATTTACGGGATGAAACAGGGTGCTTGTACATATACTGTTAGTACGTTTGTAATTTTTGCGGATCCAAGGGAGGGGTTAGGCCGTGGAACGCTTTACGAAGAGCCGCCTGTTTGTCTGGCTCGTTTATCTCATTCTGGGGCTCATCGCTCTCTATTTGCTGCTGCTGTTGAAGCCGATTATTTTACATATTTATGTGTTTTTGCGCTCTGTATTCGCACCGTTCTTGATCGCTATGATTATTTCTTACGTGCTTAATCCGATCGTCAGCCTCCTGAATGAACGCAAAGTGCCGAGGACCATTGCGGTACTGCTCATTTATGCCGTGTTCTGCGGAGCGCTGACCGTTATTCTGATGAACGCGATTCCGATGTTTCTGGAGCAGCTGCAGGAGCTGAATGAACATATGCCGGATTTGACGATGAAGGCGCAAGGTATCGTAAATGACTTGAACAATTCGTCGTTTCTGCCGGAGAGTATACGAGGCGGCATCAATAAGTCAATCTACAAGCTGGAGAAGCAGAGCTCGGATGCGATTTTCGCCTTCATCAATAACATCGGGGCGATGATCAATATCGTGTTTATCGCGTTTATTATTCCGTTTCTAGCGTTCTATATATTGAAGGACTTCGAGGTGTTCGAGCGGACGCTGCTTACCTATGTGCCCAAATCGCATCGCAAGCACGCTGTACGGCTGCTGAAGGACATCGATAATGCGCTTGGCAGCTATATTCGGGGACAGTTTCTTGTCTGCATCATCGTAGGAACGCTAGCTTATGTTGGATATCTCATCATTGGGATGCCTTATGCGCTGTTGCTCGCGAGCGTGGTGGCCGTCACGAATATCATTCCGTACCTCGGACCGTTCTTCGGCGCAGCGCCTGCACTCGTAATGGCATCAACTGTTTCGGTCAAAATGATGCTGCTCGTCGTCGTCGTCAACACTGCATGCCAAGTTCTCGAAGGGAACATTATTTCGCCGCAAGTGGTGGGACGAACGCTGCATATGCATCCATTGTCGATTATTTTCGTCCTGCTGGTCGGCGGGGAGCTGGCCGGGATTGTCGGCATGATTCTCGCGGTTCCGATCTTCGCCGCGCTGAAAGTCATCATACAGCATTTCTTCGCGTATTACGTTAGGCGAAAGACGATTTGACAATGTATACCTGATGTAGATATACTAATGACAACTACGTCAACCGTATATCTAAATCGTAGATGAAACATTAAGTAAGCCATAGACCGCTGCCCAGAGAAAGAATTTCTTCGCGAGCTCGCAAACGCCCGCGTCGGCTGTGAAAATTCTAACGGCGAAGGATGGCTGAAAGCTGGTTTCGGAGTGTGAATGAACTTCACCGGGTGGACCCGTTAACGTCTGACTAAGGAGATTGCAATGCTGACCCGCGATAGATGCGAGCCGTGCATGCAATAACCAGGGTGGTACCGCGAATGATTCGTCCCTGTTTTTTAGGGGCGTTTTTTTATTTTCTATTACATTTGGGGGTTGAACAGTATGAAAGCAAGTGAAATCCGTTCGAAGTGGCTCTCCTTCTTCGAGAGCAAAGGCCATAAAATTGAGCCGAGTGCTTCCCTAGTTCCGCATAATGACCCTTCATTGCTTTGGATTAACGCTGGTATGGCGCCGCTCAAGCCTTATTTTGACGGCCGTGTCATCCCTGAAAATCCGCGCATTACGAACTCGCAGAAATGTATCCGCACGAACGATATCGAGAATGTTGGCAAAACACGCCGTCACCAGACGATGTTCGAAATGCTCGGCAACTTCTCGATCGGCGATTACTTCAAAGAAGAAGCGATCACTTGGGCATGGGAGTTCTTGACGAGCCCGCAATGGATCGGCTTCGATCCGGAGCGTCTGTCGGTTACGGTATATCCGGAAGACGAAGAAGCATTCCGCTACTGGAATGAGAAAATCGGCTTGCCGGCAGAGCGTATCTTCCGCCTGCAAGACAACTTCTGGGACATCGGCGAAGGCCCTTGCGGACCTTGTACAGAGATTTTCTACGACCGCGGCGATGCTTTCGGCGACCTGAATGATCCAGAATGCTGGCCAGGCGGAGAAAACGAACGGTTCCTCGAAGTATGGAACCTCGTATTTTCGCAATATAATCATAATAAGGACGGCAGCTACACGCCGCTGCCGAATAAAAACATCGATACAGGCGCAGGACTTGAGCGCTTCACTTCGATTTTGCAAAATGCGGACTCGAACTTCGACACGGACCTGTTCCGTCCGATCATCGACCGCACTTGCCAAATTGCAAACGTCACGTATCACACGGACACTGAGAACGACATCGCGCTGAAGGTTATTGCTGACCATATCCGTACAGTCGCTTTCTCGGTTGGCGACGGCGTTATGCCTTCCAACGAAGGCCGCGGTTACGTAATCCGCCGTTTGCTGCGCCGCGCAGTTCGTTACGGCAAGACGCTGGGCGTTGACCGTCCGTTCTTGTTCGAGCTCGTAAGCGTAGTAGGCGAAATTATGGGCAGCCACTATCCGGAGGTTGTCGAGAAGCGTGAGTTCATCGAGAAAGTCATCCGTACCGAAGAAGAACGTTTCCATGAGACGCTTTCTGACGGTCTGGCTCTTCTTGGCGATCTGGTTAAGACAGCCAAAGCAAACGGCGTAACGCAAATTAGCGGCCCGGATGCATTCAAGCTCTATGACACGTACGGCTTTCCGTTCGACCTTACGGAAGACTACGCAGCAGAGCAAGGCATGGCTGTCGACCGCGAAGGCTTCGACGCAGCGATGGAAGAGCAGCGTACGCGTGCTCGCGCAGCTCGCCAAGACACAGGCGGCATGAATGTCCAAGGCGGACCGCTCGCTGACTTTACGGGAAAATCCGAATTCGTTGGCTATCAGGATCTGACGATTGAAGGCGCGAAAGTGCTCGCAATCGTGAATGGTGACTCGCTCGTGGATTCTGCTTCTGAAGGCAGTGATGTGCTTGTCATTCTTGATCGCACGACGTTCTATGCGGAGAGCGGCGGTCAAATCGGCGACAGCGGTACGATTACAGGCCAAGGCTTCACATTGACGGTTGAAGATGTGACGAAAGCGCCTCATGGTCAGCCGGTACATCACGCTGTTGTGACAAGCGGTACGGTTTCCGTTGGCGATCAAGTGCAAACGGCAGTATCCACGCAATCCCGTGAAGATACAATCAAGAACCATACGGCAACTCACTTGCTTCACCGTGCGCTGAAAGACGTGCTCGGCGAACATGTTAACCAAGCGGGCTCGCTCGTTGAGCCGGACCGTCTCCGCTTCGACTTCTCGCATTTCGGCAGCATCACGCCGGAAGAGCTCACGGAGATCGAGCGCCGCGTTAATCAGCAAATTTGGCTCGGTACAACGCTTGATATCAACTACAAGTCGCTTGCAGAAGCGAAGGAAATGGGCGCTATGGCGTTGTTCGGCGAGAAGTACGGCGACGTCGTTCGTGTCGTTCGCGTCGGCGACTACAGCCTTGAGCTGTGCGGTGGCTGCCACGTTACGAACACTGCGCAGATCGGTCTGTTCAAGCTCGTGAGCGAGAGCGGCATCGGCTCCGGCGTTCGCCGGATCGAAGCTGTCACTGGCCGCAATGCATACTTGTACATGGAAGGCCAACTGGATCAGCTGAAGCAAGCGGCTGCGCTGCTGAAGACGAACTTGAATGATGTGCCGAAGCGTATCGAAGCGCTGCATGCACAAGTGAAAGAGCTCGCTCGCGAGAACGAGTCGCTGCAGAGCAAGCTGAGCCGTATTGAAGCGGGCTCGCTGGAGTCGCGAGCGAAGGTTGTCAACGGCGTAACGTTGCTTGCTGCTGAAGTGAGCGCTCCGTCCATGGATGCGCTTCGCGGCATCGTGGATGAGCTGAAAGTGAAGCTGCCAAGCGCAGTTATCGTGCTCGGCGCAGTTGCGGATGACAAGGTTAACCTCGTCGCAGCAGTATCGCCGGAGCTTGTGAAGCAAGGCTACAACGCTGGCAAAATCGTCAAAGAAGCGGCCGCAGCATGCGGCGGCGGCGGCGGCGGACGCCCGGATATGGCGCAAGCAGGCGGGAAAGATCCGTCAAAATTGGGCGCAGCACTCCAAATTGCCGAAGAACTGGTTCTATCGCAGGCAAGTGTGATATAGTAGGAGTATTAAACAGCTGTTAAGCGGCTTAGAAAGCGAGGTGCTGGCGATGAATTCAATGGACAAGACAATGAAATTCGACGTGAAGGCGGAAGGGCTCGAAGCTTCATCGAAAGAAATTATGCTTTCGGTGTATGATGCACTGCTCGAGAAGGATTACAATCCGATTAACCAGATTGTCGGTTATCTATTGTCTGGAGATCCCGCGTACATTCCGCGACATAACAATGCAAGAAGTTTAATTCGCAGGAAAGAACGAGACGAGCTCATTGAAGAGCTGGTACGTTCCTACTTAAGTCAGCACAGCAAATAATTAAGCTCATGGAAAAGAGGCACCAGGTCGTATGCGTCTGATGGGATTGGATTACGGCGACCGCCGAATTGGCGTTGCCGTCAGTGATGCATTCGGCTGGACCGCGCAAGGCGTCGGCGTCGTCGAGAAGAGACGCGACAACGGAGAGATTGGGGCAATTGCCCAGCTCTGTAAGGAACACGAAGTATCTGAGATTGTAGTCGGTCTACCCAAGAATATGAATGGCACCATCGGGCCGCGTGGCGAAATTTGCATCGCATTCGCAGGGGATTTACAGCAGAAGCTAAATTTACCCGTACACCTTTGGGACGAACGGCTAACGACCGTAGCCGCCGAGCGCACTTTGCTTGAGGCTGACGTTAGTCGTAAGAAGCGAAAGTTAGTGGTGGACAAAATGGCGGCAACGCTTATTTTGCAAAATTATCTCGATTCTAAAACGAAAAGGTGAGGGTAACGATGACAAAGGACAACATGCAGTTTGAAGAGCCGGAAATCATCTACATTCCGGATGAAGATGGCAACGAAGAAGAATTCGAGGTAGTCATGAAGTTCGAGGTAGACGGCTCCGATCAGAAATATATGATGGTTGTGCCGCTTAATGTTGAATCCAGCGAAGAAGATGATGAAGATTCCGATGAGGTTTACGCCTTCCGTTACGAAGAAGACGGCGACGATCTGAAGCTCTACACCATCGAGGATGAAGAAGAGTGGAACATGGTTGAAGAAACGTTCAACACGCTTCTCGCTGAGATTGACGATAACGACTAACAGCCGCACACGTGGTTGAAGGGAGCTTTCCACATTGTCAGAAGTAAAACGTATTTCCGTGCTGAAGCCGATTTATGGCACAGAAGTAGATTTGATTGGCGAACAAGGCGAAACAGAGCCGTTCCAAATCATCGCTGAATTCCAGCTGGGTAACCACTCCTATGCCGGATTGCAGCCGCAAGATATGCAGAAAGAGGATGAAGTCGCGTTCTTCCGCATCACCGTTCAGGAAGGCTCCGATCCGGAGCTGGAATCGATCGAGGATGACGAAGAATGGGAAGCCGTCGCTGAAGCATACGATGATTTGATGTTCGAAGGCGACGAACAGCCTTAAGTTAGCGATTCTCTTGCATTAAACGCGAGGCGGATCTTTTGTAGAGAAGCCTTGGTTTTATTTATAGAAGTACGGAAGGGGCGGCATAAACCGCCCTTTTTCCGCGCTGATATGGAAACGGAGGATACGTTGTTTGCAATCCACAGAAGATCAGTCCTATCGTCCCGCTGGACCTAGACGGGGCCGCATTACTTTCTGGGTCATCACCACGATTCTCGGCATAATGATCATTTCCGTAGGCAGTGTTTATCTGTACATATGGAATGGACTTCGTCCTGCTTCAGCCGGAGATACCGTTGAAGTGGAGCTGAAGAAGGGCTCTTCTCCGTTTACGTTCGCTGAAACGCTTGAAGATCAAGGCATTATTCGTAATGCATTTATTTTTAAATATTACTTACGCTATAAGCATGAAGGCCCGAAGTTTCAAGCTGGGGTCTACGAGCTTAAGCCTGGCATGACGAAGGATGAACTTATCGCCAAGCTGAATGCTGGCGAGACAAAGAAGGAAGAAACAATCCGCTTTACGATTCCGGAAGGATTCACTGTAGAGCAAATTGCAGCTACGTTAAGTGAAGCGGGTTATGTCGATAAAGCGGCATTCATCGCTGCGGCGGATAAGGATCAGGTGTGGACCGATACGGATGCAGCCAAGAACATTCCGAAGGACACGAAGCTGCGTCACCGTCTTGAAGGGTATTTGTTCCCGGAAACGTATGAGATGCTGAAAGGCAGCACGCCGGAAGAGATCATTACGCGCATGCTGCAGCAGCTCGATCATAAGCTGGATGGGCTGCCTGACAATTGGGAAGATGCGCTCACAGAGCGCGACATGTCGCTGCATCAGATATTGACGGTCGCTTCATTGGTGGAGCGGGAAGTCGTTATCGATGAAGAGCGTCCGATTGTTGCGGGTATTATCTACAACCGGTTGAAGAAAGGCATGCCGCTGCAAATTGACGCTACGGTACAATATCTGCTCGATAAACAGAAGGAACGTCTGCTGCTGAAGGACTTGGAAGTGGATAGCCCATACAATACCTACAAGGTAAAAGGGTTGCCGCCAGGTCCGATCGCTTCGCCGAGCATGAAGTCGATCGAGGCGGCGCTGTTCCCGAAACAGACCGATTATTACTACTACGTGACGAAGAAAGATGGCAGTCACGAACATCTTTTTGCCGAAACGCTCAAAGAGCATAATCGCAATATTGAGAAAAGCAATGAAACGGCAAAGCAATAGGAGGACTAACAATGGCAACAAAACCGGAGCTGCTCATTGATGCAGCATCCCTTGCCGACATGGAGCGATTAATCGCAGCAGGCGCAAATGCGTTCGTTGTTGGAGAGTCGCGCTATGGCATGCGGCTCCCGGGTGAATTCGATCTCCCAATGATTGCGGAAGCGGTGAAGCTCGCGCATCTGCATGACGTCAAGGTTTATGCAGCAGTGAACAATGTGATGGACAACGCGACTGTGGATACGCTTCCGAGTTATATTCGCGGCTTGGCACAGGCTGGAGTCGACGGCATTATTTTCGGAGATCCGGCTGTCTTGATGGTCGCGCGGATAGAAGCGCCAGGACTGAAATTGCACTGGAACGCAGAGATGACTTCGACGAACTATGCGACCGCTAATTACTGGGGCCGCCGCGGTGCGACTCGATTCATTCTCGCGCGTGAGCTGAACATGGATCAGGTGCTCGATGCGAAGGCGAATACGGAGCTGGAAGTTCAGGTTCAAGTACATGGCTTGACGAATATTTATCATTCGAAGCGTCCGCTCGTGCACAATTACTTCGACCACCAAGCGAAGGATCAGCCAGAACTAAGCGATATACCGATCCATGGCAAAATCGAGGATGGCTTGTATTTGGTGGAAACGGAGCGTCCTGACGAACGTTATCCGATCTATGAGGATGCGAACGGTACGCATATTATGAGTTCTGATGATCTCTGCATGATCGAGAATTTGCACGAGCTAATGGAAGTTAATATCGATAGCTTTCGGATCGAAGGGCTGTTAAAATCAATAGCATACAACGAAGCTGTCGTTCGAGCGTATCGTGCTGCCATCGACGCTTATTATGCTGACCCGGAAGGCTACGAGTTCAACGAAGAGTGGCTCGATTCCATCAGAGAACTGCAAGATCCGTCGCGTGAGCTGTCGTACGGATTCTTCTATAAGGAACAGGTGTATTAAGATTAGCAATGGTCACCGAAGGAAGTGGAGGTGAAGCTGGTGACTTCAACAACGAAAGTAGCGCATCGCTACAATGGAAAGAGAAACCGACTGGATAAGCCAGAGCTGCTGGCTCCGGCTGGTAATTTAGAGAAATTAAAGTTTGCCGTTCATTACGGTGCGGACGCGGTATATATCGGCGGACAGAAGTATGGTCTGCGTTCCAATGCGGATAACTTCAGCTTCGAAGAGATGAAGGAAGGCGTAGAGTTCGCGAAGAAGTACGGCGCGAAAGTATTCGTCGCAACGAACATCTATGCGCATAATGAGGATATCGCAGGACTTGAGGAGTACTTGCGCGAGCTTGAGAATGCGGGTATCGCGGCAATTATTGCTGCCGATCCGATTATCATCGAGACGGCGCAGCGCGTTGCGCCTAAGCTTGAGGTGCACTTAAGCACGCAGCAATCGACAATGAACTGGCAAGCGGTCAAGTTCTGGAAGGACGAAGGGCTGCCGCGTGTCGTATTGGCGCGTGAAGTGAGCATGGGAGAGATTCAAGAGATTAAAGAACATGTCGATATTGAGATCGAAGCGTTCATCCATGGCGCAATGTGCTCGTCCTATTCCGGACGCTGCGTACTGTCGAACCACTTCACGGACCGTGATTCCAACCGTGGCGGCTGCTGCCAGTCTTGCCGGTGGAAATACGATATTTACGAAGATGACATTCAGATGGTCGGCATGGATGCAGATAAGTTCACGATGGGCTCCAAAGACCTATGCATGCTGGAGAGTATCCCGGATCTGATTGATGTCGGCGTCGACAGCTTCAAGATCGAAGGCCGCATGAAGAGCCTTCACTATGTGGCGACAGTCGTTAATGCGTATCGTCAAGCGATCGATTCGTATATGGCTGATCCAGAGAACTACGTGCTGAAGCAAGAATGGCTGGATGATATTCAGAAGGCGGCGAACCGTCCGCTGAACACAGGCTTCTTCTATGATACGCCAGGTTCGGAAGATCATATTTACACGCCGGAAGATAAGGCTGCTCCTTATGATTTCGCTGGTGTTGTCATCTCTTATAATGAATCTACGGGCGAGGCAGTTGTGCAGCAGCGTAATCACTTCAAGCCTGGTCAAGAAGTCGAATTCTTCGGGCCGAACGGTACGTTCTTTAAGCAAGTCGTCGGCGAGATTAAGGACGAGGGCGGCAATGTGCTCGATGCTGCTAGACATCCACTGCAATATATCGTGATCAAAACCGACGGGCCAGTTAAGCCTATGGACATGATGCGCAAGAAAGTGCGTTAATGTTCATCTGTGACTAATGTCCTGATTTAATCCTAATCGAGTGATCGATTAGGATTATTTTTTTGTAAATAATTTTCCTGAATTGCTAACAACTCGGAGGTTAATTGCCGATATTAACGATACTGTTGTTTAGTTAATAGAGAGACAAAAACGGCGAATTATCCTCAGAATTGGTGGTGTCTTGCAGTGAAGTTGAAACTAAAGCTGAATTCGAAGAAGGAAAATTTGAAAACGCAATCAGAAGGGGAGAAACGGACTCCCAATGTAAAGGAGCTGTACAATTCATCCCTAAACGGAATTAAGAACGTGAAGATGACGAATCCGATCAAATCGGTTGGTCTCATGCTGTTCTTAATTATTTTCAGCGCTATTCTAGTGTGCGTTCTTGTGGTCGGATTATTCTCGTATTCGACATCGAAGAGCATCATTAAGAACAAAGTGGCTGATTCGACAGCAGTGGCCATTCAACAGTCAACGGGCAAGCTGGACTTGATGTTCAAGAACTACGAAGCGCTATCGATGCAAATCTTGCTCGATAAGACGGTTCAAGATAACTTGGACCTGATGGACAAAGCGAAAGATGATTACGAGAAGTTCGACTCGATGAAGAAGCTAGGTGATTCGCTGCAATCTTATGTTCTTGGCAACTCGTCTATCGTTGGTGCAGCAATCATTCCGATCGAAGGAAGTGCTAGCTCGGTTACAACCGGATCTTCCTCCATTACGACAGAAGTGGCTCAGAAATCGGATTGGATGAAGAAGGTTGAAGATGGCGGCGGCCGATTGGTTTGGCTTCCCTCGGAATTGAAAGGCTATAGCGGCAGTGCGCCTGAAGCGACATTTGCAATGGGCCGTGTCATGAAGAATACAATTACGAACGAAGCCAAGTTTGTTATGGTGATCGAGATTTACTTGAAGGAGCTCAGCAAAGAGCTTCAAGACGTGAAACTTGGCGAAGATAGCAGCATCACAATTGTGGACAGTGCAGGCAACTTGGTGCTTCCAAGCAAGCCATCGAGCAAGCCTGAAGAGATCGGCAAGCCATCTCCGATTGCGTTTCCTAAAGAAGGTAAAGCAGCGGAAAGCGGTTCGAAGACAACGACAGATGAGAACGGTAACGAAGTACTCGCTGTCTACAACAAGTTTGATAATGTGGACTGGAAGCTAGTTGGCTCGGTGCCAGTGGCAGAACTCGTGAAGGATGCCGGCCAGATTTTGAACACGACATGGATTATTGCGGGAATTGCCGCGTTGCTCGCGATCGGTATTGGCATGCTTGTAATTTGGATGGTTGCGATTCCGCTCGTGAGATTGCGTAATCTGATGAATGAAGGCGCGCTCGGCAATCTGTCTGTTCGTTCAACGATCAACAAGAAGGACGAGATCGGTCAGCTGGCTCAGAGCTTCAACCAGATGATGACGCAGATTACATTGCTGGTTAATCAAACGAACCAATCCGCACAGGATGTTCTGGCTACTGCCGGTGAATTGTCTGATGCCTCCAAGAAAACAGCTATCTCTGCGCGCGAAATCGCGGTTGCAACCGAAGAGATCGCTAACGGTGCATCTAGCTTGGCGACAGAAGCCGAGAAGGGCAATGATCTGACGGCTGAGATCGGCGAGCAAATGCAGCAGGTTATGACAGCGAACCAAGAGATGGGCGTTGCAGCATCTGATGTGGAGAGTGCAAGCCGTCAAGGTACAACGTATATGAACAGCTTGATCGAGAAGACGGGTATGACAGAAGAGATGACGCGCTCGATGGTTGAGAAGGTTGACCGTCTGAAAGAAAGCACGCGCTCGATCCGTAAAATTCTTGATGTGCTTAATAACATGACGAAGCAAACGAACATCTTGTCCTTGAATGCGACGATTGAAGCGGCACGTGCTGGAGCAGCAGGCAAAGGCTTCATGGTCGTAGCAGACGAAATCCGTAAGCTGGCAGATCAATCCCGCCAATCGATCGATGTAGTCGGTCAAATTACGGAAACGATTCAAAAGGAAATCGACGAAACGGTTAATGTATTGTCGACAGCGTATCCAATCTTCCAAGAACAGATACAATCCGTTAAAGAAGCGAACCAAATCTTCTTGACGGTTCAAGGTCAGATGGGTGATTTCGTTGGCCGCCTGGACTCTGTAACGGAGTCCATTAGCAAGCTGGAGCGTTCGCAAGTTGTGCTGTCTGAAGCGATGAGCAACGTGAGTGCGGTTGCCGAAGAGTCTTCTGCTACATCGGAAGAGGTTGCATCTCTCAGCACGGAGCAGAACAGCATTAGCGAAGGACTTGTTCGACTGTCCGACAAGCTTGAGACGGTATCGACAGGGCTTAAAGAAACGCTTTCCCGTTTCCGTACGGAATAGTATGATATCAAGATGAAAGACCGGTTCTCCATACGGAGCGCCGGTCTTTTCTTCATGTCCATATATGCATACACAAAGGCGAGGAGCATTGTGCTCCTCGCCTTTGTTCGTATCGCGTTAATTAATCGCGATCGGATTGCGTAAAGATGAGAATGTACTTAAGCAATTCAAGCAGTGAGATTAGCGCTGCTGCCACATATGTTAGTGCTGCAGCGTTCAGTACCTTGGCTACGCCCCGTTCTTCCTCGTTCGAAATAAAGCCTTCAGCGACCATGATTTCACGTGCCCGGTTGCTGGCATTGAATTCGACGGGCAAAGTCACGAGCTGGAATGCAACTGCGCAAGAGAAGAAGATAATGCCAAGACCGATTAGGCCAGATGCCTGGAATAAGAAACCGGCAAGCAGCAGGAAAGGCGCTATACCAGATGCAATATTTACGACCGGGAAAATCTTATGGCGCAGAACAAGCATCGGATAATGAACGCTGTGCTGGATCGCATGGCCAACCTCGTGACAAGCGACAGAAACGGCCGAGATGGAGTTCTCGTAGTAAACCGACTCAGACAGTCTAACGACACGGTGAATCGGGTCGTAGTGGTCCGAGAGGGTTCCTGGAACCGGTTCAATTGGCACGTCGTGCAGTCCATTGCGGTCGAGCATCATGCGTGCTGCCTGATAACCTGTGAGCCCGCGTAAGGTTTGTACCTCTGACCAACGGTTAAATGTGCCGCGAACACGGAACTGGGCCCATAACGATAATAAGAATGCAGGAATGATGAGAATGTCCAGCGGGTGGAAAAATAACATCGTGGTTCCCTCCAATAAAGTGAATGCTACATAATACCGCTCTTGTTAAGCAGAATCATGAGTGCCTCGACGCATGCAGCCGTTTGAGGGGCTAGACGTTTAAATACCTGCTTGGCCTGCTGCGGCTTCAATTGATTGAGCACTGGCTCAATCTCAATGACTTCGCGCTGCAGCTGTTCCAAATGCAGCTGTAAGTCCATCAGCTTATCAGAAACTTGATCCTCTGATGAAACTTTACGCCAGACAGCCATGCTCGCCTTAATCTCGTCGAGCGATAATTTTTCTTTCTTCAATTGCTCTATACGTTTGAGCCGATGCAAAGTTTCATCATTATAAAGACGATAATTTTTGGCCGAACGGCGTTCCGGCTCAATCAGACCGAGTGACGTATAGAAATCGATCGTGCGGGGACTTACACCAGCTAATTTGGATAATTCACCAATCCGGTGTAACGGTAGTGACATATCGGACATTGGAATCACCTCTTTCATTTAAACGGTATGTACGGTAAAACTCCTAGTACCTATGATACAGAAAGATGAACCATACAGTCAAACGTAATGCTTTGGTGAATTTTCCATGTAGAAAAGCTGACATGGAATTCGAAGCTGTCGGAAAATAAGCAGGGAAGCAGGTGTATGGGCATCGCGAAACGCGAAGGATTTTTCGGCATCGACTCCTTTTCGAGGTCAAATCCGTCAAAAAACTTAACATTCGAATCGTCCGGAGAGACGAATGTTAGATTTATTTTAGAGAATCAGGAAAAATGTATTGTCAAAATGGATACTCCAACCTATAATGACATTAAGTCTTTCTTATCATGTAAAGAAACATTACATTAGGGAGTGGTCGTTCATGGTCAAAAAGTTAATCGTGTCTCTAGGAGCTCTTTCGCTGTTATTCCCAGCTATGGCTTTTGCAGACGACCCGTCTGCAGGAACGCTTAATATGGGGCTCAACTCCATCTGGGTGCTCGTTGCAGCCATTCTTGTCATTCTGATGCAAGGCGGATTCATCCTGCTTGAAGCTGGTTCGACACGAATGAAGAACGCGGGCCATATCGCAGGCAAGACGGTGTTCACGTTAGGTCTTTGTACATTGGTTTATTGGGCAGTCGGTTACGCAATTGCTTTTGGCTCAGATAACGCGGAGCACTCGATAAGCAAGATCATCGGCTGGGGAAGTTACCTATTCGCTCCAGCGGTAGCTGCTGCTGATGGCGAGGCGCTTCCATCGACGATCTTCTTCGTTTTCCAACTTGCTTTCGCAGCTGTATCGCTTTCGATCGCGTGGGGCGGTTTCGCTGAACGTGCTAAGCTGTCCGCATACCTCGTCTTTACTATTCTGTTTACGGCAGTCGTTTATCCGGTTATCTCCCACTGGATTTGGAGCCCAACAGGCTGGTTGTTCGCTGAAGGCGCGCAAGACTATGCAGGCTCTACGGTTGTTCACTTAACTGGCGCTCTTGCAGCCTTTGCTGCGACAGTATTATTGAAACCGCGTATCGGCCGCTTCAATAAAGACGGCTCTGCGAATGAAATTCTCGGTCACAACCAAGTATTCGGCGCTTTGTCCGTACTTCTTCTGTGGGTTGGCTGGTTCGGATTTAACGCTGGTAGCGCACTCGGCGTAGGCGATGGTTTCTTCGGTTATGTTGCTTTCAATACGCAGCTCGGCGCAGCAGGCGGCGCAGTTGCAGCTCTGCTCATCTCCTGGCTCGTAAACGGCAAAGCTGACATTACGACGACGTTGAACGGTGGTCTGGCTGGTCTCGTTGCCATCACAGCGACTTGCGCTTTCGTCGATCCTTGGGCAGCAGTTGTTATCGGTTTGATTGCAGGCGTGCTCGTATTCTTCAGCGCGAAGTTCTTCGAGAAAATTAAAGTCGATGATCCCATCTATGCACTTTCTGTTCACGGTGCAGCAGGTATTTGGGGTACGCTCGCGAATGGTATCTTTGCGACAGATGAACTTGCGAAGAAGTTGAACGTTGGTCAAGGCGGTATCATCGATACAGGCAACTGGCACCAAATGTGGGTACAACTTGAATCCGTACTCGTGTGCGGCGGTTACGTCCTTGTCGTATCGTTCATCATTCTTGGCGCTATGAAGCTTGTCATGGGTCTTCGTGTAACAGAAGAGCAAGAGATTATCGGTCTTGATTTGTCTGAGCACGGTGCATTCGGTTATCCGGAGCAAATGAAGAAAGCACAAAGCAGCCTGTAAGTCATACTATTCGTCGCTTCTACTATGAGGGCAGGGGTGAGCACAGCATGAGCGATTCGGTTCGTGCAAAGCTGTTCACGCGCATCGGGAATACAGATGATGTGATTGCGCTGCGAGGCTTGCGGGATCAATTCCATGAACAGATGGTGACTCTGCAGGCTGAGCAGCCGATCGAACAATTTTATACGGATCTGAATGAGGTGCATGACGCGTTAATTCGCCGGGCGATCTCACTCTCAGAAGCGAAGCTGGCACGGCTCGGGTATGGTTCCCCGCCCGTGCCTTACGCGTATTTATTGTTCGGCAGCGGGGGCAGACAAGAACAAACATTATCCAGTGACCAGGACAGCGGCTTGATCTATGAGGATGCGGCCGAAGAGGCGGAGCGGGAAGAGATAGAGGAATATTTTCGCCTGCTAAGCGTGACGATTGTCGGGACATTGCAAGCCATTGGATACCCGCCGTGTGAAGGGAATGTGATCAGTTCCAATCCGCTATGGTGCCAATCGTTGTCGGGCTGGCGAGCGAAGCTCGATGGCTGGTTTCAGGAGCCGGACTGGGAATGTGTCAGGTATCTTCTCATCGTCGCGGACTGCCGGTGCGTATATGGTCAAGATATGCTGCTCCATGCGTTAAAGAGCCATTATTATACCGATACGTTGAACAATCAGACGATTGTCCAGCACATGATTAACAATACGATGCGCCACAAGGTGCTCATCGGCGTGTTTGGCCAATTGCTCAAGGAGCAATATGGTGAAGAGGCAGGAAGCCTGGATTTAAAATATGGAGCCTACATCCCGATGGTCAATGCGATTCGGCTAACGAGTATCAAAGCAGGGGTTCGCGAGACTTCGACTTTATCGCGGATAGCCAAGCTTAGTGAGCGTGGTTTCTTCTCTGAGCAGGATGGCCTTGCGTTCACCGCCGCGTTCAAGCTGTTTATGCGGCTTCGTCTGATGACGATGACGCGCACCGAGGATGGCGTGTACACCAACAGCGGCAAGCTGCCTCACGCAAAGCTGACCAGAGAATTAGTCGATGAGCTGAAGGCTGCGCTTCGTGTCGTGAAGAAGCTGCAAAGGCGGGTGCAGAAGCAATCGAAGGATAGGAACTAATCCGAATGTACGAATTGTAAGGCTTAAGCTTGACGGAGGGGAGAAGCATGAAGGAACAGAGCAGCATGGGCAGAATGTGGCATTTGTACAAAATGGGCGGACTCACGTCAGCGATTGCCGGCGCGGTCGGCGCTCAAAATGCGCAGCAGATGGCCTTCATTCGCTCAATGTCGAAGGAGCAGCGCAAAGACTCGATTATGGATCAGCCGCTGGGCGACATGGAGGTGGTTGTCTTCGACCTGGAGACGACGGGCTTCTATCCGACGAACGGCGATGAGATTATTTCGTTCGGCGCCGTCAAGCTGAAGGGTGAGCAGCTCCTGCCCGAGGGGAGCTTCTACAGCTTGGTCAACCCGAAACGGAGGGTGCCGAAGCATATTACGGAGCTGACCGGCATTACGAATGCGATGACCGAGGATGCTCCTGATCTGATGCAGGTGCTGCATGATTTCATGGAATTCGTCGGCAAAAGGATGCTGATCGCGCATGCGAGCGGTCATGATAAGCAGTTTCTGAACGCAGCGCTGTGGCGCACGTCGAAGGTGAATTTGACGCATCGGGTGCTCGATACGATGCTTGTCGCCAAATGGCTGGAGCCGAACCGCGAGAGCTACGGCTTAGATGATCTGCTTGATTATAGCGGCATTGAAATCACCCAGCGGCATCACGCGCTGGAGGATTCCATGATGACCGCACAGCTGTGGCAGCATTACTTACGGCAGATTCTCAGCCGGAATGTCATCACGCTCGGGGACTTATATGCTTACCTCAGTAAGCATTAGAGGACTGCAGTTCAGTAGACCGCTACGGTCGGCGTGGATCCAGTAGGGCTGGATTATCGGCTGAAGGATAGAATCGGCTAGTGAGATAATCCAGTAAGACGTGTCGCACGCAGCAGCCGAGTGAATGCCGAACAGATCAGCGGCGCTTGGAATGGGCGGCGTCTGTGGATGGGAATGAAAATAACCGACAAGTGATTGTCGGTTTTTTTGCATGTCATAAAGAGTTTGAATCCATGAAGCGGGATCGAACTCGAATCGGTCGTTGGCGCTGCTGGTAGCAGTTGTGGCTGCTGCATTCTGGACCGGATATACGTGAGTGATAAGCAGAAGCGGACCGCCGCTGCTCTGGCGCTCTATCGTACCGGCTAGGACGCCGCATGCTTCGCTTGGCAGCGCAGCTGCGCAGATGCTGAGCAGCTGCTCCTGCGCCTGCGGAGCGAGTGCAGCGGCGGTTGGAAGCGTTGGTGAGTGACCATGTTCATTGACCATCATAAGCTTGGTGTGCCTCATTCCTGCAAGGAGTTCGTTCGAATCGTTCACGATCGTCGAATCGAATCGAACCGAACCGATCGGATTGGATCGGTTCGGTTCGAAGCAAGTGAAGTGAATCGAAACGAAACGAATAGCTCCATTATACGAGTCCATATAGTCCGCTCGTCAACCCGTGTCTCCCGCTTTCTTAGGCGGATGAACGAGGAAGATGATGATGAGCAGCGCACATACGGACAGGCCGGCTACGACGCCGTAAAGTAGCTTATCCGAGCGGGATGCCATCCAGCCGAATAGCGGCGGACCGAAGGCGACTCCGAGGAAGCGGAGGCTGCTGTAGAGCGAGGTCACCATGCCGCGGTGCGGCCGATCTACGGCGCCGGTAATGAGCGTGTTCAGGCAGGGCAGGAGTAATCCTGTCCCGAGGCTGCTAAGAGACACGAAGCCAATTAGCGCGTAAATGTTTTTGTGCATGAACGCAGCTGCAGTGAGCGAGCAGCACATGACGGCGATCCCGGTAATCATAAGGCGGCGCATAAGAACGCCGTTGTTCTTAATGTGATGCCCCGTGATAAAGGCGGTGACGACCAGGAAGAGGAGCGGAATGGCGAGCACGCCGCCTTTGGCAACGCCATCGATATTGTATGGCTTCTTCTCGAGTAAGTCTGACAGTCGGAAGAGGACGCCGAATAGAATGAATAGGCCGAGCGAACCGGATATGAAACACGATACGAGCCAACGCCCTTTTTCGCGGAACACCTTCTTGATGTCGCCGACATACTGCTTGACGGGTACGACTTCCTTGTTTTCTTTGGCAGGTTCCTTAATTAGAAACATCATGGCGAAGAAGGAGCCTGCGCAGAATAGCGGAAAAGCGAATAGCGGTACATACCAAGCGATTAACGCCAATAGTGAGCCGATGATCGGACTGACGACCTTGCCAGCGCCGTTAGACGCTTCGATAAGCCCTAGTGCCTCGCTTTCGTTGCCGTCCTTGTACATATCGCCGACCAGCGCCATCGCGATCGGGGAGGTGCCGGCAGCTCCAATTCCTTGCAGTGCGCGAGCAGCGATGAGTAGCCAGTAGGAGTGGATTACAGCACCAACGCCAGCGACAATGCCGGCAATGCCGTACAAGGCCAGAGATGGTAATATAACGGCTTTACGCGTATAACGGTCGGATAAATAACCGGAGATCGGAATAATAAGACCTGCTGCGACGGAAAATAATGTAATGACAAGGCTCGATTGAAAACTGGAGATATGCAGCTTCTTCTCCATATCCGGCAAAATCGGGACGAGCATGGAGTTGCCAAGAACGAGGACGAGCGGCACTGTTGCAAGCGCGACATACTCCAGCCATTTTCCATGTCCGCCTTGCTTCTGCTTCTGTGAATCCGTCTTGCCTTCGCCGCTGCTATTGCTGTGGTCGGTTGTACGCAGCTTACCGGGCTTATCTGATGCCCAGTTCGATTTGGTCGTTTGACTCATTTTGCACGGATGCCCCCATGATTCATTGTTTGCTTTCCACCCGTAATGTGCCCATGAGCTTGAGCAACCATTCTCAGACATGGTAACATGTAGGGAGGCAAAACCACGCTAACGTAAAATGTAGAAAGAAGGCGCAATATGAAACGTTCGATCGTCTTAATCGTCATCGTGCTCGCACTTGCAGGTGCAGCGATCTATCAAAATAAAGGAAAGCACAATGAAGCGCTTGCTGCTTCTAGCGATATGCTGCCTAAGCCGGGCTACACAGCCCCGACGCTGCAGCTCCCGAATTTAGACGAGAAGCCGCAGAATATTGGCGGCAAGCGGGACAAGCTGCTGCTGCTCAATTTCTGGGCGTCCTGGTGCGGTCCTTGTGAATTGGAAGCGCCTGACTTACAGGCACTTTCGGAGAAATACAATGATAAGCTGGAGCTTTACGGCGTCAATGCGACGAGCATGGATAAGGAGCGGCAGGCGAGGGAGTTTGTCGATCAACAGAAGTTCACATTCCCGATTCTAATGGACCGGGATGGCAAAGCGACAGATCTGTATAAGGTGAATCAATTCCCAACTAGCTTGCTTATCGACAGCAATGGAATTGTTCGGGAGCGGGTGACCGGAGTCATCTCGAAGAGCAAATGGGAAGCGCTCATCGATAAATGGGTCGCAGTGCAAGAGGATGCCGAGCAGAAGCCGAGCGCATAACAATAGATACAACAACAAAAAAACGCCAGGTCAGCTTCATCAGCTGATCTGGCGTTTCGTATTTGCGTCGTATAGAGTGCTTAGTGATTGATTAAACCAAGCTGCTCACGCGGCTCTTCATGGGCACTGTTAATCTTGTTCATGCTAAGCAGCGCGTAGCGGATACTGTCAACGAGCGCTTCCCAGCTCGCTTCGATAACGTTGTTCGAGACGCCGACCGTGTTCCAAGTCGTCTTGAAGTCGGTCGATTCGATGAGAACGCGAACTTTGCCTGCTGTCGCGCCTTTCTCGTCGATGACACGAACCTTGTAGTCGGATAGGTGGAAATCGTTGATGCTCGGATAGTAAGGCTCCAGCGCCTTGCGCAGCGCGTTGTTGAGCGCGTTAACAGGACCGTTGCCTTCAGCTGCCGTGTAAATGGTCTGGCCGTCCACGTTCACTTTAACGATCGCTTCCGCGTTCATGCAGCCGTTCGTTTTCTCCACGAGCATCTTGAGCGATTCCAGCTTGAAAATCTCTTTCATCTCGCCGAATGCGTCGCGAAGCAGCAGCTCAAGCGATGCATCCGCACCTTCGAACTGGTAGCCTTGATGCTCCAGATCTTTGATGCGCTCCATAATTTGTTTCGTCTTATCGTTGCCTGAGTTGACGTCGAGGCCAAGCTCTTGCGCTTTGGAGATGATATTGGACTGACCAGCAAGCTCAGAGACGAGTACGCGCTGCTTGTTGCCAACCAGCTCGGGCTGGATATGCTCGTACGTCTTCGAGTCTTTCATGATTGCGGAGACGTGGATACCGCCTTTGTGTGCGAATGCAGCGTTGCCGACATACGGCTGCGCAACAGGCATGTGTACGTTAGCGATCTCGCTAATGTAGCGCGCTGTCTTCGTAAGTGATTGCAGCTGATCGTCGCTTACGCAGCGATAGTTCATTTTGATTTGCAGGTTCGGGATAATCGAGCATAGATTCGCATTGCCGCAGCGCTCGCCATAGCCGTTAATCGTGCCTTGCACTTGACGTGCGCCGGCTTGAACGGCTGCAAGTGTGTTCGCAACCGCAAGCTCGCAATCATTATGCGTATGAATACCAAGCGGCGCACTCAGCTCCGCACGAATGCGAGAGACGATCTCATATACTTCAGTTGGCAGCGTACCGCCGTTAGTGTCACAAAGTACGATCCAGTCTGCGCCCGCGTCTTGCGCTTTGCGCAGCACGGATAGTGCATACTCAGGGTTGTGCTTGTAGCCGTCGAAGAAATGCTCCGCATCGAAGATCGCTTCAACATCGTTCCTTTTCAGAAATGCAAACGAATCATAGATCATGGAAAGATTCTCTTCAAGTGTCGTCTGAAGAGCGGTATGTACATGGAAATCCCAAGACTTGCCAACGAGCGTAGCCGCCGGAACGCCGGACTCGACGATGCGCAGCAGGCTGCTGTCTTGCTCTGCAAGGCTGTTCTTCCGTCTTGTGCTGCCGAAGGCCGTCACCTTCGCATTCAGCTTAAGACTTTTGGCGCGCTGGAAAAACTCGATGTCCTTGCTGTTGCTGCCTGGATTTCCGCCTTCAATATAATGGACGCCGAGCAGATCAAGCTTCTGGGCGATCTTTATTTTGTCATCTGCGGAGAGGCTGATTCCTTCACCTTGCGTACCGTCCCGCAGCGTCGTGTCAAAAATGGAGATTGTGTTTGCCATGAATGCTTAAAGCCCCTTCCTATGTGAAACGATGCATTGTGATAATTGTATTATTATATCATTACTTAACCAGTGCGTAAATGCGACATTGTGAGTGTGCGGGCTGTCTGTTGGGAGGCAAGTTGACGGTGATTTTTGCCTTCGGTATGCTGGAGTTAGTTGAAGGATGAAATGAGATGAGGAGGTGCGTGCAGCGGTGGAGAAGGATACGACGTCAGAGAAAACAAGCAAGAACCGGATTATTCTTCATATCGATATGAACGCCTTCTATTGCTCGGTACACGAAGCGGAGGAGCCTCATCTCTATAAAGGAAAACCAAATGCTGTCGCTGGCAGTGTCGAGCAGCGCAGAGGCATTATCGTGACATCTTCTTATGCCGCCCGCAAGCTCGGGGTGAAGACAGGGATGACCGTTCGTGAGGGACTGAAGCGTTGTCCGGATATGATCCTGATCAAGCCGGATTTTCAGCTGTACCGCAAATACTCGCAAGGGTTTATGACGATTGCGAGACAGTATACGCCGCTAGTAGAAGCGACGTCGATTGACGAGTGCTACTTGGACATTACGGGTTCGTCTTCTTTTGGGGAGCCGCTGGAGATTGCGCATCAGATCCAGGATCGAATCCAATCCGAGTGGAACCTGCCTTGTTCGATCGGAATCGCGCCGAATAAGCTGCTCGCGAAGATGGCCTCGGATATGCAGAAGCCGAACGGCTTCACCGTATTGCGTATTCGCGATGTTCCCAGGGTTTTATGGGACAAGCCATGTGACTCGCTATTCGGTATCGGTCGCAAGACAGCAGAGAAACTGATTCGGCTGAACATCCGGACGATCGGGCAGCTAGCGGCGGCAGACGAAGCGATGCTGAACAAGCATTTTGGCGTCATTGGCTCTTGGATGAAAGCGGCGGCGCATGGACATGATCACGCACCAGTCAGTGCGGACAGGGAGCGAAACAAGTCTATCGGGCACACGACGACGCTTCCGAAGGACTTGAAAGAGCGCGAGGATGCGCACCGGGTGCTGCTTAATCTAGCGGATCAGACAGGCCGTAGAATGCGAAGGCAGAAGATGATGGCTTCTACGATCCAGCTCGTCATGCGGCGGCCGGATATGTCAACGTTTAATCGCTCCGTAACGCTAACATCGCCCACGGATTCGGCATATGATATTCACAGAGAAGCTTGCAAGCTATTCGATAAGCATTGGAAGGAAGGGGAGCCTATACGGCTGCTTGGCATCACGCTTCAGAATCTATCGCTTCAATCAGAGGCAGCGGTACAGCTGGATCTCTTCGACTATAAAGAGCAGCCTCGCAAGGATGCCTTGACCAAGACGATGGATATGCTTAGAGACAAGTTCGGGGAAGACGCGGTGCTCACAGCGGGGATGCTTGGCGACGACCCTTCTGCGCTCATTCGCAACAAACGAATTAGAGGGACATCCTTGCAAACAGACGAGCATATGTTATATAGTGATGAGTGAAGGTTGTTCGCTAAATGGTTATTACATGTAAGCGATTTATGCTTACAACTAATAGGAGGGAAAACGATGTCGAAGTTTACATGGGTTGAGAAAGATACTTGCATTGCTTGCGGTGCATGCGGCGCAACGGCACCGGATATTTATGACTACGACGATGAAGGTCTAGCAGAGGTTATCTTTGGCGGCGACGGCAACCACGGAAACACTGAAATTCCATCTGATCTATATGACGACTTGCAAGATGCAGCAGACGGCTGCCCGACAGATTCCATTAAAATTGCAGACGCTGCTTTCAATAACTAAGCGCGCTTCATAGGATCCCACTAAAGTCCCATTCCTTGTTACGACAAGGGATGGGACTTTTCTTGTTTTTTCGACAATTATTATTGCCAATGACTGCAGCCCTACAATAGAATAGAAGAAAAGAATACGAGGCAATTTTATCCTTTCCCTACTAGAATAGGAGGTAATTATGCGTAAGCGTAAATGGTTGTTGACAACCGCGGCGGCATTGGTCATTTGCTTGTTCTGGTCCTTCCTTAGCAGTCTAGGGACAGGCGGTACGTTGACCCGGACGGAGTCCTACTTGCAGGACAAAGTGACGCAGCAGTCTGACGCGGAGAGGGCGCCTAACGTCAACATTAAACTGATCAAGATCGACCAGCCGTCGCTCGATAATTTAGGTCAATTTCCGTGGGACCGAAGTCTCTATGCGCAGCTGATATCGATGCTCGCAGATGCAGGGGCGAAAGCGATTGCACTCGATGTCGTGCTGGCGGAACCGGGGAAAGATCCGGAGAGCGACGCGATTATGGCGGAAACGATGAAGAAATACTCGAATGTGATCCTGCCGGTTGTCTTCAACTTCAAAGCAAGACAGGATGACGCCGGGGAGCTGGAGACAGAGTCGATCTCCTACCCGGCAGACACGATTGGAGCGAGCCAGAGCCAGCTCGGCCATATCAATGTCATGCAGGACCAGGACAGCACGGTCCGTATGTTGACGGTTGGTCTTAAAGATAATGAACAGCAGATGATTCCGGCTTTCAGCGTTAAGCTGGCAAACTATCTGCTCGATCAGGATCATCAGATTAATTGGAATGAATCGAAATCGGGCTGGTATCGCGGCAATGAACGCATTCCGGTCAACAATCGCAACCAAATCGCAACGGAGTTCTATACGAAGCCTAGAGAAGAGATGAGCGCGGAGACCGGCTATGATTCGCAATCGTTCTTTGATGTCCTATCTGGCAATGTGCCTGCGGATTATTATCAAGGTGATGTTGTGTTGATCGGACCATACGCACCTGGTCTTCAGGACGAATACTTAACGCCGCTCAGCTCGACGCTTAAGATGTACGGAGTCGAAATTCACGCGAACATGGTGCAGTCGCTTGTAGCCGGTAAGTTCTCTACCAAGGCAGACCCAGCTGTAAATTACGTATTGATCGTACTGCTTACCTTGCTCACCATTCTCATATTGGAGCGTGTGACTGGAGCCAAAGCATTCCTTGTGTACGGCGGGCTGGCTGCTGGCTACATTTTGGCGTGGATCGTAATCTATCAATTTAAATCTCTATTTATTACGTTTACATATCCGTTCCTGGCGATGACCTCGGCGTTCATCTGGTCGGTCGTCAGTCATTACGTGACCGAGCGACGGGAAAGAAGCCGCGTTACGAATATATTTGGTCGTTTCGTACCTCGTACAGTCGTGGATGAGATGCTCGCATCCGGCGAAGAAGTGACGGTAGGGGGACAACGACGCGATATTAGCGTAATCTTCGTCGATATCCGGGGCTTTACGCCGATGTCCGAGAAGCTTCAGCCAGAGCAGGTCATTCAAGTGTTGAATGAATACCTCGATATCTGTACGAAAGCAGTCTTCAAATGGAACGGCACACTCGATAAGTTCATCGGCGACGGTGTTATGGCGATCTTCGGCGCTCCGATTTCGCAGCCAAACCATCCGGAGCTGGCTGTGCGGGCGGCACTTGAGATGAAACGCCAATCGGCTGAACTTGAAGAGCGCTGCCTGCGTGAAATCGGCGTACCGGTAAGATTCGGTGTCGGGATTAACAGCGGACCGGCGGTCGTCGGCAACATCGGCTCGCAGATGCTGCGCCTCGACTATACAGCAATCGGCGATACGGTGAACTTATCGGCACGGCTCGAGTCGAATGCGAAGCCGGGTCAAATTCTAATCAGCGAAGAAACGCTTGCCCGCGTGAAAGGAAAGTTCATCACAGAGACGATCGGCGAGATCAAAGTAAAGGGCAAGGAGAAGCCGGTTCTTGTCACGGAAGTGCTGGGTGAAGCCGAAGAAGGGCAAGAAGACGTTCAATTAGGTGAAAATCAATTACATGTTGGGAGAGAAGGGGCATGAGGTTTCGCATATATAGAAAGAGTCGTTCGCTCCTAATGTTGCTCTGCCTGCTGCTCATTATTGGGCCATGTTCGTTGCTAGCCGGCGAGGGTCACGCTTCCGCTCAAGTTATGCGCGTTGCGGTCGTTAAGGAGATCAGCGGTACGGTGAACGTGCTCAAGTCAGGCGGAGCAAAGTCGTTTAAAGCATTTCGCAATATGAGCTTGAACGAGGGCGACCAAATTGCTACAGGCAAAGACGGCGAAGTTACGCTTTCATTGTCAAGCAGCGCAGCGGATCAAGACGAGATCAGCATAAGCACGGGCTCGCAGGTCACGTTCTCGAAGATGAAGGACAGCGGCGGCGCGAAGACGAAGATGAGTGTCTGGGCAGGCTCGCTATGGGTGAAGGTCAAATCCGTCTCCAACGCAAGCGACCAGTTCGAAGTGGAAACGCCAACTTCGATCATGGGTGTGCGGGGGACTCATTTCTTCGTGAAGGTGAATCCAATCACAGGTAAGACGGAAGTGTTCCTGGCAGCAGGCGTCGTTGAATCGACTACGACAAAAGATCGTCATGCGACAGGCGATAATTCGGACATGCCGAACTCGGTCACGATCTATCCGTCGCAGCAGCTGGGGGAAGCGGATGGAGACGAAGGGCTTGAAACATCCGTTTCCGTGGTGGATCTCAGCACATTCGTAAGCCAAGCTTCACCGGATTTGGTGAAAGCCATTCTGAAAGATGCTGCATCCATCGCAGCTGAACAGAAGCAAATGCTGGATAAGGCCAAAGAGAGCATCGGTTCGGAGCCGAACAAGGATAACTTTGGCGGTCAAATCCAATCGCCTGAAGATCTTGAGCGCATGGTCAATAACTTAAATAACTTGGTATCGATTATTGCAAAAGAAGCGATCGATCAGAAGAAAGTCGCACAAGACGTGATCGACCAAATTAATAAAGAGTCTGGCAAGAAACTGATTGACTCATCGACGAAGAGCGAGCTCATCCTGAGCGAGAAAGAGAAGAAGCAGCAGGAACTTGCAGCGAAGTTCGAAGAGGCGCAGAAGAAAGCGGCCGACAAGAAGGCGCAAGAGCAGCAGCAATTGCAGCAAGCAATACAGGATGCCATTAAGAAAGCGCAGGAGCTGCGCGATCAGCAGGAACAAGCAAACAAGGAAGCACTGAAGAAACAGCAGGATCAGGCTAACCAAACCTATTATAATCAGCTAACCGCAGAAGAGAAGAAGCGTATCGATGAGAATCGCGTTTCTGCCGGCTTGCCTAGCATTCCAACCAAAGACAATACGAGCAGCGGATCTGGCAGCGTAGTGTCGAAGCCGACAGTAAGCTTGCTGAATAATGGACGCTCCGCGAATGGAGTGCTAGAAGGCTATATCGATTTAGGCCTTGCATTTAAAGGCTTCACAGGCTCGAACAAAATTATGGGTTATCAGCTTGAAGTAGAATACGACAACACGAAAGCTCAGTTTGGAAATTCAGACTTCGACATGGACCCGCTCTATTACCGTGCAGGCGCAGCGGGCTTTATCGTTGAACCGGAATCGGCCGGAACCGTGCCGGGTGCGAACAGCGTAGATGATTACCGTGTAGTTCAAGGAACGGGGAACACTTCGACGTTGTTCTATAGCGTTGTCAAGTTTAACGGCAGCTCGGTAGAGATCAATGGCGAAACGACGCTTGTTCGGCTTCCTTTCCTTGTCTCAGCACAGTCATACATTGCTGGATCAATCACATTCAAGATTAAATCTATTACCGCAGTCGATGAGAATGGCAATCCGGTCGAAGTGGTCAAAGGCTCGGATATAACGCTCCAAGTGATACCGAGAATCGTATAAGGAAGGACAGGGCCTTCATGATGAATCGTTCAAAAAGTGCCGCACTGCTGCTGGCTGCAGCAGTGACGGTTGGCACGTTTAGCGGAAGCAGCTCCGCAGCAGCAGGCAATGTCGTACAGCCTTCAATAGGTAACTTGGCATTATATGAAGTACATACGTTAGCAGGCTCTGGCGTATTTGACCGGGTTGACGGCAGCTCGGTTTCGGCTGCTTTCCGTGAGCCGACATCACTGCTTTACTCCGCGAAGACGGGGAGCTACGTTGTTGCAGATGCACGCAATCAGATGCTTCGCGGCGTTACGGCTGCAACCACAACAACTGCGGCAGGGATGTTTATCGGAGCCGATGAATACAACGCGCCGCTCGGCAGCTTGCTTGACGGCGACTCGGCAAAGGCATCGTTCAACGCGCCGTCTGGCCTCGCAGCTGATTCGAGTGGTGCGATTTACATCGCTGATGCGGGCAACAACAGTATTCGCAAGCTCTCAACGAATGGCGTCGTTACGACGCTTGCAGGCACCGGTGTCATGGGGAGTACAGACGGAGCGGCAGCAGGCTCGAGCTTCTATCATCCGCTTGATATTGCGGTGAGCAAAGAAGGCGTGATCTATGTTGCAGATACGCTCAACAATGTCATCCGTCAAATTAAAGACGGCCAAGTGACAACATTGAATGCGCCGTCCACGCGTATTATTGAATATTATCCAGGGGCGATTGAATCGGTTGGCGATTATGCGGATGGTCCGCTCAGCCAGTCGAAATTCAATGAACCAAGCGGCTTGGCGCTCGACGCGAAAGGTAATCTGTACGTTAGCGATACCGGCAATAATCGGATTCGGTATATTGATTTCAAGACAGGTAACGTCACAACGGTAGCAGGCGGCGTGTCGGACGAGAAGCTTGCTTATGCAGATGGCTCGCCTTATGCAGAGGGAGGCTTCGCAGACGGAGCAGCAACTGCAGCGAAGCTGCATTCCCCGCGCGGACTTGCCGTAACGCCGGATGGCGGACTGCTCATCGCGGATTCCTTGAATCATGCTATCCGCTACCTGACGAATGGCAAAGTGATTACGGTTGCCGGTATGCCGGAGGAAGAAGGGATTGCCGGCGGTATTGCTCGCAATGCAGCTTTTAACCGTCCAACAGATGTGGAATGGGTCGGCAATGGCGCATTCGCGGTTGCGGATTCGGGCAGCAATACGGTACGAATCGTTGCGCCATACGAAGCTCCGGCAGGCTTGAAGGATAATGGCAGCACCCACTTGCTGTATAATCATACGGAGCTGGTGAGCGATGCTGCTCCAGTCATTCAAAACGGTGTCACGTTCGTACCTGTCCGTGTGCTCACAGAGAAGCTCGGCTTTAAAGTGCAATATGCGACCGGCCAAACCGTGCTTAAGCTTGGTAAGACAAGCTATACGGTGAAGAATGGCTCTGCGCAGGTGACGAAGCAAATCGACGGCGGAGCGAGCACGACAGTGGCGCTGCCGAAAGCGCCATTCGTCTCCAAGAACCGGCAGTTCCTGCCTGTCCGTTTCTTCGCAGAAGAGATGGGACTGGACGTGCAATGGCTCAATGATGTGCACGCAGTTCTCATCCGTGATAAGCAATTCTCGTAATAAAATGAAAATATAAGCCGTCCGGTGCAAACCTGACGGCTTTTTTGCCGATATAGTACGTACAGAGTTTAGCCTGAGACCAAGGAGGTCCTACTCGTGCAGCTGGAAGAAGATCATATGAGCTATTTAAAGCGCTACGTGCAGAACCACCCGAAGAACCGAATGGCGTGGTACTTGCTCGGCAAGCAATATTTGCTCGAAGACAAAGAAGGGAAGGCGAATTATTGCTTCCTGCAATCCGGGAGCATATATGATGCATATGAACGCAAAGAGCATCCGCTGGCGAATCAGCCTAAAGCATTAATTGCGAAGTGGAACCGGAAGCAGAAGCTGACGATGCTGGCCGCTCGAACCGCGGCAGCGACGATCCTGCTGTCCAGCCTCATGCTCATAATGCCGATCGGCTGGGCAAAGGACGAAGCAGATTCGCCAAAAGAAACAGCTTTGAGTGATACAAAGGATGAAGCAGCGTCTCAGCAGCGAGGGGGAAAATCACAAACAGGCGGTGCCCAGGCTCCGCAAAGCGATCCGCCAGGGCTGCATGTCGCTATTGTGAAGCCGGCTGGTGACGATACAATGGGGAAAGCACTTAGCGCGCTATTGAGAGGAGCGGGCCGCGGTACGCAGACAGGCATTGCTGCCATGCTTCAGCAGAACGGCAAGTGGCGCAGCTGGACAGGGGGCACGCGGCTGCTCGCCATGACGAAGCGGCAAGGCGATGCGAATCCGGTCGCGGTGAACTTGCTCGACGGTGCTGCTTGCGACTGCCAGCCGAGCGATTCGACCGCTGCCTATAAAATGTACGAGAAGTGGAGCGCGCAGCAAGAACAGGAATGGACGCTTCGCAGCGCGATCGTGCAATATCGTTGGATCTACAAGGCTTGGCCTTCACGTCTAAGCGATCTGACCCGCCCTTACCCGAACAATGTGCTTGCAGGTACTTCGGGGGCGATGCAGCAGCTATTCCCGAAGCTCTTAACAGAGCTTAAGGCTAGTTCTGGTCGTGCAGATGCATCTGCGATGGGCGGTAAGCCTTCAGCATCAGGAAGCGGGTCTGTACAGCAGAGTAATTCAGCGGCGAGCCAGGCAGGTGCGAAGAGTGAATCTTCCTCGAGCGCGGATGATACGAAGCTGCCGGAAGATGCGTTATCGATTGTCATCGATAAAGATAAGCATCAGCTGGCCGTTGTCAGCGGCGATGTCATTGTGCGGAGCTATAAAGTTGGACTTGGCGGGCAGAAGACCCCGGCAGGCAGCTTCTATATAAGTGAGAAGGTACGCCATCCGAATGGTCGGGACGACAGCGAGTTCGGCAGCCGGGGAATGATATTGTCGAAGACGCTGTACGCGATTCACGGCACGCAAGACCAAGGCAGCATCGGCATGGATGAATCGCATGGCTGCGTGCGCATGCTGCAGAAGGATCTCGAGGAGCTGTACGATCTAGTGCCGCTCGGCACGAAGGTAACCATAAAAAGCGGCGTCCTTCCCGCCAGTACACCTAAGGCTTCGGAGCGTTTCCGCTTGAAGCCGGTGCAGGACGAGACGAACACCGCTGTCGTTTATAAATGGCTTAATTAAAAGTTAGAAACTTGAAGCTTAAAGCTTGTAACTTAAAGTTTGTAGCGAGAGTTAAGCGTTAGCTCGAAGCTTACTTATCAACAACAAGCAGAATGGCCATAATAATAACGACAACAACAAAGATTGATCCGATCCAAATGAGCGCCTTCTTGTTGATTTCTTCCTTCTGTTGTTTCTTCATTACCGGTGGTCTTTTCTTTGCTTGACTCATGCGGATCAACCTTTCTTTCACATTGAATGGGTATATACCGCTATTGTAACCGTTTTCTTTCATGCGCACAACTAGGCAACCTCGCGAAAATGTAGCGCCTGCCCCTTATGAAAGCGGGGGCGGGCTCTTTCTTTTTCTTGCTTAACACGTTAAACTGTTCGATAGAGCTAACACGAAGAACGGAGTGAACGTAAGTGTTGTATACGAAATTGGCCAAGCCTTATTTCTTTCGGATGGATGCCGAGAAGGCCCATCATATGGTTATTGATGGGTTGCATACGGCAAGCAAGGTCCCGGGCATTCCCGCACTGATGCGTGCGATGTACGGAATAGAGGAGGCAAGGGAACTGGCAGTTGACCTGTTCGGCCTTCATTTTGCCCATCCGATTGGACTTGCGGCTGGCCTGGATAAGAACGCGAAAGCGGTCGATATGTTTGCGAATATCGGCTTCGGATTCGCGGAGGTAGGAACGGTAACACCGAAAGGACAAGCAGGCAATGATCTGCCTCGCCTGTTCCGGCTTCCTTCAGATGAAGCGCTCATTAACCGAATGGGCTTCAATAATGATGGCGCAGATGCGATGGCAGAGCGGCTTGCCAAGGATACGAACCGCCGTATTCCAATCGCGGCAAATATCGGCAAGAACAAGACGACGCCGAATGAGCTCGCGCACGAAGATTACCGCATCTGCTTGCAGAAGCTATATACATATGGCGACTTCTTCGTCGTCAATATCAGCTCGCCGAACACGCCGGATCTCCGCGCGCTCCAGCATGGCGATGAGCTGCGCTTGCTGCTGCAAACGGTCATGGATGAGATGAACGTCCAGGCGAAGCAAGCTGGCGAGGCACGCAAGCCGGTGCTGGTGAAGATCGCCCCGGATATGACGAATGAACAGCTTGCATACACAGTCGATACAATAGTAGCAAGCGGCGTGAACGGCATTATTGCCACGAACACGACGATCAGCCGTGAAGGGCTGCAGCATCCGAATGCGAAGGAGACCGGCGGTCTCAGCGGCAAGCCGGTAAAGGAGCGTTCGACAGAGGTCATTCGCGAAGTCTACCGCCAAACTGGCGGCAAACTGCCCATTATTGGTTCAGGCGGCATCTTTACGGCTGCTGATGCATACGATAAAATTCGCGCAGGCGCAAGTCTTGTAGAAATCTACACTGCCCTCATCTATAAAGGGCCCGAGCTGCTGCGCGAACTCGCAGGCGGCTTGAAAGAAGCGCTTCGCAGAGATGGATTCAAATCAATTACAGAAGCAATAGGAGCAGATCATCGGTCTTAAGATAGGAGGCGGCCGGATGGACGGAAGAGACTGGGGATTATTTTTACAGCCATATGAGCAAGCAGTAGAAGAATTGAAGGTCAAACTGAAGACACTACGCACCGAATTGAAGAATCGGGAAGCATACTCGCCGATCGAATTCGTGACCGGGCGGGTGAAGCGCATCTCCTCCATATTGGAGAAAGCAAAGCGCTTGTCCGTACCGATGGAGCAGATTGATACCGGAATTGAGGACATTGCGGGCATCCGCATCATGTGCCAGTTCGTCGACGATATTCACCGCGTAGCAGGATTCATACGCTTGCGTAAGGACCTGAAGCTCGTATATGAAAAGGACTACATTACAAATTTCAAAGAAAGCGGCTATCGCAGCTACCATATGATCGTGGAGTATCCGGTTCAGACGGCGATTGGGCTTAAGCATGTGCTGGCGGAAATTCAAATTCGTACGCTTGCGATGAATTTCTGGGCGACGATCGAGCATTCGCTGAACTACAAATATAAGGAGAGCTTGCCCGATGAAGTGCGTGACCGTCTGAAGAAGGCGGCAGAGGCGGCCTCCGTGCTGGATTCAGAGATGTCGAGCATTCGCAATGAGATATTGGATGCACAGCGGGATTTCGAAGAGAAGTCGAACATGTTCACGAGCGTGCTGAGCGATATTCAGGAGCTGTACTTCTTCAATCGCGTACGTGAGGCGGTTCAGTTCCAACTGCGGTTCAACGAGCTGTGGGAGCAGGAGGATACATTCGGAATCCGAATGCTGTCTGATGAGATTAAGACGGCAATTAGCCGGGCGAAGAAGGGCGGTACCACTTAAGTGACGGCACGATACGAGGAGCATCCGTACGATGAACGGTTTGTCCATTTTGTCGTCCTGTTTAATGTGGACCAGGATTATTTCGAATGCCATGAGGTAATGGAGGAGCTGTGGCTGGAGGAGGGCCGCAATCTCCTTTACCAAGGGCTGCTGCAGGCGGCAGTTGGTTTGCACCATTGGCGCAATGATAATTTCTCCGGTGCCATCAAGCTGTTCAACCAAGCGCAGCAGAAGCTGGTACAGTATGCAGATGTGGAGATGGGCCTTGATATGAGGCAGCTTCGCGCTGATGTGGCGAGTAGTCTGACGCTGCTGACCAGCGAGGCGGATGCTCGTCCAGCCTTTACACCGTTTGAAGTCGTGGTGGTGGATGATCAGCTGCGAATACTTGCGAAAGCGCTTGCGGAAATTCCGCTTGATATACGATTGCATCCCGAAGACTGAACATATAAGCACGAAGTCCCTCCCGATATGTCGGGCAGGGGCTTTTTCACATTAGAAAATGCAGCACCGTTGGTCAATATACTGCACTTGTTATACAATAGGATGAAGTGCTAGAGACGTTTGGAGGATACGAGTCACATGGCAAAACGAATGCGGCTGGACAAGCTGCTGTCAAATATGGGCTTCGGTACACGGAGCGAAATTCGCAAGGTTGTTAAGCAAGGGCGGGTTACAGTCGATGGGGCGGTCGTGAAAGACTTCGGGCTGAATCTTGATCCGGACTCGCAGACGGTTATGATCGATGATGAGAAGGTGATATACAAGGATACGATCTACGTGATGCTGAATAAGCCGCAAGGCGTTATCTCCGCAACGGAGGATACGCGCGATCGTACGGTCATTGATCTGCTTGACCCGGATGATCAAGTACTCCAGCCATTCCCGGTCGGCAGGCTCGACAAGGATACGGAAGGACTGCTGCTGCTGACGAACGACGGGAAGCTTGCACATGACCTGTTGTCGCCGAAGAAGCATGTGCCGAAGACGTATGAAGCGATTGTGCATGGTGATGTGGATGCGAGCGACCAGGAAGCTTTTGCAGAAGGTGTTACGCTTGATGATGGGTATAAGACGATGCCGGCGAAGCTAATTATCGGCGAGAAAGAGAGTCGGGAAGACGGCATTTACAGCCGAATTACGCTAACGATTCATGAGGGGAAATTCCATCAGGTGAAGCGGATGTTCGAGGCCGTCGGCAAGAAAGTCGTTTATTTGCGCCGGATTTCGATGGGACCGCTCGCGCTTGACGAGTCGCTTCCGCTCGGCTCGTATCGTCCGCTGACGGAGGCGGAACTGGAGTCGCTGCAAAATGTGCACGCGAAATAGATACAGATAAAGAGATAGAAATAGGATGGTGGGAGAGAAATGAACAAGCTTAACTATGATTTGATCGCACTCGACATTGACGGGACGCTGTTGACGGATGGGCATGTGCTGACACCTGGTGTACGCGATGCAGTAAGAGAAGCGGCGAGCCGCGGTGCGGAGATCGTGCTATGTACAGGTCGCGGACCGGGCTCTGCGCTTCCGGTGCTGGATGCGCTTGGCTTGTCCGGCACGATGATTACGCATAACGGAGCGGCGACGATCGATGCGGCGAAGCGCGAGGTGCTGCACCAGTACAGCATCGACGCGAGTGAAGTTGCACGATTCCGCGACTATTGCAAGAACGGCGGCTTGCATTTTGACTATAATACCGCGTTCCAGATGCTGATTGAGGGCATTACGCCGGAAGCGGAAGAGATGTATAAGATGTTTGAAGCGAAACCGGTTATGCGCAGCTCGGATGAGCCATTGCCGAATGATCTTGTGAAATTCACGCTGTTCGGCGACAAAGCCGACCTCGACCGAGTTGAAGCAGAATGGAACGGCTGGGATCATGGGCTGTCGCATATCCGCAGCGGCGAATTCTTCATCGATGTAATGCATAAGGAAGCGAGCAAAGGAACGGCGCTGAAGCAGCTCGCCATTGCCAGAGGCATTGATCCGAGCCGAGTGATGGCGATCGGCAACTATTTTAACGATCTCGGGATGCTGGAATTCGCAGGGCTTGGCATCGCTGTAGCGAATTCACCGGAGGGCGTTAAGGATGCAGCAGATACAGTGACGCTCTCCAACGAAGAAGACGGCGTGGCGCATGCACTCTATACGTACGCTTGGTAGAAACCGAAAAACCGTCGAGAGGTCCAGCCTCTCGACGGTTTTTACAATATCGGATCAATGGGGTTGTTTAGAAGAAAATTCCACGGGTTACGATGACCAGCAGGATAAACAACACCAAGATCACGCCAGCAGAAGTGAAACCACCGTGCATACCGGACATGCAACTTCCTCCCTTAACAGGTATTTCCGGTGCCCTTTGCTGCATTTAAGCTTTCTTGTTCGGCACCCGGTATACGATATAGTATGAAAAACAGGGCTCGGCGATTGGACAGATGCCCCGTTGCCCTTACATTTAGGCGTTTATATTAGGGAGGATGTCCTTGGAAAATGACGGATGACGGGGAGCCATTTGCAGCGGAGCAATTGCCTATCGACGTCAGTCTCTTGGGTAAAAAAGGAAAATGCTCGATTGATGTCGAAGTGCTAGAGAATCAGGGAGGGATGCAGCATGGAAATTACATATCTCGATTATGTCATGCGCAAGCCGCCAAGCTATACAAGCTAGGAGGGAGTCAAACAGATGGAGAATGATCCTATTCAAATTCTCATTAGAATGGAAACTAGCGACGACTACGCTGTTGTTCGCGAGGTGAATTACGCTGCCTTCGGCAATCGAGATGATGAAGCGGATTTGGTTGCGCGCATTCGGTCGTCGGCGGAATTCATTCCCGAGCTGTCGCTTGTGGCGGATCGGGATGGCAGTGTTGTCGGGCATCTGCTCATTAGTAAAGCTTCAATCGTCAATGGGAGTACGAGCCACGATGTGCTTGTCCTTGCGCCTATCGCCATACTTCCTGCTCATCAGAAGCGAGGAGTGGGAGGGCTGCTCATTCGTGAAGGGTTGAACCGGAGTCGAGTATTAGGCTATGCGGCGGTTCTGCTTATTGGACATCCAACCTATTATCCGCGATTCGGATTTCGGCCAGCGAGCAGCTTCGGCATGGAGCTCAAGCAATTTACAGTGCCCGATGACGTGTTCATGGCGTATGAGCTGTATGATGGCGCATTGAAGGGGATTGCGGGGGAACTTCAATACCCGGCAGCGTTCTTTTGACAAAATAAATGGTTAAACAACGTAAGAGGAGCATGAGTTAACAAATGGTCACCGTGGAAACAGAAGTATGGATTAATGCGCCGCTTGAGCGCTGCTTCGATCTGGCTCGAAATATCGATGTGCATACGCGCACCGTATGGCCGCACACAAAAGAGCGTGCCGTTGCAGGCATTACGACCGGACCGATCGGGAATGGCGAGACCGTGACGTTCGAAGCGACACATCTCGGCGTTAGACAGCGGCTGACTTCGCTAATTACAGCGTATCATGCTCCGTACTATTTCGTAGATGAGATGCAGCGGGGCGCGTTCAAGTACTTGCGGCACGAGCATTATTTTGAATGTGCGCATGGGATGACGCTGATGAGAGATCGGCTCAAATTTGCAGCGCCTCTTGGCGTTGTTGGCTGGCTCGTTGAAAGGGCCGTCCTTCGCCGCTATATGTACAATTTTCTTAAGTATCGCAATGAGCAGTTGAAGGTGCTGGCAGAAGCAAACTAACCGTGGAGGTACTTGTGATGGAGCGTGAGTTTCGTGCTAGCCATGCGAGCAACGATGGTATTCTTATTCATTATTTAGATTCAGTAGACGTTGCCGATCGAACGCTGACACCGCTGCTAATCTGTCCGGGGTTGTCGGAGACGGCTGAAGAGTATATGGATTTGATGCGATATTTGCTGCCACGGCGGTGTGTAGTCCTTTCTTTCCGAGGCAGAGGAGGCAGCGATACGCCTGCGAGTGGTTATAACCTCGATTCGCATATTGCAGACATGAAAGCTGTAATCCGAGCTTCTGGCTTAGAACAGTTTCATCTATTCGCTCATTCGCGAGGCGTGTCGTATGCACTTGGCTATGTACAGGAGCAACTCAGCAGCAACGGTTCCGTGCAGGCAGTTTCGCTGCTTCTTAGCGACTATCCAGCAGAGCATCGCCGGATGCCGGAAGGCTGGGCGGATGATTACATAACGAATTATCTCATTCCATTCGAGCGAACGGGCAATATCCGTCCGGCTGCTGTTTGGGGCATCCAGCATGAAGCGGAGCAGATCGATCTCTCAGCGCCGATTGAGCTCATAGAGCATGCGCTTATTCTCCGAGGAGCACTGGAAGGCTCGCTCTTGAGTGAACCCGATGTAGAGACCTATAAATCCATGTTCGCAAAATGTCATGTAGAAGCGCTCACGCATTCGGGGCATAACTTGATGGGGAATGAACGTCTGAACTGTTCTGAACTGATTCGCGCCTTCCTTGGAGAGAAGACCTAAGAGAGAGGTTGGTGGCAGTATGGAAATTACAATTCGCTACGGCAATGCTGCAGATCTTGCAACTGCTTCCAGCTTTGACCGATATACGCCTGAGCATATTTTGGTATGGAAACTCGAGCATCACGATATTCTATTGGCAGAAGATGAGCGAGGCTGTGTCGGTTATTTGAAGCTGGAGCATCTCTGGTCCCAGTTCCCATATATCGGGCTTATTAAAGTGAAGGAAGAGTACCGTGGCGGCGGGATCGGGAAGCGGATGCTTCACTTTGTAATCACGCAGCTACAGCAGCAAGGTGTCCACGCGCTGTACAGCTCCTCCCAAGCGGATGAGCCGGATCCGCAACGGTGGCATCGCAAGATGGGATTCTTCGAATGCGGCATCATAAACGGAATTAACGACGGGAATGTCGGTGAAATCTTCTTTGTCATCAAGTTCTGATCCGGTGGGAGGCGCTGCCCGAATGGGCGTTGTCATTGTAATTATGTTAGGAATCATCATTATCTTGCTGGCAGATATCAACAGCAAACTGCCGAGACTGCCGAAGAAAGATCCGGGTAAAGAAGCGCTGGCGCGTGACCTCCAGCGAAGAGAAAGCAGCGAGAACAAATACGACGCATGAGGCTTATATCAATTGCCAAGAGGTGAATCCATTGGGAACTGCGTATTCAACGATCCTGCCAGAGCATGAATCGTTTATCCGCGAGCAGAAGCTGTTCTTCGTCGGCACTGCAGCAGAGGATGGACATGTGAATCTGTCGCCAAAAGGGTATGATGCCTTCAGAATCTTGTCGCCGAATAAAGTCGCGTATCTCGATCTGACGGGAAGCGGCAACGAAACGAGTGCACACTTGTCGGCAGTGAATCGGATTACGTACATGTTCGTCGCGTTTGATGGGAAACCGCTCATACTAAGGCTGTACGGAACAGGTCAGGTCGTTCTCCCTACTTCACCGGAGTGGGACGAGGTTGCCGCGCATTTTACCCTCTATCCTGGCTACCGGCAGATCATTGTTTCCGAGATTGAGATTGTAAAAACTTCATGCGGCTTCAGCGTTCCTTACTATTCGTATGAGGGAGAGCGCGATCAATTATTGAACTGGGCGACTAACCATGGCGAGGAGAAGCTCATCGATTATCGCAAAAGAAAAAATTCTGCCAGCATGGACGGCTTCCCAACGCCTATTGGTAAGGCTTTTGAAGATGAGAACGTGAACTAAGTTGCCGCTACGAGTGCATCCTTGAGCTCAATTCGGTTCCCTTCAGGATCATGGAGCACGCCTACTGTGCCCCAATGGAAAGCTTGTACGACGACTTCCGCCCCGCGTTCGCGAATAGCTTCTACCTCATCTGCAAAATCGGTAATATCACCCCAATTGGAGCATATAGAATGCACGGGTCTTCTCATAATGCTCGGTGAATAAAATGATGCCGGATTTATGAAATCTCATGGTCTACTTGACCTCTATTTCCCATTAATACGCTAAACATACATTAAAGTTTGTAAACTGACAAGAGCAAAGGAGGCTGCGAATCCAAGTGTCAGCGTCAGCGCAGCAAGCCGAAGAAGAAAAGCTGCTAAAGCATAAGCTTATCCTGTTTCTTATGGAGCATGATACTCTCATGGACGATCTGCGCCTAGTGCGCAGCTTGCAGCTGCCGCAGTGTTACATTGCCGCAGGATGTATTCGTAATTATGTCTGGGATCGGCTGAGTGGGTATAGCAGCAGTCGATCGCTTCATGACGACATCGACGTGGTGTACTACGACGCCGATGATCTTTCACCCTTAAAGGATGCAGAGCTGGAACAAAAGCTCATTAAAGCAACTGAAAATCCGCGATGGTCGGTCAAAAATCAAGCGAGAATGCATGTGAAAAACGGCTTCGAGCCGTATCATTCTACCTCACATGCGTTGAGCCATTGGCCAGAGATGGTTACAGCAATCGGCGTACGATTGAATGACAGCGATCAGTTAGAGCTTTGCTGCCCGCATGGGTTAGCCGATCTATTCGAGATGCGTGTACAGCGTAGTCCATACTTCCCGGATCACGGCTACTACGTAGACCGGATAACGAAGAAGGGCTGGGATCGGAATTGGCCGAAATTGACGATTATCACCTGAAATTTGTAGGTGGGCGTAAGTGTGTTAAATCGGTTACACTAAGATAGTGGAAGATCATGAAGGATATGGACAACTAGAGCGAAGAAAGGTAAGTCATTGAATGTTGGTTTGGAAAGGGATTCTTATTGGTTTATCGATCGCGGCTCCTGTGGGACCGATCGGTGTATTGTGCATGAAGAGAACGATTAATCAGGGTAGACTGTACGGATTTTTCGCTGGGTTGGGCGCTGCGACGGCAGATGGTCTATACGGCTTGATCGCGGCATTCGGCTTCGATCTCATTACGAGCGGATTGCTTGCGCAGCGGTTCTGGATGAGCCTGATCGGCGGGCTGTTTCTATGCTACTTGGGTGTACAGTCCATTCGGTCCAATGCAGCTCCGAACGCGGAAGCGGGCATGAGCCGCAATACTGCCGCAGCGTATCTAACGACATTTCTGCTGACAATTACGAACCCGATGACGATCTTATCGTTCCTTGGCATTTTCGCAGGACTCCAGGTGACAGGGGCAACAACCGCAGATTCCGTGCTGCTCGTAGTTGGTGTATTTACAGGTTCAATGCTCTGGTGGCTGTTCCTTAGTATCGTAATTGGCGCATTCCGCACAACGCTAAGCGGCGGAGCGATGATGTGGATTAACCGGTTGTCCGGGCTCGTGCTGCTCGGCTTCGGTATCTTCTCGTTGTGGCAAGTGATAAAGTGAAGGATGATAGACAATGAATGAACATATACCAGCACTTCGGACGAAACGGCTAGTGTTACGTGCCATTGATGAGAGTTATGCAGAACAAGCTCTTGATTTTGTACTGCGAAACAAAGAGGCACTTCTCGAATGGGAGCCGGCAAGAAATGACGACTATTACACCTTAGACGTGCAAAAGCAATTCATTCTGAATGACCTGCAGAGCATGCGCAGCGGGCAAAGTGCGAAATTTTGGTTCAGTGAATCGGAACAGCGAGACGCACCGCTGCTCGGCACAATAACGCTGAACAATATTGTAAGAGGGGCTTTTCAGTCCTGCCACCTCGGGTATCGGACTGATGTGTCCGTGCGTGGCAAAGGATATATGACGGAGGCGCTCGCACAAGTAATCGGGTTCGCGTGGAGCGAGCTGAATTTACACCGGATTGAAGCCAATATTATGCCCCGCAATGGCGCTTCGCTTACAGTTGTCGAGAAGCTGGGCTTTAAACATGAAGGCATTGCCCGTGATTATTTGCGCATTAGCGGCCATTGGGAGGACCATATTCATATGGTGCTGCTGAATCCGATGTGGAAAGAAATATAGGGCGGATTTTATTTGGTGCAGATATTCCAGAAGAGCGTGCAAACGTGGTAAACTATGATTTATATTTATTTGGACATGAGTGAAAGTGAGAGCGGTCAAGTATGCTGGCGATGATTCGGTCAACTTCAGAACATATTGAGCATGAGCTTGATATTTTTAATAGCAATCCGATGTTCAATTTGATTTCCAAGGACAAAGCAACACTAACTGCCGAAGACATTGCTGCCGAGCTTAAGGATGCCGAACAAGCCGGAGCTGAACGATATTTGCTTGTCGATCACAACCATCAATATGTTGGCATTCTTGAGCTGTTGATGCACAATCCCAAGGACAATTGCACGTGGATCGGACTGCTGATTATTAATGGCCGCTTCCACGGTCAAGGTTATGGAAGTGCTGCCATGGTACTGTTCGATCATGTTATGCGTGAGCGAGGCGTCGAGTCGCACAGGCTTGGCGTGCTTGCGAATAATCCGAATGGACACCGCTTCTGGCAAAGTCATGGTTGTGTGGAGGTTCGTCCGGCCGAGCTGCCGGATGGAAAAGCCATTATGATCTATGAACGAGCGGTGAGCACCGAGAACTAAAGAAAAATATTTAAGACGGGAGATTACAACCATGTACAGAACGGCGACGCTAGGCGCGCTGCTGAGCTTGATGCTGCTGGTAAGTGCCTGTACAGCGAAGGATGAGCCGAAATCGGAAGGGCCAGCGATCGGTGAACAGATGGATTATACGGAGACTGGCGCAAACAAGACGATGAATGCTTATGAAGAGTCCATCGTGGAGGCGGTCAACAAGAACCGTTTCTCCTTAGTGGAAGGGCTGCTTGATCCGGCCGGACCGCTCTATGCGCAGCAAGAAGGGCTCGTTCGCAGGCTGGCATCGAAGAATATTAAGGAAAAGCTGATCCGTTACCAAATTATGAATATCCAGAAAATAAACGGTGAATACAAGTTTTATATTACCGAGAAGATCGGCGTCTATTACCCGAGCGGTCGTGTCGATATGAATGAATATGAGTGGATTTACACCGTGAAGGAAGAGCCTAATACGGGCAAAACAAGAGTGTACAGCATTGAACGATGGGAATAGCAGCATGATTCGAAGATGAGGATGGGTGCGACTTAGATGAAAGAGATTACGTTCGAAAGCTATTCGGATATTTACTTAGAAAACGTTCGCAATACTTACAATTACTATGTGGACCATACCACAGTTACGTATGACCTGTATCCATATACATCCGAGCAAATAAAGACGCTCATCGAGCCGTTGTCGGACTTGTACCGCTCCTATGTTGTGCTGGTGGATGGGCAATATGCGGGCTACGTGCTGCTTACTCAGCATAAGAAACGTCCTGCGTTTAACGTGACAGCGGAAGTCAGCATTTATCTGGACCAGGCGTTTATCGGTCAAGGACTCGGCCGCAAATCGGCAGAATTCATTGAGCGTGTCGCACGTGAGCTTAATTTCCATTCCTTGATCGCTGCAATCTGTACCGAGAATACGGGCAGCGTAGCTTTGTTCGATAAACTTGGCTACAAGCAAGTGGCCTATTATCAAGAAATCGCGAGCAAGTTTGACCGCTGGTTGGACTCGGTTTCTTATCAGAAAATATTAGATTAATACGAGTCAATCAGCAGTCGTCATGCGGAAGCCGTAGCGACGGAGGCAGCCTTCGCTCGCAAGGGGGACGGGGCGTTTACATGAAGAAGCTATACGCACTTATCATTATCGGTTATACGCTGTTGCTTTTTTATTGGATGTTTATCGGATTTGGCCGCTCGGCAGTCCATCCGTCCGAATACCGCTATAACGTCATTCCGCTCCAAACCGTCCGTCTTTACTTCGAACATGCGGATAGCTTCGACGCCAAATATTGGCTCGTCAATATGGTCGGGAATGTCGCGGTGTTTATGCCGTTCGGACTCGTGCTGCCGTATTTGCTCGGACTGCGATTTATCCGGTTTTCGCTGCTATTTATATCTGCGCTCTTCGTTCTGGAACTGCTGCAGCTCGTGCTTCATCGCGGCAGCTTTGACATTGACGATGTCATTCTGAATACGATTGGCGCTTGGCTTGGATACATACTCTACCGGTTAAGTGTGAAGCGGGCTAGAGCTAGCTAACGAGAGAAGAGGGACCTAATGAAATTCAGACCATGTATTGACCTTCATAAAGGCAAAGTGAAGCAAATTGTCGGAGAAACGTTAAGTCAGAACGATGACAAGCAGGTCGTTGAGAACTTCGTATCGGAGCATGATTCAGCGTATTATGCCGATATGTTCAAGCGCGATCAGCTCACCGGCGGGCATGTCATTATGCTCGGGGGGGGGAATGAGGAAGCCGCATTGGCGGCACTTCGCGCGTATCCGGGCGGATTGCAGATCGGCGGCGGCATTCGCGCCGAGAATGCAGCGCAGTATCTCGAAGCAGGCGCGTCGCATGTCATCGTCACCTCTTATATTTTTCGCGATGGCGAGCTCGATATGGGCAACCTGCAGCGAATCGTCTCTGAAGTCGGCAAGGACAAGCTGGTCATTGACCTCAGCTGCAAGAAACGCGATGACAAGTGGTTCGTCGTTACGAATCAATGGACGACGTTCAGCAGCTTCGAAGTGAATGCTTCCCATCTGGGGGAGCTGGCGCAATATTGCGATGAATATCTCGTTCATGCAGTTGACGTGGAAGGCAAGCGGAGCGGTATTCTGACTGACCTCGTAGATCAGCTCGCGCAGTGGGTAACAATTCCGACGACATATGCGGGCGGTGCCCGTTCGTTCGACGATCTCGAGCTGTTCCGGAATCTTGCTGCAGGCAAGCTTGATATTACGATCGGCAGTGCGCTTGATATCTTTGGCGGCGCGATGTCGTACGAGGATGTAGTCGCATTCTGCAGAGCGCGTGCGCAATAACACACATAAATAAGCTAGAGACAGTCCGGTTTGCTGGAAACAGCAGGCAGAGGCTGTCTTTTTTTGTGCATTTTCACGTCCCGGCTAACACTTTCCAAATAAAATCGTTCCAAAATCACACAATTCAAACGATCATTAAGAACTTACCAAATACTTAACCTTTATAATCAGTTTAGAGTTTAGCGGTAATTTGAAGGAGGAAGGCAATTTGGGACAGACAACGATGCGATTAGGTGATCATTTATGATGAAACTGCTCGAATTTTATAAAGAATTATTTGAAGACGCAACGGGCCGCTTCGAACCTGTGTGGCAAGCGGATCCCGCTTACTTGCACGGTTGTCGTTGGACCAAAGACAACTATCCGATTCAAGAGCAGTTTCGCATCACGGATATGGGTGATGAGCCGCCTGTTATGATGTTCTCTATTGTTCTCCCAGATATGTACTCGGAAACGAATGTGTTCGACGAGGTTTACCGGTATCCGTCGCATAACGATATGTCCATTGTCCTGATGAATCAGCAAATCTGGGTTAATGCTTCGCTTAGCACGAGCAAGCTGGAGCAGTCGGTGCTCGGATTCATCCACCAAGCGCGCAGCGAGATCATGAATATATTTGATTGTGTCATTTTGAAGACAGATGTTGTTCATGCGAAAGAAACAGAACGGCATTTCCGATAGATTAGGCAGTTCATCACAAGGAGGTCCGAGCGGTGGCCAATTACATCGTAGTAGGGTTGAATGAGGAGAAGTTTGCACTTCCGATTACAGACATTCAAGAAATTATTAAAGATATGCCAATCACCGAGATACCAGCCGCTAGGGCACATGTGAAAGGCGTCATTAATTTGCGCGGCACCATCGTTCCGGTTATCGGGCTTCGCTCGAAGTTTCGCATGATGGAAAGCCACTCGACGGCATCCTCCCGCATCGTAATCGTCCAGACACCAGAAGGCGAGCCGGTGGGGCTGTATGTTGACCGGGTCGAGCAAGTCGCGTTTTTCTCAGAAATATTGCCGACTACAGATGGGATAGGCGGAGCGCAAGCAGGCAACTTGTCAGGCATCGGGAAAATCAATGACCAGCTTGTCAGTATCTTGCATTTGCCGTCTATCTTGAACACTGGAGGAAGTCTATCATGAATGAATCATTCGCGCTTACATACTTAAGTGTTTTTCTAGATGAGCTTGAGGAGCAGCTGCAAGTATTGGATGAGTCGATTCTGGAGCTCGAGAACGGAGGCAATTCTCCGGAGACGATTCAGACGATCTTCCGGGCAGCGCATACGCTGAAAGGCTCTTCCGCTGCAATGGGCTTTCAGTCGATGAAGGAAGTGACGCATAAAGTCGAGAGCGTGTTCGAGCTGCTGCGTCAGAACAGGCTGCAGACGAGCAAGCCGCTGATTAATGTGCTGTTCAAGTGCATTGACTACTTGAAAGCGAAGAAAGAGACGCTGCGCAAAGGCGATTTCAATGATGAGCCGATCGAGACGCTCATCGAGCTGCTGAACGGCATTATGAACGATCAGCCTGCGGAAGAATCACTGGTGGCGAATGCTGCAGCAGCTGAGCAAGCGAAAGCGACATCGGTGCAGGAGCAGGCGCTGTATGATGGCTGGAGCGAGACCGTGCTTGCTGCTAAAGCTCAGAAGCTAACTGAGGGGCTCCATTCGTATGAGATCAGCGTGACGCTCGCGTCTGATGTTGAGATGCCTACGGTAAAAGCAATGGTCATTCTGCGCAACTTGGGCGAGCTCGGTGAAGTGATCGCGACATCCCCGGAAATCGGCATGTGGGAGCAGGAACAGCTGCTGACCGCTGGCCCGATCCATTTCATGCTCGCAACATCGCACGGTGAAACGCAAATTGTGCGCAAAGTTGAGGAAGCATCGCAGATCGAGAGCTTCACCGTGAAGCATCTGCAAGCTGGCGGCGGCGTTCAAATCGGTTCCAAACCGTCCGTTGTTTCAGTGAATAAACAAACAACGGCTGCAGCAGCTCCGGCATCAAACATCGCACAGCAAGCAAGCGTGGACCAAGGCGCAGCAGGTCAATCCGATGCGAAGGTACAAATTCAGCAAACGGTTCGCGTAGACGTCAACCGCTTGGAGCATCTGCTGAACCTGGTCGGCGAGTTGATCATCGACAACACACGGATTCGCGAAGTGCGCAGACGCTTCGAGGAGCGCTTCAAGCAAGAGTCGGAAACGCTGCTGCTCGGCGAAATTACGGACCATCTAGGCCGCGTCGTTGCAGAGCTGCAAGAAGGCACAATGAAGACGCGAATGATGCCGATTGAACAGCTGTTTAACCGTTTTCCTCGTATGGTTCGCGACGTTGCGGAGCAGGCTGGCAAAGAAGTGACGTTCCATGTGGAAGGCAAAGAAACGGAGCTTGACCGTACACTGATTGAAGAGATTAGCGATCCGCTTATCCATATTATCCGCAATGCGATCGACCACGGTCTTGAGCCGCCGGATGAACGGGAGAAGCTTGGCAAGAACCGTAAAGGTAACCTCCTCCTGCGTGCAAGCCATCAAGAGAATGCAATCGTCATTACGCTTGCCGATGACGGCCGCGGCATTGATTTGAACCGGATTAAGCAGAAGGCGGTTCAGACAGGATTCATCGGTGCGGAAGAGGCGGATTCGTTAACGGATAAAGAGATTATCGCCTTGATCTTCCACTCGGGTATGTCCACAGCGGACAAAGTGACGGAGCTCTCTGGCCGCGGTGTAGGCATGGATATCGTACGCTCCCATATCGAGAAGCTGAACGGCATTATCAATATTGAGACGACTGCGGGCGAAGGCACGGTCTTCACGATTAAGCTGCCGCTTACGCTCGCCATCTCCCGTTCGCTCCTTGTCCAGCTCGGCAAGCATACGATTGCGATTCCGCTGACGAACGTTGTGGAGACATTCCGCCTCACGCCGGAAGATATTCAAATCGTGAACAGCGAAGAGGTTTGCGTCGTTCGCGGCGAAATATTGCCGCTTGTACGGATGCACAGAAGACTTGGCACTGTCGAGAATGACAGCGAGTCGAAGGGTTATGCAGTTATGATTGGACTTGCCGAGAAACGTGTATGTCTCTATGTCGACAAGCTGGTGGCGAATCAAGAGATCGTAATGAAATCGCTTGGCAACTACTTGGGACAAGTCGCGTACGTATCTGGCGCTACCATTATGGGCGACGGCCGCATTGCGCTTATTCTGGATGTGAACGCCGTCATTCGCGACTCCGGTGCAACGATCAGCAAGACGAATGCAGGCGAACAGAAAGCAACTGGACGAAAAGTGAAGCTGGTCACCTTCGATTTGGAAGACGAGCATTACGCGCTTGATATCAATCAGGCCAAAGAGATTATTAAAGTTCCATCCATACTGAGGATGGCGAACGCACCAGCGGAAGTGCTTGGCCTGACGAACCTGCGCGGCGATCTGCTGCCGGTTATCGATATCAAATCCTGTCTCGGGATGCGGGGCTCCGAGCCGGATCAGCAATCACGCGTCATCATTCTGAACGAGGATGGCCGCGATATCGGTATTCTCGTTGACCGTGTGCGTGAAGTCATTCATGTTACACATAGCCAGATTGAACCGCCGCCGAAGGATGTTACGATGATCTCCGATCAATACATCGGCGGCATTTGCAAAACAGACGAGCAGCTTGTCATTGTACTTAAGCTGGAAAAAATGCTCCGGTCAAGGGGTTGGGATACCATACATGCGTAGACTTCTGGACTTGGTCGATAAGCCTGCACAATACGGCGTGCTCGTCGTCGATGATTCTGCCGTCATGCGGCAGATGATTAGCAGGCTTATCGAGAGAGACCCAAAACTATGGGTAATGGGAACTGCATCAAATGGTCAAGAGGCGCTTGAGCGATTAAAGGTCATGCGCCCTGACCTCGTTACCATGGATATTGAAATGCCGGTGCTGGATGGATTATCCGCACTCAGCCAGATCATGGTCGATGATCCGCTGCCGGTCATCATGCTAAGCAGCTATACCGATGAAGGGGCTTCCCCTGCAATTGCGGCGCTTGCAAAAGGCGCTGCTGATTTTTTTCATAAAGACAGCTTGTTCCAATATCCAGTCCACGAACAGATGGAAGAAGAATTTCTTCTTCGCTGCCATGCTGCAATCGAGTCCAAACCGTTCTGGAAAACGATCGATCAAGAAGATCTCGTCAACCATGAGATGAAGGTGCTGCTAGAGTTTATGACGGGATGTCTAGCGTCCGAGCATTCGATTCACGAAGAGTTGAACCGGGCGATGCAGCAGCTAAATGGCATTTATTGCGCATTAATCAAACGGGATGACCGATTCAATCTTACGGATTGCAAAGGCGAGCTCTTAACTCGATTTGGGCAAATGGACCAAGGTCTCGTCGGACAGCCGCTTAATCATATTCTACCTGCCGAATTGTTGGAGCTCCATGTGGAGCATCTCACTCGAACATGGAATGGCGAAGATTGTGTGAGCTACGATACCGAATGGCAGAAGTATCATTTTACGACCGTAGCTCGTCCCGTACGCGTGAATGGCATCGTCAAAGAAATTATTGCGGTCACCTTCGAAGTGACAGAGCGGAAGCGGATGGAAGAGAAGATTCAATTTCTTCTGAATCATGACCAATTGACGGGACTCCCGAATCAGAATCAGCTTCTGACTGAGATGGATCGTGCGAAAGTGAAGTTTGGACAGTTTGCTGTACTCTTCTTCAACTTCGATCATTTCAAACAAATTAACGACTCTATGGGGCATGAGAAAGGCGATTCGCTGCTTCAGCTCATGGCCAGACGGTTAAAGCGGTTTGCCTCTGCAGATACGACGATTATTCGCGCAGGCAGCGACGAGTTCATTTGTATCATGGGAGGCGCCTCCTTCGATATGATTGAACAACATGCAGAGCGTCTGCTCAATTCGATACGTCAACCTATCATATTGGACGGACTCGAGATTCACATGACATCAAGCCTCGGCATCAGTCAATTTCCAGCGAATCATACGAATATCGAGCACATTATCCGCTATGCACATATGGCGATGAACATCGCGAAGACTGAAGGCGGCAACCGGATTCAGTTCTACGAAGCGCGCTTCCAGGAAGAGATTCATCGCAAGATGGAGATTGAGCGCAGACTGCGTAAAGCAATCGACCGGGAAGAGTTTTATTTGCAGTACCAGCCTGTTTTTAACGGAATGGATCGGACAATTAAAGGCATGGAGTGTTTAATCCGTTGGCAAAGTCCGGAGCTCGGACGCGTATCGCCTGCGGATTTTATCCCGATTGCTGAGGAAACAGGCTTAATCCACGCGATCGGTGAATGGGTTCTGCTCGAAGCTTGCCGGACGAATAAACGTTGGCAGGATGAAGGGCTGATGAAAATCCCGGTCGCTGTTAACCTTTCCACACAACAATTTAATGATGGCAAGATTATTGAACGGATTGAAAATATTCTTAGAGAAACAGGGCTTGACCCCAAGTATCTGGTCGTTGAAATTACTGAGAGCATGACGATGAACAAACATCATGCATTGTACATGCTGAAGAACTTAAAGCGTCTTGGCGTATCGATCGCAATTGACGACTTCGGAACCGGATATAGCTCCCTAAGTTATTTGAGCGAACTGCCGATAGATAAGTTAAAGGTAGATCAGTCATTCGTGAAGAAGATGGACACGCACAGCGTGAACGCTTCAATTGTCCATACGATTATTACAATGGCGGAGAACTTGAAGCTAGAAGTCATTGCTGAAGGTGTTGAGACGGAAGCGGAGTTCGGCTTGCTGCGACGTTACGGATGCAGTACGATGCAAGGCTACTTGCTCGGCCGACCATTAGAAGCCGCCCAATTTGCCGATTTGCTTAAGTTGAACCAGCCAGCTAAAAAGATGAGGATCCAGTAACGTTCGTTACTTGGATCCTTTCTTCACATTTAGGAGCAATAGTCAGAATATACCGACATTTCCAGTATTGCTCAAAACAAATAAGGGGGGCTATATAATGAAAATTAGAACGAAGCTGCTTAGTTGTTTTGCCTTTATTATTGTGTTGATGGCTGTACTTGGGTATTTTGCATGGGATCATACGAATAACACAAGAGCGGCCTATACTGAAATGCTGCAGGACAATGCGGTTCAACTCCAATTACGGGAATTTCAATACAAGATTGTCGGCATATCGAATGATGAGCGCGGGTATTTGCTAACGAAGGAGCAAACCTACCTCGATGAAATTGCTGCGAAGGATAAGGAAGCTAGAGAGATTATGAACGCGATGCTGCTGAACCCAACCTTAACAGATGAGAATCGGAAGCAGATCGAGCAGCTGAAAACAGACTATGATCCATTCTTCGCCGATAGCGTTAAGGCAAGAGCTTTGATGGCACAAGGAAAGGTTCAGGAGGCATATGCGCTTCACTTCGGCGATGAGCGTGATGCTCGAAAATCCATGGATACGCTGAATAGTCAGATGATCACAAGCATCAGCCAGGAGCTTGACGGCGATAAGAAACAGCGGGAGAAGGAAGCAGATATGCAGAATATGATTATGGCATTCCTCGTGGGCACTGCGCTGCTCCTCGCTGCTATTCTTGGCATTTTGCTCACTCGTTCGATTGTGAAGCCGCTTAAAGTCATCAACCGCCAGCTCCATGGAATTGCCGAAGGCCGCGGGGATCTAAGCACGGAGCTGACGATTCGGTCGAAAGGCGAGCTGGCCGATCTGGCAACTGCCTTCAATAAGATGCTTGCCAACTTGAGGACCATTCTGACCAAAGCAGTAAGTACCGCAAATCAGGTCGCGGGTTCCTCCGAGCAGCTGAGTGCAAGTGCGGAACAGACGACTCGTGCCACCGAGCACATCGTAGAGGCGACGCAGTTCATCTCTGTCCGTGCGGATCAAGAGCAGGAACAGCTCGAAGAGGCCATTCGGGCAATCAAGCAGATGTCGGAGGATATCAGTGGCGTATCGACCGGTAACGGGGAAGTAGCGAAGCTTGCTTCATCTGCATCGGATGCTTCTAAGCAAGGCGCCATCTCAGTAAACGAAATGCTGCACGAGATGGAGACGATTCATCATACGGTGCGTGAAACGACGGAAGTCATGCAGCTTCTCGAGCGGCAGTCGCAGCAAATTGGTGGGATTACGGAGATGATTACTGAGGTCGCGAACCGTACCAATCTGCTAGCGCTTAACGCATCAATTGAAGCATCTCGGGCAGGCGAGCATGGGCGGGGCTTTGCGGTAGTCGCTCTTGAAATTAGGAAGCTCGCGGAGCAGTCCAAGCTGTCCGCGCAGCAAATTACCGAGCTCATAGAAGATGTTCGCCTTCGCGTAAGCCAGGCGGCTGCTGGTATGACGACCGTGTCGGCGCAAGCGGCAAGCGGGCTTGTGCGTACGAAGCAGGCGAACCATATGTTCCAGTCGATTGAAGCTAGCATCGAGGCGGTGTCCACGCAAGTGAGCGACATTTCGCAGACGACCAGCGAGCTTTCGGAGTCGGGACGACGAGTAGTTGGAATGGCGCAATCCGTTGCTGAAGCAAGCAATCAAGTGGCCGCATCTTGCCAGAACAACTCCGCCGCGACGGAAGAGCAGCTTGCGACAATGGAGGAGATATCGTCGTCGACGATGGAGCTTCGCAGGCTTGCGGAGGATCTGAATGAGATGCTGCAAGGATTCAAACTTAACTAAAATGATTGATGCTTTACTCCAAAGCCGAGTATTCAGAGAAGCTGCCAGGTTGGCGGCTTCTTTTTTCATGAAGGTCATATTTTAGTAAATCAGGATAGCTTTTCAATCTGGAAGCGATTACAATGGGGAGTGTGAACAAGCAGTTTTCATTTCATTGAAAGAGGAGAGGCTGACTAATGGCAGGGAATCGTGCGGTAGTCTATGTGGAACCCGGCAAGGTTGAAGTACGGGATATCTCGTATCCTGATTTGATTTTGCGAGATGGGCCAGGCGTTAATCCACTCAATGTTGGCAGAAAATGTGAACACGGCGTTATCCTTAAAGTTATTACGACAAACATCTGCGGAAGCGATCAGCATATGGTGCGCGGCCGGACGACAGCTCCAAGCGGGCTCGTGCTCGGTCACGAGATTACAGGTGAAGTTATTGAAGTAGGACGCGACGTTGAGTTTATTAAAAAAGGCGATCTGGTCTCCGTTCCCTTCAATATCGCATGCGGACGCTGCCGGAACTGCCGCGAGCGTAATACGAATGTATGTACGAACGTGAATCCGGATCGTCCAGGCTCCGCTTACGGCTATGTCGATATGGGCGGCTGGGTCGGCGGCCAATCTGAATATGTTATGGTTCCTTACGCAGACTTCCAGCTGCTGAAGTTCCCGGATAAAGAGCGTGCATTGGAGAAAATTCTCGATCTGACGATGCTGTCGGATATTTTCCCAACGGGCTACCATGGCGCCGTTAGCGCCGGTGTGAAGCCGGGTTCGACAGTGTATGTCGCAGGCGCAGGCCCTGTAGGTCTTGCTGCTGCGCACTCCGCTCAACTGCTCGGCGCTGCAGTCGTTATCGTCGGTGATCTGAACAGCGAGCGTCTGGCGCAAGCGAGAAGCTTCGGCTGCGAAACGGTCAACCTTCGCGAGCATCCGAACCTGGGCGAGCAAATCGACCAAATCCTTGGTGTTCCTGAAGTGGACTGCGCCGTGGACTGCGTAGGCTTCGAAGCGCACGGTCACGGTCATGCTCACGGTGAAGCGCCAGCAACGGTGCTGAACTCCATCATGCAAGTTACGCGCGCTGGCGGCCGCCTCGGTATCCCAGGTCTGTATGTAACAGGCGACCCGGGTGCGGTGGACGATGATGCAAAAGTCGGCACGCTGAAGATCCGCTTCGGCCTCGGCTGGGCAAAATCCCACACATTCGTAACTGGCCAAACTCCGGTTATGCAATACAATCGCGAGCTGATGACTGCGATCTTGAGCGGCAAAGCACAAATCGCAAAAGCGGTTAACGCGACGCTGATCTCGATCGACCAAGCACCGGATGCGTACATGGAATTCGATCGCGGCGTATCGAAGAAGTTCGTTATCGATCCGCACGGATCGGTTAAACGTTAATACGAAATGAAGAAAGGTGACACGGAAGCGATGCTTCTGGTGTCACCTTTTTTTGCGACTTGAAACTATTCGGTGATGGGCAATTCCCTCTTCAGAATGGAGTACATTTTGATATCGACTTTCCTGCCTTTGACAATCATTTGCTCTCTCAGAAGACCTTCGTATTGCATGCCAGTCTTTTGCATGACACGCTCAGAGGCGGTATTTTCCGCGAAACATCTCGCTTCGATTCGATTCAGATCCAACTCACCAAACCCAAAACCCAGAATCTGGTTCACAACCTCAGACATATAGCCTTGATTCCAGTACTTTCGCGAGAGCACATAACCAATTTCTGCCCGACCATGGTTCTCGTTGATATAGACCCACCCGCACGCACCTATTAGCTTATTCGTCTTCTTCTCGATGATTCCCCAATCACTTGGCTGATTGTTCTCGTATTTTTGCATCGTAAAATGAATAAATGAATGCGTATCCTCGATCGCTCGATGCTGCTCCCAAGAAGTGTATTTTGAAACCTGCGCATCGACTGCATAGTCAAAAATGTCCTCTGCGTCGTCGAGTGTGATTCGTCGTAGGATTAAGCGACTGCTTTCAAGTGTTTTGTTGAATTCGGTTGTTTCCATGGGATCTCTCCTTTAAGATTCATGATAAAGATTGATTCTAATCAGCAAGGGATTCAAAAGAACTATATCGAATAAAAGGCAGAAAGAATGTTTGATTATGGAAAGGGACAAGATGATTATCATTATAGCATTAGCGGTGCTGTCATTCTTGTTTTATACCGGTCCGCCTTTACTTTTTATAAATATAAATGCCAACAAATAGATACCAAACAAGCTCGCGATCATGGTAAACTGATAACGGGTTAACCTTTAGCTTCTACATCAAACTTTGCAGGAGGTTATTCGCGATGGATAATTGCACATTGGTTACGAAGCCTGCCTTGAACATGGTTGGAATTAGCTATTGCGGTCCTTATTCGTCTTTCCCGGACGAGGCGATACTTCTGCAAAGCGCTTTTCTGCAGCGTAAGCATGAGATTGAAGGAGACGTAAAGACGACAGTGCTTTACAGTCCGTATTTCGGCAACGAAGTATTTGCTACATATTGGGCTTGCTTTGAGGTGCCCCATCTGGAGCAGGTGCCGCCAGGCATGGTGCAATTTACAATTCCGCAGCGCACCTATGCGATGGCCGCTTGCACAAATAAACGAATCGGTGAAGGCTATGAACAGCTTGCGGCATGGATGAACGAGCAGCGGCTGACGAGACGGGAAAATGCAGTTTCCCTTGAAATTTTTTATATTGACGAGCATTTGGAAGAAGAGCAGGTTGAACTGCTCATCCCCATTGAAGAGCAATAGAAGTTTCACATAAAGTGGCTGCCTGCACCGAAGAAGGAGAAACGAATATCGTTATGAACGCAGCCAAATTTTTTACACATCCGCTAGGCATTATCGGAGCTTCTATCAGCGCAACTTTGCTCTGGGGGAGCTCTTATCCGTTTATTAAGCTGAGCTACGAGAGGCTCGGCATTGGCTCCGGAGACACATTGGAGCAGATCCTGTTCGCTGGATATCGCTTCACACTGGCAGGACTGCTTATTCTGCTGTATATGCTCATTAGACGGGAACGGCTGGACTATCAGCGAGGCAGCGGAGGCATGGTAACGACCATCGCGCTGCTGCAAACCGTACTGCAATATACGTTTTTCTATGCAGGTCTGTCCAAGAGCGCAGGCGTTGTAGGTGCGGTTATCGCCGGCACAATCTCGTTCTTTCAGATTGTCATCGCGCATTTTCTATACAAGAACGACCGGATTAACGGGGCAAAAGGGCTCGGACTCATCGTCGGCTTTGTCGGCTTGCTCGTGCTAGGACTATCCAAGCATGATGGCAACTCTGGCCTCCATTTCTCCTTAGGCGAAGTTCTTCTTATGGCGGCTACATTGTTTAACGCATGCGGCAATCTGCTGTCCAGGAAGGCTTCTGCATCCTACAGCATCTCGTATATTAACGGATATCAAATGCTGCTCGGGGGCATTATGCTCTGCGTAATTGCTGCTTGGAACACGGGCTTGACGCCGTTTCATTTTGACGGAATCGCGCTTCTGATGCTGCTGCACCTCGCACTAGTATCGGCACTCGCATTCACGCTCTGGAACAATGTCATGAAGTACAATCAGGTTGGCAGCGTCTCGATGTACTTGTTCCTCATTCCCGTATTCGGCGTGCTGCAATCCGCGCTCTTCCTGAACGAGCCGATTTCGGCTGCCGTACTTGGCGCGCTTGCACTTGTCAGCAGCGGGATTATTATCGTGAATCGGAAGAAGAAACAGAATGCGCTCACGCCGACGGAGGCGTAGCATGGAACGATGCCGAACTGGTCTAGCCGGGCTCGGCATTTTCTGATAAGGAGGAAAAGCCGGACATGAACATTCCAATTGCGCTTATTGATGCTTTTACGAGCGAGCCGTTCAAAGGGAATCCAGCTGCAGTGTGCCTGCTGCAAGAGGGGCGGAATGCGGCATGGATGCAGCGAGTGGCCTCTGAAATGAATCAGTCGGAGACAGCTTTCGTCGTTCCTCGAGAAGACGGCAGCTACTCGCTTCGCTGGTTTACGCCTACGGTCGAGGTGGACCTGTGCGGTCATGCGACGATGGCGAGCGCGCATTACTTATGGGAGAGCGGCCATCTGCCAACGAACAGCCAGGCGAGATTCCATACACTAAGCGGGCTGCTCACAGCAGACCTTTCTTTTGAAGGCATTATGCTCAATTTCCCGGCAGAGCCAGCAGTACCTGTGACCGCGCCGGAGGAGCTTATTCAGGGCTTGGGCCTCATTCCGAGAGCTGTTTCGAAAAATCGGATCGACTACCTCGTTGAGATCGACAGCGAAGATACGGTCCGGACATTGCAGCCAGACTTCGCGATGCTCTCTCGCGTAGAAGCTCGAGGTGTTATAGTAACGAGCAAGGCGAACCGCGGCAGCGAATATGATTTTGTCTCGCGGGCGTTCTATCCGGCAACTGGCTGCGAGGAAGACCCGGTAACCGGTTCTGCACACTGCGCGCTTGCTCCGTATTGGCAGCGCAAATTGCGCAAGGATGATATGCTTGCTTATCAGGCTTCCGCACGCGGCGGTGAGCTGAAGCTTGCCGTCGTAGGCAGCCGAATTCTTATTTCGGGGAAAGCGGTCACTGTTTTGAATGGACATCTTTCCGTGTAAGGCAAGTTGTGTTATAATTTCATATTGCAATTGCATAAAGGAGAAGGTGTGAAACGTGACTTACGAGATTCCGAAGCATATTCAGCAGTTCGGGACCGATATTGAAGAACAGCAGCTTCGGTATCATAACCGCCGGGTGCTCGTTTCGAAGGAATTTACTTTTGATAGTGCGCATCATTTGCATTTATACGAAGGCAAGTGCAAGAGCTTGCACGGCCATACTTATAAACTTCAAACGATCATGTCCGGGAAGACGGATAAACGCGGGTTAACAATTGATTTTGCCGATATGAAGCGCATCGCCAAAGAGCGTGTGATCGACAAGCTGGACCATCGTTACTTGAACGAGGTACTGCCTCCGATGAACACGACAGCGGAGAACATGGTCGTCTGGATTTATGAACAGATCCATGAAGCGCTCGTGGAGGAAGGCCATTACCCGGATATCCGGATTGAAGAAATTCGTCTATGGGAAACGCCAACCAGCTATGCGGCCGTCACTCGTGAACTGATGGAGGCTGACGAGCATGCCGGTTAACGCGACAGAGCAGGAGAAACGCTCGATTCGTCTGCCTATGGTAGAAATTTTTGAAACGGTCGAAGGCGAAGGCACACGTGCCGGGTTCCCGACCGTTTTTGTACGTCTGTTCGGGTGCAACCTGCGCTGCGTCTGGTGCGATACGAAGTACAGCTATCCGCCGGCCGAAGCGGAGTTTACAATGACCATCGAGGATATTGTTGCCGAAGTCGAGCAGAAGTATAAAGCGGAGCATATATGCATGACTGGCGGCGAGCCGCTCCTGTACGGCAACCGTTCAGGTGAGCTGCTGCAGGCGCTATGCAATATTGAACGAATCAAGGACGTGCATGTGGAGACGAACGGTGCGATTGACTTAGCTCCATTCCTTCAAGACATTGCATCGCCCAAAGCGCGATACATTATGGACTACAAACTGCCGGACTCGGGTGAAAATGAAGCGATGATTCACGAGAACTTCTCCCTTCTGCGCGAGCAGGACGAGGTAAAGTTCGTTATCGCAAGCGATCGCGACTTCGATGCAGCAGTAGAGACGTTAGCGAAATATCCGACGAAGGCACTTGCGTTATTCAGCCCCGTTTGGGAATCAATGCCGCCGGCACGACTTGTAGAGAAGATGCTGGCGAGCGGACTCACCGGCGTGAAGCTGAATATGCAGCTGCACAAAATCATTTGGGATCCGGCACAGAGAGGTGTGTAATCATATGAAAAAAGCAGTCGTAATTCTAAGCGGCGGTTTGGATAGTACAACTTGCATGGGATATGCAAAAGAAGCGGGCTACGAGCTGTACCCGATTACGTTTAACTACGGCCAGCGCCATAAAATCGAATTGAACAATGCGCGTGCGGTTGCGGAACACTACGGCGTCAGCGATCGTTTCAGACTTGTTGAGCTCGGCTTCCTGCGTGACTTCGGCGGCAGCGCGCTGACCGATGACAGCATTGACGTTCCGAAAGTCGGCACAGACCCTGTACCGGACGAAGCGGGCGAGATCCCAGTGACGTATGTGCCAGGCCGTAACCTGTTGTTCTTGTCGATCGCGACTTCGTTCGCAGAGACAGTAGGCGCTGAAGCCATCTACATCGGCGTGAATGCGCTCGATTACAGCGGTTACCCGGACTGCCGCCCAGAGTTTATTGCAAAAGTAGAAGAGGTTATCGCGATTGCAACGAAGATCGGCGTAGAAGGTAAGCCAATCTCGATTGAGACGCCGCTGATCAGCTTGACGAAAGCAGATATTGTCAAAGAAGGCATGCGGATGGACGTTCCTTACCATCTGACAACGTCGTGCTACAACGGCGAACCTGAAGCTTGCGGCGAGTGCGATAGCTGCAGACTGCGCTTGAAGGGCTTCGCGGAAGCGGGGATGAAGGACCCGATTCCTTATAAGTAGAAATTGGAGTAAAACCAAACAGCCCTTATTCATGGGCGGTTTGGTTTTTATTTCGTTTGAGGTTTGGATAATCGGGTGTTGCACCGTTGAGGCCGGCTTGATTACCCTTAGAGCCACGACGAAATCTGAGAGTCGGAAAACACGACTCTCAGTCCCAAAAACAGCCGATGTTCTGAAAGGAGAGGCGGAAAATCCGACTCTCAGAATCCAAGTCCCGCCGAAATTGATTGGTTGAAGTCCTGAGAGTCGGAAAACACGATTCTCAGTCGCAAAACAGCAGAAATTCTGTTCCGAGAGACGGAAAATCCGACTCTCAGCAAGAGAAACGCGGCGGTATTTCTGAATGGAGCGCTTCTCATTTTCCGTTTATAATGATAAAAGTCGCACTGCCAGCCACTGACTGTGGCTGACAAAGCGACTTTAACTGATGCATACTATAAATTTAAGCTTGTTTGCTTCGCTTCGAACCTTCGCTCTCTGAACGGGGGCGTTTCTGTGATACAGACGGGTGCAGCGTTACTTTGTTCTTGCCGGTCGTTTTGGACTGGTACATCGCTTCGTCCGCTTGGCTGACGATCTCGGCTATCGAAGTGCCCTCACGGGAAATACTGACGCCGACGCTGATCGTGACCATCGTTTCTTTCTCGACTCGGCTGCGGATGGCTTCCGCAACATCTTCTGGCTTAACGCCAGGCGCCGCGATGAGACCTAGCAGCTCTTCGCCGCCATACCGTCCCGCTGTGCCGATACCGGCTGTCTCTTCTTTAATTATCTCAGCGACCTGCTTCAGAACGTTGTCTGCTTTATGATGGCCCTGCGTATCGTTCAGCTTCTTGAAGTTGTCGATATCGCAGAAGATGATCGCGATCCGTTTCATGTCTCGGAGCAGCTGCTCTGCCTTCTTATTGAAATGACGCCGGTTGTACAAGCTTGTTAAACCGTCGGTAATCGAAGATTGGAACGTCATCATCAGCCGTTCAAGCACCCATTCGAACAGGAGCAGGAACAGGAGCGTATAATAGACGATAGGCAGCAAATGAATGAAGATGAGCAGCATCGGCTTCTCGCCGTGAAACACGTAGCTGTCAGCCATATCCGAGAGCTGGTAAACGAAATAGACGATCAGACTGGTCTGATAATTGATCCGTTGGTCAACGCCGCGCAGATTGAGCAGAATGATAAAGTTCAGTATCAGTCCGTAGAAATCAAGCGCGAGCAGATCAACACCGCCTGGGGCGATCGGTCCGCTCAGCATCTCAGGCTTATACGCAATCTGAGCTGCGGTAACAACTACGAGGCCAATTGCCATTAAGAAGAAAGGCATGCCCTTTAATCTTGAGGCAGGGCCGGTATATAATTTCATGAAAACAAAGTTTATAATAATAAAAGAAAGCAAGCTGACAAACGAGTACCCAATATGTAAGTAAGGTGAAGCGGACCATTCAGGATCGGAGAGGCTGATCAATACGCCGTTCTGGATGATGATGAGCGGAAGCACGATTATGAGCACAAGATGCGTCTGATTTCGCCTATAGCTCTTGTACAGCTTCATGGCCATGAAGAGCATGAGCACGAGAATCGTCATCACGCAAGCGGATGCGAAGGTTTGACCGGCTTGTCCGGCGAGCCAGTGAACAAATGTCATGTTTGAACCACCTAATCATGAGAGTAGACGCACGGTGCGGTATGGGGCATTTTGACCGATCCATCAGCTTTACAGAAACATATGTTCTAGTATATCATGTTTTTTGCAGGTCGAGAAGTATATTGCAGGTTTGTTGAGGAGGTTCGCGGGCACATGAATATTTTGCAGGCACTGTTTTTTCCACCGGAGCAACCGGGCGGCGTGTCCTCAATGGTTCCCTACATTCAAGAGCGTTTTAACAAGATCGGCTGGCCGATGGAACTGTTCTCGCTGCCGAAGCGAGTTCGCGGCAAAGGTCAAGAAAGCGTCTCTTTCGACACATTTGATATAAGCAATTATGAGGGCAATCCTATTATTGATAAATATCTGCAAACATACCGCGATTACGTCTGGTGGACGAAGCTGCGGCTGAACAACAAGAAATTCGATCTCATTCACGCGCATCATCCGATTCCTGCGCTTGTCATGAAGCAGATTTTCCCGGATACGCCGCTCGTCATGACGATCCACTCCAGCTATGAACGAGAGCTGGTCCTGAATGGCAAAATCGCCGAAGGCGGCATGGAGCACAAGTTTCTCACGTCGCTCTACCGGGAGATTGAAACGAAGGCTGAACGGATCCTGACCGCATCGGAATCATTCCGCAATTACATGCGTCCATATGTGCAAGATGCAGACCGCATTGTCGTCATCCCGAACGGGTTTGATGAGAAGCGGTTCAAACCGATTTCCCACGAAAACGCGGTAGTACAGCTCATCACGGTTTGCCGCCTCGTTCCTGCGAAGGGGCTCGATATTCTGCTTCGCGCTTGCGCACAGCTGAAGGAACGCGGGCAGCCATTCGTTCTTCATATTATCGGCGACGGACCGATAAGACCTGAGCTCGAGCTGCTGGCGCAGCAGTTAAATTTGTATGACGACATTATTTTTTACGGCTATATGCTGCATCCGGAGGAGTTCATGCCGTTCTTCGACGTCTTCGTGCTCCCATCGCGGGCTGAGGCGTTCGGATCGGTATTCGCGGAGGCAGCGCTTTGCTGGCTCGCCCTTGTCGGAACGAATGTAGGCGGTATCGCGGAGCAGATCGATGATGGCATCAATGGGTTGCTTGTTGAGCCTGAGAATCCGACTGCGCTAGCCAATGCGCTGGAGAAGGTCGTATCGGATCCGGATTTCCGCTATAACATGGCGAGAGCGGCGTGGAATAAAGCGAAGAAAGCTTATTCGCTGCAGCGTGTTATCGCGCAGTTGAAGCAAGTATATACCGAAATCAATCCAGGTGCTGTCGAATCATAAACGTTATATAGAGGGGATAAGGGACATGGGAGTTCCATTTCGTTTCATGCATGCAGCCGATTTGCATGTCGACAGTCCGTTTCGCGGATTGACGGATGCACCAGCTGAGGTGCGGGAAGCGCTCCAATCGTCCACCTTTCAAGCCGTAAGAAATTTAGTGGATACGGCGCTGTCGGAGGAAGTAGATTTCGTCGTTATCGCAGGCGATCTCTACGACTCGGCGGACCGCTCGCTGCGTGCGCAACTGTATTTGCAGCGGGAGTGGAAGAGGCTGCACGCCAAAGGTGTGCAGCTTTTTGTCATTCATGGCAACCATGATCCACTCTCAGGACAGCGGGCAAAGCTAGAGTGGCCGAAGTCTGTTCATTTCTATGGGTCCGAGAAGGTGGAGAAGGAAGCGGCTTACACGAAGTCAGGGGAGCTTGCCGCTTATGTACACGGCATCTCTTATGGCACAAGGTCGGTTACGGAAAATTTGGCTGCGAGATATGAGGCTGACGGCGGAAGCGGCGTCTATCAGATCGCAATGCTCCACGGCAATGTGGACGGGCAGGAGGGGCACGACCCTTACTCGCCATGCAGCTTATCCGAGCTTGCCGGTTCTGGTTTTCACTATTGGGCGCTAGGTCATATTCATGGTCGAGCAGTTCTACATACATATCCGCATGTCGTCTATTCAGGCAACACTCAGGGCAGACATTCGAAGGAAACGGGGGCAAAAGGCTGCTATATTGTCGATGTGTCCGCTTCTTATGAGACGGAGCTGAAGTTCGTCCCTCTCGATGCCGTCAGATGGGAGAACATTGTTGTTCAAATTGCTGGCATTGAATCGGAACAAGTATTGCTCATGACATTGGAAAAGGCAGCTCTGGAGGCTGCTTCTGGCTGTGAGAGACGATCGAGCATGCTGAGATTGAGCTTGGAAGGCAGAGGACCGCTGCATCATCGTTTATCGGATGCGACCTTCGTGCAAGAGCTGCTCATGGGCATTCGAGAACGGATCGCAGAGATTAATGAATGGCAAGGGAACGCTTCCGAGCCTTGGTGTTGGATCTATCGAATTGAGACCGCTTCAGGCGCTGAACTGGATCTGGAGCTGCTCGGAAGAGAGGACAGCTTCACAGGCGAGCTCATTCGAAGCAGCATGTCCATTGAGAATGACGATGACGCTCTTGAGGAGCTTGTTAGTGAAGCGCTGCAGCCTTTGTATGCAAATGCGAGGCTGCGCAAGCTGGTTCGGTCCAGGCAGGATGAGCGTTCAAGGCAGTGGCTGGCAGGAGCAAGGGAGCTCGCTGCAGGGCTCTTGCTTGAGGATGCGGCAGTCAAAGATGGAGATAAAACGGCGGACTCGTTAGGGAAAGCAGGAGCGAAGACCGAGGACTCGGGGCAAGAAAGGGGCGATGGCGTATGAGGCTGCGAGGCATACATATCGACGGCTTCGGGAAGCTGAGAGACCGGAATTATCGCTTCGATGCGCCGGTTACGATCGTCTACGGGCAGAATGAAGCGGGCAAAAGCACGATGATGGGCTTCATTCGCACGATGCTGTTCGGCTTCGCCAGCAAAGGGAATCCGGCAGAACGGCTGGAGCCCGTTAATGGCGGCAGGCATGGAGGAAGGCTGTTCGTAGAGAATGAGGACGGAGCCCGCTATATATTGGCGCGTTATGGCGAAGCATCGAGCAAAATCAACGTTCGAGCGGATAGCGCTGGCGATGGAGCAGCGCTTGGAGCGGATGTGCTCACGCAGCAGCAGTGGGAGCGAATGTTCCTTGGAGGCGTCAATGAACGGCTGTTCCGGGAGCTGTTCGCGATCACGCTCTCAGAGCTGCAGGCAATCGGCATGCTCGAAGGGGACGAGCTTGGCAAGCAGCTGTATCACGCCGGCTGGAATGGCGGCGGAGCTATCGCGAAGACGGAGAAGCTGCTATCCGCACAGCTGGACAGTCTGTATCGCCCTCGCGGAAGCACACAGCAAATGAATAAGCTGGTGAAAGCGCTGGAAGAGACGGAGACGCAGCTTAGACAGCTGGAGGACGGCATTGCAGCGTACAATACGCTGTCTGAGGAGCTCGCGGAAGCCGAAGGAGAGCAAGCACAAGTGGAGCGCATCCTGCCAGGGCTGCGCGAACGTGAGCATTTGCTTGCACGGGCAGCCGAGCTGCGGGAGATATGGCTGGAGCGTTCGGCGCTTCTCCATGAGCAGACGGCAATTGGCGACACGCCTAAGCTTGCTGCGAATGCGCGATCCCGCTGGGAACTTATTGCTGCGGAGCTTCATCGCGTGAAGCAGGAGCTGGATGGGGGGAATGGACTTGCTGACCGGCAGCGGCGAGAATTCGCAGCGTTGATCGTCGACGACGAACTGTTGTCGCGAAAGCCGGAGATCGAGTCGCTGATGCTGTCAGCGGAAAATATGAACACAGGGCGCCACACGCTCATCGAGCTGACGGCAGAAGCTCGGGCGGATATGGAAGCTGTGCGCCGGTTAATCGCGCAGATTTCGCCGGAATGGACGGAGGCTTCGCTGCGTTCGTTCCAATCGGGTGTCGCGGAGAGGGAAGCGGTCCGAAACTTCCGCGCGGCGCTGCAGGAGCGGGAGAGAACGGTCGCTCAAGCTGAAGCGGAGCTGCGCGCTTCCGCTGCACAGCTGAGGGAAGCGGATGGGCAGCTCTTGGAGCTGAGCGTCGGTGTCGCTGACCCTGAGAAGCAGGAGTATGAGATTGGGCTGCTTCCTCAGACGTTGGAGGCGCTGCGCAGCGCCTCCAGGCAGTTCGAGGAAGCGTGGCATGAGCTTGCGCTTGCGCAGGTTCGCGCGCAAAGCGGTGATGGTGCTGCTGCTGCGCGGCGGCTTGTGCCTAGCGCAGCTTGGTGGATTGCCAGCGGAGTGACGGCCGCTGGCGCTGGTTTGTTTGCCGCGGCGGGCTGGCCGGCCGCGGCCGCAGCCGCCGGGGTTCTGGCGGCTGCGCTGGCGGCGCCGCCGCTGCTGCGCCTGGCGCAGCGGCAGCCGCAAGCCGCGGCCGCAGGCGCGCGCGCCATGGCGGCGCAGCCGGGCCGTGCGCGGCGCGGGCGTGAGCCAGCGCCAGCGGCGCCAGCGCTGGCTGCGGCTGCGGTGCACGCGCAGCCGCTTGCAGCCGCGCAGCGGCGCGTCGCGGCCGCGCTGCAGCAGCTCGCGCGCGAGCCCGAGCCGCTGCTGCACGGCCTGCTCGCGGCGAGCGCAGCGCCGCCGCCGGCGCTGGCTGCGGCGCACAGCGAAGCCGCCGCAGCAGCGCAGCACATGCCGCTTCGCGGCTCCACAACCGCCGGCGCCGCTGACCCGGCACCGCTGCTCTCGCGCCTGCGCGCTGCGATCGACGCGCGGCAGGACGAGCTCCGCGCCAGCGCCGGCACCGCGGAGCGCGCTCGCGAGCTCTCGCGCCGGCAAGCCCGGCTGCGCGCGCAGCATGATGTCGCACGAGCCGCGGCAGAGCACGCGGCCGAAGCGGCTGAAGCAATCGCGGCCAAGTGGCGCGATTGGCTTGAAACAAGGCAGCTCCGGGCGGAGCTAACGACCGAAGCTGCCCTCGAATCCTACGATCTCGCGGAGCAAGCGCAGCTTCGATTACAAGCCTACGACCGCGCCGCAAGCAAGGCGGCGCGGCTGGAGGAGCAGCTTGCGGATTACGAGCAAGCTGTGTTCCAGCTGGCGGAAGCATTCCCGGCCGTATGCTACCGGGCGCATGGCGATGCGACCGCTGCGCTTCGGCTGCTGCAGGCAGAGCTGGACAACCAGAGCTTGCTGGCTAGGCGGAAGGAAGAGCTGCAGCGCCAGCTGGCTGACCAAGAGATGCAGCTCTCGCAGCAGAGCAGGATTGCCGAAGAGCTGACAGCCAAACAGCTCCAATGGTTCCAAGCTGCACATGCAGCGAATGAACTGGAATGGCTCGATGCACTAGAGCGCTCAGAGCGGCTTGGTGCGATTGAGAATGCTCTGTTTAAACTGGATGCTCAATTGACCGCTGGTTTATCTCTGTACCAGCGTGAACAACTTGAGAGCTGGTATGCGGAATTTGACGAAAGTCAGCTTGATCGAATGAAGGTTGAGGCAGGGGAGGATCTGCGCCGGAACGAAGCGCGCAGTATGGAGCTTCTTGAGCATATCGGCCGGCTGCGGCAGCGAATGGAGCAGCTGCTTCAGAGCAGTGACAGGCAGCGGCTGACGATGGATCGCGAGCAGACGACCGCCTCGCTGGAACAGCTCGTTGACCGCTATGCTGTGTTATCGGTCAGCATGGCGATGATTCGCCGGACGAAGCGAATTATGGAGGAGCAGCGCCAGCCGGCAGTGCTGCGCGAAGCATCTAGAATGTTGAGCGTGATGTCGGGAGGGAAATACAAGCGAATTTGGCTGCATGAAGAGAAACAGGCCATCTCCCTGGAAACGGAAGACAGCCGTATTGTGGAAAGTATATATTTGAGCAGGGGGACCGCGGAGCAGCTCTATCTTGCGATGCGTCTTGCACTCGCGGAAGAGGCTTCCTCTGTCCACGCTTTGCCGCTCATTCTAGACGATCCACTTGTCAATTTTGACTATGGAAGACTCGTGGGTTCCGCAGCGGTTCTGAAAGAAATAGCCGAGCGCAGACAGATCATCTTATTCACTTGTCACGCACACATGCGAGATGCCTTGTATGAGAGCATCCCAGATGCAGCAACCATCGAACTTTCTTCATAGCTGCCTTGGCTTTCTTTATTCTCAATTACGCCGCCTAGGCCTTATTATTTCCGCTCTTACAATCTAATCCCCAAGCGGCGGCCGCTGCCGAATAAGCAGCGCCAGCCATCCAAGGCTGATCAGTCCGAACAGCGGATACAGCGTTGAGAGCAGCGGGCCGAAGCCGATTTGACTGGCGACGTAGCAGCAGGCAAGGGTGATGAGGGTGAGCAGCGTCCGGGAGACTTTGAGCCGTTCCTGCAGCTGCAGAGTAAGACCGTAAATGTCCGCGATGAGCGTCGTGAAGATCTCCGCGAAGATGAGGAAAATATAAATCCACTGGATGCCATGTCCGAGCTGGCGTGCAATACCGCCCATTGGGATGGCGTACTGCTGGATGCCTGGCATGTAGACGGACAAGGCGATATGACCTGCAATGAGCATGAAGCCGATGCCGATTCCACCGACCCAAGAGCCGTATACGATCGTCTTCCGGTCCTGCATTTCCGCCCCGAGCGGAACGAGCACCGCTTGTGCCATGGATAGGTTAAAGGCAGCGTACAAGAACGGCGAAGCCCAGAGCGAGATGATCGAATGATCACTGCTAAGGAGCAGCCATCTATTTGAGCCGGGCGTCTGAACCGTATCGATAATGATGAGCACTGTGAACAACAGCATGACCGGCACGACGATCGCATTGACGGCGAGAATGGCTTTCATCCCTTTGCGGAGCAGCAGAAAGCAGCCGAAGATCGTAATAAGCAGGCCGGACTGGTAGGACAGATTCCAATTTTCCGAGAAAATGGCTCCTGCGCCTGCGAGCATGACCGCACAGACGCCGAACAGGACAAGCAGCATGAAATGGCTGACCCATCGTCCGTAACGTTCGCCGAACAGCACTTTATTGACATCCTCATACGATTTGGCCCGGATATCGCTGGCGATCAGCATCATTTTGGCGCCTAACCATATGAACATCAGCGTCGCCAGAAAGATGGTAATCGCGCCAGGGAAGCCGAATCGCGTAAAAAACTGCAAAATTTCCTGGCCCGTTGCAAACCCTGCGCCTACAATTGTACCCATATACGTAAACGCAATTTGCAATACTTTGCTCGTCCGTTTCATCATTTAAGCCACGACCTCCTATTTCCCCTTACGACACTTATTAACAAGGTATGTCCAAAGAGGGACGGGCATGACTATAATCACAGGTTAGCGAGTTGATCCTGCTCACATGAATATCGCAATTGCGGTCAGCGTCTTTTCCGCATCGCTTGCACTTATTGTTTGGCGGCCTCGTGGCATTCATGAAGCCATAGTGGCACTCATAGGCGCACTACTATTATTCGCAGCAAGACTGCTCGCTCCGGCGGATGCCGCCTATATATGGGGCTTCGTGTGGGACGCGACATTCTCGCTTATCGGCATTATGTTATTTACTTCGCTTCTCGATGCGAACGGATTTTTCCGCTGGGCAGCGCTTCATATCGTACGCCGGTTTCATCATCATCAGCTAACGCTGCTGGTTCTTCTCTGCTTGCTCGCAGCAAGCATCACGATCTTCTTCAATAATGACGGCACCATTCTGATCATGATCCCGATCGTGCTGGAGGTCACTTCGCTGCTCGCGTTGTCTCGGAAGACGAGGATCGCATTTTTGCTGGGCGTTGGACTGATGGCAGATACGGCAAGCGCGCCGCTTATGATGAGCAACTTGACCAATATCCTCACCGCAGACTTCTTCAATATCTCGTTTGGTGAGTATGCAAGGACGATGCTGCTGCCTGGCTTAAGCGCCATTGTCGGCACTGTGGCTGTAACTGCAGCTTTCTTCGGCAAAAGCATTCGAAGGGAAGAGCACAGATCGGAGGCGCCGCAGTCGTTTCCTGAGCCAGCTTCGGTAATCGGCAGCAGGCCGCTGTTCATTCTATCGTGGCTCATCATGGGTGCAATGCTGGTGGGGTATTTGCTTGCGGAGAGGCTGCACGTACAGGTGGCAGTCATTGCACTTGGAGGTGCGGCCATTCAGTGGCTGGCATGCATGTTCGCTCGCCAAGGGAATGTACGGCGAACGATTCGTGAAACGCCGTGGCTCATTATCGTCTTTGCTCTATCCATGAACTTGATCGTCTACAGCTTATATTTGCATGGGGCAATATCGTGGTTCCCCGAGCTGCTAAAACCTCTCGTACAGCATGGGGAGTTCGTGGGCATTCTGGGTTCGGGGCTTGTCTTCTCGTTGTTGAGCGCGGCGGTGAATAATCTGCCAGCCGTGCTTGTGTCCTCTCTCGCCATTTCGCATACGGGAGGGCCTGATTACTTGCCGTTTGCGAGCTTGCTCGGCACATCGGTAGGTGCCAAGCTGACCCCGATCGGTTCGCTCGCAACGCTGCTGTGGATGCAGCTGCTCCGCAGGGGCGGCATCGAGATCTCCTGGCGGGAGTACGGCAAGCTCGGCTTGCTGCTGACGATGCCGATCCTGTTCGTAGCGCTCGTTACACTCTGGCTAGTTTGGATTTGAGAACAGCTTGATGGAGAGGACCTTGTTATTCTGAGGGTCAAGATCGAGCTTCAGCAGCGCGCCTGTTCCTTGATAAGCGAGGACGCTTGCGGTTTGGATATCCGGCTTGCCAAGCGCTTTAATCGCCGCGTTCTGACTATCGCCAACATGCAGGCCATTTAAGCCGGTATCGGCGCTCTTGTCGAAGATTTCGACGAATTTAACCTTCTTATCGGAACCGTAGCCAACGGAGAAGGCCAAATATTCGGATACAGAAACGGTCTCTGTGTCATCATCCATCGTGTAGCTGTCAGAAGGTGCGCCAAGCTTGCTGTCCCAAAGGGCCCCAGCATCACCGATTGCAATGCCATGCAGCTTCGGCGCTTTGGAGTCCCACTTCTTCTCGTTCTTCGCCGCAGGCGATTTGGCCGCAGGTTTCGATCCGCTGGAGGTGGACTCGGTCGTTGCGTCTGCAACCGTTGTCGCATCGCCACTCGCCGCTGTCTCGCCGGCAGCCGTAGTAATATTCGTATCGAGAGCCTTCTGAGGGCTGTCCGAGTGTTCATTATTAGAAGCAGAATTGCTTTGGCTTACTACGGAATCATCGTTGTTACCGAGTGAGAAATCACCGCTGCTAAGCTGACAGCCTGCCAGAGCTAGAAGGATAAGACAAGCTGCTCCGGTCAAAGCAGGTTTTTTCAGTAAGGTTCTCGAATTAAGATCCATGTACATTAGCACCACCTGTGCGTTATGCCCTAAAAAGCGGTCAGCCGCGATTCTGGTAACCTTTTAGACGCTTATTTTGGAAAAAAGTTGCAGTGAAATTGCGTTGGTTTCGTGAATTTCTGCCTGTCAGTTGCAGAGTTCAGGGTACATATGGTAACTTTAACGGAAAAGATTTTTACGGTGGAGGTTTAGCGAATGGAACTGTTAAAAGAACGCATACTGCGCGAAGCTTCTATTCTTAATCAGGACGTCCTGAAGCTGGACGCATTGCTTAATCATCAGGTCGATCCGCTGTTAACGCAAGAGATGGGCAAGGAGTTCGCGCGTTTATACGCCGAGTCTCCGATTACGAAGGTCATTACGGTGGAGTCCTCAGGCATTCCTGTTGCGTTCTCGACAGCACTCGCCCTTGGCGTACCGCTTGTATTCGCAAGAAGGAAGAAGACGCTGATCGCCGATCCGGACGCTTACTGCGAGCGCGTGCCTTCTTTTACGAAAGGAATTGTAACGGATATTATGGTTTCCCGTCAATTCTTGACTGCGGATGATACGGTCCTCTTCATTGATGATATTATTGCGAACGGCGATGCAGCGCGCGGCCTGATCAAGATTATCGAGCGCTCCGGCGCGAAGCTTGCAGGACTTGGCATCGTCGTGGAGAAGTCATTCCAATCCGGAGCTCGTACAATCCGTGAGCAAGGAGTTCGGGTCGAGTCGCTCGTGAAGATTGCATCCTTGGACGGCGGGAAGATCCGCTTCGAGTAATACCAAGATTCAGCATCTTTCCATGCGCTCTGATTTGCCTTATAATGTTCATAAAGTAATGGAGGGAGGCATCATAATATGGGTAAACTTACAGCAGATTACTTAATTAGCAAATTGTCGGACGCGAAAATTCATTTCGAACGTGCACTCGACTGCAAGCATACCGAATTTGATGACTTGTACCCTTATATGATTGAGCACCCGCAGTTTTTCTGGTATAAACGTTATGTCGCCTGGTCAGAGCTGCTTACAATCGTGAAGCTCGCAGATGAGCTTGAGATTGATTGGAAAGAACAGTTCTCCGAGAAGCAATCGGAGTATATTACGAGCCGTGTCATGTCATCCCGCGTGTTGGATGAGTGGTATGAGACGAATGACTCCAAAGAGCATGTCGGTTAAGTGAAAATCCGAAAGCCTCAGGGCGAGGAGCAATCCTTCGAGCCTTGAGGTTTTTTTATAACGTTGTCGTACAAAGGAGTGTAGGTCCGTGATCTCTGAAGAGCAGCTCGATCAATATCGGGTAGAAGGTACATCGCTTCGTGTCGTTCGTGACGGCATGGAAGGCAATGATGTGATGGGCATCGTCGTAGCTTGGGACGCAGACAGCGTCGTTATCCGCAAGCGCAATCGCCGTGTGGTAAAGCTCAGCCGCAGTTATATTTATGAGCCGGTTACAGCGCCGAGAACGCAGCTGTGAGGTGTAACGATCGTGCTGAGCGATAATAAACCGTTATATAGTCAAATACTCGGGATACTGCGCGATCGTATTTCTGGGGGAGAATATGTGACCGGTCAGCAGCTTCCGACGGAGCTTGAGCTCGCGGAACAGTTCGGCGTCAGCCGTATCACGTCCAAACGCGCATTAATAGAGCTGGAGCGGGAAGGTCTGATTTACCGGAGACGAGGGAGCGGCAGCTTCGTCAAGAAGCAGGATGACGTTAAGAAACCTGCCGAGTTACCTGTCACGCGGCAAGCGAGCCCGATTATCTCGATGGTGCTTCCATTCGAAACCCAGAACAATTCATTGGAGCATATCCAATCGGTTTCCGGATATTTGGAATCCATTGGCTACTTCTTAAGCATACATAACAGTGATTGGAGCAGCGAACGGGAGAGGGAATTGCTTCTGTCGCTGCCCAAACGAGGCACGGCCGGCATCATCCTCTATCCTGTCAGCACGCAGCATAACCTGGATGTCGTACATGCCCTGCATATGAACGGCTATCCGATCGTGACACTCGATCAGTACTATAACTTGCTGACGATCGGCAGCGTGGTTTCTGATAATGAAGAAGGCGGGTACATCGCGGCATCCAAGCTTATCGAGCTCGGCCATTCGCGAATCGCATTTATTTCGACGGTCGGGATTCAATACCGCAGCACCGTTCGAGACCGTTTCTTCGGTTACAGCAAAGCGCTGCAAGATAACGGAATTCCGCTCGATATCGAGCTATGCTTCAGCAATTTATCGGGCGATGCTGAAGGTGCAGCACCAGTTCGCCGAGAGTTCTACAAGAAGCTTGTCGGCAAGCTGCAGGAGCTGCGTGTGACCGCCATTCAAGCCGAGCATGATTTGGTCGCGTACGATTGCTTGAAGGCCGCGCTTGAGCTTGGAATCAAAGTTCCGGAAGAGCTGTCGATTATCGGCTTCGACAACGATGTTCTGTGCACGCAAGCGGACGTTCCGATTACGACGCTGGAGCAAAATTACGAGGAGATCGGCCGGCGCTCCGCGATGATGATTGTAGATCAGCTGGAGAACGGCATGACTCAGCAGGAGCGGGCAATTATCCCCGTGAAGTGGATCTCGAGGCAGACGGTCGGACCTGGTCCGGAGCTGCATAATGGAAATGAATAGTTAGGCCATTACAGATAGCCTTCCTTGCGAGTATGTTTATTGCGACTCGTTGTGGGAGGCTATTTTGCTTAATAAGATATAGTTAGTCCCACGGTTTTTGATATAAAGATATATCTTTTACTTACATTTATGATGAAAAGGGGTATAATGAAGGCGAAAAAAAGACGGAGTTACTACAAGATGATATATCTAATTGGGAGAGAATCGAACATGAACGTTAGCAGAGTACCTGAGCCAGCCGTCTTGTCCTATGCGCCGGAGCATTACATATGCCGCAGGGCTGCTTGCGCTCTGGAGCTCGACGGCAGGCTGGATAAGCCGTTCTGGGCGCATGCGCAATGGACGGAAGACTTCGTAGACATCGAAGGTGATGCAAGGCCGCTGCCAGCCAAGCAGACACGTGTCAAAATGCTATGGGATGATGAGTATTTCTATTTCGGCGCAGAGCTGATGGAGAACGAAATTTGGGCGACGCTTACCGAGCGCGACTCTGTCATTTTCTACGATAACGACTTCGAGATCTTCATCGATCCAGACGGCGATTCGCATCAATACTACGAGTTTGAGATTAACGCTCTGAATACGGTATGGGATCTGCTGCTCGTTAAACCTTACCGTGATGGAGGACCTCCGGTTGATGCTTGGGATATTGCAGGCTTGAAGACAGCGGTACACATTGATGGGGAGCTGAACAATCCGAATGCGGATAACCGCAGCTGGAGCATCGAGGTAGCAATCCCTTGGAAGAGCTTGCTGGAGTGCGCGAATGACCGGAAGCGTCCGTCGATCGGACAGTTCTGGCGCGTTAATTTTTCCAGGGTCGAATGGCAAGTGGAAGTGAAGGATGGCCGTTATGTGAAGGTCGTTAATCCTGCTACAGGCAAGCCGTATCCGGAAGACAACTGGGTATGGTCGCCGCAGGGGATTATTAATATGCATTACCCAGAGCTATGGGGCTACGTTGTTTTTGGCGATGACAAGACTACGGATACATTTACGCTGCCGCCGGATGAGCTTGTGAAATGGGAATTACGGCGTCTGTATTACCGCCAGCGCAATTATTACGCCGAGCATGGCCATTACACGATGGACCCGGCATTGTTAATGGGGGACGAGGGTTGGACAATTCAACCGCGCATTGAAATTACGAGTCGCCTGTTCCAAATTTCCGCGGCATCCGTAGACGCTCAAAGCACTTATCATATCGGGCAAGACGGGAAGCTGTGGCAGGAGTAACGGTTCAATACATGCAATGATGGAGGAGATCAGGTTGAAATCGAGTTATATCAAAGCTGGCTATGTCGGAGATACATGGCTGCCTAAAGTAAGAGAAGAAGATGCACGTAAGCTTACGCACATGAATATCGCATTCGGACATGTCGTGAACGACGGCATCAGTATCGCTCATTTGAAGCATTTGGACAGTCTTCAGACGTTGAAGCAATACAACCCTGACCTCGTCATACTGCTCTCTGTTGGCGGCTGGAGTGCCGGAGGTTTCTCCGAAGCTGCATCAACAGCGGAAGGCCGCAAACGGATGGCGGATACGGCTGTGGCGATTCTGCGTGAGTATCCGATTGACGGGATCGATCTGGACTGGGAGTATCCTTGCTATGGCGTTGCGTGTATTGGGGCGAGCCCGGATGATCGCGTCAACTTTACATTGCTGCTTAAGGAGCTCCGAGACGCTTTCGATCTCCTTGGGTCTGAAACTGGCCGCCACTACTTATTAACGATCGCGGCTGGCGCGGACCAATACTATATCGACGGCACGGAAATGGATCAGGTGCATCGCTATCTGGACTTCATTCAACTGATGACGTACGATATGCGCGGCGGATTCCAGACTTTGACTGGGCATCATACGAATCTGCATGCGTCGACCGGCGATCTGTTCCGTATCAGCGTGGAAGCGTCGGTTCGCTTGTTCAGAAATGCAGGCGTACCGAAGGAGAAAATCGTCATTGGCGCCGCGTTCTATTCGCGGATGTGGAAGCAAGTGCCGAACGTCCATCATGGCTTGCATCAGATGGCCGGAACAACTGGCGGCTACGGCCCGGATTATACGAAGCTGGTGAACGAGTTCATCGGGAAGAACGGGTACATCCGCTACTGGGATGACGAGGCGAAGGCGCCATACTTATTCGATGGCGAGAATTTTATTACGTACGATGACGAAGAATCGATGAAGCATAAAGCTGATTTTGTCATTCGGGAAGGGCTCGCGGGAATCATGTTCTGGGAGTATTGCTGCGACACGACTTACCAGCTGCTAGATGCGATTCATCAAGGGTTTGAAGCTGGCTAAGAAAAAAAAATCAAAAAATAAATTGCATAGGTTGACTTGTCCAAGACGGTTATGGTATATTAATTTTCGTTGCTTCACTTGAAGCGACAAACTGCCAGATGCGGTCGTGGCGGAATTGGCAGACGCGCTAGATTCAGGTTCTAGTGGTGTAACAGCCGTGGAGGTTCGAGTCCTCTCGACCGCACCATCTTCTACAAGCACAACCCTTCGATAATCATCGAAGGTTTTTTTTTTTGCTTATTTGGACTTGTAGTCCATCACACTTACAGTGCTTAAGAGCAGCTTGTGATCTCGATAGTAGCTCAGTATGTTTTGGATTTGGTTCTCCGTTAATTCGATGCCAACCGGAAGTAATTTAACCCCTGAGCGGTTAATTACCGGACTCAAGAGCACCATGCCAGGCTTAAGTTCCTCATATAGAATCTTTTTCTCAACGAGTACATACTCCGATGCAACGATTTGCTCCAACGCTCCAACAAGCATAGGCGGATAAGGGGATCGCTCTTCTTGATCCTCTCCAGCGCTTGATTAGGCGCAAAGCCCTGATACAAATACGATTCAAACATAATGAGCATGTTCAGAATGAACTGACCCGGAACGGTGATATCCGATAGATCTTGCTGTAATTTTGCTGGATGAATAAGTTGATTGCGGATGATGCCTGCCGATGGAGAGAAGCTGCATCATCTTCTCCGCAGTTAATCTCATTTGGTTGACGTGGCGAACAAGGACGGGATATTTGCTGGTCAACAAATCGTTGATAATCTCAATGACGCCATTCATCGTTTGGGATAAGAGCGATTGAACTTCAGCTTTGGAACGTTGAAGCCGCAAGTGAACGCCTATCCTCGCCAGAACCTCTTCGGCTTGGTACGGCTTCGTAATATAATCGGCTCCGCCCGTTTTGAAGGCGTGAACGATGTCGCTGGTGTTGGAGAGTGCGCTTATAAACAGAATAGGGATTTCGGCTAGAGCGGGGATGTTCTTGAGAGAATGGCAAACGGCAAAGCCATCTATACCCGGCATCATAATGTCCAGAAGGACCATATTGATCCGCTGGGTCGAAGCGATATGCAATGCTTTAGATCCGTTATCCGTAATCATTACGCGATAATGCGGCGCGAGAATATCGTTCAGCATCGCATTATGCAGATGGCTATCATCGACAATGAGTATCGTGTCTAGTTGCTCCAAAGTATGTCCACCTCAACGATTCCATTTATTAGTGTAATTATTAAATTGACGATAAAACGTGTAAAGTTAATAAAAATAAACTGCTTTTTAAATTTACTTAATCGTGAAACCTTTCGATATTTCGAAGGGTGTTGTGAGCATCAATAATCAATCACAATTTTTCGAGTGTTTCGAAACATATTTTTTTCTTCTGCTTAACGAGATTCCTCCGAAGCCACTGATGACCGCAATGTAAAATCCGGCATCATACCACCAGCCGATGTTATGAATCTCGTATACTCGGATGTGATGTTTGAAAATACCGATTATCAGTGATATCGGTGCGACCCAGCCATGCCAGATGCCCCAGAAGAAGCCTGCGGGACGGCTTGCGGTGTTGACGCCATCACCTGGGACGCAGCTCGTCAGCGTCATGGTAATCGCAAGGAGCATAACCATTATTAGCAGCAATCTGAATTTCTTCATCATAGATCCCTCCCGTTCTATATTAGGAATCTATTCATCCATGTCACGAAAAAGGACGACCTCTTGCACATCAAGTGCTGGAGATCGTCCTTTTGTTATCCTTCGATGTTGCTCGCAGCTTCGTTCAGTGGCTGTTCTTCGCCATATAGTGTGCTCAGATGATTGAGATGCGCCTTCCCCCAATCGTTCATGGCCATCAGAACAGGCGTCAGCCCTTTGCCATGCTCGGTCATGGAATACTCCACTTTCGGCGGTATTTGCTGATAGATTTCACGATGCACAATATCATGATATTCGAGCTCTCTAAGCTGTGCCGTCAGCATTTTTTTCGTAATCTCCGGCATGGCGCGCTGCAGCTCGCTGAATCGCATCGTACCGTTTGAGAAGAGATGATACATGATGGTAGGCTTCCACTTGCCGCCTAAAATCTCGAGCACTGTCGTAAACTCACAATTCGCAGACATCAGATTTCTCCTTAGGTATCTTTTTGTATACTATGTCACTTTAAAGAAACTACTTCTCAATAAATGCCCTAGGGGATATTAGACAACCATAACAAGGTCCATTCAATTGCTGGTGACAGTTGTTAAAAACAAATTAGATAAGGGGAGAATGAGGATGAATATTGCACTTTGGATTATTCAAGGTGTATTGGCACTAGCGTTCCTGATGGGCGGTATGATGAAAGCATTTCAGGTGGAGAAGGTGAAGTCGAGCATGCCTTGGGCACAAGATTACTCCAAGGGAATGATTAATTTCATCGGCTGGTCGGAGCTGCTTGGCGCGATTGGACTTATTGTACCGTTCGCGGCAGACGTAGCGCCTGTTCTGACTTCGATTGCAGCCATTGCCCTGGCAGTTGTCATGGTGCTGGCAGCTGGCGTACATGCGAAGCGCAAAGAGAATCAAGCTGTCTTCATGAACGTCATCTTTATTGTGCTTCTCGTAATCGTTGCGATTGGCCGCTGGTAAGAGGGAGGGCTGAATTTGATTTCACCTGTATTTCTGGCGCATGGATCGCCAATGACGATATTTGAGCAGTCTGAATTTACCGCTTTTCTTAACCGCTATGGCAAAGAGAACCGTCCGAAAGCTATCGTTATCTTCTCTGCCCATTTCGAGAGCGAGATTACGACCATTGCCTCTACGGACGACGTCCATGAGATGGTCTATGACTACTACGGCTTCCCGCAGTCGTACTATCAGGTGCAATATCCGGCGAGAGGCTCGTCGATCGTCGCGAATATGGTAGAAGAGAGGCTGCGGAGTCACAACATTCCGGTTCAGCAGAAATATCGCGGTCTTGACCACGGTGTCTTCCCGATTATGATGCATGCCTACCCGGAAGCGGATATCCCGATCGTACCTGTATCGGTTAATCCCTACTTGCCCGCAAGTCAGCAAATCGCAATCGGCGAAGCGCTGCAAGGGCTTGAGAAGGAAGGAATTCTTGTCATCGGCAGCGGCTTCCTGACGCATAACTTTAACGAGATCGATCGTGCAGGAGATGCCCCGCCGCGGCAGTGGGCTGTGGAATTCAGAGATTGGATTCGCGAAAAGGTGCTGGCACGAGATATCGAAGCATTAAGCCGGTATGAGACGCTCGCTCCGCATGCAAGACGCGGTGTGCCAAGGGCGGAGCATTTTGCACCATTGCTGATTGCGCTTGGTGCGAATACGCTAGGGAATGAAATTCGTGTACTATACGACACGATTGAACATGGTTCATTAAGCACGCTATGCGTGCAGTTCTAGTTCAATAAATTTTTTTGCTGAAGTGTTGACTTATTGTTAACACGCATGGTATATTAATTCTCGCCGCTTCTGAAGAAATGAAGAAGCTGGTTACGAGATATGCGGTCATGGCGGAATTGGCAGACGCGCTAGATTCAGGTTCTAGTGTCAGCAATGACGTGGAGGTTCGAGTCCTCTTGACCGCATTTACCTTAACAGTACAACCCTTCGATTGAGTTCGAAGGGTTTTTTTATAACTTTCAATTTTGCCCGGCTTTATTTCGGATAGGAGAGCTTTCAACATGCCAAAGCAGGTTCTTGTTACTGCAATTGCTGTACTCTTTTTCATTATTGCAGGAATCATGCTAATCAACTTATATACTACGCCGATCAATCCGAGTGTATTGGGAGTCAAAGAGGTAACGACAACTGATCAATCCATCACGTTAAAGGGTATCGTGTTAGTTGAAAGTGCGACAAGCTATAAAGGTTATAAGCTCGGCTATGAAGACAACATGCTTTACATCAAATTTAAAAAGGGCTTTCTTGTCAGCAACTTGAAGCCTAAACCAATTGCCGATCAGATTTCCATTGAAAATAAGTACCACGGGTTAAAAGCAATCTACCTGCAAGGAGATTCGACTGAGGATAGCCGAATGATTTGGCCGCAGAACTCTACTTTGCGTCAGTAATGTCGCAATTACATACTCTAATGTCGCAGCCTTCGAATTGATGATTCGAAGGTTTTTTTGATATAATTGCGTCCATATGTTGGTTCTACCAAAGGGAGAGGATACTGTGACTGAGAGCATGCTTAAGCGAACATCAGGCAATCCGATTTTTCCAGGCTGGTATGCAGACCCGGAAGCTAGAATATTTGAGAACAAGTATTGGATCTACCCGACGTATTCGGCACCTTATGAAGAACAGACCCATTTCGACGCGTTCTATTCGACGGACTTGATCGAATGGACCAAGGTAGACCGCATCCTGGAGATGAGCGGCATCTCGTGGGCTTGGCGAGCGATGTGGGCACCTTCGCCGATCGAACGCAATGGCAAATACTATTATTATTTTGCAGCGAATGATATTCAAAGTGATGAAGAATTAGGCGGCATTGGCGTCGCAGTTGCTGACCGGCCGGAAGGTCCATACCGCGATGCGATCGGCAAACCGCTCATCGATAAGTTCCATCACGGCGCGCAGCCCATCGATCCGCATGTCTTTATTGACGATGATGGAAGCGCATACTTGTATTATGGCGGCTGGGGACATTGCAATGTGGTGAAGCTGAACGAGGATATGATTAGCCTCGGCACTTTTGATGATGGCGAGACGTTCAAATCGGTGACACCGGAGCAGTTCGTGGAAGGGCCATGCATGATCAAGCGCAAAGGCTTCTACTACTTCATGTGGGCGGAAGGCGGCTGGGGCGTGCCGGATTACTCGGTTGCGTATGCCAAAGCATCTTCGCCGATCGGTCCGTTCGAGCGTGTCGGCAAAATCCTCCAGCAGAACCCGGATGTGGCAACAAGCGCTGGCCATCACGGCATGATTCAAGTGCCTGGCACGGATGAGTGGATTATCGTCTATCATCGCCGGCCGCTGACTGAGACGGATCGGAATCACCGTGTCGTCTGCTTGGATCGGATGGTTTTCGAAGAGGATGGGAGCATTCGTCCAGTTCAATTGACGTTCGAAGGAGTTAGCGCACGACCGATCGAATGAGAGTAAGGGGAATAAATAGGTAATGGTGTCCCGAAGGTGTTGAAGATGGCAACGGGACACCTCATTCTTGATCCAATCGGTTTATTATCGCTCAACCTTAGGGAACCAAGGGAAAAACCGATTCGTTTCTTTCTTATACCGCTGGTACGACGGATTATCTGCATAACGCCGGTCATCATTTGGGACTGATGTCATTCAGCCTTTTCCTTCGCAAACGCGGTGCAGACGTATTGTACCTGGGACCGGATACGCCGCTTGCGGATTTGGAGAGGATAATCGACCGCCATAAAGTATCTTTCATAGCTGCCTCCGTTACGGACGTCCGCTATGCGGACAGGCTCATTGCATGGATTGATGCGATCTCACGAAGTCATCCTAAGCTGCGTTTTATCCTCGGCGGAGCGGCATTTGACAAGATTGAGAAACGCATAGTTAAACCGAACCTGCGTTACTTGCCATATGACGAATGGGACGACTGGCAGAACATTTGAAGAATCCCGCTGAAATCGCCAAAGAAGCATCTGGACAGGATGCTTCTTTGGCTTGTTTATTGTCTTAAGGGTTCGAGCCGGCCATTATAATAGTCGATTGCGATCCACTAAATCCTGCCGAAGGCTGTGCTTCGCCGGGCAATGAAATAGTCTGTCGTTTAATTGTGCAATTTTATGTTATTTATCGTTATCGGTTGTCGACGGGGGCTGACGTAGCCGTGCATGTAGTTCTAAGAGAACATGCTGCACATTTTCCTTGGCGCGTTTTTCCAATATAACGGTACAGAGACCACGTCGAATAGCCGAAGATGCCGATGCCGACGATGATACTAAACAGCATAGCGGTTCACCATCCCAGAAAATTAATGAAATCCAAGCAGAAGCCCTGTGCGATAAATAATAAAAGCTATGATATAAGCTGTGACAAGCGCATAGCCAACAGAGAACAACGTCCATTTTCGAGAAGCGGTCTCGGTATGGATGACGCCGACCGTAGCAAGTCACGGCACGTAAAGCAGAATGAAGGTCATGAAGCTGTAGGCCTGCAACGGGGTGAAGAAGTGCGTAATCGCCCCCTCAAGGCCTGAAGATGTCGGTGCAGCGTAAATGATTCCCATGGTCGAAACGACGACTTCCTTGGCAAGGAAACCCGTAATAAGCGCAGCTCCGGCTTGCCAATTGCCAAAGCCCAACGGCGAGAACACCGGCGACAGCAAGGAGCCAATGGTTTGGAGGAAGCTCTCATCCATCGGCACGTTCCAACCGTGGATACCGGTATAGCCAAGCAGCCAGATCGCAACCGAACCCCCGAAAATGAAAGTGCCTGCCTTTCGCACGAATCCTTTTCCTTTCTCCCATGTGCTGCGGGATAAAGCTCGCCACTGGGGTATGCGATATGGCGGAAGCTCCACTATGAACATGGATGCCTCTTCCTTAGCAAGCGTAAAGGAGAAGATCTTGGCCGGAATTAATGAGACCACGATCCCGAGAACGTATAAGGACAGCACAATAATGGCCTGGTTTGATTGAAAGAAAGTGCCGACGAATAAGCTGTATACCGACAGTCGAGCAGAACATGACATAAGCGGCGTGAGCAAAATGGTCAGCAGCCGTTCTTTCGGCTGTTCGATCGTTCGCGCAGCCATGATGCCGGGAACGTTGCAGCCGAAGCCGATAATCATCGGAATAAAGGCCTTGCCGTTCAACCCGACCCCTTCAAGCAGCTTATCCATAACAGCGGCAATTCTGGCCATATAGCCAGAATCCTCAATGTAATTCAATATGCACGTAGGGAAGAAGGGGATCAGCGATGATGCTCATCTTTTTTTGACCCAAGAGCATGACTGAAATACATAAATTTTCCTATACACACAAACAATGAAGGAGTGTGAGCATTTTACGAAAAAGAGAGGAATATGTGCAAAATGAGCCAAATGAAGCGGATAAAATGGACAGGCTTGTGCGCCTTGATGACTGCAATTACACTGCTTTTGCCGCTTGAAGGAGGCATTGCATCGGCATCCGTGACTGCGGATAAACAAAGCGAAGTAAAGAGCAATCGTCAGGTCGCCATTGTTATCGACGATTTCGGTAATAATCAGACGGGAACGCCAGAGATGATGGACCTCCCGGTTCATATTACAGTGGCGGTCATGCCGTTCTTGCCGACGACGAAGCAGGATGCGGAGCTCGCACATAAGCTCGGCCACGACGTAATCGTCCATATGCCGATGGAGCCGGTGCGCGGTAAGCCGGAATGGCTTGGCCCCGGTGCCATCACAACGGCGATGAGCGACGTGGAGATCCGCAAACGCGTCGAAGAAGCGATTCAAGCTGTGCCGCATGCTGTCGGGATGAACAATCATATGGGCTCCAAGGTAACGGCAGACGAACGGGTCATGCGCGTCGTGCTGTCCGTTGTGAAGCAGCATGGCATGTTCTTCCTCGATAGCCGCACAACGTACAAGACGGTTCTGCCGAAGCTGACTGCCGAGCTTGGCGTGCCGCTCTTGTCGAATCAAGTGTTTCTCGACGACGTGTATACGGCGAATCATGTCTCGAAGCAGGTGGGAATCATGCGCAGGTATCTCGAGAGCCATGACAGTTGCATCACGATCGGGCATGTCGGTCCTCCAGGCAAAATTACGGCAGCCGTTCTGAAGGCGAGCATCCCGGGCATGAAGTCGAATACCACATTTGTCACGTTATCGCAGATGATCGTTCCGTCAGCGGAGAAGGATATAATTCCGCACTCCTGAGTGGATGGCTTCGGCAAGCTGCACCTGTTTGCGCGGATCGGTCAGCATCTCGCGGTCACCTTCATGGCTGAGAAAGCCCAGCTCGACGATAACGGCAGGCTGCTTAACGACATTGAGCAGATAGAAGGGCCGGCCGACACGCGGAAGCGCGCGCGTATTCTGTTTGCGGTTCAGCGCATCCTGGATGCAGAACGCGAGCAGTGCGCTTTCGCCTTCATTCTGATGAAGCACGAGCGGTCCGTGCTCAGTCTTGTCCGGCGCCCAATTGACATGAATGCTGACGAGAATTCGCGTCTCGATTTCTTTGGTCAATTGGCTGCGCTGCGACAAATCGCGCCGATGCCGGGATCCGGCAGGATTCCACCGGTTGTCATCGCTCAGCGCATAATCGGCGTCACGGTTAAGGATAGCGCGAATACCGCTTGCTTGCAGGAGCAGATACAGCTTCTTGGCAACCGCCAAGTTGATATCCTTCTCGAGGACTTCTTCATGATGCGCACCGCCGTCAATCCCGCCATGTCCTACATCAATAAGCACTTCCGCACTTGGCAGTGCTCGATGGTAATCCGGCGGCTGCGAACTAGTTCGAGCGGCAGCGGTATGCTTGACAGGCGCATCGAGCGGATATGCTGCAGCACGCTGTGCCGGCTGTCCAGAACCGGAACTGATGATGAGCACCGTACAGAGTGGAAGAATGAGTCGCCGTTTAATTGCACAGCGAATGAGATCAAATGACATGGACATGCCATACCTCCAGTTCCAAAAGACTTATGGTTAGCGTGGCACAGTCCAAGGAAACTCATTCATGTTTGAAAGGAATGATTAGCGGAGACACTGTAGATAAGCAATTTATAAGGGAAAAGGAGATGCAACCGCAATGGCTGTCGAGAAACCGGAAGATTACATCAAATTCATTACAGGCAAAGCGATTAACTTCATCGATACGCCGCTTGATACACACCGTGAAAACCGCAAAAAAGCCAAAGCTGTAAGAGAGCCTTGGCTGACGCGCTGGTTCGGTATTGGCGGATTAGGCGTTATGCAATGGATTAAATCGCCTCGGGAATAAGTACGCCGCCTTCATAGTGTTACCTGTAGAAATGGCCGAGGGAATTCATGGTTGTCATCGGAATAAAGCGCGATCCTTCATAATCCACTTCAACGAAGACAGATGGTGCGGCCGTGCCAATCGAGGAGCCGCTATTCCAGCGATGATAACCAATTGCCGGGTACACGAAGAGCACGGTTTTGCGATACAGCTCTGCGGTATACCGGATTTGACTCATTTTATCCAGATATTCGGGCAAGTGCAGCCGAACCTGATCGAACGATAGAGGTGACTTGGTCAGCCATGGCATCCGTTCATACGGATCGAAGCATTGATTGACATGTGCTTGCGCTACCGTAGTGAGCGGCACGGTTGGTGACTTAAGCTTCGCGGCAGCGGCGGCAGCAGCGACCTGCTCGTCCCACATTTTATCGTTCACAGGCAGTGCTTCACCGTTCCAAGCATCTAAATAGTAAGTTTCGCCAGCTGCAGTTGTCCATTTCCAGACTGCGAGCACGGGCGAGAGGTAAAGCCGTTCCAGATGGAGCGGCTTTTTCATGGCTTCAGTGAATGAAGTAATCAGGCCTTGGCGGATGAGGGAACGATAAAGCGTGTTCGGATCGAAGGCGGGGTGATCTCCGGCTCCGTATTCCCCAAGCTCAAAACCGCCGTTTACGGTTGCATTCACAATCATATAGCCAACAGGCTTACGGTTCACTTGGAAGGTGACCAGCCAACCATGCGTGCCTGGGCCAATCGGTACAATTACAGGAGAGGCATTCTTCCACGCCTCGAATTGAGGCTGCTTCGACAACGTGTCTGACCACAGCTTCACTTGCTGCTCAAGCTTCGACTTCACTTCCGCAGGGGCGGAAATCGTATTCAATATGGCAGCGGCAGAGACTTCATTGGTCATCAAGAAGAAAGCGGAGACTAATAGGGCCAACATGAGGATACGGCGACATAGCAATGTGCATCACCTGCTGCTTCCTTAAGATTTGACTTTCTTAGCAAAGATTCGTTCCTGACACCGTCATTGTAACGAAATGGCGCGAAAAAGGGTGTAGGAACCTGTCAGGCCGACTGGACAAGCATCATTCTATTTTTGCCGGATCATTGGGTCATACCGCCGTTCTTGTCGCTTCATGAAGTCTCGCGCTAGTTTATCCGATACCTTGCAGGTAGAAAATGCCGCAATTAATGGCGGAAGCCGTAACGCGAGGCTCGTACTGCCACTTGATCTCTTCTTGGCGGCGCTCGAATTGCTCCGCAATTTGCGGCTTATTCTCTTCTTCTGCAGATTCCAGCAGCGGCTGATAGTAATGGTTGATCGTTTCGAGCTCTTCATTCAGCCGTTTCGAGGCAGCAGCTGCCCAAGAATAGTCGTAGGTACGCAGCTTGCGTTCGAGCGTCTGCTCTGCAATCGCTGCTGCTTTGGTAAGCGTAAATGCGTTCTTCGCGGTGTGCACGTTTGGCGGCAGCTTGGGTGTCATCCGATATTGCAGCAGCCGATCGTGGAACTGTTCGATGCATTGTCCAGTTGCAAGAGAGACGCCGAAGGAGTGGAATTCTTCTCGCTTCATGTCGCAGGCGAACTCGACCTTCATATTAACGCCCAGCCACGCGCTGTAAGCGGTTGAGTCAAGCGGGTGATTGCTGCGCTTATCCGGCTCTTGGAACAGGCAGAGATAGCTCCCGCCTTGCCGGGAGGATTCGAACAGCTGATTCAGCCGTCTGGAGCCAAAATATAGATCTTCCCGCGGTACGCGAATATTCGTATTGAGCGTGCCGTGAATGTAGCCGAAGGAGCGGCCGAGTGCAGCTTCTGCGGCGTTTGCCGTTCCCGAAGCCCCGCTGCCAGCAGCAGCTGCTCCAGCAGCGCCACCGCCGGCCGATGAATCCTTCTGCTGAGCGTTAGCCGCCGCCGCAGCGGTCTGATTATCATATTTCTGCTTGTCCGTGACGAGCAGCAGCGACATCGTCTCGGGCTCAGCGCCCGTGCGATCGACGAAGCTCCAATAATAAGGGCGGTTCGTCAAATCGCGGTCGGCCTTCGGAGACAGCTTCACATGGAAGTGGGCTGGCGACTTTTCGACAATATGGCATCCGGTTGCATCCAGGTACCGCTGTACGAATTTCTGTATCTGGCGTTCGTTCATGGTCTCACCTCAATCGTTTGCCCGACGGCGTTCATTATCGAGTTGATGGCGCTCATCTCGTCCTCTTCGAACTCCACTTCATCGCGAATACGGCTGAGCGAATTGCCGAGATCGTCAATTTGCTTGCGCAGCAGGTCGCCGTTGCCGCCAGTCTCCAGCATGAGCCGGGCAAGCCGCTGCTCCAGCGATTCGTTCTTCTCGAACCGTTCCAGAATATGATCCAGCTCGCCGATGACAAGCTCGAACAGATTGATTTTCTCATGCAGCAGGCTGACGATATGCTCTTCGATGGTTCCGATCGTGCACAGATTATAAATCCGTACATCGCTCGTTTGGCCTAGCCGGTGAACCCGTCCGATCCGCTGCTCTACCCGCATCGGATTCCATGGCAGGTCAAAGTTGATCATATTCGAGCAGAATTGCAGATTGATGCCTTCGCCGCCTGCTTCGGTCGCGATAAGCACTTGCGCACGGCCGCGGAATAAGTCCATCATCCAGTCTTTCTTGCCCCGATTCATGCCCCCGCGGTAGGGCACCGCCACCATGTTGTTCGCACGGAAGTAATTCAGCAGATACTCCTGCGTCGCCCGATATTCCGTGAAAATAATAACTTTGTCGTTCATCTCGCGGACGAGCTCCATCGCTTTCTCCGCTTTCGTATTGGACGTAATCGAGCGGATGACTTCGACGAGCTCCCATATCTTCGCGCGAAGCGGGGAGTCCTCAGCCGTTTTCTTGAACATGTTGACGAGCGTGACGAATACGGCATCGCGGCTGCTGCATACCTCGCGCTGCAAGGTTACGAGCGACAGCAGGCTCGACCAATCGCCATCCGATTCACCTGCGCGTTCGCGGACGAACTTCGTCACCGCATCATAAAGCGCTTGCTCTTCCGTCGAGAGATTAAGCGGAATATTCTTCACGATCCGTTTCGTGAAGTGGATGTCGCCATCGCTTCGGCGGTTGCGAATCATAACGGAGGACAGCGCTTCATGCAGCTGCTCTTCGTTCTTCGGCATCCGCTTGTCGACGACGAAGTTCGCAGCGAATTCATTTTGCCCGCCGAGCTGGCCTGGCTTGAGCAGCGTAATGAGGTTATACAGCTCGTCCAAATCGTTTTGCACCGGCGTTGCGGTCAGGAGGAGGCAATATTTCTTGCGCAGCTGGTTGACGAACTGATAGTTTGTCGTCTTCTTGTTCTTCAGCTTATGCGCCTCATCGATAATGAGCATGTCATAGTCCTGCGCGAGCAAGCGATCTCTGTGCGGATCGCGCTTCGCCGTGTCCATTGAAGCGACGACGACATCGTTCGCCCAGGAGTGTTCCTTCTTCTGCGCAACGGCGGATATGCCGAACTTTCCGTTCAGCTCGCGCACCCATTGCAGCACGAGGGAGGCGGGCACGAGAATAAGCGCTTTTCTCACTAAACCTCGCACCATATATTCTTTCAACACAAGACCGGCTTCGATCGTCTTGCCCAGACCAACCTCATCGGCAAGAATCGCCCGTCCGCTCATCTCGTGCAGTACTTTGCGCGCTGTCGAGATTTGATGCGTCATCGGCTCGAAGGAAGGGAGACTGCGCAAACATTGCAAATCATCGAAGCTTCCAATAAGCTTCGACTGCTCTGCTTCGACTGCCAGCTGGTACATCGTCCAATCATCCCATGGGCCGTTGCGGTCAACTCGGTCCTGCAAATTGTGGAGCCAGGTGCGGTCGAATTGTAAATCTACGCTCGGATGCAGCTTGCGTTTAACGGCCGGAGCCTCTTTAACGGGGTCGTTTGTCGGTTGCATAATGCTAATCGGACTCCTTTCTGTGACCAGGCGAAGCTTAAGAAGAGCTTGACCTATCTAGTAGTATGGCCCTTTAGCATGCATTTCATAAGGAAGCGGGGAGATTGAGGGAGGTACAACGAAAAAAGACCCTCATGATGAGGGTCTTTCTCGCATTCAGCAGCGATTCAGTTATAGCTTCTGAAGCTTCGAAGGGTTGTTGATCTTATAGCGGACAGGGTGCTTGGTCAGCTTCTTCTCAACGATTTTGCACTCGAACGTGAGTGTTTGTCCGATTTCAAGCTCCAGCTTCTTGAGCGTCGCACTGTAGCTGGACCACGCTTCGCCAAGCTCGATGGCAGGCTCGGCGATGGAAGCTGCTTCATAAATAATGACTTCGTCTTCCTCTTCAGTGAAGTTGTTCGGCACTGTCGTGAATTCTTTGACCGTCGCCGTCATTTTCACTTTCTCCACAGGCAGCTGAAGCTTCGGCGCTTTCTCTTTCTTCGGTGCTTTCTTCTTGGGCTCCGCTGCCGCAGGCGCTTCTACCGCAACTGCGGATTCTACCGAAGCATCGGCTTCAGCCGCCGCAGCCGCTGCATGAACAGCGGCCGTCTCCGCAGTTTCAACTGCCGCAACAGCCGCTGCCGGAGCGTCTTGCGCAGCATTCTCTTGCTCGCCGCTAGACTCTTCAGCTGCAACTGCTTGCCTCGCACCGAAGCTAGAGGTTTGCATTTCCTTCAGGTAGGAAGGGTGAATGCAGTGCTGTTGCTTATTATCGAACTCGAGTACCGCAGTCATTTTATCGACATAGCCGACAATGGAGCAGGTCGTGTTAAGGCCGCCGCCTTTGTAAGCGAAATGTTTGGTCTTCGAAGCTTTCTCAGATAGTAAGCCCCATTCTTTACATTGCTGAATTTGCTCGTCTTCGCTATCGAAGGGAATGTAAGTGCTGGGCGCGATCATGAACGTATGTACCATAATTTCTCCGCCTTTCGATATAGATACAACTCCCAGTTTACCATGTTTTGCGCTGTGGATATACGTTTTTGGCTTTCAAGCTGCCGCGCTAGAGCACGAAATTATGCCATAGCCGACCCTTCACGTGTTATGCTATTAGAAAGTCTTGCATGAGATCTAAACCTAGATGACGACTTGAATGAAGGAGGCGACACAGCATGGCGAACCGAGAAATCCGGCTTCGAGGACATCATCTGCTCTGTCTGCTCGGGTTCCGGGGGATGGGTTACTCTGCTGCGTTTTCGGCCAATATGCGAGAAGTGTATAACGAGCTGCGCGACGAGCCTCAGACGCTCGTATCGATCATTGGCGGCCCCGACGACCTGTGCGCATGCTTCCCGAAGGATGCCGAGCAGCACTGCGAGAATCGGTCCGTATATGAGCATGACAAGCGCATTCTAGAAAAGCTCGGCTTCGCAGCGGGCATGACCTTACCGTGGGCGGACGTCACCCTCCGCGTTCGCGATCGTATGCAGCCGGAAGACATCAACACCCTCTGCTACACATGCGAATGGCGCTCTTACGGTGTCTGCGAAGCAGGAGTTCGTACGATCAAGAAAGGCTCCCCTTTGCCGCCCTTGCCGCCATTATCGCATCTTTAATCTTCCGTCAGCGGGAGCAACGCCATGAACCGCTTCGATGCTGAGGACAGTGGGACGCCGCGTAGGGCGGCGATGCCAATATACCGCTCGGGTATCGCGGGTGCGAGCGGGATTTCTACCAGCTCGCCGCGAGCGAGCTCCTGCTCCACGTAATTGCGCGTCACGAAAGCAAGCCCAAAGCCGCTTACCGCAAATTGAACGAGCAGATCCAAGCTGCCGAGCTCAAGCTCCGGCTGCAGCTGCACGCCATGAGCAGCTGCATAACGGTCAAGAAATTGCCGCGTGCTGCCGCCTGGCTCCAGCATAATAAGCGGATACGCTTGCAGCTGTTCCAGTCCAAGCGGCTGATGCTGCAGCTTTTGAACCAGCTCAGTATATGTTTTGCCGCCAACGAGGCAGTCCTGCTGAGGCAAGCTGCGCTTGATATCGATTTTCCGATCCTCCGCGGGCATGTTGACGATCCCGATATCCATCTTGCCTTCTCGAAGCAGATGCAGTGTCTCCGGCGTTGTCTGGTTCGTCACCTGAATGCGGATATTCGGATACTGATGATGGAACTGCTCCAGATAGGGAAGCAGAAAATGTTTGCACAGCGTATCGCCAGCCCCAATCTTGATCTCCCCGCTCTCGAGATTGCGCATCTCCGCAATCCGTTTCTCGCCCGACTCGAACAAGCTGAATGCCTGCTCTACATATTGCAGCAATACTTCGCCTTCTGACGTTAACGAAACCCCTTTGGCTGAACGGAAGAACAGTGGTCCGCCAAGCGCCTGCTCCAGCTGCTTCAACGTATGGCTAATCGCAGGCTGTGTAATATGCAGCTGTTCAGCAGCCCGTGATAGGCTGCCTGTTCGGGCTGTCCAATAAAAGCTCCGATACCACTCCATGTTAATCTCATTCATGCTCATTGTATTACCTCATTTTATAGGTGATATTATTTATATCAATTATTCTAATGCCTCTGTCAGCTATTATAATCAACCTTGCAAGTCTAGTCACGAACAAGGTACAGGAGGCGATTCGATATGGCAGTAACGGCAATCGTAGGAGCGAATTGGGGCGATGAGGGGAAAGGCAAAATGACGGATGTGCTTGCGGCGGACTCTTCATTCGTCGTGCGGTATCAAGGCGGCAGCAACGCGGGGCATACGATCATTAACGAGTACGGCAAGTTTGCGCTTCATATGCTGCCTTCTGGCGTATTTTATCCGCATGTGACGAATGTGATAGGGCCTGGTACGGCGCTGGATCTTGAAGCATTCCTGCAAGAGCTTGAGGCATTGGAGGCACGCGGAGTGCCGAAACCGAATGTCATGATTTCCGAGCGGACGCAGCTTGTGATGCCTTATCATCGGTTGTTCGATCAGCTGGAAGAAGAGCGGCTCGGTGCGGCAAGCTTTGGCTCTACACGTCGCGGCATTGCGCCATTCTATGCGGATAAATATGCGAAGCTGGGTATTCAGGCAGCTGATCTGCTCAATCCAATCAGACTTCGCAGCCGGCTAACACAGTCACTTGCGGCTAAGAATGTACTGCTTGAACATCTATATGGAACGTCTCCGATTGATATTGAAGAGTTGCTCGCTCAGCTGAACGTTTATGGAGCGAAGCTTGAGCCCTATCTCGCGAATACGACGGAGCTATTGAACGCCGCTATCAAGAACGGTGCGCAAATCCTTGTTGAAGGCCAGCTAGGGGCGCTTCGTGACCCCGATCATGGAATCTATCCATATTCGACATCTTCCTCCACACTTGCAGGCTTTGCTCCAGTCGGAGCTGGAATTCCGGCAAGCAGCATCGAGAATGTCATCGCAGTTGTAAAAGCTTACTCAAGCTGCGTAGGCGCAGGTCCATTCGTCTCTGAAATAAGCGGAGAAGAAGCCGATGAGCTTCGCCGTAGAGGTGGAGATGCGGGTGAGTTCGGCGCCACGACCGGACGGCCGAGACGAATGGGGTGGTTCGACGCGGTTGCAACCGGGTACGGCTGCATGGTTCAAGGAGCTACGGAAGTCGCATTAACGAACCTCGATGTGCTCGGTTATTTGGAGACCATTCCCGTTTGCAGCGCATACCGGCTGGCAGGCGGTTCGACAATTACGAGAGAATTCCCAGTGAACGCTAGGCTAGAAGGGGCGACTCCTGTTCTGGAGGAATTGCCAGGCTGGAGCTGCGACATCAGCAGTATTCGCAATTTCGACGAGCTTCCGCCTAATGCAATTGCATACGTGGAATGGATCGAGCAAGCGATCGGCGTACGAATTCGTTCCATTTCCGTTGGACCTCGTCGGGATCAACTTATCCAGCGCTAACAGGTGAGAGTAGAGCATACGCAACAACAAATAGGCGGCAGGTTCGTTCGCGAAAGGCGGAAGAACCTGTTTTTTTGCTGCCATCTCGGGTAAGCTTAGGATGATTTGATTTCAGCTGGTATAAAGTGTAAGATCACCGTATTATGAACGATGGTGTAAGTAACGGAAGTAACGGAAGGAACGGGGAGAGACTTCGTGGGTAGTAAAGCATCAATTGTGGCAATGTGGATCTCTCTGCTGAGCAATGTGCTGCTGACAGGACTGAAGCTCATCGTCGGCTTCGTTTTTAACAGCCAGGTTCTTATCGCAGATGGAATTCACAGTGCTGGCGACATCATTGCGACCGCCACCGCTTACAGCTCGATGCGTGTCTCAGGGAAGCCGCCGGATGAAGATCATCCGTACGGACACGGGAAAGCAGAAGTGATCGGCGCAGGCGTCGTGGCGTTCATCCTGATCGCAGCAGCGCTCTATATGGGCTACCACGCCGTGCATGCATTCTTTGAGCCGCCGTCAGAAGCGCATCTTATTGCACTCGGTGCAGCGATCATCTCTTTGATTGCGAAGCAAATTCTCTATATCTACACGCTTCGGCTTAGCAAGGCGACGAACAGCAAGGCGATGTTGGCAACCGCATACGATCACCTGGCCGACGTGTATGCATCATTGGCAGCAACGATCGGTATCTTCCTTGGCTGGATTGGCGAGCGGAACGGTATTAGCTGGCTCAGCTACGGCGATCCGGCAGCAGGTGTCGTCGTGTCTCTGTTAGTGCTGAAGCTCGGTTACGAGATGGCGCGCGAGACGATGGATGTGCTGATGGACAAGAGTCTCGATCCGGACAAAATCGAGGACATTACGGAGCATTTGCGCGAAGTGCCTGAAGTGAAGCGGATCGATCGGCTGCGGGCAAGGGAGCATGGCCACTATGTGCTCGTCGATGCGCGTGTCGCTGTCCTGGGGACGCTGACGATCCAGGAAGGGCATGATATCATTCGCAAAATCAAACAGAAGCTGATGGATGCCCATCCCGAGGTGGACGAAGTGCTCGTACACTTAAATCCGTGGTACGAGGACGATCAGCAATAGCGGGGAAAGCCGGTTCGGACCAACGTCCAAGCCGGCTTTTTGTCGAAATTTGAAATTTTAATTTTAAGATGCAACCTTTTCCATAGGGTCGTCGTCAGTAAGCGTGTAAGACAGTTTAACCTACAAAACTACGAACGTACTCGAGAGGAGAAATTGATGATGAACAAGAAGAAAGTGATTATAGTAGCGACACTCGCTGGGCTTATGGCGACGACAGCTGCAGTTGAAGCATCCGGTTTTATGAAAAAGGTACAAGGTTTGCTGCGCAGCGATGTAACGGTAACGGTGAATGGTGAGCAAACATCTATGAAGCCTGTCTTTATCAATGGCCAAGCCTATCTTCCGGCGAAGAGCGAAGCGGCTGCACTCGGCTACGACGTTACTTATAACGCGAGAGATAAGCGTCTTGAACTGAATACGCACGAAGAGGGACCAGGGCAAGGGGAGCAGGATCTCATGCGCATGCAAGGCATTATCGAGACGGTAACGACTGGCTCGGACGGTTCGACGATCATCACGGTGCTTGGCAGAGGCTCGAGCAACTGGATGGTGCTGACTATCGATAAGGATACCGTACTTACGGACAGCGACGGCAAGAAACTGGATCCGAAATCGCTCAAGCCAGGCCAAGATATCCAAGAGGCGCAATATGGCCCGATCGTAGCGATGAGCTACCCAGGTCAATCCCATGCGGTGAAAGTTATCGTTGGCTCCGATCATCTTGTGAAGGATGCAGTCATCCAATCCGTGAAGAAGACGGATGACGGCTGGCAAGTAACGGTGAACAACAGTGCGAACGGCGAGTCGGCAACAGCCGTTGTTCTGAACTCGGGTAAAGAAACGCAGGTCGTTGACCAAGAGCGTCAACCGCTTGAATTCTCGCAGCTGAAGGCAGGCATGAAGGTTCGCGCTTATTACGGCCCAATCATGACGAAGAGCCTTCCGCCAATCAGCCCGCTGTTCTATCTGGTTGCAGACACAACGACAGCTGCGACGCTTTCACCAGAGCAAGTGAAAGAGTTCCAGACGCTGAGCTGGAACAAGCTGACTGACGACCAGAAGAGCCATCTGAAGTCGAAGAAGGATGAGGCGGAAGTGACGCTTACTGGCGCAGCTGATTCCGGTATCCTGACGAGCACGGATGAGCAGAAGAAAGCACTTGCTGACCTGCAAGCAAAAGGCGGCCATATCGTCATCGTCTCTTACTCGACGGACCAAGACGCACTTCTCGGACCTTTGTCCCTCGGCTTCGATAGCGAAACAAAGACATTCCTGGGCTTCCGCGCTCGCAGATAACAAATTAGTAACTAATGAAGTAACTAACTAAGAAGATGAAGAAGGATTGTCTCACAGCTGTCAGTGGTTGTGCAGGCAATCCTTCTTTTTTGCGTGTAAATGAAAACGATGATTGCCAATCTTTGGGTTTGCCGGATAGAATGAGGGATATGCCATTTTATTACATGTTAGTGAGGTGAATCCATGCCAACCACGATCCAACGTATTTGGAAATACCGTCTGCACTACTTGATCGTAATGCCGGCTCTGCTGCTTCTTTTTATTTTCAAAGGTATCCCGTTCATTGAAATGATCTATAGCGCCTTCGTTGATTACCAGTTTATGCGCGGGTTATGGAGCAGCGAGTGGGTGGGGCTTGAGAACTTCCGGGCTCTATTCCATAATCCGGCGTTCGGTTCCGTTCTGCGCAATACGCTCATCATGAAGCTTGGCTATACGCTCATAAGTGGCATTACGGCTATTATTGCGGCTCTCGCGCTCAGCTGTATAAAGAGTCGCAAATATCGCAGCGGGCTGGCAGCGTTGTTCCTTGCGCCGTATTTCATCCCATCGGTCTTATTCGCCTATCTCGTCATGGTTATCCTATCGCCGACTCATTCCCCATTTGGCAGCATTCATACGCTGGTGTTAGCCAAGCCGGAATGGTTTCGGATCTTGTTTATTGCAATAGAAGTGATCAAGACTTGCGGCATTCCGATCATGCTCGCGTTGGCGGCAATCGGCGCTGCACAGTCAGCGATGGAGCAAGGGCTGATCCCGGACCGGTCCAGCTTCAGCGGAAGACATGTGATTCCTGCACTGCAAGCCGTCGGCGCTTTCATGCTCATGCAGCTATCTTCCGTGCTTTCACAGGACCAAGAGCTTCTGCGGACGCTCGTTAATCCGCTTGTCTTCCAGACGGGGGACGCGCTCAGCACCTACTCGTTCCGGCTTATCTATGAGAATCTAGAGGTGAATCTGGCAGGACCTCTCGGACTGTTTTCGCTGTTTGTCCAATTAGCTGGCACGCTGCTCGCCTATTTCATTCTCCGGCGGACATTCGCGAGGACGGTATTCGCACCTGCAGCAACTTCGTCAGCCATTCAGCCGAATCGGCGCTACAACGTGGCAGGCATCGTGATCGGTACATTGCTTGCCCTTGTCGTCGCTTTCGTTCTCTACATGTTCTTCGTATATCCGTTCACTGCCAGACCTGCCCCAGGACCTGGACTCGGGACGTTGCTCTCGGTGAGCAATTATGCGCGATACTTGCTGCTCGACCTCGCAGCGGTTATCCCATTCATGCTTATCACGGTGACACTTGCTTTTCCGCTCACCATCAAGGATTTTCCAGGCAGAGGGTTGTATAAGCTGCTCCTGCTCGTTCTGCTCGTCGCAGGGAACGGAACGTTCTATGAATTTGTCTTCTTCAAAGACTTACATATGCTCAATACGGTCTTCCCGATGGTTATATCCGGTTTCTTCTCGATTCTGCCAATCTTCATTCTGAAAAGCATCGCGAGCAGTCGAATGGTGCTAAGCGGAGATGCAGAGGGGAAAGGCGAACTCCATAAGTTTTTCTACATCTATCTGCCCGTATGCTGGCGACCGCTGCTCGCACTAGGTGCGCTTCATTTCGTTCTGCAGTGGAATTCAGTAATGCTGCCTATAACAATCCTGAGTAACCCGTCGATGTTCCCGCCGCTGCAGCAATTTATGATGGCCTACCAATCCGGTATTGGAATGCCTAATGCATACAGCCCTGCCGTACTCTTGCAGTTTGGGGCTATCATCATGCTGCCGTCGTTAGTAGTGCTGCTGGCATTCCGCAAATGGCTGACAGCTGATGTGCTGACTTCACAAGTGCGGAATTTGTAACCATAAAGCAGAAAGGGCTCTACATTCAGAAGCAGCGGCAATGCTGCTTGAGATGTAGTAGCCCTTTTTGGTGTGTGTATGGTCTTTACGTGTTATTCGCCCGATATTCCGTCGGACTCTGTCCGGCTTCCTTGCGGAAAAACTTCGCGAAATGGTTCGTTTCCTTGAATCCGATCTGATCGGCGATCTCCTTGATGCTGAGCGTCGTCGTCGTCAGGAGGATGCGCGCTTTGTCCGCCCGTTTGCGGCTCACATATTTAAGCGGAGGCACGCCGAAATGCTTCTTGAAATACGCGATAAAATAGTTCGGATGCAAGTGCGCCGCCTTCGCCATATCCTCAATCTTCAAGCTGTCCTCGAGGTGGCTGTCGATATACTCTTGGATGAACTGAATTCGCTTCATATCCTCGGAACGGTGCTGCAGGATCGTAATCGGCACATGCTCCAGATAACGCGCGATAATCTCGAGCATGATCGACTTCTCGCGCAGCCGCGAGATCAGCGACGGGTTCGAATGTAAGCTGACGAGCAGCTTGAACAGCGCGGTCATCTCTTCTTGATCGGCACTCGTAATTCGGAGCGGCACGCCAATCCATTGGAACAGGTCGAAGGGACCGATCGTTGCGGTGAAGTGGCACCAATACTTCAAGAATGGCTTTTTGCCCGGCAGGTATGAATACGACTGCTGCGTGAAAGCGGGCATGAGGCACAGCTCGCCGGGAACGGGATACATCTCCTTGCCGTCCACTTTCAAATAGCCTTCGCCATCCACGATATAGTAGAGCTTGTTGTACTCGGGCACGTAGTCCAGATCCCGCCAGTCTGTCGTCACCTGCGTCTTCATCGCGTGACTGACGTCGACCTGCAGAGCTTGCAGCAGTTCCATTAAGGCGGAAGCTTCGCGTTTGTTCTTCATGGGCTTCAATTCTCCTACTATTGCGTCTAGCCTGTAATCGTTTTCTCTATCATAGTGCATTTTGGGAGAGCGCGATACCGCTACCTTAACTTTAGCACTTTCATTCTTATTCTTATCCATTGGAAACGCTCTATGACAATCCTATAATCGAGACATGAACGAAGCGCATATAGGGAGGATGAACAATTAATATGACAACTGCACAACCGTTATTGCTGACTGACGAGCAAATGAAACAATTTATTACGAATGGATTCCTCATTCTGAAGACGGACTTCTCGCGTGAATTTCACGCGCGTTTGGTAGAACAGCTCAACAGCATTTATGACACAGAAGGCAACCCGGGCAACAATATTTTACCGCGGATCCGGGAACTGCAGCGGGTATTCGAAAATCCGGTCATCACTGGCGCGCTCACAAGCGTGCTTGGACCAAACTATTTACTGCACACGCACCGTCACGGCCATTACAATTCCGTTCCGAAGCCGGGCGGCTGGCATAAGGACAGCTACTGGGGCTATGACCGCCTCCGCAACCATCACCCATGGTGGGCGATGATCATGTACTTCCCGCAAGACACGCCGCTTGAGCTCGGACCGACTGGCGTCATGCCGGGAACGCAGTATCAAGACAAGCGTAATTTCGTATCGGACGAAAATGCAGAGGAAGCGACGGCGAAAGGTGAAGCGGGTACATTTGCACTCATCCATTATGATATCTGGCATCGTTCGACGCCGAACCTGCTTGGTCAGCCGCGCTTCATGCTGAAGTTCGAGTTCATGCGGACGCAATTCCCGACTGCGCCATCCTGGGATAACAAAGTGAGCAGCTGGCAGGAAATCGCTGACGGCTCGGAGCTGAACAGCCAGATCGGCGAAGAAGTGTGGAACTGGATGTCTGGCCGTACGGCAGCGACTGCGAATACGGCATCAGGCGATGCAGATGAGGTTGCTGCGCTGCTTGCACGTGTGACCGCAACGGATCGGGAGCCAGATGCGCAAGCTGCAGCATATGATCTCGCAAGAAGAGGCGAAGCAGGTGTGAACGCACTGCTGGAAGCGATTCGCAGCGAGAACAAATACGTGTCTCGTACCGCTGCATATGGCCTCTCGGCAGCGGGTGCAGGTGCAGTCGAAGGGCTGAAAGCACTTCTGGCGGATAATAGCGAACGTACTGTGAATCATGCGCTGTTTGCACTGTCCGAGCTGCGTGACCTAGCCGATAGCGCAATTCCTGCCGTAACTGGTCTGCTTGATCATCCATCCGAGGTTGTTCGCCGTACAGCGATTGAAGCGCTCGGCATTATGAGCAGCGATGCAAATGCGGTTGTGCCAGGTCTCATTAAGGGCTTGAAGGACGAAGACACGCAAGTCCGTTTCACATCGGGCCTATCGATCGTCCGTGTCGGTTCAGCTGCTTCCGAAGCCGTACCGGCTCTCGCTGAAGTGCTCGATGATGAGAACCGTTACGTGCGCGGACATGCGCTCGAAGCGCTTCGCTACATCGGTACGAAGGAAGCGCACGAAGTGCTGATCCAAGAGCTGTTCAATGCGCGCTGGTGCTCGGATACGACGCCTGCAAGCACGTTCTAATAAACGAAAAAGCCTTCGAAACTGCGCAGGTAGCATTGCGCAGTGTTCGAAGGCTTTTTTTCATTATAGAGCTACACCAGCTTGTCCATTGTCGGCATGCCGTCTTGCGCGCCGAACACCGTCACGGAGTAGGACGCCGCTTTAACGGCCAGCGGAAGCGTCTGCTCAAGCGACCAGCCGCTTGCTACACCGAAGCAGAGCGCAGCATTGAATGAGTCGCCAGCACCGGTAGTATCGACCACTTGCACGACTGGGGCAGAGAAGGTTGCGATGCTGCCGGAATCTGCACAGGAGATGCCGTGCTTGCCGCGCGTCACGATGAGCTTCTGCCCAGGGAAGCGACTGTTCCAAGCAGTCATCCGTTCGAACAGCTGCTCCTCCGAATCGATGTCTATCGAGCCGCCGCAGTACATTTCGAATTCCGTCTCATTCGGCGTGAAATAATCAGCCAGCGCGATTTGCTCATCCGTAAGCGGAATGGCAGGGGCCGGGTTAAGTATCGTCGGCACGCCGGCTTCGCGAGCGATTCGAAGCGCTGCTTCTACAGCCGGCATCGGGATTTCGAGCTGAACGATCAGCGCAGCGGCATTCCGAATCACATCGGCATACGGCGCAATCGTCGCCTCAGGCGAGCATTCGCCGTTCGCACCAGGCACGATAACGATACAGTTGTCGTTCTCCGTATGCATGATGGTCGCCGTGCCTGTAGGTACGCCTTCGAGCGTAGCGATCGCATCGGTCTTCACGCCGAACTGCTTCATACGCTTCATAATTTCCGAGCCGAACGCATCGTCGCCGACTGCGCCGATCATGGTAACGTCCGCGCCAAGCTTCGCGCAGCCGACGGCTTGGTTCGCGCCTTTGCCGCCCGATATGTAGTGGATAGCCTCTCCTTGAATCGTTTCCCCGATCTTCGGCATTCTTTGCATGGAGATTACGAGGTCCATATTCAAACTGCCAACGACCGCAATCGCAGGGCGTTTATTATTCATCACGAATCATCCTTTTCGATAAGAAGAATGTGGTAACGGTTACATGTTTATCATCTATCGAATATAGCATGCGCCAAAATACATCGTCAATCCAGTTCATCGAAATCATAGAGCGAGCAAAACAAAAAGAAGCTTAAGCACGAGGCTTAAGCTTCTCATAATCTAGTATATGTAGTGGAAACTATTAATGGTCGGGATGACACGATTTGAACATGCGACCCCCTGGTCCCAAACCAGGTGCTCTACCAAGCTGAGCTACATCCCGAGGAAAAATGGTGCCGGCGATAGGAGTCGAACCCACGACCTACTGATTACAAGTCAGTTGCTCTACCAACTGAGCTACACCGGCATCTCATTTGCACAAGAGGTATCTTATCACATAAACAAAAATCTATGCAAGTCCGAATATGAATTTTTTTTATTTTTTTGTCGGCTTAGGTTGAACATGCTTGTTCGTCCACAAAATCCGCCGGTCTTCGAGCAGCGCGAAACCGAATTTGCTGTAGAAATGACGCAGCCTCTCGAGATGTCCCTTCTGATCGGTCAGATGCATGCGCCCCTCGATGTACGCAATGCCTTCCAGCTCTGCACGCCTTAACAGTTCCTCCATCATGATGGACCCGTAGCCTTGTCCGATTTTGTCGCCAAGAATGCGGATGTATTGGAGCTTCCACGCCTGCTCTCCTGGCAGCTTCGAGACATACATGTTCAAGTCGTTCACATACCGCTTCGTCGCCACGCCGCTTACATACACAATACGAGCATTAATGTCGCAGGTACCTGGTGGTGAATACAGAATGACCATATCGCCTAGTCTGGACTCGGTAACGTGAAGCACTCGGCAGCGATCTTCCTCAATACGTGCAAGCTCTGCATGCAGCCTGATCTCATCCATCACGGTTGACCTCCCAATCTTAAGAATGAGCTGAAAGCAATTCCATCTTATTTGACGTCCGAAGAAGAAATGACTTTCCTCCTGCCATATCTACGAACTTGGCCGAATACGCTAGTAAAAAGCAAGGAAGGGGTGGGGCGCGCCTTGAGCACACAGAAGCCGGCATTGGCGAAGGAAGAGCTGCTGGAGAAAGACCGCAAGTATGTATGGCATCATATGTCGCCGCATAATGACAACCCGCTTATCATCGTCTCGGGGGACGGCTGCTGGATTACCGACGCGGATGGAAACCGGTATTTTGACGGCATGTCGGGGCTATGGTGCGTCAACGTTGGGCATGGACGGGAACGGATTGCGAAAGCGGCTTATGAGCAGATGAAGACGATTGCTTATTCACCGATGAGCCAGTCGCATGTGCCGGCGATTCAGCTGGCAGAGAAGATCAACAGCTGGCTCGAGGGCGACTACCGAATCTTCTTCTCGAACTCCGGATCGGATGCGAATGAGGTAGCGTTTAAGATCGCACGGCAATATTACCATCAAAAAGGGGAACCGGCGCGGCATAAGTTTATTGCTAGACACCGAGCCTATCATGGCAGTTCATTCGGTGCTTTGAGCGCAACCGGGCAGGCACAGAGGAAGCTGAAATATGAGCCGCTTGGAGCTGGGTTCCAGCATGTTCCGCCCCCGTATTGCTATCGCTGTCCGTTTGGACAATCCTATGGCAGCTGCGGACTGGAATGTGCGGATGCGGTTGAGGCGGCGATCAACTGGGAAGGCGCAGATTCGGTTGCGGGAATTATTCTGGAGCCGGCGATTACGGGCGGGGGCATGATTGTGCCGCCTGCGGAATATTTGCCCAAGGTTCGCGAGATCTGCGACAAGTACGGTGTGTTGTTGATATTGGACGAGGTCATCTGCGGGTTCGGAAGGTCTGGCGAGAAGTTCGGCCATCACAATTATAGCGTTGAGCCGGATATCGTGACGATGGCGAAAGGCTTGACCAGCGCGTATTCGCCGCTGTCGGCTACGGCTGTTCGCAGCTCGTTGTACGAGAGCTTCAAAGGCAAGGATGGGGCGAGCCACTTCCGGCATGTGAATACGTTCGGCGGCAATCAGGTATCATGCGCGGTGGCGATCGCGAATCTGGAAATTATGGAAGAGGAGCAGCTGGTGGAGAGATCGGCTCGGATTGGCAAGGAGCTGGATCGTTTGCTTGAACCGCTGAAGACGCATCCGAACATTGGTGATATTCGGCTGTTCGGTTCCGCGTGCGGCATCGAGCTTGTTGTGGATCAGCAGTCGAAAACACCTGCGGATGCGGATCTGGTGCTGCGAGTCATCAGTGGCTGCAAGTCACGCGGCCTGCTTGTGGGGAAGAACGGCGACACCGTGCCGGGTTTCAACAATATCATAACACTTTGTCCGCCGCTTATCACGACGGATGATGAGCTTGCTTTCATAGCAGGGGCGATTACAGAGGCGCTAGAATCGATCAGCTCATAGGCAGGGGGGAGCAAAATGACAACAGCCTGCAGCCTCACCATTAACAACGAGCGATTGCACCAGCGGATTGAAGAGCTTGCGCGCATCGGCAAGCTTGGCGATACCGGCGTTTGCCGGCTTGCGCTTTCGCCTGAAGACTTGCAAGGCGTGCTGCTTGTGAAGGGCTGGATGGAGCAGGCCGGACTCGCGGCCCGCATCGATGCGTTCGGCAATCTAATTGGCCGCTTGGAAGGGAAGGATCCGGGCAAGCCGATTCTGATGCTCGGCTCGCATATTGATTCTCAGCCATACGGCGGCAGATTCGACGGTGCGATCGGCGTGCTCGGGGCACTGGAAGCGGTGCAGACGCTGATCGAACGGGGCATACAGCCGGAGCAGCCGATCGAGGTTGTCGCCTTCTGCGACGAAGAGGGCTGTCGCTTCAATAAAGGGCTGTTCGGCGTGCGCGGCATGACTGGCAAGCTCGAGGAAGGTGAGCTCGAGCGCCAGGACGCAAACGGCATTACGCGGCGCGAGGCGCTGCTCGCCTTCGGCGGCGATCCGAGCCGTTTCGAGGCTGACCGCTACGCCGCGGGCGCAATTGGTGCCTTTCTCGAGCTGCACATCGAGCAAGGACCCGTGCTCGACGCGCGGCAGGAGCCGCTCGGTATCGTGACAGGCATCTCCGGCCCGCTCTGGCTGACGGTGGAGATGACTGGCTTCGCGGGCCATGCCGGCTCGGTGCCGATGCCGATGCGCCGCGATGCGCTGGTTGGCACCGCCCGCGTCATAACGGCTCTGAACCAGCTGGCGCGCTCGGAAGCCGGCGCGCCGACTGTCGGCACGGTCGGCGCGCTGACCGTATTCCCGAACTCACGGAACATCATCCCCGAGAAGGTGACGTTCACGATCGACCTGCGCGACATCGATATGTCGCGGCGGGTTGAACGGGAGCGGCAGCTGCGCAATGTGCTCGAAGAGGCGGCTTCCGAGTGCGGACTTACGTATACGGTTCGTGAGGATACGAACAGCGAAGCGAGATTTTGTGCGGACCACATTCAGGCTGTGATCCGCGAGGAAGCGCAGGAGCTGTTAGGCTACGCGCCGCATGAACTGATGAGCGGTCCGTTTCATGATTCGCTCGCGCTGTCCTATGTGTGCGATTATGCAATGATTTTCGTGCGCTGCAAGGACGGCATTAGCCATAATCCGCTTGAATACGCTGCTCCGCGCGACATTGAGCTCGGCGCTGAGCTGTTATACCGGACGATGGTTCGTCTGGCATTGGGTGAGGAGGTGTAAAAGTTGTTTATTTCCGAAGATGCGTTAAAGCGCAATTTTGCTGAAGTGAAGGCAGGACTTAGGCCGAAGCAGGCGTTCGAGGAAGCGCATCGCTGCCTCTACTGTTATGACGCGCCATGCATCAAAGCATGCCCGACCGGGATCAATATTCCATCCTTCATCAAACGGATCTCGAACAAGAACATGCTCGGCGCGGCGAGGACCATTCTCGAGGCGAATCCGATGGGAGCAAGCTGCGCACGTGTATGTCCGACTGAGGAGTTGTGCGAAGGGGCTTGTGTGCTCAATGACTCGTCGAAGCCGATCCTTATCGGCGATCTGCAGCGGTTTGCAACGGATTGGGCGATTCGCAACAACCAGCAGTTATTCGCTTCCGGAGAGCGCAACGGACGCACAGTCGCTGTCGTTGGCGGCGGTCCGGCTGGATTGTCCGCAGCGCGTGAACTCGCCCGGTTTGGCTTCACGGTAACGGTATTTGAGGCGAAGTCGCAAGCGGGCGGATTAAACACATACGGCATCGTATCGTTCCGGCTGCCGCAGGAGATTGCGCTCTGGGAAGTGGAGCAGGTGCGCAGACTTGGTGTCGACATCCGGACGAATGTTGTTGTCGGGCGGGATGTGACGGCAGATGAACTGCTTGGTACATATGACACTGTCGTTCTGGCCGTTGGCATGTCCAAGGTGCCGACGCTGGGCATCGCGGGTGAGGAGCTGGACGGTGTCTACGATGCGATTGAACTCGTGGAATCGACGAAGGTCTCACTCTCCGGCGAGCTGAGTGGACGGAGGGTTGTCGTCATCGGTGCAGGCAATACCGCGATTGACGCCGCCACTTGCTCCGTGCGCATGGGAGCAGAGCACGTCGAGATTTGTTACCGCCGATCCAAGCAAGAGATGACTGCTTATGAGTTCGAGTACGAATTTGCGAAGAGCGACGGGGTTGCGTTCCGCTGGTTGACCGCTCCCGTGCGCATCATTGGCGATGAGCAAGGACGCGTGAAGGCAATTGAGTGCGTCCGCATGAAGCTGGAGCCGGCGGACAGCGGCAGGCGAGCGCGTCCAGTAACGATACCGGGCAGCGAGTTCACCATCGAAGCGGACGCGGTCATTAAGGCGATCGGCCAAACGCGGCATGTACCGCTGGTCGAGCAATTTCAGCTGGCGCACACGCGAGGTATCGTAACAATCGATAATGAGACGTATCAGACGTCGAATCCGAAGGTATACGCCGCAGGCGATGTAATCTTTGGCGAGGGGCAAGGGGATGCGATGGTCGTCTCCGCCGTGCAGCAAGGGAAGCTGGCGGCATTCGCGATCTATAAGCAGCTTGTGCTGGACGATCCGGACGGGGGCAGTCAAACGTAAGTCTACATTCCAACGAAGGGCAGGGCGTTCCTATGGCTGATTTGCGCATTAATTTGGCGGGGATAAAGTCCCCGAACCCGTTCTGGCTTGCCTCCGCTCCGCCTACGAATACGGGGTATCAGGTGCAGCGGGCGTTCGAGTCTGGTTGGGGTGGTGCGGTGTGGAAGACGCTTGGCGATCCGATCATCAACACCTCTTCCAGGTTCGCGGCCGTGCATTTCAATGGCCACCGGGTTGCAGGCTTCAACAATATCGAGCTCATTACGGACCGCCCGCTTGACGTCAATTTGAAGGAAATCTATGAAACGAAGAAGCTGTTCCCCGACCGCGCGCTCGTCGCATCGCTAATGGTTGAACCGAAGCGGGAAAAGTGGCATGAAATTGTGAAGAAGGTGGAGGCTGTCGGGGTGGACGGGCTGGAGCTGAACTTCGGCTGTCCGCACGGCATGGCGGAGCGCGGCATGGGCTCGGCTTCCGGACAGCAGCCGGATCTGGTGGAACGTCAGACGTACTGGGTGAAGGAGGCGGCGCGGACGCCGGTGATCGTCAAGCTGACGCCGAACATCACCGATATCACGGCAACCGCGATTGCGGCTGCTAGAGGCTGCGCGGATGCGATCTCGCTGATCAATACGATCAATTCGCTCGCGGGCGTCGATCTCGACAGCTGGAACACGATTCCGCATGTGGCGGGCAAGGGTTCGCATGGCGGCTACTGCGGCCCAGCCGTGAAGCCGATTGCACTCAATATGGTGGCGGAATGCGCGCGCAATGCGAAGGTAAGCATCCCCATCTCCGGTATCGGCGGCATATCGGATTGGAAGGATGCGGTGGAGTTTTTGCTGATGGGCGCAACCGGCGTGCAGGTGTGTACAGCTGTTATGCACCATGGATTTCGCATCGTCGAGGAGATGATCGACGGACTGACGAACTATCTGGACAGCAAAGGCATCGAACGAGTAAGCGACCTGGTCGGACGCGCCGTGCCGCGATATACCGATTGGGGCAATCTCGACTTGAATTACGCCGTGACCGCGCGGATCAATACGGAAACCTGCATCAATTGCAATAAGTGCTACATAGCCTGCGAGGATACGGCACATCAGTGTATTGAGCGTGCTCAGGATGAGGAGTCAGGGGCGAGCTACTTGAAGGTGCGCGAGGAAGACTGCGTTGGCTGCAATCTGTGCGCGATTGTTTGTCCGGTCGAAGGTGCGATCGATATGGTGGAGCAGCCGGCAGCAGGCGTGCCGATGTCTTGGAATGAGCGGCAGGCGGCGATTGCGAAGCTGTCAATGAAAGGAGCGTGACTGAAGGATGGCTCGGATCATTAAGAACGGTACTGTCGTGACGGCGGCAGATACGGTGAGAGCGGATGTGCTCATCGAGAACGGGATCGTGACCGCGATCGGAACGACACTTGAGCTGATTGCTCCACATGATGTAGAGGTAATCGATGCCGAAGGATGCTACGTGTTCCCGGGCGGGGTCGACCCGCATACGCATCTGGATATGCCGTTCGGCGGCACGGTCACCGCAGACGACTTCGAGACGGGGACGATTGCGGCGGCATACGGCGGTACGACGACGATTGTGGATTTCTGCCTGACGGAGAAAGGGAAGCCGCTCAGCAGCTCCATCCAAACTTGGCATCGCAAAGCCGGAGGGAAAGCGGTTATCGACTACGGCTTTCATCTGATGATCAGCGAGATCAACGATCAGGTGCTGGCAGAACTGCCGGACATCATCGCTGAGGAAGGCATTACTTCGTTCAAAGTGTTCATGGCGTACAAGAATGTGCTGCAAGCCGACGACGGCATCTTGTTCCGGATTCTGCAATGCGCGAAGCAGCACGGTGCGCTTGTTATGGTACATGCGGAGAATGGAGATGTCATCGACGAATTGATCAAACAAGCGCTGGCGTCTGGGCACACGGAGCCGATCAATCATGCGCTGACGCGCCCATCCATCTTGGAGGGCGAGGCGACAGGCAGAGCCGTGAGGCTGACGGCTTTAGCGGATTCGCAGCTATACGTCGTCCATGTCACATGCGAGGAAGCCGTGCTCCAGATCGCGCAAGGCCGTCTGGAAGGCCATAACATCTGGGGAGAGACTTGCCCGCAGTACTTGCTGCTCGATATCTCGCATCTGGAGCTGCCGGATTTTGAAGGAGCTAAGTATGTCTGGTCACCGCCGCTGCGTGCGAAGGAACATCAGGAAGTGCTTTGGAACGCACTAAGGAACGGACAGCTGCAGACGGTCGGCTCCGATCAATGCTCGTTCAATTTCAAAGGGCAGAAGGAGCTTGGCGCGGACGACTTCAGCAAAATCCCGAACGGCGGCCCGATCATCGAAGACAGGTTCAGCTTGCTCTATTCGGAAGGCGTGGAGAAAAGACGGCTGACGCTTAATAAATTCGTCGATGTCATCGCGACGCGTGCCGCGAAGCTGTTCGGCATCTTCCCGCAGAAAGGGACGATTGCTGTCGGCAGCGATGCGGACATCGTCATCTTCGATCCATCCGTGAAGCGGGTCATCTCGGTGGCAACCCATCATATGAATGTGGATTATAACCCGTTCGAAGGGATAGCCGTAACCGGCGAACCTATCTCTGTACTTAGCCGAGGCGAATTCCTTATTCGCGATCGGCAGTTTGTCGGCACGAAGGGAAGCGGGAGATTTCTGCGACGTCAGCCATTCGGGAGCGCAAATTGAAGGAGGAGATCACGAATGTCGGATTTTGAGCAATTTATGGCGGAGAAAAATGCAATTGACGAGTATTTAGAGCAGGATTATCGCATCGTTGGCGTGACAGAGGAGCTGAATGGCGACAGGCTGCGGCTTCAACCGCCTGCAGGAGCGCCAGACAGCGTGCCGATTACGCTGCTGATCCAGAATTCGAATGCGCGCAAGTATTGGTCGACGCTGCTCTTCGCAACCTCCGAATCGGATGTGGACTAAAGTTTAGGACTCTCCGCTTGCTGGCGGGGAGTCTTTTGTGCGCTTGGCAGCGCAATCGACTAAGGAGTGAAAGTCTCTAGCACACCGCGAGGTGGCGGAAGTGCATAGCTGACGCATAGTGCTTTGTCCGCGAGGAGAGGTGCGGAGGATGCGAAGGCAAAACCCGGAACAGGCGGCATACCAAGTTGGCTGACAGAGCCGGATAACCCTGCAAAAGAAGGGGAGGTCCAATACCACCAGTGGCTCTGGAAGTTAGGAGGACTGGTTTCGGGGGAAAGTCGGTTGACGTGACCCAAGGAGATCTCATCGTCTCCGCTAAGAAGCGGTAACCCTTGTTCGAAACCGTGACGGTTAAGGCGAGGTTATGGAGGGTGAGAAGTCAG
>NZ_QTTN01000016.1:0-7965 GCF_003386535.1 Paenibacillus taihuensis
GCGAAGGGGAACCACGCGTACCCATCTCGAACACGACCGTTAAGCCCTTCAGCGTCAATGGTACTTGGACCGCAGGGTCCTGGGAGAGTAGAACGTCGCCAAGCACAGATAACCGACCATATTCGTATGGTCGGTTTTTTGTTGTTTCAAGAGACATGCTGTATTTTTCATCCATTGCTGGTCATATCTCCTTCACAATTGTGTACGCAAGCGGGCACATACTACTGACAACGCAGTCATTCTTTGTGATGGAGGTGGTGACGAATGATGGTGAACGGAGTAAGAGCAAAGGCTATTGCTGTTGCGGCAGCGATACTAATGTGTACGAGCTGCGGGAATGCAGTGCAGCCGCAAGAAGTGAACTTACCTCCATTAAAGCAGCAGCAACTGAAGCCATCGAATATGCATTTGCACGTGAGAACTCAACCACAATTAAGGAAAAGACAGTCCAACTATAAGTTCATTTCGTCAGCGGCGGGTAAATCACAATCATTATCTAGTCCCTTCCAGGCACGTAAACTGTCGGTACCTAATCAGCCAGTGAAGGGGATTTATGTATCCGGGTGGGTTGCAGGCAGCAAGAAGCGGCTCGATCGGCTCATTCAGCTCGTTGATCGTACGGATCTGAATGCAATGGTCATCGATGTGAAGAACGATTACGGCCAACTCACTTATAAATCTGCGCTGCCGGAAGTGAACGATATTGGAGCGGACAGGCATGCAGCGATAGGTGATATTACAGGGCTGCTCCAGAAGCTGAAGGCTAAGCATATCTATGTGATTGGACGTATCGTGACATTCAAGGATCCGTTATATGCAAAATCATATCCGAGCATGGCGCTTCAGCGGAAGAGCGGCGGAGTATGGCGGGACGTGCAGGGTAAAGCGTGGCTGGACCCTTTTCAACAGCAGGTTCGTTCTTACAATGCAGCGATTGCGCGAGAAGCGGCCTCGATCGGTTTTGACGAGATTCAGTTTGATTATGTGCGGTTTCCGGACAACGGAGCGAAGGTCGACCGCGAGGTGCAGTTCAGCAGCAGTCGAGGCGGGAAATCCAAATCGCAGGTGATCTCGCAGTTTCTTGAAGAGGCAACCGGTGGCGTTCATACAGCTGGTGCACGAGTATCGGCGGATGTTTTTGGACTGGTGACATCTTCAACGAATGATATGGGTATCGGTCAGTCGTGGAGAGCGATATCAAGCGTCGTCGATGTGATTTCCCCGATGACCTATCCTTCGCATTACTCAACGGGCATGTACGGTGTGAAACAGCCTGATCTTAGCCCTTACGCCATTATCCGTCATGCGATGATGGACGCGAATCATCGAAACAGCTTGATCAGAAGCACCGGGGCAGATCGGACGCCGGCAGTCATAAGACCATGGCTGCAAAGCTTCACCGCGAAGTGGGTACATCCGCATCAGCAGTACGGGGCAGAGCAGGTGAATAAGCAAATCCAAGCGGCGAGAGATCAAGGTGTACATGAGTTTCTGCTTTGGAGTTCAAATTGCAAGTATGATTATCGTTCGTAATATCGACAAAAACCCCCAGTGGTCGTTATCTTGACAGCCCTATACCCCTCTGATACTATTGCAATAATATACGCGAACCTCTTGATTTTACTGGGATTTTTACGATAATTCCGACAATTCAAGGGGCTCGTAAAACGTCTGGGGAGGAACAAATCTGTGTGGGAAAATAAATTCGCCAAAGAAGGCTTAACCTTCGATGACGTCTTGCTCGTGCCTCGTAAATCGGAAGTATTGCCTAGGGAAGTCGATGTTTCGGTCATACTTGGTCCTAACGTTAAACTGAACATTCCACTTATCAGTGCAGGTATGGATACTGTAACTGAAGCTAAGCTCGCGATCGCAATGGCGCGTGAGGGCGGTATCGGTATCATCCATAAGAACATGTCCATCGCTCAGCAAGCGGAAGAAGTAGACCGCGTTAAGCGTTCGGAAAGCGGCGTTATTACGAACCCGTTCTCGCTTACAGCTGACCATCACGTGTATGACGCTGAGGAATTGATGGGCAAATACCGCATCTCCGGCGTTCCTGTCGTAGATGAGAACAAGAAGCTGGTTGGTATCATCACGAACCGTGACCTTCGCTTCATTCATGATTATTCGATGAAGATTAGCGAAGTGATGACGAAAGAAAATCTCGTTACAGCTCCTGTAGGCACAACTTTGCAGCAGGCAGAGGTTGTTCTTCAGAAGCATAAGATCGAGAAGCTGCCGCTCGTTGATGAGACGAATACGCTTAAAGGTCTTATCACGATTAAAGATATCGAGAAAGCCATTCAATTCCCACATGCGGCGAAGGATCCTCAAGGCCGTCTGCTTTGCGGCGCTGCGGTCGGTATTGCAAAGGATACGCCTGAGCGTGCGGAAGCGCTCGTTAACGCTGGCGTAGACGTGCTCGTTATTGATACAGCGCACGGCCATCAGAAGAACGTGCTTGAGATGGTTCGTTTGCTTCGTAACAACTACCCTGAGCTTACAATCATCGCGGGTAACGTAGCGACTGGTGAAGGTACACGCGATCTGATCCAAGCCGGCGCATCTGTTATTAAAGTCGGTATGGGCCCAGGCTCGATCTGTACAACTCGTATTATTGCAGGGATCGGCGTACCGCAAATTACAGCTATCTATGACTGTGCATCGGTTGCGCGTGAATATAACGTTCCAATTATCGCAGACGGCGGTATCAAGTACTCCGGCGACGTGACGAAGGCAATCGCTGCCGGCGCAAGCGCGATTATGATCGGCAGCTTGTTCGCAGGTACAGAAGAAAGCCCGGGCGAGTCGGAAATTTACCAAGGCCGCCGCTTCAAGGTTTACCGCGGCATGGGCTCCATCGGCGCGATGAAAGAAGGCAGCAAAGACCGTTACTTCCAAGAGAACGAGAACAAGCTTGTTCCGGAAGGTATTGAAGGCCGCGTTGCTTACAAAGGACCACTTGCGGATACGGTTCATCAGCTGATCGGCGGCTTGCGCTCCGGTATGGGCTATTGCGGTACAGCAAGCATTGAAGAGCTTAAGAACGATACACACTTCGTTCGCATCACAAACGCGGGTCTGCGCGAAAGCCATCCGCATGATGTTCAAATTACGAAGGAAGCGCCAAACTACTCGCTGTAATATCAGCTAACGCTGCAGCATAGAAGAGATAGTAACGGACCTGGCAGGAAGATGGTGGGAATCACCGTTTTCCTGTCTTTCTTTTTTAGAATCGAGTATCTTTGTGTTACAATACTAGAGTTAGAAGAATGATAGAAGAGGAGAGAGAATGTTGAAACGGAATAAGGGACTGGTGCGCTTCGTACCAACCATTTGTGCGGCTGTTATTGCGACGATGCTTACGACGACTATTGGCACTCATCAAGTTCATGCGGATGCTTCAGAGTTTACATCTAACTCGCTAGGAATTGAGGCACGCTCAGCGATTCTAATAGATGCAGATACTGGCCAGGTGCTCTATTCGGTTAACGCCGAGAAGGCTTATCCACCGGCAAGTATGACAAAGCTGATGACGGAATACCTCGTACTTGAAGAGGTGACAGCTGGACGTCTGAAGATGACGGATATGGTTACGGCAACGAAGGAAGCGGCTAGCATTCCTCCCGACGGCTCCGCAATCTATCTGGCAGAGGGCGACAAGCACTCGGTAAAAGATTTGTATATGGCGATGGCTGTTCAATCGGCGAACGATGCGACAATCGCTCTCGCGGATCATATTTCCGGAACAGAGCAAAGCTTTGTTGAGAAAATGAACGCTACGGCGAAGGAGCTTGGCCTGACATCAGCGCATTTTACAAGTGCGACAGGTCTTGCGGAAACAACGGTTATCTCGGCTGGCGACATGGCGAAATTCGCGAGTGTCCTGATCAAGAAGCACCCCGAGTTTCTAGAGTTCGCAAGCACGCCAAGCTACAAGTTCCGTGAGCGCGACAAAGATCCAATGATCAACCTGAACTGGATGCTGGAGACGAACAAATCGATCCCATCCTTGAAAAAGTATGCGTACACCGGCGTTGACGGTATGAAGACGGGCTACATCGGTGCAGCAGGCTATTGCTTCACGGGTACAGCGAAACAAGGCGACTTGCGTCTCATCTCGGTTGTCATGGATACCTCCTCGAAATCATCGCGTTTCATTCAAACGGCGAAGCTGTTCGACTATGGCTTCCAAAATTTTGAGAAAAAGACGGTTGTTGCGCCAAAAACAGTTGTAGAAAGCGCAAAGACGGTAAAAATAAAGAAAGGCAAGTCGAAAGAAGTGCCGATCATGACAGCTACTGACGTAACGTTCCTCGTGAAGAAGGGTGCTGCGCCAGACGTTCAACTGACGAAGGTTGACGTGAAGAAGGAAGGCGAGCTTGTCGCTCCAATTGCAAGCGGTACAGAGGTAGGCTCGGCAACGTATTCCTACAAGGATCCGGAAACGGGCAAGGCGATTGAGAAGACAGTTAAGCTGATTACGTCCGAAGATGTGAAGAAAGCTAGCTGGTGGCGCTTGATGTTCCGCTCGCTTGGCGGGTTTATCTCGGGATTATTCCACGGGCTGATGGATTTATTTTAAATAAACGGGGCTTTGGCAGCTATTTATCAGGTGTAAATAGTTGTCGATTGGTCCGGTATGCTGTAAAATTATTGGTTAGAGTTAGTCCGGCGATTTACATGTTGGAAAGACTGCAAAAACTTTTTTGGGAGGATTTACGAACATGGAAACAGGAACTTCGCGCGTAAAACGCGGTATGGCTGAAATGCAAAAAGGCGGCGTCATTATGGACGTTATGAACGCCGAGCAAGCTAAAATTGCTGAAGCAGCTGGTGCAACAGCGGTTATGGCACTTGAGCGTGTACCTTCTGATATTCGTGCAGCTGGCGGCGTAGCTCGTATGGCTGACCCGACAGTGCTTGAAGAAGTTATGAAGGTTGTTTCGATCCCGGTAATGGCGAAAGCACGTATCGGTCACTATGTAGAAGCACGCGTGCTCGAAGCTCTGGGTGCGGATTACATCGACGAGAGCGAAGTGCTCACGCCTGCTGATGAAGTGTTCCATATCTCGAAGCGCGACTTCACGGTTCCTTTCGTGTGCGGTGCCAAAGATCTTGGCGAAGCTCTTCGTCGTATTCAAGAAGGCGCGGCAATGCTTCGTACGAAAGGCGAGCCAGGAACAGGCAACATCGTTGAGGCTGTCCGCCATATGCGTCTGATCACGGGCCAAATCCGTAAAGTACAGAACCTTTCCAAGGACGAGCTGTACCATGAAGCGAAAAACCTCGGCGTACCTTACGATCTGCTTCTGGATGTTCACCAAACAGGCAAGCTTCCTGTCGTTAACTTCGCAGCAGGCGGCGTAGCAACACCTTCCGATGCAGCGCTGATGATGCACCTGGGCGCTGACGGCGTATTCGTTGGATCGGGTATCTTCAAATCCGAATATCCAGAGCGTTTCGCTCGTGCAATCGTTGAAGCAACAACGCACTACACAGACTACAAGCTGATCGCGGAAGTATCCAAAAACTTGGGTACGCCGATGAAAGGCATTGAAATTTCGAAGCTGGCGCCTTCCGAGCGCATGCAGGACCGCGGCTTCTAAGAACGGAAAGAAGGCGGTAAAGCGATGAAGATTGGCGTACTGGCGCTGCAAGGCGCTGTAGCGGAACATATACGAAGCATTGAAGCTGCCGGCGGTGAAGGAGTAGCGGTGAAGCGCGTTGAAGAACTAGACGCGCTTGACGGGCTCATTATCCCAGGCGGCGAGAGCACGACAATCGGTAAGCTCATGCGCAAGTATGGCTTCATCGAGGCGGTTCGTGACTTCTCGAAACAAGGCAAGCCGATCTTCGGTACTTGTGCCGGTCTAATCGTTCTGGCTGAGCGTATTGAAGGCCAAGAGGATGCGCATCTGCAGCTGATGGATATGACCGTCGCGCGGAACGCATTCGGCCGTCAACGTGAAAGCTTCGAGACAGACTTGCCGGTAAAAGGCATCGATGAGCCGGTGCGTGCAGTATTCATCCGTGCGCCTCTTATTAAAGAGGTGGCGCCGAGCGTTGATGTGCTGTCCACGTACAATGGCGAAATTGTAACGGCACGGCAAGGTCATCTGCTTGCATCGTCGTACCATCCGGAGCTGACAGACGATTACCGTCTGCATGCGTATTTCCTCGATATGGCGAAGGAAGCGGCTGCGGCTAAAGCATAGCGTATAAAGAAGACTGCGTAAGCAGTCTTTTTGCCGTTCATACTGCGAGTAAGTGTTAAAATAACAAATTGGAAGGGGCTTTCCTTTCGTGTTGGATGTTAAATTGTTGCGTAATGATTACGCTAAAGTAGAACAAGCTTTGCAGAACCGCGGCAAGTCGCTGGATCTGATCTCGGAGTTCCCGACGCTTGATGGGAAATGGCGGGATATGCTTCAGGAGACGGAGCAGCTGAAGAACCGTCGTAATACGGTTTCGCAAGAAGTTGCGAAGCTGAAGAAGAGTGGCGGAGACGCTGAAGCGCTAATTATCGAGATGCGCGAAGTCGGCGACCGCATTAAGGTGCTTGATGAAGAGATTCGCAATGTTGAAGCGCAAATCGCGGATCTGACGCTGGCTATTCCGAACGTGCCGAATGAATCCGTTCCTGTCGGCGCTTCCGAAGATGATAACGTGGAAATTCGCCGTATTGGCGAAGTGCCTTCGTTCGCGTTTGGGCCAAAGGCGCATTTTGAGCTGGCGCAGGATCTTGGTATTCTCGACTTCGAGCGTGCGGCAAAAGTAACGGGCTCGCGCTTCGTGTTCTACCGCGGCCTTGGTGCGCGTCTGGAGCGTGCGTTGATCAACTTCATGATGGACCTACATAGCGATGAGCATGGATATGAAGAAATGCTGCCGCCGTATATCGTTAACCGCGACAGCCTTATCGGTACTGGCCAGCTGCCGAAGTTCGAAGAGGATCTGTTCAAGGTAGCAGATACCGAGTACTACCTCATTCCGACTGCAGAAGTGCCGGTGACGAACGTACACCGTGATGAAATTCTATCGGCTGAAGAGCTGCCGAAGAACTTCGTCGCATATAGCGCATGCTTCCGCTCGGAAGCGGGATCCGCTGGCCGCGATACGCGCGGATTGATCCGTCAGCACCAATTCAACAAGATTGAGCTGGTGAAGATGGTGAAGCCGGAGGAATCGTATGAAGAGCTCGAGAAGCTCACTGCAAACGCCGAGAAGGTGCTGCAGCTGCTTGGCTTGCCATATCGTGTTCTGACGCTCTGTACGGGCGATATGGGCTTCTCGTCTGCGAAGACGTATGACCTTGAAGTGTGGATTCCAAGCGCGGACACATACCGTGAAATCTCGTCCTGCTCGAACTTCGAAGATTTCCAAGCGCGTCGTGCGAATATCCGCTTCCGTCGTGAAGCGAAGAGCAAGCCGGAATTCGTGCACACGCTGAACGGCTCCGGTCTCGCGGTAGGCCGTACGGTAGCTGCGATTCTCGAGAACTTCCAGCAAGCTGACGGCTCGATCGTCGTTCCGGAAGTGCTGCGTCCGTACATGGGCGGGTTGGAAGTAATCAGCGCTCGATAAGTGAGTCCTGTAGCGGGCAGTTGCCGCCATAGGTGAGTGATTGTACCATAGGGTGAATTTGGAGTTGCAGACCCGAATTCACCTGTGGTACAATACATTTTGTTCCCTTTTGAAAAGGGCAGTTTCATACGATGGAGAGGTACCGAAGCGGTCATAACGGGGCGGTCTTGAAAACCGTTAGGGTGCAAGCCCACGTGGGTTCGAATCCCACCCTCTCCGCCATACAAGCATATCCAACCGATCCCTGTCATGGGATCGGTTTTTTGCGAGTATGGCGTGTGGGGGATTCGAACGGGCCGTTAAGCAAACACACCGTGTTTGTAGGCCCAGGCGTGATAGTCGCCCAAACAGCGCCCGAAATGGGCGCTGTGCGAC
>NZ_QTTN01000016.1:8200-129395 GCF_003386535.1 Paenibacillus taihuensis
ACACACCGTGTTTGTAGGCCCAGGCGTGATAGTCGCCCAAACAGCGCCCGAAATGGGCGCTGTGCGACGGAGCGAATCCCACCCTCTCCGCCATTCATAACAGCGCTCACGCGAACCAATCGCTTTGGCGCTTTTTGCTGTTGCAGACGGTGCTGATGACCGCATAAAAACACCGCCAAAGCCGCATATTATCGGCATGGAGGTGGTAAGCGATGAGCAAGTACGATGAGCTCGCAATCGATCAGCAGCAGCTGACGGAAGCGTGGCAGCGCACACTGCCAACGACGATCAATGAGGCGGATCGCGCCGAAGTGCATGCCGACGAAGCGGATCCGGCAGCTCTGCGCGTCACGATTCATGCAGCTGGGCACCAGATGTATGATTTTGACTTTAAGGTCGCCTATGTGGATGGCCGTGAAGTGCAAACGACACTTATCGACGTGGAGAAGGACGGCCGCACGGTCGACGAAAGAACAGAGATCGTTCAAGAATTGGTGCAGGACTACACCCGTCATATTCATGAATGTGCGCAAGCGCTGCATGATCTGACGCATCCATAAGCCTTCTGGCCGTATAACGCATAAGGAAAGGCAGGCGAACCGAACTCATGACGAAAGTAAAAGGCACTGCAGATAAGAACCTAAGCAATGTCGTCGAGGATCTCGATAAAAATCCGGTTAACAGTCATCATGCCCAGCAGCTGCAGCAGGATACGAATGACCGTCGTCATCAGGACGACATTAATCATGATCAGCCATCCGACCTGTTCCACTCGCGCAGCTAGTTTGTGAATTCTTAGTAAAGAGGTGCTATCCAGTATGGGCGGCAAGTCCAAGAGCGTTCCTGTACCTAATCCGGATGAACAGCGTGCCAAGTCACGCTCGAATAATGATTCGAATCAGCCGGTAGCCCACTCGGGCTCGAAGAAAACGAAGCAGGCGAATCACGTAAGTCATCATAACCCGCAAGGGTAAGCACGAATCAGATACGTAAACACGCAGCCCTCTGAGACGGAATAAGGTCCGTTGTCAGGGGGCTTTTTGGCATGGGGAAAGATAGGAATTGGGAGCATTTCAATCTTCCGATCAGCCGGAGGATCAGGTAAAATGGAAAGTGCTTGTTTGTTTGCTTGCTTATGTGTTCATGGGAGAGGGGTTATTTCATTGAAAATGTTGAAGACAAGTGCAATTGTGCTGCTCACAGCAGCATTAGTCGTCCTAAGTGGATGCAGCAGCTCCAAGTCAGCGAAAGAAACGATGCTTAGTGCAATGGCGAATAATCAAGCAGCCAAGAGTATGACATATACCGGCAAAATCACACTGGATGAGCTGACACTGCCACAGACAGCAGCAGGGGCTGGCCAATTGCCGGCTGCAGCGCCGCTCGTGCTGTCCGTCCTCAAAGGTGCCGTCATTAACATTCACGGTAAGCTGCAGACTTCACCGGAGCGGGCTGAGTTGACGATGGATATGACGCTCGGCAGCGGGGATGTGAAGCTGAATCTATCGATTCCGATGATCATTACGGCGGATAAAATGTGGATTAAGGTGCCGCAGGTTCCCGGCTTCCCGATCCCTGAGACCATCTCGGGCAAGTTTGTTGAGATCGATGTGAAGATGCTGGAGCAGGAGCAAGGGGCTGGAGCAGGATTAGGCGATCTTACTGCCGTACAAAATATCGGTCAGGATCTGCTTAAGCCGCTGCTTGACAGCCTGGACGAGAAGACGTTCTTCTCCGAGCCGAAGGCCGCAGATATTAGCGGACTTCCGGAAGGCCAGAAGGCAGACAAGTTCGTACGGTTTTCTGTGGATGAGTCGAACAAGGATGCAGCTATAACGGCGGTAATGGAGAAAGCGGCACCGCAGATTATTGATCTATTACTGGGTAATGAAGCGTATATGAAGGCACTCCAACTGAAGAAGGAGCAGCTGGAAACCGCGAAGAAAGAGCTAGCAGACGGCGGCAAAATGAAGGATACTGTCGATACGCTCAAGAAAAGCGTGAAGATCGACCAGCTGGATGTGACAGGCGGCATCAAGGACGATTATTTGACATACGAAGCGATGAATATGAAGCTCGAATCGACAGATGCGGATACGGCTGGAATGAAGGTCGGCATGCGTTTCGAGATGTCGTTCTCGGATATCAACAAAGAAGTGAAGTTTGAGTACGAGCTGCCGAAGGATGCGATTCCGGTGGAGCAGCTGCAAGGCATGCTCGGTCTGCCGAGCGCAAGCGGGTCTTAAATTTGCAAAAAAAGAAGAAGCGTCCTCTCCATTGCGGGGGGCGCTTCTTTTGCTTTAATGACGCATTAAAATTTGAAGCTCGCCGCAGATTGCGTCAGCTTGTTCGCCAGGCTGTACAGTGCCTGTGAGTTAGCCGCTGTTTGCTGGGAGCCTGCAGAGGCTTCTTCACTGAAAGCGGCGATGCCTTCGATGGAGCTGAGCACGTCCCTGGTCTGGGCGGACTGCTGCTCGCTTGCGGAGGCGATATCAGCGACTTGACTGGTCATTTCGTTGATTTTGTCCGTGATGGTCTCGAACGATTGACCCGTCCGTTTGGAATATTCCATTGCACTTGTCGCAGCTTGCACGCTTTCCGTGCTGTTATTCTGCATATCGTGAATGATACGCGTTATCTGCATGGCGGCTTCGCTGCTGCGCTCTGCCAATCTGCGCACTTCATCCGCTACGACGGAGAAGCCGCGGCCTTGCTCGCCAGCACGGGCTGCTTCAATCGCCGCATTAAGTGCCAGCAGGTTCGTCTGCTGGGCAATTTCTTCGATCACCTCGATGATCTCGCCAATTCGCATGGAGGCATCTTGCAGTGTCGTCATTTTGCTGCTGAGCGTACCCATGCTGTCGATAGAGAGCTGTACGATTCGGCTGCTCTCGTCGGAAATTTGCTTCGTATCCATGCACAGCTGCGACGTATGCTCCGCATTGCGGGCGACGAGATTGATCGCGTCTGCTTGCTGCATGAGCAGCTCGTTCATCTCCAGCGTGGAGCGGGCCTGTTCGCTGCTGCCTCTTGCAATTTCTTCTGTGCTCATCGAAATGTCCTTGGATGCGCTGGAGACGGCAGCGGCGCTGTCTTTCATATGACCGATGACCGTACGCAAGCTGGCGACCATATGGTTGAAGGACTTGGTGAAGGCGCCGATCTCGTCCTTAGGCGCGTAGTCGCTTGTTACGGATAAGTCGCCGCTAGCGATGTGGTGCGATAGCTTCTCCAAATTCGTCAGTGCGCCGACGGTCGAGATGCAGAAAGCGACGGACAGATAAAGGGCGAGCGCCAGTAGAATAGCGATGAAGATGATCGCCTGGTACAGCTGGGAAGTGAAACTGTCGATACGTTCGTGCAGCAGCTGATCCAGAACAGGAGTGGCTTGCTCAGTTAGCTTGAAGACGGCATCAATAGCCGATGTGGACCTGCTTGAGAATTCCGTAAAGCTGGGCGATGTCTGGTCGGCGTTCAGGATCTGATTGTTATAGAGCTTGATCAATTGCTGAATGAGGCTTGTAGCCTCCGTAAGTTGATTATTAAGGAGCGGCTTGATCGCTGGATTGCTGTTAAAAGCGGTTTGCAGATCAGCTTGCGCAGTATCCATGTCATATTGCAGCAATGTCATGTAACGCAGCAGCTGTGTGCGAGACTCGGGAGAGAATTGATTACTGCGGCTAGCCTCTGCCGCAATTGCACTGGAACGGCTGAGCAGGTTCGAAATAGCCGGAAGCTTCACTTGCGTGACGTCCATGATGTAATAGCTGTCGAGATCGGGATCGAGGATCAAATTTGAATTGTTGGCGACAAGCTCCGTAAGCTTGAGGAGGTCATCGACAAACGTGAGATGATTAGCGTATTTGGGGTCGGTGATGCTATCTTGAAGGACGGTGCTTTTATAGGACTGCCAGTCGGACTTTATGCGGCTCCAAGATTCACTTGTGCCAAGCTTCTTGCCTAGGTCCTTATCGAGCTTGTCCTGTTCTGTAAGTGCAGGTTCCATCTGCTGTTGCAAACGCGTGATCGCTGCTGAGGCTGCAGAAGCATCGCCTCCTTGGCTGTTGCGGTAGGCTTCCGTCTGTTCGCGCAGCTCTTCCGCCGTGAGTAGCAGTTTGGAGACGCCCGCGTTATACTCGCTGCCAAGCAGCTCTTGCTTGCCGAAGTGAATGCCGACATTCTTCGAAGAGATGTAGAAGTACATGAGGAATACGATAGGAATGACGAGGACGATACCGATCAGCATAAACTTCTTGGCATAGTTCTGTCGATCGAGCAGCTTGATGGCGAGGTTGAAGAAAGGCATTTTCATAGGTAGCACGTTCCCTTCGTTGATGTTAAAATACCTAACGCGTAATTTCGACAAAATTTGTAATTTTCCTCCTTGTATGAAGTGAAATACCTAAAATAAAAAGAACCGCGTTGTCGAACGCGATTCTTTCTTGTGAGCTTAGATGAGGTTAGGGCAGGCTAGATTAGCTCTGCTGATGCAGCGCTCGCCATTCGCTCAAATAAGGGACATAGCCAAGCTCTCGCGGCTCATCCGGCAGCCATGCGATGAAATCGAGCTCATTGCCGTCCGAATCGTTGAAGTAGACGGCCGCTGCAGGCATCCACGTGTGGACAATAGGTTCGATCGGCTCGCGGCCAAGCGCCGGGATCGGGGATAACCCTTTGGCTTGCAGCCAATCGATCGATTTCTCCAACTGTTCGAGGTCAGTGCCGAATGCAAAATGTCTCCTGCGTACCTCCGTACCCGCCGGAACCTCCCATACGCCCAGCAGCTGCCGGTCCCTGCCGATGTAGAAGAAAGCGACTCGGCGTTCTTCGATGACAAGGGACAGTTCCAGGCCGAGGTCTTGGTAGAAGGCGATGGAGGCTTGCAGATCCTGCACTTGAATATGGGTTTCGTACAGATTTTGAATCATATTGGTCATAGTTTACTCCTCCTCCGACTTCGTCTCCGACAGGATAGCCAGAATCTGATGGTCTTCCCAACGACCATTGATCTTGACCCCTTGGCGCTCGATGCCTTCTTTGTGAAAACCCGCCTTCTCCAACACGCGCATGGAGCCGGTATTACTAGGCATCACTCCTGCTTCGATCCGGTGCAATTTCAACTGCTGGAAAGCGAATGCGACGGTTAAGGAAACGGCTTCTGTGGTCAGTCCTCTACCGTTATATTGCTCGTCGAGCTGATAGCCAATCATAGCTCGTTCCAGCGGGCCGCGATACACATGATTGAGGGACACGCTGCCGATTAAATCGCCGGTCTCTTTGAGAAAGATCCCGAAGTTATACTTCTTATCCTCTTCGCGCTGCACGATCGAATCGCTAATGGACTTACGCTTCGATCCAAGGGTGTAGAAGTCATCCGGAAACGTTGGGGAAAACTTCTGAAATAATTCGCGGTTATTCACATGTAGATTGAGCAGCGACTCGGCGTCCGTGACTTCCAAGAAGCGAATAAATACGTTGTTACCCGTAAGCTCCATACCACTTACCTCCCGATATAAATAAAAACCCCTTGAATAACAAGGAGTTTAAGCATCTTCTTACATGGCGCGCCCGATACGATTCGAACGTACGACCTGCAGTTTAGGAAACTGCGATATGTGCAAATATAAAAGTGGAACATTCAAATGCTTCGAGCCTTTCCCTGACGCGGTTTGTGGATATAAGGGCTTTTTGTATTTCGACCATATGCTTGGTGGTCCTGTTGTTGTCACATAATTTCTGAAAGTATACCTAAGTACGTTTCTTCAAGATAGTCGTTTTTCTGCTTGAGCAGTTGCCCAACATAGACGTTGAAAACATGGAAGAACTAGATAGACTGCTCCCATGGCCCGAAAATCTGCCGGACCCAAATCAAAAATTAAATGAAAAAACTCCCTTCCCGGAAAATCTATTCTGATGCTACAACAGGGGCGTGCTGTATTCATATGTATTTTATTCACCAATAATGATTGATAATGACCATTTGAAATCATTCCAATAAATAATGCACCGAATCATGATAGATTTTGTTAAATAAACTATATTGATACTACTTATTAGATTAATCATAATGAAGTTGCAATGAGAAAACCCCCTTATTGTAAGCGGTTTCAACACCGGTGTGATGCCATAAAAAACAAAAGGAGCACAGAGAATGTCAAGAAAAACGAGAAAAACTTCGCAAGTCATTTCTTCAATCGCTATTGGCAGCATGTTATTCACAGGCACAGCAGCCTTTGCAAGTCCTTCTGTGGTAAATGAAAATGTTTCTACACACTGGGCAACGAAAGAATTGCAAAAATGGTTATCTATTGGACTATTGAAAGGTGATGCTAATGGTAACCTAAACCCTAACGATGCTATCACGCGCGCGGAATTTGTTACGATTCTGAATCGCGTTTTCAATCTTCAAAGCACAACTAACTCAAAAACTTTTGCTGACGCTAACCCTAGCGATTGGTATTTTGGAGAGCTTCAAAAGGCTTCTGCGGCCGGATTACTAAACGGAGACTCCAAAAATAACGCGAATCCTAGAGCAGCTATTACTCGTCAAGAAGCCGCTGCTCTTATTTCAAGAGGATTCCAAGTTGTTTCTGGAACTAATAACACTAATTTCAGTGATTCCTCACAGATTGCCAAGTGGGCTTCAGAAGCAGTTTCTACTCTTGCGTCAAAAGGATATCTAAATGGAAGAGGCAATGGTAATTTTAATCCTCTTGCTAAGATCACTCGCGCCGAATCTTTTGTTATGACAGATCGAGTAATGGGAACATTAGTTAGAACGCCTGAAGACCTTGCTAACCTTCCATCTACTATCACTGGAAATGTTACAATCGCTCTTCCTGGCGCTACGCTAAAAGGCCTTACTATCAACGGTGATGTTTATGTGACGGATGCGGCAGCAGCAGACCCAGTTGTTTTGGACCACACAACAGTAACGGGTGATCTAAGTATTGTAGTTGCACAAGGGGTAAACTTAATAGCTTCCTCTATTACGGGTACAACAAATGTAGCGGATGCGCGACATACGATATCGTTAAACCTAGACTCTGATTCTTCTCTTAACACGCTAGTACTAAACGCTCCTGCTAATGTTACAGGTACTGGTAGTATTCTAACAGCCAACATCAATTCAACCGGTGTTACAGTAGCCCAGCAACCGACTACTGTTAAGGTTGCAGCTGGTATTACTTCTACTGTTGCTGGTAAGTCTGTAGACAATACAACTTCTACCGGCACTGACACTGGTAACAACCATGGCAATGACACCGGGAACAACACTGGGGGTAACAACAGCGGCGACACTGGCAATATTAATCACAACACGCCGGTTGTTTCTGCAGTTTCAAATGGAAGCAAAGTCAACATGTACAGTACTCAAATCACTCGTTTGCAGCCTGAAGGATTGGATATAACGCAACCAATCAAATGGACAACTTCTGATCCTTATATTGCTTATGTGGATACCATCGGTAACAGCGCTGGCAACTTCGCAGGTAAAGTGCTTGGCGTTTCTGACGGGACAGCTACAATCACAGGTAAACAAGGCGAGACTACTGTTACTGTTTCTGTTACTGTTACAAATGATCCTAAAATAGCTACCAATTTAGAAAAAATCGTTTACTACTATAGCGCCGGCGATGATAAGATTCCTGATTCCTCTGATGCCCCTGCGCTAAATACGGATAATTTTACAGCTCTTGTTGGAAGAACTTGGCCTTCTGCAAGTTATGCTGGATATCTTAACGGTCCGAATGGTGTGAAGTGGATGCTCTCTTCCGACCACGCTTCGGTAACACTGTATGATCCTAACAAGGCAAACCCAGCAGACCAAATCCAATACCTGCAAGGCGGAAGATATATCCCTCAAGATGCATCCGGTACAACTCAATCAATCGACATAATGATGACCGATGCAGCCGGAGGACTTTGGATTATAGATGCAGCTGGAAACGCTACTCACATTGTGAGAAAACAAATATCCGTTATGGCATTGTCTTTGCAACAAGTTGAGTATTCAAGAAACTTCTTAGACCGTACCGGTTTCCAAGACGGCAAGAACAAATTCAGCTCTCAAGCGGATAAAATCGCTTCTTTGATGGGGACAAAAGATACAACAGATGTATCTGTAGCGAATCTGGAGAGCGATAACAGTGGCACGTGGACCTCGCTTTTCGGTATGGGTGAGCTAGGCCGATATAACTATATGAAATCCGTATACGGTTCTAGCGACCAACGTACGATTGACGCTAAATCCTCTGCTATTCGCGCTACGGAAGCGGTTACTCTGCTAGCTTACATTTCGGGCACGCAATTAACTGTTCCTGCCAAAGACAATGTTAATGACTCTGATGTTCTAGCATTCCTTGGAGCTGATATTGACGGTAAGGATGAGGGCAAACCTGTATATATTGATTCTAACGGTCAATATACATTAAACCCAATCGGAACCACGCCGGCTCCCGGAGATGTGTTTGTTCGTGATTACCTTGTAAACCCTGCTAACCCAATGGCGATTGGAGATACAAACAGATGGGTTCATAAGAATGCTGGAACGACGACAGATATCAATGGTACAACCGTTAGCTACTCTAGCTTGATTAAAAACACAGGTGATTTAGCTAACCTCAAATCATATAACACGCTTCCCGTTCCTACTCGCTTAGCTAAGTTATATGACCCTAATGCGGGCACTGCCAACGCAATTCCTGATAACCAAATATACTACAAGCCAGACGCAAGCTCTGATGAATTTGTACAAGATTTCGCGTTCCTTAATATGGCTTATGACACCTTCAAAACAGATGATAAAGAGCTTGCATCTCTAATAAAGACGGCTATCATCTCGAGTGTCAACGCAACCATTATAAACAACTACTACCACATGGCTCTAAGCCCAAGAGTTGGCATCGATCCGGCATATAAACCAACTGGTCCTAAATACTCTGCCGGCTATGTAAACAGTGGTAATGGATTAAATGTTCCTACAACACCGACTAGATGGGGTAACTTTAATCCTGAATATCTGGATGGCGCAAACAACGTTTATAACAAATCCGATTATGAAGATGGACCCCTAAACGCAGGAATTGCTCTGCAGATGTTGCAATTAGGCATGAAAATCGCTTCCGACACATCCGTACCTGCTTATGCTGCAGAGGGCATTGTTTGTCCGCCGGCATTCGATTATGCACAGGAGTTCTCTGTAATGACAACTCCTAGCCTATACGAAGCAAGATATCCTAAAACATACAATTCAACTTCTTTGCTAGATATGATGGAGCAGTATCATTCAAGATACTTTGGTATCTCCGAGCATAATGGAAATGACATTGGAGCTGCTGGCTCAAGCTTTGAATCTTACCTAAACTACTCGGATGAAGAAGAAGTGGCAAGCTTATTCTTTGGTATTGCTACATCTCTACCTGCAAATGTTTCAAATGAAGTGTTAAACAGCTACCACAGAACTCTTAACCAATGGTGGTATAACGAAAAGAGAAGCAAGAACCCCTTCTTGTCATACTACTATGCTGTTGCATTGCAACAATTAGCTAACCGCGGAGTAGATATTACCAAAGACGCTGTCGATACAAACGCAGCTGCTTGGGCTTTGACTCGTATGCCAAGCAACCTGGGTGTGTGGGACGTTTCGAACAGCACAAGAAATGATGTAACAGATGTTCTAGACTATGGTCTTCTTCTAAAGAAGCCAATGCAAACAGATGATTTCCGTGTAGATCAACTGTTGCCAAGAGATGAATTTCCGACTTTCAAGTATAATGGAACTTGGTTTGAACCTGAAGGAGACAACGCTCTATCTGTCGAGGCATCTACGATCCTTTCAATGCCATACTGGTTTGCTTTAGACCCGAGTAATAATTCTTCTATTGCTCGACTCGGTTCAAAAGCAACACCTCCAAACCTGCCGGTTCCAAGTATAAGTGCAGTAGGAAGCACAGATGTAACTATTCATGTAGGCGAGACTGTTGACCTAGATGTTACAGGAAGCGAAAATTCCTATATTTCAAATATCTCTTGGGCAACTACTGCATGGGATAACCAAGACGATGACGGTTATGTAGCTAATCAAGTTGTCGATTTAAGAACACGATATAACCTTAGTACTAACGGTAGATATTACGGCTCTCAAGTTACTGGCTTAAATATCGGCACTACTACCGTTATCGCCATGACTACTGATGCTGGTTCTGATGCTCCTAGAACTGTTACATTTAACATAACAGTTGTAGACCCTAATACCAGCGCAACCCCAGTTCAAGACCTAGCACAAGTAACACCTGCAAACTTTGCGCTGCCGTCTTGGTTGACAAGCGTGCTTTCCAACGCTAACTTAGGCACAAACGGAAATGCTTATGCTTCAATTGAGTATTCTTCTAGCGATGAAACAAAAGGAACAGTAAACCCAGAAACAGGTATGATCGTTTATAATACTGAAGGTCAATTCAATGTAATTGCTACAGTTACTTACAGTGATATGACAGTGAACGGCAGCCCTATGTTCGAGAAAAGCCATGTAATGACGTTTGTTTGTCCTGTTGTCAAAGCAGCTAATTAATGATCCCATTATCGCGTCCGTAGTTTGATGGATAGCATTAATTTAAATGGAAAGGGGGCTGTCCCAGGTTTTCTAACCTTTCGGGACAGCCCCTTCATTATTTATTCCTTTTTCTTCAGCCTCTCAAAGCGAGCAATCAAAGATTAGCTTACTGTTGTCGATGCTCAAGCCTTGTTGCAGTAAAGTTAGCTTTTGTGTCCATACTATCTTACGGGTTATCACAGCTCCATGTGGTTTTTTTTATATAGCCGCCCTACCCAGTGCTGAATGAACTCATCCTTCAACCACATGCCAGTGTAACAACTTCACGTGGTTATTAAAACCAGTATCTGCTGTCCTATTGTTGTCCAAATGACAACAATAGGACAAACTTGCTCACAAGGGTCTCCCCGACAATACGTTTACAAAAACAAAAAGAACCGCACACTGATGCGGTTCTTTCACTTTTATGGGTGGCGCGCCCGATACGATTCGAACGTACGACCTGCAGTTTAGGAAACTGTCGCTCTATCCTGCTGAGCTACGGGCGCGCGGTAAGGATAATAATAGCATGATTGGCGCGCAAGGCGCAACGTACGCGTGTGGATATTGTGGGGATGATGTGGGCAGATTGCCTTCAGAAAGATATCCACATATGAATAACTATTTTAGGACCAAAGAACTACGAAGTGTCTGAATAAAGTGTGAATAAAGTCGCGAGAACGCTATTTTATGCTGAGGAATGTCGAAAGTTTAAGCGTATTCACTGCCATATTGTCGACATGGTATTACAAACAAGTTTGTCCGAACCGTATATAATAAGGAGTATACTTATTAAACTTTCTTAAACAATTAGTCATCCACGAATGCCGCACACTTCCTTGCACCGTTATTTCCAATTGAATGTGATAGGAGCTGTCCCAAAGCCGCCATGAATGACAAAATGATTCTTCTCCATGAGCTGCAGGTGCTTCGCATAAAGCTGTTTGAAATGGCCGAAGCCCGCGGAAGTTTAACCGACCCTGAAGTCATCGCCATCAGTGAAGCTGCTGACGAAGTCATTGTGACGCTGCAGCAGCTCCATAAGGAAGAACAGGCGAAATATAATACTAGGTGCGACCTCGCAATCGACGGAAAAATTGAGTTAGCAGGTGCGCACACTCTTGCTGAAGAAGCCCTCCAAGCAGCTCCGTTTCGTGATTGAAACGCGGCTCTTGCAGCAAATTCATCAGCGTTCCGGCACAGCCTGCCTTCGGGTCGGTTGTGCCGTACACTACTTTTTGAATCCGGCTCTGCACGAGCGCTCCCGCACACATCGGACACGGCTCCAGTGTCACGTACAGCGTGCAACCGAGCAACCGCCACGCCTCCAGGTGCTGGCTGGCCTCCCGAATAGCGATCATCTCTGCGTGCGCAGTGGGATCGAGGTTCGTCTCCCTCAGATTGTACCCTCTGCCGATCACCTCTCCATCCTTCACAATAACCGCCCCGATAGGCACTTCACCGATCGCATCCGCTTTTCTCGCCTCAGCAATCGCCTCTTGCATCCATTTATAATCTTCCTCGCGAAAATAATCCGTTTCTGTCGTCATCATAATAAATAAGCCTCCAGTCCCAACAACTCTAGATATACGCAGCAGTGACACGAATCGACTGTCGAATTGTGCTACGAACAAATATTCGTTGTTAACAGGTTGTTGATAAAACTGTGGATAAAGTCGGATTACTCACAGTTCTGTACACAGACTATTCAATAACCCTGTGAATATGGGGAAAAACTTGTGCATAAGTTGCGGGATAACTGCCTTTTCTTCAGGTATAACTTCGTTCTCGCCGGTAATAATGGTGCTGCAGATTGCTTTTATTTTAGTACAATTATGATATGATCCAAGTAAGATGTCCACAAGCTGGTTTAAAGGGTGTGTCGCATATTGTCGGTCAAGACGAAGCTGTCCTTTATGATTTCATTGCTTGTATTTATCATGCTTGCGTTAAATGTCATTTTGAGTGCCTATTCGACACGCGTTAATTTACAATCCGACGTGGAAGCGAATATGATGGCGATTAGCCAGCAGATCGCGGTTAATGTCATGCAGAACTCGCGGGAACATACATTTATACATACGATGCTAGCCGAAAAACTGAAAACGGTTTCCGATGAAGTGGCCGGCCAGCTGCCGAAGTCCGCCTATCTCGTTACGAATCAGCACCTCGTGGAGTTGGCGAAGCAGCTTGACATTGCGGGCGTTTCGGTGATGCTTCGCGATGGTTCGGAATATCTGACCGTCCGATCATCGGATCCATTGGAGATTGGCGTATCACGGACTGCAGCGGAAATCCACCAGCCAAGCAAGAGCTTCTGGACACCGTCTTATCAAACAACGCTTACGGATCACAGTGCGTTCGGTCTGGACAGTTACTACTCCGAGAATGACACGAATTACGTCATTCACTGTTATATGCGAAGTGATCAGCTCAGCGATTATGAGGAGATTGCACATACGACATCATTTTTGACGGAAATGCGTGCAGGCAACCCTACGATCCTGGAAGTGACGGGATTTAACCCGACTTTATTCGCACATATGCCAGAGTCGCAGGTCCCGCAATACGTGAGCGAACGGGACCGGACGAAGGATTCGATCCCGTTCGGCAGTTATGGCTATCAGGAAATCGTGCAAGATAAGAAGAGCGTGGGGGAGGCGCTGGCAGGCAAGCCGGTGTTCCGATATGAGAACCTGAATAACCATTCGGTAATCAAAAGCTTCGTGGCCGCGAAGGAGCCTATCCCTTACGTCATTGGGCTCGTATTCGATCAGGAGCCGATGATCGAATTAATGAAGCAGCAGCGCAATAATCAGATTACCATATCGGTCCTGCTGCTCGTCGGCGTCATATTCTGCAGCTACTGGCTCGCGGGACTGCTTTTCCGCCCGGTTCGTTCGATCCTGTGGAAAATCAACGAGGTGTCGTTCGGCCGCTTCGACAATTCAATTGAAGTGCGCCGCAAGGATGAGCTGGGTCAGCTGGCACAGCGGGTCAACGCGATGTCGAAGAACCTCGGCATCTACATGACGAAGCTGAAGATGGCGTTCGAAGAGAACCGTTCCATGAAAGAGCATTTGGAATCCTTCATTAATCATACAACCGATGCCATCCATGTCGTTGACCTTGATGGACGCACGACGCAAGTGAACCGAGCGTTCGAGGAACTGTTCGGCTACGATGCAGAAGCAGCTGTCGGTCAAGTGCTGCCGCTCGTGCCCGAGCATCTGGCCTTGGAGGAGCAGAAGTCGATCGAGCAGCTGCGCGGCGGCAAGACGCTGGCTGCACGCGAGACGCTGCGGGTGACGAGCAGCGGAGAATGGATCGCGGTTAGCGCCACGACATCGCCGATACGCGACAAGAACGGCGAGATTCGCGGAATTGCGAGCATTACGCGAGATATGACGAGCCGCAACAAGATGGAGGAGCTTCTTCGCAGATCGGAGAAGCTGACGACGGTAGGTCAGCTTGCAGCGGGCGTTGCACATGAGATTCGCAATCCGCTGACGACGCTTCGCGGGTTTCTGCAGCTGCAGCTCGAGACGAAGCGGCTGAATGCGCAGCATGTCGACTTGATGCTGTCGGAGATTGACCGCATCAACCTTATTGTCGGCGAGTTCCTCATATTGGCGAAGCCGCAGGCGACACGCTTCGAGGAGAAGGACGTTCGCTTCATACTCGGCGATGTCATCTCGCTTCTCGATAGCGAAGCGCATCTGTGCAATATCGAATTCCTCACCGTCTTCGAGCAAGCAGAGTGCCGCATTTCCTGCGAAGAGAATCAGCTGAAGCAGGTGTTCATCAACGTGCTGAAGAATGCCATCGAAGCGATGCAAAGCGGCGGCCAAATTACGATCGAGGTCAGACACGATGACCCGCATCATGTTAAATTGTCCATTACGGACGAAGGCATTGGCATTCCGGAGGATCGTATTCCGATGCTTGGCAACCCGTTCTATACGGATAAGGATAAGGGAACGGGGCTTGGCATTATGGTGAGCCAGCGCATTATCCAGGGCCATCATGGAACGCTGGAGATCCAGAGCAGGGTCGGCGTCGGTACAAAGGTCATTATTACGCTTCCTTTATTGAAGCCATAGCTTAGCTTGATCGTCTAAAATACATCCCAAGGAGTGAACAGGCATGAAAGAGGCAAGCGGCGGTTACCGCGCGCTGGTGCTCGGCGCGACGGGTCTGGTCGGCTCAGCGCTGCTTCAGCAGCTGCTCGCTGACCCGCAGTGTGCGGCGGTTACGATTCTGGTGCGCAGGCCGCTGCGACCGTCGCCGGATATGGGGACGTACGGCAGCAAGCTGACCGTCCTGACCGCCGACTTCGACCGGATGGAAGAGGCGCTCACCGGCGTGGAAGCCGATACGGTGTTCTGCGCGCTCGGCACGACGATCAAGAAGGCGGGCACGCAGGAAGCATTCCGCGTGGTCGACCTGGAATATCCGGTCAGGCTCGCGGAGTGGGCGAAGGCGCATGGCGCTGACAGATATATGGTGGTCTCTGCAATGGGCGCGAATGCATCGTCTTCAATTTTTTACAACCGGGTCAAGGGAGAAATGGAGGCGCGGATCACGGAGATCGGCTTGCCCGAGCTGCATATCGTCCGTCCATCGCTGCTGCTCGGGAAGCGGGAGGAATTCCGCCTTGGCGAGAAGTTGGCCATCATGCTAAGCCCGCTCATGAAGCTGCTGATGGTTGGGCGGCTGCGTATGTATCGACCGGTACAAGCGGAGGATGTTGCTGCCTTTATGGTGAAGTGTGCGCAAACTGGACTGGCTTCGGGCGATCGTCCAGTGGTCGAGCTATATGAGAATGGGGCAATTACTGCTACAATATAGAGGAATACGGATAGGTGCGGGGTGAATAAGTCAGTTGAGGATTAACAAGTTTATTAGCGAAACCGGCTATTGCTCGCGGCGTGAAGCAGACAAGCTGGTCGAATCGGGCCGCGTTACGATTAACGGCGTGACTGCAGAGCTTGGCAGCCAGGCGGAGCTGGTCGATGATGTCCGTGTCGATGGCCGCAAGATTGGGGAGCAGCGCTCCCATGTCTACATTGCCTTGAATAAGCCGGTAGGCATTACGAGTACAACAGAGGAACATGTGCAAGGCAACATCGTGGATTACGTCGGGCATTCGGAGCGGATTTTCCCGATTGGGCGATTGGATAAGGATTCGGAAGGGCTCATTCTGCTGACCAATGACGGCGATATCGTGAATAAGATATTGCGGGCGGAAGGCAAGCATGAGAAGGAGTATGTCGTTACGGTAGACCGCCCGGTGACGCCGAGGTTTATGCAGGCGATGAGCGAAGGCGTCCGCATTCTGGGCGCGATGACGCTTCCATGTAAGGTGGTGCGGGAAGGTGACCGCGTGTTCCGGATCACGCTGACGGAAGGGAAGAACCGTCAAATTCGCCGCATGTGCCAGACGTTCGGCTACAATGTGAAGAAGCTGCGCCGCGTGCGGATTATGAATATTCAGCTGGGACAGCTGGGCTACGGAAAGTGGCGGGATTTGACGAAGGGCGAGCTCATGGACCTGTTTACGATGCTCGATTATAAGTAAGCGAGAGAAGGGGCCTCGGAGTGCTTTTCCCGGGAAATAATACAATAGCAGTACGCGGAAGATCAGAGAGAATCGGCTTGAAACAGGCATCTCTGGTCTTTTTTTACGGTTTTTTACGTAAAACAAACATTTGTAATCCTAGAAAACATGAAGTAAAATTATAAAGGATTGTTCACGCTTTGCATAGAGGGAAATGTAAATAAATTGCGTTTAACGGGGAAGCCGCCACGGGTAATGGATTGGACAAGCCCGGTGTGCAGAATCGCGAACTTGCTAGGCGCGAATACGATTTCATGGGTAGAAAGGGACTTATTCCATGACAAGATTACAAGAGCTGCTTCAAGCGACAGCTATTATGGATACCTATCAGGCTGCCGAAGATTTGACGATTGGCGGCATTGCCTATCATTCCGGGAAAGTGAAAGAGGGCGACCTCTTCGTCTGCATTACCGGTTACGCAACCGACGGGCACAAGTATTTGCGCGATGCAGTCGCGAAAGGCGCAGTTGCAGCTATCGTAGAGCGCGTGCAGGATGACATTCATGTGCCGCAATATGTCGTGCCGAACAGCCGGATTGCGCTTGCGCAGCTGGGGAGTGCTTATTACGGCCATCCGTCCGAGAAGATGAAGATGATCGGCATTACGGCGACGAATGGCAAAACAACGACGACCTATATGACGAATGCGATTCTGGAGCAGCATGGGTTGAAGACCGGTCTCATCGGCACCGTCATCATCAAGATCGACGATACGAAGATTCCGTCCGAGCTGACGACGCCGGAATCGCTTGATCTGCAGGCCTACTTGGCGCAGATGGTGGAGCGGGGCGTGTCCCATGTGAGCATGGAGGTATCCTCGGCGGCGCTCGAATCGCACCGCGTAGAGACGGTCGATTACGACATCGTCTGCTTCAACAATCTTAGCCGTGAGCATATTGATTCGCACGGCACGTTCGATAACTATTTTGCGGCCAAGTCGAGCCTCATTAAGGGCGCCAGCGAGCATAGCTTCGCCGTGCTTAACCTGGATGACGAGTTTGCGGCATCGCTCGTGACGGAGACGGCGGCGCAGGTCGTCACCTTCGGCATGAAGAGCAGCGAGGGCACGCTCCATTGCAAGGATCTGGATCTCTCGACAGGCCGTGCCAAGTTTACGGTCGAGATCAAGAAGCCGTTCAAAGCGGGCGCAATCGAGTATACGCCAGGCGAGTTCCGCGTGGATCTGCGCATTCCGGGGCTGCACTCCGTCTACAACTCGATGGCGGCCATTACGGTGGCGCTGCTGTGCGGCATTCCAGTTGCAACGATTCAAGAGGCGCTGCGTACATTTGGCGGCGTAGAGCGCAGATTCGAGTTCATTCATGAGGATGAGTTCATCATTATCGATGACCATTTTGCAAATCCGGGCAATATTGATGTGACGCTTGAGACGATGCGTTATATGGACTATGAGCAGTTCCATCTCGTCTACGCGATTCGCGGCAACCGCGGACCGGTTACGAACCGCGAGAATGCGGAGACGATCGTGAAGTGGCTGAACCGACTGGAGACGCGCGAGATTATCGCAACGCGGAGCGAGTCGCATGTGAACAAGAACAACACTGTCTCTGATGAAGAAGCGGATGTGTTCCTCGAAGTAATGAAGGAAGCGAACATTGATGTACACCTGTATAGAGAGCTGCCGGACGCGATCGCAAGTGCGTTGTCCAAGGCAGGCCGCGGCGACTTGATTCTGCTGGCAGGCTGCCAAGGGATGGACCCTGGCGCCGAGATTGCGCATAAGCAGCTGGACGAGCTCAGCAATAACCGATAACGGATTAACGGATAAAGTAGGTAGAATGATGGAACATAAAAGGCGTTTAGGTGTTCTTGGCGGGATGGGGCCGAAGGCGACGTCCGTATTTATCGATCAAATTATAGATGCAACAGCAGCCGACAGAGATCAGGATCATATCGATATGATTATCCTGAACCATGCTTCCTTGCCGGATCGGACCCATGTCATTCTGGAAAATAACCCGGAGCCGTTCCTTCGCGAGATCGAGAAGGATATTCGGCTGCTCGAGCATGCCGAGGTTGCCTATATTGCGATGCCCTGCAATACGGCGCACTATTATATCGAGGAAATGCAGCGGATGACGTCGATCCCGATCATCGACATGGTGGAAGAGACGATGAAGGAGATTCATGCGCAGCATGGCGATGGCTGCAAGGTCGGCATTCTGGCGACGAACGGCACGCTGCACAGCGGAATCTACAGCAAGTCGGCGCTCAAGTACAACATGGTGCCGCATGTGCCTGAACCTGAGGTACAGCAGCAGGTGATGAATATCATCTATAAAGATATTAAGGGCGGCTTCCAGGTCGACCCGAAGGAAACGGAAGAAATCATTCATAACTTGGTTACCATAGACGGCTGCCAGTGCATTATCATTGCCTGTACGGAGCTCTCGATCATTCCGTTCAGCGCGGAGGCGAAGCGGGTCTCCATTGATGCGATGGACGTACTCGTGCGCAGGTCGATCGAGCTGTCGCAGCAGCGCGACTAGCATAAATAAAGAAAAACCGTCAGGCTTCGGGCCTGACGGTTTTTTGGTTACTTCGCAGGTGAGACAGGAATCGTCACGAACTTCGTCGTATCGGTGTACTTCCGGATAATCGACACTTCAACGCGACGGTTCTTCGCACGGCCTTGCGCCGTCTTGTTATCCGCGATCGGACGATATTCGCCATAGCCGATGTTGCTGAAGTGGCGCGGGTTAAGCTTCTTGTTCTCCAGCAGAATATCGGTAAACCGGATGGCCCGTATGGAGCTTAGATCCCAGTTCGAATTGAATTCAGCGGATTTCATAGGCACATTGTCCGTGTGACCAGAGACGATGACCTCGTAGTCGTTATACTTCTGCAGCATAGTAGCGATTGCGACGGCCAGCTTACGGGATTCCGGCTTTACATTCGCACTGCCTGGCGCGAAGAGGGAGCTGTCGCTAATCGTAATCGTCAGCTGCGACTGATTGAGCTTCGTATCGAGCTGTGTCGTAAGTCCGTTCTGCTGGATATACTTGTCCATCTGCTTCTTCAGCTTCTCGAGATCCGCTTGTTCCTTCTTCATCAGCGCTTCGAGCTGATCATCCGTCGGAGCGCCGTTCTTCTTCAAGGAAATGTTATCTTCGTCTCGTGCTTCGGTTGTGTCGACCACTTGCTCCATCGGATTGACGAGCGAGGATTGATCCAGTACGCCGGTGCCGCTGTTCAGCGCGATATTGAAGGCCTTGCTCATCTCTTCAAACTTCTTGGAATCAGAGGTGCTCATCGCATAGAGTACGATGAACAGCGCGAGCAGCAGGGTCAGCAAGTCGGCATAAGGGATGAGCCACGTTTCGTCAGCGTGCTCCTCGTGGTGCTCGCTTTTATGCTTTTTGCTCAACGGCTTCGGCTCCCTTCTCATTCATCTTCAGACGCTCAGTCGGTGTCAGGAAGACCGATAGCTTCTGGTTGATTGCGATTGTCGATACGCCGGATTGGATCGAGAGCAAGCCTTCTACCATCATGAGGCGAAGCTCGACTTCACGCTTCGAGAGACGCTTCAGCTTATTGGAAATCGGGTGCCACAAAACATAACCGGTGAATATACCTAGAAGAGTAGCAACGAACGCAGCTCCGATCGCATGCGCGAGCTTCTCCATATCGCTCATGTCTGCCAGCGCCGCGATCAGACCGATTACGGCACCAAGTACCCCGAGCGTTGGCGCATACATGCCGGCTTGGGAGAAGATGAGCGCGCCTGCGCGGTGACGCTCTTCGGTTGCGGCGATGTCTTCCAATAGAACGTCGCGAACGAGATCTTGGTCGTTACCGTCGATAATCATCCGCATGCCGTTGCGAAGGAACGTATCTTGAATCTCGTCGACCTTCGACTCCAGTGCAAGGAGACCTTCACGACGCGTAATCGTAGCCCATTCCATGAAGAGGGCGATGACTTCTTCACGAGGAAGCAGCTTCTGGACAACGAAAATCATCTTAATGAGCTTCGGAAATTTCTTTAGCTCGGCAAGCGGAAAACCGATGAATAACGAGGCTCCTGTACCGACGATAATGATAACGAATGCAGCAGGGTTGATGAGAGCGGTGATCGGGGCACCTTTGAGCGTCATACCTAGCAAAACCGCAACGAGCCCTAGACCAATACCAATGACAGTAGATTTTTCCATGACACACCTCAACTAGTTAAGAATATAAGGATATTAAAGGAACGGCAGGACCGCTCATGCCTTATGTACGGAAGATAAAACTCTATATTATTTATCGGCAAAATGCGCGTTCACATTAGAGCGAAAAAGGATGTTTATTCGTTTTCGCTCGATTTCGTGTAGAATGGTAGATATTGTTGTCAAAAAAGTGCGGAAGGCGAGGAAATGGAAATGGGAGTTAAGCATGCAAGGGAGTACAGCGACATTCTGAGCGACCTGACGGAGGCGCTGGTTTCGATCGAGGATGGGTATCTCTTCTTCGAGATGGAGACGGAAGATTGGGAACAGCTGGAGCAGCCGCAGCGGCTCGAATTAATGGAGGCGCTCGCGGACGATGTGTTCTATGCGCTTGGCGAGGATCCGGTTCTTCATGTCGGCGGGGGGATTGTGACGTACCGTCCGAAGCATCATATTATCGAAGTTTCGGTGGATCAGAAGGAAAGCAGAATCATTCGGCTAATTTAGTAGAGGATGATGCGTTAAGACGAGGGCGGAGGTGCTTCCTTGGCGAAGCTGGAAAAGATGGCGCAGGACGCCGCGGATGCTGCGATCGCAACGCTTCCCGGATGGTCCCGTCAGGATGAGAAGTGGATGCAGGGGAGCTATCGGTTCAGCACGTATCCGGCTGCGATCGCATTCGTGGACCGGGTGGCCGAGATAGCAGAGGCGATGAATCACCATCCGTTCATCGCGATCGATTACAAGAAAGTAACGCTGCGCCTGACGACTTGGCATTCGGGCGGCTTGACGGAGCTCGACATGGAGTCGGCCCGGCGCTATAACGAGACGTATGAAACGTCGACCGGAGAACGCGGGTAATCCGCGTTTTTCTGCATGAAAAGAGCCCGCCGTGCGCTCAGGTAGAGCGCACGCAGCGGGCTTAGGCTGTACGTCTGGAAGTGTGCGGTGGAGCTGCCTATCGGATCAGCAGATCAGTTCAGTCGTCGGCCGCCACTTTGGAGAAGAACGATAGACTGTAGAGTGCCGCCAAGCCTACGATAATGTAGACGATCTTGGCGCCGACGGAATCCTGCCCGTCGAAAATTTCCGACACCACGTCGTACTCAAACAGACCAATGACAAGCCAGTTCAACCCGCCGAGAATGAGGATCAGTAAGCTTACGATATTAAGCGCCTTCATGAGACCCGCCTCCTTTGAGTAATAGTGACTCGTGACACTACTACGGATATGCGGGAGGGAATGCTTTTAGCACGATAAAAAATGTAAGCGCTTTGTAAAGGGGCGCCGTTGTCGGGGTAGGCGTGTGCGTACTGTAGGTGCGTACTGGTGTTAGGCTAACGCTAGTCTATCGCTTGCGGCACATAGCACATACAGTGAACGTCGACGGGTCCGGCTGCGGTCGGCTTCGAGTAGGTGTCGGCGATGACGAAGCCCGCCCGTTCATAGGTGCGGATGGCGCGCTCGTTCCAGACATGCACCTCGAGGTCGATCTCGTCGCCGGGCGACTGCCGTTCGGCCTCCGCTACGATCGCTCGCACGAGCGCAAGACCGAGCCCTCGCCCATGCCCGCACAAGTCCGGCCGCAAGCCGAGCCCAAGCCTCGTCACGCCGAGCAAAGGGAAGAACTGCGCGAAGCCGACCATCTCGCCGGCCTTGTTCGTCACCGCGCGATACTGCTGGCTCCGTACGATCGGATCGCCGAACTCCATGCCAAGCTGCTGCATCACTTCCCATGACGACCAGTTATAGAAGTCGAAGGGCGGCTCATAGCGCCAGCCCGTCAGCTGTTCGGCGAGCGGGTCGGATAATGGAACAACGATGAGCTTGTCGGTTGAGATTGGGGACGGGAATGGTGCGGTCACGGGAGGGCTCCTTTGCGGATGGCATGTATCGGTTTCAATAATGTCTATAATATCGGCAAAGCTAGCTCTTGCTATGAATAAGTTCAAGAAACGACCTTACATCTCGGAAAATCAGATCAGGCTCTATCTCGAAATTCGTGCTCTGATAAGTGGACAACCACTGGACGCCGTAGGTTGGCAGACCAGCTGCTCGGCCTGCGCGAATGTCGGCGTTGCTATCTCCAAGGAAGACGGACTCGTCTTTGTCCGCGCCAAGGATGTGCAGTGCCTTGAAAATCCCCTCAGGATGCGGCTTCGGCTGCTCCACGTCATCCCCGGTGATGACGACATCGAAGAATGAAGCGAGCTGCAGCGCTTCGGCGGAGATCAGGAACGCCTTCTTGCTTTTGCCCGTAATGACGCCGATCTTCATGCCTTTCTCTCGAAGCTCTGCAAGCATATGCACGATTTCGGACGGAAGGGGGCCGACGTCATCGCTGCCGAAATGGCCGTTTCTGTAAAGCTCATAATAGAGCGCGGTCGCCTCTTGTACCGCCGCTTGATTGATTAAATTGCGCGCGATAATGTCGTCTTCCGTCGGTCCGAACATGGCGATAATCTCATCTTCAGAAACGGTGCGGTTGTCGTATTGCGCAAACACGGCTTGAAACCCTCTAAACGACAAGGGCAGCGTATCGGCTAGCGTGCCGTCGAAGTCAAACAACACCGTACGGGTTGGCGTATGCAAGTCTACCACACTCCTTACTAAGCGGAATACAAGTAGTATACTAAAGTCATAATCTGGAATATAGCGGGAGATGATCACGTGCTGCAGGTGCAGGTGGAGGGTCGTACAGGGTTGCCGATTGAGGGGAAGCTCGAGCAGCTGAACCGTTGTCTGGAGCAGATTTTTGGCCATGATGGCGTGGAACTCCTATCCGTAGTATGTGAGGATTTGGTCAGCGGGTCGTTGAATCCCACGACGGCAGGCATTTACCGGGTGCATGGTCTGGCGCATGTTCGGGGCGAGGAGAAGTCTTGGTCACTAGTTTTGAAAGTGAGTAAGGCGGATAGCGACGACAAGCTGAAGGATGACATTCAGCATCATAACTACTGGCTGCGGGAGGCGCTTCTCTTCGAGTCCGGACTGTTGGACGAGCTTCCGGAATCGATCCTTCGTGCTCCAAGAAGCTATCTGGTCGAGGAACAGGCGGATGGCACGGCGTGGCTGTGGATGGAGCATGTTGACGGGTATTACCCACGGACGAAGGAGCAGCTTGTACATGTCGCTCACCAGCTGGGACGGTTCGGTGGAGAGTACCTCATGGGTCGCAGCGGGCTTCCGAGCGAGACTTGGATTTGCCGAAGTTGGCTGAAGTCTTGGATTGTCGGGAGCCGCCAGTATGCGCCCGATCCGCATCCTTACGTGGATCAGCTGCAGAAGGAGAATGAGCGCAGCATTTGGGCGTGGTTTCAGCAGTTGGAGCGGGAGGAAGAGCAGCTGTTAGCGTCGCTTCAGCGTCTTCCTCGAGTGCTGGCCCATCAGGATTTGGGACATAAAAATATACTGCTCGTTCAGGATCCGCAAGGCGCCGAGCAGGTCGTGTTCATTGATTGGCAGTTCATGAGTATCTCTGGCGTCGGCGAGGACCTTGCGAAGATGTTTGGCGTAAATATGTCCAATGGTGTGATTCCACTTGGACATTATCGGGAGTATCGAGAAGCGCTGTTCGATTCCTACATAGCGGGACTAAGAGCGGCGGGCTGGGATGGCGATGCTGCGCTTGCGCGATTCGGGTTCTGTGCGGCTGCTGCGTTTCGGAGCGTCTGGGAAGTGCCGAGATATCTGGCATGGGCAACGCAGTTGGAAGAGAATCCGCAGGATGAGCAGCTAATTCAGCGTATGGAGCGGCTTGAGCAGGTTATTGCTATCCATATGGAAATGTGGGCAGAGGCACAGGCAAAGGCACTTATTTGAAATAATACGAAAACGCTTCTATACGGCAGGGATGGCCCTTTTATGAGGGGATCCCTGTCTTTTTTTACATATGAGCGGATTTCCATTTTGCTTCCTGCAGTAGGTAAAATAGAGGAAAGAAGAATGAGAAAAGGGAGTCCTGAACCTTGAGTTTTCTGAAGCCGTATTTTCGCCAATTTGGTAAACCGTTCGCCGTTGCTATCCTGTTTCTCATGCTCGAAGCGTTCTGCGATCTGCTTCAGCCGACGCTCATGTCGCGCATTGTGGATGTCGGGGTCGCGAACAAGGATCTGGACTACGTATTCCAGTTCGGCGGCTACATGCTGCTCGTCACTGCGATCGGCGCCATCGGCGCGACGCTGCGAAACGTCATTTCCAGCCATGTCGCCCTGAACTTCGGAACGAAGCTTCGCTCGGACCTGTTCCGGCAAATCCAGACGCTGTCCTTCGACAGCATCGACAAGTTCGATCGCGCTTCGCTCGTGACCAGGCTGACCAATGACGTGACGCAGATTCAGAACTTTACGAACGGACTGATGCGCATCTTCGTGAAGTCGCCGCTGATCTGCATCGGCAGTCTTATCATGGCGATTCGCCTTAACCCGCCGTTATCCGTGGTACTTGCCGTAGTCGTGCCGCTCGTTGCGGTGCTCATCGTGTTCAATATGCGGATCGGATTTCCGCTCTTCTCGCGCGTGCAGAAGGCGCTCGACCGGGTGAACGGCGTTTCGCGGGAGTATCTGTCCGGCGTTCGGGTCGTCAAAGCGTTCGATCGGTTCGACTACGAGAGCGAGAAGTTCGGCGCCGTCAATGACTCGTACCGTCAAGCGTCCACGCGTGCGATGCGCATGCTGTCCGTCTTCAGCCCAGGCATTATGTTAACCGTTAACTTCGGCATTGGCGTGGTCATCTGGATCGGCGGCTCGCGGGTCGACGCGGGCCATATGCAAGTCGGCCATATTATTGCGTTCATCAATTACATGACGCAGATTCTGTTCTCGCTGCTCATGATCTCTAACGTATTCACCATGTTCGTCCGGGCAAAAGCTTCCGCTGAGCGCATTGGCGAAGTATTCGCGGAGCAAGATGCGATGTCGTGGAAAGACGAAGCGGCGCTGGGCATGCGTGCAGCTGCTGCTCGGGGGAGCGTTGAGTTTAAGCAGGTGTCCTTCGCTTACTCGCAGTCGGAGACGGTGCTTCGCGACATTACGCTGAGCTGCAAGCCTGGCGAGACGGTCGGCATTATCGGTTCAACGGGCTCGGGCAAAAGCACGCTCGTCAACCTTATTCCGCGCTTCTATGACGTAACGGGCGGCATCATCGAGGTTGACGGGCAGGATGTGCGCGATATGGAGCCGAAGCGGCTGCGGGAGCGGATCGCGATTGTGCCGCAGAAGACCGTGCTGTTCACCGGCTCGATCCGCGACAATCTGCTGTGGGGCAAGGAAGACGCCACCGAGGCAGAGATGGAGCGGGCGGCGCGCATGGCGCAGGCGCACGAGTTCATTATGGGCACGCCGGAAGGTTATGACACGCTGCTTGGTCAGGGCGGGGTCAATCTGTCGGGAGGCCAGAAGCAGCGGCTGTCGATTGCGCGGGCGCTCGTTCGTCAGCCGTCCATCCTGATCTTGGACGACTGCACGAGCGCGGTGGATACGTCGACGGAGTCGCTCATTAAGGAAGCGCTGCGGGAGTATGCGCAAGGGCTGACTTGCATATTGATCGCGCAGCGGATGTCCTCGGTCATGGACGCGGACCGGATCATTGTGCTGGACGGCGGGGAGGTCGTCGGCTCGGGCACGCATGACGAGCTGATGCGGAGCTGCACGGCGTATCAGGAAATTTATCGGTCGCAGACCGGCAAGGAGGCGCATGCGAATGTCTGAGGAGCAGAAGAAGAAGGCAGGGGCGGCTGGGCAGAGCTCGGGGCAGAGAGCTGCGTCTGGAACTGCGTCTGGAACTGTGTCAGGAGCTGCGCCTAGTGGGGCGTCTGGTGCGAACTCTGGGGAGTCTGCACCGCCGCCTGCGCCCGTGGTGAATGTTCAAGGCCGAGGCGGCTTTATGCGCCGCGGTCCGGTGGTGAAGCCGAAGGATCTGCGGGCGACCGTTCGGCGACTATGGTCGTATCTCGGCAAAGAGCGAGGACTGTTGTCGGTGATCTTCGCCATCGTGCTGGTGGATTCTTTCATTACGTTATCGGGCCCGTATTTGATTGGGCGGGCGGTTGATGCGATGACCACGACCGGAGCGGCTGGCGGCGGCACGGTCGACTTCGGCTTGCTGGAGTTCGTGCTTATCGCGTTAGTGGCCTCCTATATCGCCGACGGCGGGCTGACGTTCCTGCAAGGCTGGCTGATGGCGGGCGTATCGCAGCGTATCGTTGGGCGACTGCGGGAGTCGCTGTTCGCGAAGCTGCATAAGCTGCCGATCCGCTTCTTCGACACGCGGACGCATGGCGAGCTGATGAGCCGGATGTCCAACGATATCGACAACGTCAGCAATACGATCGCGCAGTCGGCGGTGCAGGTCATGACCGGCTCCATCGCGATTACGGGCGCACTCGTTATGATGCTCGTGCTCAGTCCGCTGCTGACGCTGGCGAGCTTGATCACGGTGCCGGCGGTATTCCTGCTCACGCGGACGATCGCTCGTTCGACGGGTCCGCTGTTCAAGGAGCAGCAGAACAAGCTCGGCAAGCTCAACGGGCATATTGAAGAGACGATCTCGGGTATCCAGATCGTAAAAGCATTCAACCGCGAGGAGAAGGCGATTGCCGAGTTCGAGGAAGTCAATAACGAATTGTGCAGAATCGGGATCAAGGCGCAGATTCGTTCGGGCTTCCTGATGCCGATTATGAACGTCATCAATAACATAGGCTTCGCGGCGGTCGCGATTGTGGGCGGTATACTGGCGGTGAACGGGCATATTACCGTTGGCGTTATCGCGAGCTTCCTGAGCTATTCGCGCCAGTTCGTCCGCCCGCTCATTGAGCTCGCGAACTTGTTCAACACGCTGCAGTCCGGCGTGGCCGGTGCGGAGCGGGTGTTCGAGGTTCTCGACGAAGAGGAGGAGCCAGCCGATCCGCCAGGCGCGGTGCGGCTCGCGAACCCGCGCGGACACGTCGTCTTCGAGGACGTGTCGTTCGGCTACCGCGCCGACGTGCCGATTCTGCGGAGCGTGAGCTTCGACTCCGCTGAAGGCACAAGCACCGCGCTGATCGGGCCGACCGGCGCGGGCAAGACGACCATCGTGAACCTGCTCACGCGGTTCTACGATGTGACAGGCGGCTCTATCCGCATCGATGGGCGCGACATTCGCGACTATACGAAAGACAGCCTGCGGCAGGCGTTCGGCATCGTGCTGCAGGATACGTATCTGTTCTCCGGTACGATCCGGGAGAACATCAAGTACGGCAAGCCGGACGCGACCGATGCCGAGATGGAGCAGGCGGCGAGGCTCGCGAACGCGGCGCCGTTCATCCGCAGGCTGCCGCTGCGGTACGACACGGTGCTCGCCGAGAATGGCTCGAACCTCAGCCAAGGGCAACGGCAGCTGCTCGCGATCGCGCGGGTCATCTTGGCCGACCCGTCGATCTTGATTCTCGATGAAGCGACGAGCAGCATCGATACGCGGACAGAGCTGCATATCCAGGACGCCCTGCGCGGCGTGCTGCAGGGGCGGACCAGCTTCGTCATTGCGCATCGCTTGAACACGATTCGCGATGCGGACACGATTATGGTTATCGACCACGGCGACATCGTGGAGCGGGGCTCGCATGACGAGTTGCTCGAGCGGCAGGGCGTATATCATCGGATGTTCACGAACCAGTTCGGGGCTATTTTGGGCGAGGGCTAGTTGTGGGAGATAGAATTGTGAGATAGAAGGACGAAGAAGGACCGCCTTGAGTAGGCGGTCCTTCAGATTGTCGAGAAACGTGCGATTTCTCCCATAGTGGAAAAATCCACTCATTTTTGCCGGAAATAGCGATTCCTATTGGCTATAATGGATTTTTCCACTTATTTGAGGAAGAGTAAGCGAAAAAGAGGTGCTTTAGGTTGAAATGAGTGGATTTATCCAACATAGGATGCATTTTTGCTTGTTTGGGCCGTTTTATAATGGAATTTTCCACTATAGCAGGATATGACTCTCTGCTCTCCAAGCTGAACCGTTGCCAGAACTTTATCGACATCAAGAAGGACTGCCCGTTGTGGGCGGTCCTTTTGTGCTGTTGTTGATGCTGATGCGTTGGCGCGGATGGGTTAAACCTGCGTCGCCAGGTAATCTTCGAGCTGCTTGAACGTGCCGCCGAAGCCGCCTTGCATCGACTCGTGCATCGCTTTGAAGAATGCGTGCTCGGCCGGGCTGCCGTTGTGCGGGCCGCCTTGGAGCGTAATGGTCGTCTGGCCATCCTGTTCCGCAAACGTCAATGTGTTCATGACCTCTAACGGAAACTCGTCTGAGAATGGAGGACGAATCGTGTTGCCTTCCGCATCTGCGAAAGAGTTCGCGAACACAAGCTTCTCCGGCGCATCAACTTCATAATATACGAATTTTCCGTACATCTTGTTGCCGTCAGGTGCAGTCATGCTGTAGTGAAAGATGCCGCCAGGGCTCACGTCCAGCTTAATCACTTCCAGATCAAGACCAACCGGCCCCCACCAGTGCTTGAGGTGTTCGGCTTCCGTCCATACACGGAAAACGAGATCACGCGGAGCTTGGAGCGTGCGGGAAATAACCAGTCTGCTTTCTTCTGCCGTAACGTTATTCGTTGTCATTTTGAATCTATGCCTCCATTGGGTTCATTTTGTGTGCTGCTGCTGTTATTTCTCTGTGACTAGAATATACCCTATTAGGAATATTCCTGTCAAGGAATATATAGATGTTATGTGCTGGCGCTGTCGTTAGGTGCTTGTCAGTGGACCCCGGAATATTTTACGCTAGTGTTAGAGAATTTCATCGGTGACAGAGAGACAGGGAGTGGAGTGATACCTATGAAGCAAAGTCGAAGCTGGTGGCTGCTCGTCATCGTCAGCTTGGCCGTAATGATTCCGTTCATGGCACCGTATATGACGCTGAACCCTGACTCGAGCCGTGTTGAAGTTTCTTCGCGAACGGTACAGTTTCCGGCGTTGGTTGCGCATATCGGGTTTGCTTTTGTCGCGATGGTGTCTGGCTTCATGCAGTTCATCCGTGTTCTTAGGCAGCGCCATCCGAAGGTGCACCGCTATGCGGGCAGGGTCTATGTCGCGAGTGTCTTTATCAGTGGCTTGCTGGCGCTGGTCGTGATCGGTTATGTAGATGATTTCTCGAAGGCGGTTTCCTTTCTCGCGCTCACGCTGCTCTGGCTCATTACATGCTGGAAAGGCTATCGGACGGCGGTACGTCGGCGGTTCGACGAGCATCGCATCTGGATGATTCGCAGCTTCGGCATTACGCTCGTGGCGGTGTGCGCACGGTTGATGGTGCCCGTCCTGTTCCTGACCTATTATGTGCTGAATGGGCTGACCGTACCCGGCGGTCGGGAGACGATGATCGACCGCGTGCTGAACGTGAATATCTGGGCGGGGCTAGTGGTGGAGCTCGTCCTTGTGGAGTGGCTGATCGTTTCGAGGTATAGAGAGGCGAAGAGGGGCTCCGTTGATGTATAATCGAACTATTAATGTTAGTGAATCGCAGGAGGCGGAAGCTCTATGAAAAATATCGTATCGTTAAAATGGTTGCTCGCACGCATGTATGAATCGGACATCGTCATCGTCGATTGCCGCTTCCAGCTTGGCAAGCCGGAGTCGGGGCGTGAGGCGTATACGGAATCGCATATTCCGGGCGCTGTTTATTTGGACTTGGAAAAGGACTTGTCCGCTCCTATTGAGGAGCACGGCGGACGCCACCCGCTGCCGGACATCGCGGATCTGACAGTCACGCTGAGCAAGGCGGGCATCGGCAATGCATCGCGCGTTGTAGCGTATGACGACCAAGGCGGGGCGATGGCTTCGCGGCTGTGGTGGTTGCTGAAGTATTTGGGGCACGAAGAGGTTTACGTGCTGGATGAAGGGTTTACGGCTTGGAAGAATGCGGGGTTCCCAGTGAACGCGGAGCAAAAGGTGCTTATTCCGGCGCAGTTTCTGGCGACTGTACAGCATAACTTGCTGGTAGAGGTCGACGAGGTGCGCGAGAAGCTGGGCAACGAGGCGGTGACGATCATCGACTCGCGCGAGGGCGCACGCTACCGCGGCGAGGTCGAGCCGATTGACCGCGTAGCTGGTCATATCCCAGGCGCTGTGAACCGCTTCTGGGCGGAAGGTCGTGACGCGGACGGCAAGTACAAGAGCGGAGAAGCGCAAGCCGCGCGCTTCGAAGGGCTGCCGGTGGACGGCGAGACGATCGTCTACTGCGGTTCTGGCGTAACGGCGTGCCCGAACGTGCTGGCGCTGGATGAAGCGGGCTTCACGAATGTGAGGCTGTATGCGGGGAGCTGGAGTGATTGGATTACGTATGAGGGGAATCCAATTGCGACTGGAGACGAGGAAGCGCAGAAAGGCGAATAGCAGTATGTAAGTTCACAAAACAGAGCACGGCTAGAGAGATGCCGATGCTCTGTTTTTTTATCCGTTTACTTAACAATCGTCTGCTGAAAAAACTTACAGAGTGGGTCGGACTGCGCCTTAACGACTATTCATACTTTTCTTGATAACCTAGAATTCTGGCGAGGGGTGCAAGTGTTGTGAAAATGATTTTTTGGAGATACCAAGGTGGCTTAACGACCTGAATTGCATGTTGATGATATAAAGCGGGACGTGACATGCGAACCAAATTAGGGAGCCCTTTTTTATTGAGTTTGCCGTCTCTTGCCCATGCGAAATAGGTTGTGAAAAATTCATCCATATTCAATGCAGGTGAGAATCTTTGAATCGTATGAGCCTCCACAATAGCATCTTCATTCCAAAAACGATGAGGTACCCCGGCAGGAACCTCGATGCTATCGCCCGTAATACTCTAGTATTGCCTTCAACTTCAAAATGAACGTTTCCGGAAATAACCTCACAGGAGCTTTTTTGTTTGGGATGAATATGTATGGGCAAAAAACATTCTTTGTCCGGTAAAGGGATTTGTAATGTGAGCATCAGGCCTTGTCATCGGTAACCTCCTAGGCTAAAATCATTGTCAATTTGCTAACTAGCTCTATCATATTTCATGCAGAATAGAAAAGGTTGTAGAATACCTTTTCTTAATATAAACATTACAATTTCGCATTCTCATATGAGGGGAATTCCGATGGGATACACATCCCATTGATGTTGCTTGTAAACAGTGTTACTCTAACAACGGTAAACTGAAAGTCAATGTTTTGCTTTACAACGAATAATAGTCACTATTTTAGTTATACAGAGAGGTAATACGATGATAAAAGTGGATAAACTATCCTTCTCGTTTCCGCAAAAAGAACTCTATAACAACGTTTCATTTACGATAGAAGAGGCGCAGCATTGCGCTTTTATAGGAACAAGCGGCAGCGGGAAGAGTACATTGATCGATATACTGATGGACCCGGAAAGATATCTCTATGATGGCAAATTAGAGATCGACCCCGATTGCACAATTGGTTATGTAAGTCAGTTCTCGGAATTAGACAAAACGAAGGAAACAACTGTTTTTGAATATATAGCAGAAAGATTTATACAGCTAGAAAATGAAATCCAATCGATTTGTGCGGAAATGGAAACTTCATCAGATATAGAACCGCTGCTGGAAAAGTATCAATTCGCTTTGGAAGCATTGGATGCAATGGGCGGAGATGATTACGAAAGTATCATTCATAAGCAGCTCAATCTGGCCAACCTCATGAAGCGCAGAGATACTAAGGTAGCCGACCTGAGCGGCGGGGAATTCAAGCTTATTCAAGTGATGAAGGAAATGCTTAATCGGCCCGACTTATTGATTATGGACGAACCGGATGTATTTCTGGACTTCGAAAACCTAAATGCGCTCAAAAAACTGATTAATTCCCACAAAGGCATGCTGCTGGTTGTTACGCACAACCGATATCTATTGAATCATTGCTTCAACAAAATGATTCACCTTGAGAACACGGAGATCCAAGAGTTTGATGGGCGATATATCGAGTACAACTTCTCCTTGCTTCAGACTAAGATTGAGCTGCAAGAAATCGCAGTCGCTGAACAGGAAGAGATCGAGAGAAACGAGACCATCATCAATAATCTTAGAGTGATCGCAACTTACAATTCAGAAGCATCAAGAGGGAGAGCGTTAAAAGCTAGAGTTCGGTTTCAAGAACGATTGGAAGCGCGAAGAATTAAAGCGCCATTCGTTGCGATTAAGCAGCCGAATATCAGTCTCGGTATTGAGAATGAAATGGAAGACGCTACGGTTGTAACGGTCAATCATTATAGTGCTGCCTTCGATGAGCTGCTTCTGGACAATGTTAGCTTTGAGATAAAATCTACAGATAAAGTAGCCATTATCGGTGCGAACGGCACCGGGAAAACGACTTTGCTCCGAGATATCTTTAACAATAATCATCCTTCAATTGAAATTAATGCTGATGTTAAAGTGGCCTATTTATCTCAGATGCAAGGCGAAATGCTGAACGATTCGAATACAATACTAGAAGAATTCATCGATGCCGGGTTTAACACTTATGATGAGGTAAGATCGTATGTTTCAAGCTATGGCTTTGAAGGAGAAATCGTTAACCAGAAGATAGCATCTTTATCCGGCGGAGAAAAAAATGTGCTGCAGCTGGCTAAGGTTTCTGCCAGTAAAGCAAACGTATTGCTTCTTGATGAACCGACAAGCCATTTGGACACGTATACGCAAATTGCACTGGAGAAAGCCATTGAAGACTACAAAGGTGCGATTATCATGATTTCCCATGATTTCTATTCGGTTGTCAATGGTATGGATTATGTGCTCATCATTGAAGATAAGACGATTCGAAAGATGAGCAAGCGTAAGTTCAGGCAGATGATATATGCGAGTCATTTTGATAAAGACTACTTGGAAGCGGAACAAAATAAAAAAGCTGTTGAAATGAAAATAGAATTGGCTTTAAAAGATACGAATTTCGAACTTGCAAAAGGTTTGGTTGATGAGCTGGAAGAGCTGATTAAGCGGCTTTAAATCGTGCATACAGGAATGGAGATCAAGCAAAATGAGTTTGTTGACAGTGGAGCAATTATCCCATACGTTTGGCGACCGGGTCTTGTTTAAGAATGTATCTTTCCGGTTGCTCGAGGGGGAACGTGTCGGGCTGGTTGGCGCGAATGGTACAGGGAAATCCACGCTTATGAATATTCTTACAGGCAAACTGTTGAAGGATGAAGGTAAAGTGGAATGGACGCCACGCGTTCGTTACGGTTACTTGGATCAGCATACGAAGCTTGAAGCGGGTAAAACCATTCGGGACGTGCTCAAGGATGCTTTCCTGCCCTTGCTTGTCTTAGAAGAGGAACTTAATGAGATTGCCGCGCAAATGGGCGATGCTGACCCGGATACGCTCGATCAGTTATTGGTGCGTATGGGCGAGATCCAAGAGGAGCTTGAAATCGGCGATTTCTATCTCATCGACGTGAAGGTCGATGAAATGGCCAACGGCCTGGGTCTTAATGTGATCGGGCTGGACCGCGAAGTGACGGCGCTTAGCGGCGGACAGCGGACGAAAGTTCTGCTTGCCAAGCTGCTGCTTGAGAAGCCGGGCGTCCTCTTGCTGGATGAGCCGACGAACTATTTGGATGAAGAGCATATTAACTGGTTGACGAATTATTTGAAGAATTATCCGCATGCATTTGTTCTGATCTCTCATGAAACGGGATTTATGAATCAGGTCGTCAACGTGATCTATCACCTTGAATTCACGAAGCTGAACCGGTATTCGGCCAATTACGAGAAGTTTCTGGAGATGTCCGAGCTGAACAAAGCGCAGCATATCGACGCTTACGAGAAGCAGCAGGATTATATTAAGAAGCAAGAGGAATTCATTAATAAGAATAAGGCGCGTGCTTCCACCTCCGGGCGGGCTAAGAGCCGCGAGAAGCAGCTGGACCGTATCGATCGCATCGACAAGCCGGAGGAATCGGCAAAGCCGACCTTTAACTTCAAAGAGTCCCGTACAAGCGGCAAGACTGTATTCGAAGCAGTGGGAATGGTTATCGGCTATAATAAGCCGCTCCTGCCTAAGATGGATATGGTCATTGAACGAGGCGACAAGATCGCTATCGTAGGGTGCAACGGCGTCGGTAAATCCACGCTCTTAAAGTCGATTCTCGGCGTTATTCCTCCACTGGACGGCAAGACCTATCTCGGCGATTATTTATCTCCTGCTTACTTCGAACAGGAATCCAAAGCGCCGACGATGACTCCGCTTGAGGATGTATGGGATGAGTTCTCCTCCATGAACCAGCATGAGGTTCGGGCCGCGCTTGCCCGCTGCGGTTTGAAGAACGAGCATATTACGCGTCCTCTTAACCAGCTCAGCGGCGGAGAGCAGGCGAAGGTTCGTCTTTGTAAGCTGATGATGCGAGAAAGTAACTGGATATTGTTCGATGAGCCGACCAACCATCTGGACATCGTCGCCAAAGCCGAATTGAAGCGTGCGCTGCAAGCCTATAAGGGCACCGTCGTGCTTGTCTCTCACGAGCCTGAATTCTATGAGGATTGGGTAACCAAGACGTGGGATGTGGAAGCCTGGGCTATGCAGAGTCAAAGGTAACTGATGGCTATTAAAGGCACACATTCAATGTGTGCCTTATTTATTTTTTGGTTAATTAAACGACTAGCGAGGTAGCCTTAACGTTTGGAAAATCGGATTGTTATTTTCCATTTCATCTAGAGGATTGGGGCTCGGCCGTTACCGATGGAATGGCGTGTGCTGGGTGATGTCGTACTATCGAAACTAAAAACTCACAGGCATAGCTCGGCTTTTCAAGCATAAGATTAGGATGTAAGCCTAGGTTTTCATTTATATGAAACCGTCTGGAGGTGATCTATTTGCCGAGAGTGGTGGACATCAACTTGGATGCCGAGGATATGGTGCTTACAATTGAACGAGAAAAGACCCCGAAGAGAATCGGGTATAGCAGTCTCAATCGTGTAGTAAAGGGAAAATTATCCGTAAGGAAGCTGCTTAGAACCATCGACGTGAAGAGTATCGAATTACACGTCAAAGGGATGGACGTTCCGATCGTTATCGCAAGCAACAACGTCAAGGATTACGAGAACGTCGAGAATCATTTGTTGAAGGTTGCGGAGAGGTACAACGTATCGATCGAGTCTTAATAGTCGGATGGAGCATCGAAGGACGGATAACAGTCTATAAATTGCTTACCAATACAGAGCGCGGTGTAACCAACCCCGTTGCTCTGTTTTTTTATGCGCCGAGATCCGGATTCTGTTAATTCAATATAATGAATATATTTTATTTTGACATATTCAATGCGTCATCATATATTGGATGCAGTTGGAATTATATTGCATGGGAGTGTATATCGATGAATGTATCTAATCTTCATTCGGAATGGAAAGTAGACAAGATCGAGATTGCAACTCTTACAGGTGAGCGTGCTAGAAGCGCGGGTTCAAACGGCAGGATAGGTGATCATGGCAAAAGCTGTTCGGTTCGAATCGCTCGCATTACAATTGATGGGGAGACGGGCTTTGGTCACTCAGGCCAGTTGACGGAGGAATTGGCGGAGCGGGTTGTTGGCATGCGGCTAATCGATCTGTTTGACGAGAATGGCAGGCTGCATGAGCCGTATCGCATTCCGCTGGAGTATCCGATTCTGGACTGGCTGGGGCGCAGGCAGAAGACTCCCGTATATAACTTAATTGCCTCTTCGAATAGGGTATCGGATGCTCCGCTTGTTGTACCTTGCTACGACACTTCGCTTTATTTTGATGATCTGCATTTGCAGAATGAAGGCGATGCGGTGGCTCTTCTCAAGGAAGAAGCTAAACAAGGACTTGCCAAGGGGCATCGGAATTTCAAGATCAAGGTCGGCCGCGGAGGCCGGCATATGCCGCTGTGGGAGGGAACAAAGCGGGATATCGCAATTATTCATGGTGTCGCTGAGTCTGCCGGACCAGACGGCAAAATTATGATTGATGCGAACAATGCGTACAATCTGAATCTGACTAAGGAAGTGCTCGCGGCCGTTGCAGACGTGAATTTACACTGGATCGAGGAAGCTTTCCACGAAGATGATGCCTTGTATGCCGATCTGAAGGCGTGGCTTCAAGCACGCGGGCAGCAGGTGTTGATCGCGGATGGCGAGGGGCTTGCATCTCCTCATCTCGTGAGCTGGGCGAGAAATGGCGTGGTTGACGTGCTGCAATATGACATCATTTATCCGGGCTTCACGCATTGGCTGGAGCTTGGCGCTAAGCTCGACCAGTGGGGGCTGCGGTCTGCTCCGCATTGCTATGGCAATGCATATGGCATCTACGCAACCGGGCATATCGCGGCCGCGATTCAGAACCTCGAGTTCGTTGAATACGATGATATCTCCATTGCCGGCATGGATACATCCGCGTATCAAGTGGAGAACGGTATGCTCCACATTCCGAACAAGGCAGGATTTGGCTTGGATTTTGACGAAGAACTATTTTGCAGTCAAGTTCAGGCAAACGGCTGGAGCCGCTCGTGAATGATGGAGGATAGAGGAGAGCGGCGGACTAAAGGAGGAGCAAGAGCAAATGAATAACAAGGAACGCTATTTATTTGATTTGCACGGTTACCTGGTCATTGAGAACGTGTTGTCTGCGGAGCAATTGGAACGAATGAATCGCGTTGTCGATGAGAAGCAGTCGCTGCCCGAAGATTCGATACTGGAGTGGGGCGAGGACTTCCGCGCACTGATCGATGATGCGAAGCTGAATCCGTACTTAAACGAGATATTAGGTGACAAATACCGCCTGGATCACGAGTATGCCATTATCCACCGTAAAGGCGCGCCTAAGCTTGGTCTGCACGGAGGCGCCACACCTTACGATCCCGGTCAATATTATGCCGTTCGCAATAACCATATCTATAGCGGACTAACGGTTGTCTCTTACGCTTTGACCGATATCGGTCCGGACGATGGCGGCTTCTGCTGCATCCCGGGCAGCCATAAGTCGAACTTCCAGACACCGGCGGAGTTCCGCAATTATTCGGAAATCGGGCCAACGGTGCATGTATCGCAAAAGGCAGGCGACGTGCTTATCTTCACAGAGGCGCTCACGCACGGCACGTTCCCTTGGCAAGCATCTCATGAGCGCAGATCATTGCTGTACAAGTTCGCTCCTGCCATGATTTCTTGGAAGGAGTACGATCGGGGACAAGAGCTTCTTAATTCGATGACGGATGCACAGCGGGAGCGTCTTCTGCCGCCTGCATCTCTTGGTCATCGGTATTTTGGTTACTAATTCTTGGGAGAAGCAGGATCTTTGGATTCTTAATTTCACAAAACAGAGCACGGCGTGAAGGCGCCGATGCTCTGTTTGTTACACTAGGGAAGTATAGAGGCCCATGTATTCTCCTTAATCAAAGTGACGAGATTTGTCTGTCATCTAGCTGTAGGTGTCAGAATCATACTTAGCATTACAACTAAATACAACAGGATTAGGCTACGGAGATATGAAAAAATAGGCGAATCAACAAATGTTGATTCGCCTATTGGTCTCTAATCTTCCATTGTTATCAGCGTTCAGGTTTACTTCAATACAACCTAAATTATTGATTAAAGGAGAAACTGGTTTCCTCTATTCTATCGATTTGCCATTTTTGTTTATCGCTACTTTTAAGTGTGAAGGCTAAGTCGTAGGTTTGGCCCAACCATACTTCTTTGACATAAACTTTTCGATAATTGACATTAGGTGCATCATCTTTTTGAGACTGTTCAGTCTCAGGTGTAGAGCAGACGTACCCGTAAAACTCACTAATATTTTTATCACGATAATTTTCATGATTCATTTTACTAGTTAGTATATTGGAGGATATACCGGTAATGCCATTCATATTGTTATATGTGTAGCCAGTCGTGAAATTGGACAAATACTGTTTTGTATCTTGCTTGTCTTTGTGCTTCGCCATACGGTACTTGTAGAAAGCGTCAATAGGTGCAATGATCTGTTTTTCTCCAGCATAATGTGGAGTAGTGGGATCGTATTTGCTTTTATTCTGTTGGTAATTGGTTTTAAAAGTCTCTATTGACTTGACTTTATCCTTCGGGATTATTTGCATTTTTTTTACCGTGATATCGTATCCAATAATAAAATTGGTATTAATATCAAATCGGAGTAATCGAAATTGTCTGTTGTCTTCACTGGTTACATTCATTAGTTGTAAGCCCGATTTGTCTTGTCTGTATGCATTGACGATTTGGCCTTGTGAGAAGAGTCCGTTTAGGTAGACAATCGTAACAAATACAATGATTGCAATAACGCAAAAGTACAAAATCCAGATTGGATGCTCAATCTGACGTTGAAGAAACAATCTGTTTATTTGAATAAATTGAAAGAATAGAAACGAGACAAAACAAAGTAAAAAATATATTGGTGAGTACACTAGTCGAGCATCAATAGAAGTATTCCACTTGAGTATAAAAGGTTGAAAGAACAATATTATGAATAAAACAGCTAAACAAAGTGCTGTGAAACACATTAACCTCCATTTTATATTGATTTTGTTAATTTGATTAATGATTATTACTCCAAGTAAACTAACAAAAATATGACCCAAAATGAGCGAGACGGTTATACAAGCAGAAATCATAATCCCATTGGTAATATATAAATAATATGATGCAGGAGTAACATAAAGGATTTTATTAAAGAAAAATCCTTCTGAAAGAAATGGAGAAAAAGCCCCTTGGACGTAGATAAAGCCTATTAGAAATATGGTGAATGGTGCGTACCAAAGCTTTTGAATATAAGCAAAGAACTTTTGGATAATTAGCATAGGGAATCCCCTTGATTTAATAATGGTTTAAGACTGCATCTAAGTTAAAAAGATATTATCAATAGTATAACAGGATAATTTTACAAATTTCCACAATGTATTCGAAATTGTTATCTCTGAATTATAATGAAGTTTCGAAAGAATAATAAAAGCTGCAAATAATACACGTATGGAGACAACATTAGGATAATCCTCGGCTCCAGTACATAACAAAACATATCACACAAAATAATTGTTATAAAAACCAGAGCATGGTCCCATTGTGCTCTAGTTTATTATTTCGAATCCAATCTTCTACTACTTTCGGATAATATCCGCTGCGCTGGACCGGTGCTATTGTTGAACTTGGTTGTAAGTAAAATTTCTAAAAAAGACGTTTGAGGAGGTGTTCGTATTCGTAAGGGATTCCTTGATTCACTCATGATGATAAGTGTAGTCTTAATGCTATTTAGCATCCTCTTGCCAAATATTCCCACGCTGCGGGCAGTAGCAGTGGGGAAGTTCACAGACGGTACGTTTAGTGAGAGTCACCATATTAGATCATTATTTTGGAAAAATATAGACTTATAATGACGGATGAGTTAAGCTAATAATATGCGTTACGAACACACGTTCTGGATTGTAAAAACGCCTGAATTCAGAATAGTCCTTTGGTGTGGAATTGCCAAGCTTTACCCAAAATATGTTTGCATTTTTCCATTCTGAATAGTACGTTTTGAAGGTGAAAGAAGTTAAACAGAAAAGAGGAGAGAAATTGTCTAATCAATCGAGTGCAGTTGCAAGTGCAGAAGCGCCTTTTAGCATGAAAGCAATCATGGGTCCGCTGATGGCGATCGTCGTCGGCATGATCATGGTTATTCTCGACAGCACGGTTATGAACATTGCATTGCCGACCTTGATGGAGGATTTTAAATCAACCGTTAATACGATGCAATGGTCGATTACGGCTTACACATTGGCGCTTTCCGCGGTTATTCCATTGGCCGGCTGGCTGACGGATCGATTTGGCGCGAAGCAAATTTTCTTGCTTACGATTTTCCTGTTTGCGGCTGGCTCGCTTCTTTGTTCTTTTGCCACGACGCCTGAACAACTCATTATCTATCGCATTATTCAAGGAATCGGCGGAGGCATGGTACAGCCGATCGGTATGGCCATTATCTTCAAGCTGGCTCCTCCGAACAAACAAGGCGCGGTCATGGGTATGCTCGGCATTCCGATGATGCTTGGTCCGGCGCTTGGCCCCGTACTGGGTGGTTATTTGCTGGAATACGCGACTTGGCACTGGATCTTCTTGATTAACCTGCCGATCGGCGTTATCGCCATTCTGGTCGGTCTCCGCTATTTGCCTAGAGTAGAACGCAAGGTCGTTCCAGCGCTCGACTTCTGGGGCATGCTGCTGGCGCCGATCGCGTTCGCTACCCTTTCTTACGCGGTTAGCGAAGGCGGTAAGGATTGGGGATCCCTGCATACAATCATCAGCTTGATCATTGGCGTTGTCGCTCTGGTCTTATTCATCGCTGTCGAGCTTAACCATAAACAACCGCTGCTCGAGCTGCGTGTGTTTAGATCCGGAGACTTCACGGTCGGAATCATCACTTCTTGGTTAATGTTTATGGCGTTGTTCGGATCGTTCCTGTTCGTACCGATGTACATGCAGCAGGTGTTCCATTATGCACCGCTCAAGACCGGCTTTATGATTCTGCCGCAAGTCGCGATGACGGGCGTGTTCATGCCAATCGGCGGCAAGCTGTTTGACAAATTCGGCGCTCGTCTCGTGTGCGTGGTCGGGATCGCTTTTGTCGCGGCTGGCATGTTCTACATGTCGCAAATTCAGGCCGATTCGGGGGCTGGATACGTAATCACAGCGACGATGATTATGGGTGTAGGCATGGGATTATCCATGATGCCGGTAAATACGCATATTTTAAAAGCCGCTCCAAGACGGCTTGTTGACCGGGTAACGCCGCTTACTTCGGCTGCCCAGCAGGTCGTGGTTTCGTTCGCCGTAGCAGGATTGGCAAGTTACCTGAGTACGCGAGTTGCGGATCATATGGCGGAGACCAAGGGTGATCAAGGCGTCTCGCTTGTATCCGCCTTCGGGGATACGTTCTTCATCGCAGGCTGCATCGCAGTTGCCGGCGCCTTGTTGGCGATTGCGCTGCGGAAGCCGAAAGCCTCGGAAGATGACAGCACAGAGGGTGCTCATGCTCCTGTTATGATGCACTAAGATACGCATGACAATGAAGGGCCGGGAAGCTCGCCGTTATGGCGGGGATCCTGGTCTTTTTTTGCGTAATATGTTGATCTCTTCGGGGGGAATCGGCAGTTATTGGAAAGTTAGTTCTTTACAATTTCTTATTATTTTTATAACATAAATGTGTATATATGAGGAGTTGGTTGTATTTGTTTGCGAATGAAAGGCGTATAAATATCATTGATCTGTTAGAGAAGCAATCATCGGTTACAGTGGCAGAGCTGATGACGCGGTTCCACGTATCCATTGAAACGGTACGAAGGGATTTGGAATTTCTTGAAAAGCAGCAAGCGTTGAGGCGGGTACACGGCGGAGCTGTGTCCATCTCGAAGCTGACGAGGCTGGATAAGCTCGAAAGCCGTCTATCTGAGAATATCTCGCTTAAACAGCAGCTTTCAAGAATTGCAGTTCGGTTCATCAGAGAGAATGACACGATTGCGATTGACTCGGGCAGCACCGCGCTGGAACTGGCAGCCTTGCTCAAAGAGAATTTCCGTCATCTTACTGTCGTAACCAATTCTCCGGAAGTATTCGAGATTGTCTCCGGGGCCGAGGACTTTGAGGTCATTCTAATAGGCGGGCAATACTTGCGCGAGGAGAAGGCATTCTACGGTCACCTGGCGTTGGATGCGGTTTCGCGTCTGCATTATTCCAAAGTGTTTGTGTTTCCGAATACCGTATCTTTGCGTCAAGGAGCAGGCATATTCGTTCATGAATTATTCGATATTCAACGAGCTTTTATTCAGCATGCGGACGAAGTGTTCATCCTGGCAGACAGTTCAAAGTTCGAAACGACAGCCGCCATTAAGCTGTGCGATTTATTGCCGTCGTACCGCGTAATAACGGACTCTCATTTCCCGGATGATTTGCTGCAGCTTTATAAGAAGAGGGGAATCCAGGTACATCATTCTGAGGAGGGATTAAATTGAGTGAAAAAGTACTGCTAATATCGATCGATGGGATGCGTGCCGACAGTCTGGAGCGGGCGAATCATCCATTTATCGCAAAAATGATGAATAATGGAAGCTTTACATTACATGCACAGACGGTCATGCCCAGTGTGACGTTACCCTGTCATATGTCCATGTTTCATAGTGTCCCTCCGGAGCGTCATGGCATTATGACCAATATCTATACGCCCCAGGTGAGACCGATTGACGGAATATGCGAACATCTCCGCGCCTCCGGCAAAATATGCGGCTTCTTTCATAATTGGGCGGAGCTTCGCGATCTGACGCGCCCCGGTTCCCTAGCTTTCAGCTGCTATAGCTCCGGCGATATCGACTACGAGAAATCGAATCAATTCCTAACCGATTCAGCTATGGAATATATCAACAAGGAAAAGCCTGATTTTACGTTCTTGTACTTAGGCAATGTCGATGAAGTCGGTCATAAATACGGTTGGATGTCCGACGAATATATAACATCTGTTTATGATTCATGGGCATGTGTAGAGCGGATCGCGGTCGCCCTACCGGAAGACTATACGGTTATCGTTACTTCCGATCATGGCGGACATGGGCGTGGACACGGGACAGATATCCCGGAGGATATGACCATTCCCATCTTGATTCAAGGGAGAACAACAGCCTCAGGACAAGAGATCGGACCTGCGAGCATTCTTGATATTGCGCCTACTATTGCCGTTCTGCTTGGGCTGCAGAGCAATAAGAATTGGGAGGGCAAATGTCTGCTATAGAAGGACCGGCCGCGCTTACGAAAAAACAAGCTTTTATATTCAGCCTGCTATGCTGCTTGGTATATGGCGCCAGTTATCTTACGCGATATAACTTCATGGCGGCCGTCTCTGCTATCGCAGACGCATTAGAGGTATCCAACCGGTTTGCCGGTTTGGCCGTTGTTGGCAGCTTTATTGCATACGGAATCGGTCAGCCGATCTTCGGCGTATTGGGGGACCGTTTTCATCCGCGTATTCTTATTTTTAGCGGGTTATTGTCATCGGCTGTTTGCAATGCACTCATTTCGTTCATGAGCGACATGACAGCTTTAATAGTCATTTGGTTTCTAAATGGTATTTTTCAATCCATGCTTTGGCCGCCGCTTGTCAGGATCATGTCTCAGAATCTAACCAGGGATCAGTATAGAAAGACGAGCGTCGGAGTCACGACGGCTTCCGCCATAGGCACAATTGCGGTTTACTTGCTCGTGCCGTTAAGTATTCTGCTATCCGGCTGGCGTTTATCATTTGCGGTTCCTGCGCTAATTGGGATGTCCGCGGCTTTTATATGGCTTTTCGGGACCAGAGCTTATGGAAATGAGGCCAGAATCGGAGAGCAGACAACGACGGATCAACAGGAAACGCCGAAGGGGGCTGGCATGCCCGCCAGCGATATCAGACTCAGAACGCTTATCGGGACTTCGGGGATGATTCCTGTCTTGTTGGTGGTCGTGTTTCAAGGTGCTTTGCGCGACGGTATTACGACGTGGTTGCCGTCTTATATTCAGGACGTTTATCATATCCAGACCTCACTATCGATTCTGACCACCGTAATTGTACCTGTTTTCTCGATATTAAGCGTGTCTATCGCAGCTTACGTTCAGCGTTATGTGGCTAACGAGATAAAGACCACGGTGTACTTGTGGACCATTGTCGTTGCGGCTTCATTGGCATTGACGATATTCGCTTTGAATGCCATGGAGTCCGTGCTGTTGATGGCGATTCTGATGGGATGCATTCACGGCATTAATCTGATGCTGGTCAGTCACATCCCTGCGCATTTTGCCAATTATCGAAAAGTATCGACGGTTTCAGGAGTAGTGAATGCATTTGCTTATTTGGGAAGCGCGATATCTATTTACGGAATTGCGGCGTTAACGGAATGGGTAGACTGGGGCAACATTATGCTCGTCTTGGGATGTATTTCCATAATAGGGCTTCTTGTCAGCATGTTGTGCGTGGGAAAGTGGAGAGCATTTCTTCATTCAACGGAAGCGGCGCAAACAAACATGCACTTGCCCTAAACACTTCAATCGCGATATGGTGTAAGTAGTGTGATTACTACTACATGCGATAGGAATTGATCCCCTATGAAACTCGGTTTTTTTGATTCTGGAATGGGTGGACTTACGGTCTTGGCGGAATCGCTGAAGCTGCTCCCTGCCGAGAATTATCTCTATATGGCTGACACCAAGCACGTCCCATACGGGACCAAACCGAAGGAAGAGGTGCGTGCCTTCATCTTTGAGGCTGTAGAGAAGATGGTTCAGGAGGGCATCGATGCGCTTGTGATTGCATGCAACACGGCGACAAGTATTGCGATCAATGAGCTGCGGGAGCGGTATTCCTTTCCCATTGTTGGCATGGAGCCAGCCGTCAAACCGGCGGTGGAGATGAACCGGGCGACCGGCAAAAGAGCGCTTGTGTTTGCTACGCCTCTTACGCTGCAGATGCCCAAATACTATGCGCTTGTATCCCGCGTGGATCAAGACGGGATCGTGGATTCACTGCCATTGCCCGAGCTAGTCCATCACTGCGAATCTCTGCAATTCGATAAGCTCATTATGGGCGAATACTTCCGTGCTAAGCTTGCTCCTTACGATCTCGACAAGTACGGCATCATCGTCTTAGGCTGCACGCATTACCCATTTTATACGGATATACTCCGCGACGTTTTGCCGCCGCATATCGAGGTCATCAATGGAAACGCGGGCACGGTTCGAAGATTGTCGGCGCTGCTTAATCGTTATGGCATTGATACAGGCCTAGGGAGCGGAGATGTGACGTTCATGTGCACAGGCGGGGAAGAGGCATATATCGAAAAAATGAGGTTGGCGCTGAATCTCCTTAGATGAACATGAAAAGCAGTATGTATACAACAAACAAGCCACCATGCAACCATGGTGGCTTGTTGCAGCTATGGGGAGGCCATCGCTACGCTATGCTAAGCTTAGCTTAGCTATCATCCCTGGATTCGAACGAATCGGATTGTTGTTCTTCCAGATCATGATCCTTGTGGGACTCATCCTCATCCGGCGAGAGGGCGGCGGTCATTGCCGATAGAGCTTCAAAGCTTACAAGATCCTCGACTGCGTCAACTGGTCTGTTATCGGACATAAGCAATTCTCCTTCGAGAAGGGTTTGGTATCGAATCATTATTTGCCCGCGGTTCTCATTTTATTCAGGAATCTGGAACTGACGAGAGGGCTTCTTATTTGATCAACCGATCCTGATTATAAGTCACCCCGCAGGAGCAGCGGTGAGTACCGAACAGGAAGTGATAAGACGGAGGAAACTCGTTGTTCACCCGAATGACCTCTTGGGCGAATTCCTCGCTGTCCTTCGGAACGCTGCTCAATGAGTCGGCCTTGGCTTGCGTATCAATATGAGCGCCTGGCGGAACGAACCGATGGGGCGCGAGGTGGACGCCATTCGTCACGACGGCATCCATGGAAATATACGATCCACGACCGACGACTGCGTTAAAGACAATGGATTTGAAACTGACAAAGGTATCGTCTCCAATGTAACAAGGTCCATGGATAATGGCTGCGTGGGCGATGGATACATTGTTGCCGATGTAAATAGAGTACCGCCGATCCCCGACTTGAAGCGTCTCGTTAGCCAATCCGTGCAGAATGGCTCCGTCTTGGATGTTAGAATTCGAACCAATGGAGAATGGGGTTCCTTCATCGGCACGAAGCGTTGCGCTAGGGGCAACGTAAACATTTTCATGGATATGGACATCGCCGATGACGCATGAGAACGGACTTAGGAAGGCCGTGTAGTGGATGGCAGGGAAACGTGGAACCGGATTAATGGTTGTTCTAGGGTTCGGACTAATATATCGCGCGAACATATTATAAGGACCCGATGGAAGATGGTTAAAATCGTTATACATGCCGAATGCTCCTCATAGAGAGTGTTTTATTTAAGCTATTCGGAATGTGGGCGAACGTCACTAGAAACCGCACTGTATTATGCAGACGGTCTGCGCGGTCAAACAGATTGGCGCACAAGTCGTGCCGTCTTTAAAGCGAACTTTCTTCGACTTGGTGCACGAGCAGTTCTGATAGGCGCAGCCGAGCTTAATGGGAACGATCGCTTTTTTATTAATAAATCCTCTAGCGGAGAGCTTGCCGTTCTTATCTTGAAGAATGATATTGGCGCTGCATGCGCCTCGAAGCGGCATGCTTGGGCAACCGTATGAAGAGCAAAAAAGCCGGGAGCCACCACTCTGGTGTGAACCCGGCCTTGATTTTTCTTTTCAAACCGTTATCTATTAAGGAATGACCGGTGTCGCCGTAGTTCCCTTGCTGACATCCCAAGCTGACTTGATCATGGCATTCAATGAGCCGTCTGGCTTCTGTGTAGAATAGCCGACGGAGATGACCTGATATTTAAGCGAGACGGATTCATCCGTATTGTTGAAGGAATAATTGGTGACGAATACATTGCTGAGGTTGATCGTCAGGACTTTGACAGGCTTCTCGATTCCGCCGCTTCCTCTAACAAAGACAAAGGTTGCGCTCTTAATGGCCTTTCCTTGCGCGTTTGCAAGGAAGATCGGCATGGATGCGGCATCGAATGACTTGGAGAAGGAGAGAGCGCTAAATGATGGCTTCCCGACCGCCATACCCGTCCCTGCGAGGGTGGTGCCTTCGCTTTCAACACCGAACTGGACGCCAGTAACATTAATCCACTGTTCGTAACCTTGGGCAACCGATTCTCCCGGAATGCCGTCGAGCTTCAGATATACCTTGAAGTTGTCGTCCGATGAGATCGCCCCTGCTGTCGAGCCTCCAAACGATGCGGTAGCAAGCAGAATGGCGCAAGCAAGCAGAACGGTAAAAACCTTTTTCAACGAAACAGGCAATGAATGTGTCATAAAAATCCCTCCAATTGATTGGCTTTATGCATCTTGATCAATACGAATTGTATCATAAACAACGCCATTTTAGATACAATTTGTAGTAATTTAAAATCTCCTTAATGAAGAGCTTGCAGCACGCACAGGCAAAAAGGGATGTTATTCCAATTTGGAGAATTATAGTACTTTGATGAGCATCATGTGTTCGACATTTGGGGGGAGGGGAGGCAGTCGGAACTCCAGAAGAATTTGCTGCATATGAAAGACCTGATGTACCGCTATAGCTTACGAATGACGCACGACCCTTGGGAAGCCGAGGATCTTACGCAGGACGCATTGCTAAAGCTTCATCTTGCGATAGAAGCAGATCCAGAGCGACCCATCTCAAAAGCGTACCTATTCCGCATCGTAAGCAACGCCTCGAAGGATAAGCGGAAGCGTTCGAAGGGACAGGCCGCGAGATTGGACGTTGCAACTCCCGAAATAGCTGCACCAGATGAGGAGCTGGAGACGAGAGAGCTGCTGGAAGTGCTGGCGCACCGGCTGTCTCCTCGATCGATGGTCATTTTGCTGCTGAGGGATGTGTTCGACTTCACGGCTAGAGAAACGGCTGCCTTCCTATCGTCCACTGAAGACGCTGTGCAGGTAGCGCTTAGCCGCGCTCGGCACAGGCTGCGCAAGCTTGCCAAGCAATCAAAGGCGGAAGAGACGCCGAAGGAAGCGCAGGGTCAGGCAGAGCGATGGGAACCGTACGATTTCGACAAGCTGGTAGACGCCTTTCGCAGGCGGGACCCGAAGTCCATCTGCCGGGCGTATGCGGGGCTTGCAAGGCAGCGCGTACGGTTAAGCAAGCTGTTCTGGGCGAACGGCAAACTGGCTTTTTATATAACGGACCCGGATGGAAACGGGTTTATGGTGACGGAATAATTTTTTTGCAGAGGATGTTTGATTTCGGCTTGGATGGTCGTTTATTAAGTGTAGTGCATTCTCATACCAATTAGGAGGCAACAAAATGGGAGCTCAATCGTTAGGGGCAATATTCATTCGCGTTACGAATTTAGAAAATTCAATTCCGTTCTACTCGGCGCTTGGTCTGCGTTTCCGCGGAATCGAGGAGTGGGATCCAGGCCGTGGGGCAACGTTCTTCCTGGCTCCGGATCACGATGGATTTCCGCTGATGACGTTGATTGAATCCGACCAGGTTCAAGTAGTGGACTACCCTAGCTACAACCTGAATTCGACCCATGTACGGGACATGTATAGGGACTTGGAGCTGAGCGGGTACAAGCTGAAGCCGATCGAGGAGTGGACATCGCCGTGGAATCACCACATTATGTTCGACGTGCAAGACCCGGATGGCCATCTCATCAACATTATTGAAGTGATCCCGATACAGGCGGAGGCTTCGGAGCTTAGCAGTTAATTCACGACTACAAGAAACGACAATCGCATAGCGTGAGAAACCCGAATAGAGTTCCCGTATCGGTGAGATACGCGGAACTCTTATTCTGTTGTGCTTTTCTCGTTCAGGAACTTCTCCGTCAACACGGAAAGCAGCATAATACCGACCTCGTTCTGGCCGCCCTCGGGGATGATGATGTCCGCGTATTTCTTGGACGGCTCGATGAAGGCTTCGTGCATCGGCTTGACGGTTTGCAGATATTGATCGTGTACGGACTTGATCGACCGGCCGCGTTCCTCGATGTCGCGCAGCACACGGCGCAGGATACGTACGTCCGGATCGGTGTCGACGAACACTTTGATATCGAGCATCGCCCGAAGATTCTCGTCAGACAGAACGTGAAGACCTTCAATAATGACGATGTTGTAAGGCATCAGTTTCTCGGTCCGATCCTTGAACCTGGCATGATTGGTGAAATCATATACAGGCGCGTCGGCAGCCTGTCCGGACTTCAGCAGCTTCAAGTGTTCGATCAGCAGGTCGTTATCAAACACGAGCGGATGATCGTAGTTCAGCTGCTCGCGCTCGGCCATCGTCAGATGGGGATGGTCCTTGTAATAGTTGTCTTGCGAAATAAACGTGACTTTGTCAGATCCGTGATGGTCAATGACTGAGCGCGCAACCGTCGTTTTGCCCGATCCCGTGCCGCCTGCAATTCCAATAATAAGCATGGCTGTCAATGAGACCTCCCTTATGTAAAAATCCATTCAATTTCAGTATTGTAGCATAGTGGAAGAGCAGTTCGCCAATTCACGGAGCCTCGCGCATGGGAAATTAACTGTAACTGGGATTACAGCGCCTCATGTATAATAAATGTAAAAAATGAAGAGGGGTTTCACCGTGAAAGCTGCTTATGAGAAGTCATCCAACAAGCGAAATCCATCACCTGCATCCTCTTCTCCGGTTACGACATCCGGCTCAGCGGTATTCCGCATGGGGCAAACGATTTTCTGGCAGTCCGTGGCGATTCTCTTCGCTTTAATGCTGCTGTCCGGCGTTCTGACCCAGCTGATCCAAGCCGGCAGTTACGATCGCACGATGCGTGACGGTACGCTTATGGTTGTGCCTGATTCATTCCGCTATCTTTCCTCCGGCGAAGGACATGCCTATCCATTCTGGAGAATCTTCACCGCTCCGTTCGAGCTGTTTGCCTCCAGTGACGCATTAACCGTCATTATAATTATTCTCTTTATTTTGATCGTAGGCGGGGCATTTGCCCTATTTAACGAGACCGGCGTGTTCATGACGATGATTGATGGCATGCTCGCTCGCTTCCGTTCCAATTCAACGATGCTTATCGCGGTATTCGTGCTCTTCTTTATGTTGATGGGAGCGATCTTCGGCATATTGGAGGAGATTGTGCCTCTCATTCCTGTCATGGTGCTCGTGGCCAGACGACTTGGCTGGGACGACTTCATGGGACTCGGGCTAAGTCTGCTTCCCGCAGGCTTCGGCTTCTCGGCTGCGCTGACCAATCCGTTCACGATCGGGGTCGCGCAGGAGCTGGCGGATGTCCCTGCTTTCTCGGGCATGCTCTATCGGATCTTGATCTTCGCTCTTACATACGGAATTCTGGTTGTTTTCCTCGTAAGATACGCTAAGCAATTCGAGCAAGGCGGAGCCGGGGGCGACACAACGAACACAACCAACACAACGAACACAACCAACACAACCAACGCAGCCGTGTCGCAAATTGAGAGCCAGACAGCCGCCGACACGAGACGGCAAACTGCGGTACGAATCACCGCGATTGCCTTCGGCATCTTGCTCGTCTTGATGGCGGTATTCTCATTCGCCCACTTGTCCGACTATTCGATGCCGCTCATTGCACTCGGCATTCTGCTCGCGGCAGTAAGCGCCGCAGTGGTTGTCAAGCTTCCTAGAGGCAGAGCGTTCAAGCTCTTCGGAGCGGGAGTAGCCGGGCTTGCGCCGAGCGCGCTGCTGATCATTCTGGCGATGAGCGTGAAGCATATCTTCGAAAGCTCCAGCATTATGGACTCGGTGCTCTACTCGATGACGAATGCTTTTGACGGACTGGGCAGTGTAACTGGCGCGCTGGCGATGTATATGCTCGTGTTCGTGCTGCAGTTCTTCATCCCTTCCGCGACGGCAAAGGCATTCCTCGTCATCCCGCTGTTAACGCCGCTCGGAGACTTGCTCGGCATAACGCGCCAATCTGTCGTATTGGCGTTCAACTTCGGCGACGGGTTCAGCCATCTGTTGTACCCGTCCAACCCGATGCTGCTCATCGCACTTAGCATGACGACGGTCAGCTTCGTGAAATGGCTGCGCTGGACGATCGGCATTCAGCTCGTCCTGTTCGCCTTGACGCTGGTTATGCTCGCGCTCGCGGTTATTTTCGGGTACGGTCCGCTATGACGACGAAGAGCAACTGGTACCCAGACAACTATGAGCAGTCACGCGATCGGTTTCGGGCGAGACGGCAGACGCTGGCTCGCTACTGGAGCGAGACAACGCTCTCCAGCCTTGAGCTGTCGCCGGGTCTTGAGATGGACATGCTGACGGCGTCGCATCCGCACGCGGATCAGGTTCTAATCATCACGACGGGCCTGCATGGAATCGAGGGAATAGTCGGATCGGCGATGCTGGAGCTGCTGCTGGAAGATTTCGTACAGGGGCTGAATCACGAACGGACAGCGCTCGTCCTCGTGCATGCGATTAACCCATGGGGAATGAAGCACGAGAGCAAGACGAACGAGCACAATATCGACCTCAATCGTAACCTCGTCGTGGATTGGTCGGATCGGCCCGCTTTATCCAATCCCGACTATGAACGGATGCATAGACTGTTCCGTCCTCGCTCTCACCACAACATTCCCGCAATTGAGAAGCTTCGATTTCTCGGAACGATGGTGCGTGAGCTTCGTACCTCCAAGCCTGTCGATCTGACCCGGGCGGTAACGCTCGGGCAATATGGGGACCCGCAAGGCATCTACTATGGCGGTGAACAGGCGGAGCCTGCAACGGCGGCATTGCAGGAGCTCTATGAGCGATGCATGCGCGAGTATAAGCAGATTGTCCTGTTGGACATGCATACCGGGTACGGTCCGAGTGACCGGATGTTCCTCGTGAACTCGAGTTTGGAGCCCAGAGGGCGCCCGGAGCTGCAGAAGAAGCTCTCCTATGAGTCGATTACAGAGACGAAGGAGGGCGAGTTTTACCGCATCAACGGGGATATGATCGACTACTTGTATCGGCTTCGCGCGGCTCGTTATCCGGATACGGAGCTTTTCGCGACAGCCTTTGAATTCGGCACGCTTGGGGATTCGATTCTCGCCCAGATCGAGAGTCTGCATATCACTGTGCAGCAGAACGATCATCGGCACAGAGGGAGAGGTTCCAAGTCGAACATTCGGAGACGATTCCGGGAAATGTACGCGCCGTCTTCCGCAGCATGGAGAAGCAAGGCGATATCGGATTGCCGGCAGGCGTACGAGGGGATTATTCGCGGGTTTGAGTTATAAATCATGTAAGAGTTGAGGTGTTTATTATGAAAGCTTGGTGGCTCGATTATCATCCTGCATGGAATACAACCGAATTTCTCGATACGGATTCATTCTTTGCATTAAGGGAGTCTTTTCGCGAAGGGAATCCGTTGACCAATCAATGGGTTGAGCTTGAGGTGGAGTTAAGGGATAAAGGAAAACCAGCCGATTTCCTTCGAGAATTAGGCGGCGCGCTGGTGGTAAGCAAACGAGCAAGAAATGTCATGGAGCAGCTGCCGAATTTGAATGTGGAGTTCTTGCCGCTGAAGAGCAAGGACGGAGAATTCAGTATTCTGAACGTGCTTACCGTACTCGACTGCATCGACATGGCGCAATCTAACGCCAAAAGCCCTTTACATACGATCTATGATATTAAGGGACTTGCTCTGGTTGAAGATATTGTCCAAGGTCATGATATTTATAAAATAAAGCTTCCGGGTGGGGAGCGGAGTCTTGCCTCAATCTTCGTATCGGACAGGTTGAGGGAGATCATCGAGAGTCAGCTCGAAGGCTTCCAGCTCATCAATATGTGGGATTCGGAGTTCACATGGCAGCAGCAAGAAGCCAAGTTTGCTGCGATGTGCCTAGAAGTCGATGCCTCTCTGCAAACCACATTCAATTTCGACAAGGCGGTAAAGCACGTCAAGAAGCATAGAGGTGATATCGCCTATAGCGGCCAATGGGCGATCAAGACGAATGAGAAGAACAGTATTTTACTAGGGGATCTCTTGCTGGATGGCACGTATTCCTGGATTGATCCCATCTACTTTCCACCGATTATCTTGGGACTCACGTGGGGAATTAAAGAGAAGAAGAAGTCGTTGTTTGGTTGGCGGTAACGTGCGCGACCGTGAGGGAGGCAAAACCCATTGAATCGCACAAACTTCATTTTTCCCGAGCTAGAGACAGATCGATTAAGACTCGCTGTACTTACTCTGGATGACGCCGCCGCTGTTTTTGAGCACTTCTCGGACGAGAATGTGACTCGATTTATGGATATAGAGCCGTGCAGAACGATCGAAGAGGCGAATGAAGTCATTCAGTTTCATATCGATGATACAGGGACGCGCTGGGGGATATTCAATAAGGCGGACGGTCAACTGATTGGAACTTGCGGTTTCCATTGCTGGGTACAAGGCGAGAAGTCCAGAGCGGAGATTGGCTTTGACCTAGCCGTGGCACACTGGGGAAGAGGGTTCATGCGAGAGGCACTTCAACCCGTCCTCGCATTCGGCTTCAACCGAATGGGCCTAGACTTAATCGAAGCAACGGTAGAGCAAGGAAATGAGCGGTCCATCGGGTTGCTGAAGAGGTTTCAGTTTGAGCGGGAGATTGAACTGAGGGATGGGCTCATTTACTATTGTTTACATCGAGAAGGCTGGAGGTAACAGAAACGTGACGAAGATCAGAACAGCAGCAGTTGGGCTTGGCGTAATGGGCCAAAACATGATCCGCAATAATTTGTTTAAATATCCGGATGATATCGAGCTGGTTGCCGTCTGCGAGTCGAACGAAGATGCGCTTCGTAAGTTCGCCGAGGCGAACCCTAGCGTGCGGACATACAACGATTATCAGCAATTGCTGGACAAGGAGCAGGGAATTGAGCTGCTTTATATTGCCGTGCCGCCTTCCAAGCATCACGAGGTCGTGCTCGCTGCGATCAGCAAGCGGATTCACGTGTTCTGCGAGAAGCCGCTCGCGAACAGCTTGGAAGAAGCGAAGGAAATGCTCGACGCAGCGACTGGAGCTGGAGTGCTGCATGCGATTCACTTCATGATGCCGCTATTCCCGTCGTCTGTTAAGCTGCAGAGACTGCTCGCGGAAGGCGCGATCGGTCAGGTCACTTCGATCGATCTGATTCTTGAGTTCCCGCAGTGGCCGCGAGCATGGCAGAACAATCCATGGATTGCATCGAGACGCGAAGGCGGATTTATTCTGGAAGTGGGCATCCACTGGATTCACTTGATTCATAAGATATTCGGACCGATCACGCATGTACGCAGCAACGTCAACTATCCGGCCGATGCCAATGCCAGCGAGATTGAAGCAGAGGCAACTTTAACGCTGCATAACAACGTGAACATCCAACTAACCGGCACGACCAAGGCGGAAAAAGAACGCGTCTCGATGGTTATTCACGGCGAGCAAGGCGTTCTTGCGCTGGAGAACTGGGGCGATTTGTTTATGGGTGAGGCCGAAGGCTCGCTGCAGCCCGTTCCCGCAGACGAGGCAGACAATCAGCTTCCTGTCATCAGTCATATCATCCGCAAGCTGAAAGGCGAGCAGAGCACGATCTTCGACTTCAACGACGGCTATCGTGCGCAGCTTGTTCTGGAAGCGCTGCGGAACCCGGCAGACGGCACCATTTCCATTGATCCGAACGAATAGGAGAAAGGCCAGCTGCCTCGCAAGAGGACGCTGGCCTTTCTTCATCACCATCTAAAGCTTTCCCTGAACCCTAAAGATCACTGCCGGAGCCGCTAATACGACCGCAATCGCCCCATAAAGCCCAATTATATAGCTGTTTACATAATCAACGCCGGACTGGTGCAGCACGGAGCTGAACAGATGAATCAGCAGATTCGTAAAGCAGAACGCGTAGCTCCGAACCATCCAGCGGCGATGCTGGACAATTCGCTTCTTCCGAACATGGACGATCGCAATGACCGTAACGGCCATCCAGATCATGCTTAGCACATTAAGGCCGACGCTGCTTACTCGCCCGCCGGTAGCACATGGCGCCATGTAGCCGGAAGACAGCACGACCAAGAACACGGAGGCCGTATAGAAATAGCCGTTCACGCGATGAAATTTGCGGTGCTTCTCATAATTGCGGCTAACGAAATTAACGAGACCCGATGCCATCGCCAAGCAGCCGAACGCGACATGAACGTACATCACCTTTAACCAGATCTGAGGTTTCAGCTCATGCGATAGATCTGTTTTGTGGCTTAGAAATGTCGCCGCGCCGGGATGGACAACGAGGTTGATAACCAGCGCATATAGGATATAGATAACGCATAAGTAAACGAACAGCTTATAGTAGGATGGATGCCTGACCATGACCCTCACTTCTCTCCTTTAGACCCGCGTCCCCAAGCTGTGAGGTTGTACTCGGCTCAGTTGTACGGGACAATAGATGGATGTCTATTATTATAGGTGCAGTATCGGCATGAAGGCGAGGCGAATATGAACGAAATTCCAACAATCCTGGCCGCCGCCGACAGGGTTTTGACGGAGCAACATTGTTAATACTAGTTTAAGAGAACACATGGTATAGTAGTTGGTAAATAAGAGCAATGCGAGATATGAGAGAGAAGGAGATCGGGAAATGTCCTACGTCGTTGATTTTAAGAATGTATCTACGGTTGGTTTGGAATCTTCACCTGTGGCAGACAGACTTGCAGGGCTGCGCGCGAATGAAGCACGGTATTTCATGAACAAGTACAAGCATCAATTCGTAACGGTGCCGGCGAGCGAAAGCCAAGACACGCTTGATTACGTGAACCTCGTTCTGAAGGAGCGCAATATTGAGATTGCAGCGAAGCCGCTCGAAACATCGCTTTTTCAAGTGGAGGATATTAGATGGGCGTACGTCTTCTACGAGGATGGCCTATCCATCAACGTCTTGTATACGCTTGGCGATGGGAAGAAGCGGGCAGTCGGCTTCAAGCTGTCCGAGGGAATGGAAGTGCCGGCAGAGCTGGCAGAGAAGTTCAAGTTCGCTCGGCAGAAGTCCGCGCTGGCCGGAACGATTCGCGGTTCGTTCTTTGTCGTTAAAGGCGAATATTAAGCTGCAAAATAGAGAAGAGCGAAGGCAGATTGATGCCTTCGCTCTTTTTTATTATAAAATCAACAAGCTGTCTCTTCAGGAGCCGCTCACAGGTTACTTGCGCGAATCCGATAATAGAGGTGAATGGCGCGCGCATCTATGACTGGAAGGAGAGGTTCAAGAATGCATTATCTGTTTTGTCAGCAAGTGAAGATCGTGGATATGGATGACGAGATTATTTCGGAAGTATTATTCGAACATGGGGAGTATGAGACGGCCGCTCTGTCGATCGGTTCCTCCGTCCTGATTCACCAATTGGGATTGAAGCAGTTCGACGTTGTCTATGACAGAAGGGAGGGCAAAATCGCCCGGTACAAAGTTGCGGATATCGAGATCGATCTGATCACGCAGCCGGTCATCACCAGGGTGTTCCTGGAGCCTACGAAGCTAATTGTCGGTCAGCATGATATCGGGGAATTTGTCTAGTTCATGTTTAATCATTTAATCATCCTACATCGCCAGTTGGCCTAACAGCCTTTGGTGGTGTTTTTTTTGTCTTTATAAAATGAGTACAAGCCCATGCAAGCTGACGACATATATGGATCATAAAGTGACGGCAACCGGGCTGAAGCCGGGAACCGCATTTAGTTACAGAGCCGGCGACGGACAGAGCGGCAATTGGAGTTCTATGGGGACATTTAAGACGGAAGAGCGCGACTTAAACGCATTTACGTTCCTCTATACAACGACCCGGAGAACACGACGCAGTCGGGGTATACGACATACCGTAAGCAATTAATCGTTAGGTAAACCCGCTCGTCCATTTTGCGAGCGGGGTGTTTCTTTTATTTGGTGAGAAAAAGGGTACGATAACCGCGCTCGCGGATGAAAAATAAGGAAGGTGTATAGCGCTATTTGTCGAAACAAATAGTGGTATCAAATCTCATTTAATGTAAGGAGTCCAAGCCGTGCGTTCAAAAATTATTAAACTATCCTATTGCTTCATGCTATTTAGTGCACTACTTTGCGGTAATTCCTATGCTGCTGCCACTTCTGAGGGTAAAAGTAATGGGAATGTAACTTTTACAGATGTAGCCGGAGAGCACTATCACTTCCTTGCGCTAGACAGCACTGGGCATGTTTGGAGCTGGGGGAGTAACGTCGAGAATCAACTCGGGGAAATCCCTCAAAGCTACCGGGTGATTCCCGTACAGATTCAAGGAGTCGACGATGTAAAGCTAATCTCGGCGGGCTATGGTCATTCTACAGCCGTAAAATCAGACGGGACGGTCTGGAAATGGGGCTCGAATAGTTACGGTGTTCTGGGTAAAGATCCAAACACGGTTGACTATTCTATTAAGCCCATCCAAGTTGCGGGTATCGACCACGTCAAAGCAATTTCAGATAGCGCGTTCTTCACGCTAGCCATTAAGGAAGATGGCACCGTCTGGAGTTGGGGGAGGAACGATGAGGGGCAGCTCGGTATTGGACGCACAAGCGACTACGAAGCAAAGCCCATTCAAATTGCAGGCTTAAAGGATGTAGCAGCTATCTATGCTGATTTTTCCGAGGGCCTCGCTCTTACGTCAGATGGCAGGGTATGGACATGGGGGAACGTAACGGTCTGCGGAACCGAGTATTGTGAACGAGAGGTGAGTTCTACGCCGACCTTGTTCGAAGGTTTGCAGAATGTAAAATCTATCTCTCAAGATATTGCGCTGCTGAAGGACGGGAGTGTTGTCAAATGGGGATTAAACTTCAGGGGAAGTATGGGGTTAGGTACCTTAAACGATTATTATTACGATCCAGCACCGATACCGTCTTTGAACAATATCACTGCGGTTTCTAAGACGCGTGCACTCACGGCGGATGGCCACATCTGGTCATGGGGCAGAAATGAGCGTGGGCAGGTAGGCGACAATACACAGCAGAATCGGCCTACACCAGTGCTGCTTCCAAATATCGATCACATTAAAGATATGACGAGCGGTGAAGAAACGACGGTTGTGCTCACCGAAGATGGCAAGCTGTTCGAGTGGGGTGACAATAGGAACGGAGAGATTTCCGGAGATGCAGTAGACATTATGCCGCCAACCGCAGTTCCCTTCACACTTCCACAGGTCAATTACACGTTGCCTATACCGCGAGATCCTTTCACGTGGACCTTCTTGGACGATAAGGATAAGCGAATAAAAGACCATCAGCTCTATCTTCGGGTGAAGCCTTATTCAGAAGGTTTGGCTGCCGTGCAGCGTGCTTCAAATCAGCTTTGGACTTTTATTAACGTTCATGGTCAGCCTGCTTTCTCCAACCAATTTACCGTTGCGAAGGATTTCCACCAGGGAGTAGCGGCAGTCAAACTGCAGGACGGATGGCATTTTGTGAAGGCGAATGGCAAGTTCCTTAATCAAGTCAGCTATCAAAACGCAGACTCTTTCTCGAACGGGTTAGCTCCAGTAATGCTCAAAGGCAAGTGGGGCTATATCGGGCTGGATGGAGAAATGAAAATCACTCCTCAGTTCGCAAGTGGCGCGCCGTTCGAGAATGGTATGGCAGCTGTGCAGATGAACGGGAAGTGGGGATTCATTAATTTGACGGGGAAGCTTGTTATTAAGTCGTCCTATTCAGCAGCAGGTTCATTCTCAAGTCAGTTGGCTGCCGTTAAGCAGAACGACCTATGGGGATATATGAACAAAGCAGGTGTTTGGGTTATTAAGCCTCGTTTCCAGGATGCGAAGGGGTTTACTGATTCTAAGCTGGCGCCGGTGAAGATCAATGGAAAATGGGGCTATATTAACGCAACTGGAAAGCTAGAAGTTCCAGCACAATATGAAGATGCAAGCACATTCCAAGAAGGGTGCGCGAGTATAAAGAAGAATGGACTATGGGCTATCATTCAGAATAACGGCAAGCTGCTGACGCCTTTTCAATTCGTGTCCATTCAACCTTTTAAGAACAATAAAGCTTGGGCGGTTACCAAAGCCGACAATGGATACATCAGCATTAATGGCAGTTGGTCCTATAAAGCAGCCATTTATCACTAAAACGGAGGAACAATTAATGAGCGAAAATAACGCGGTGAACCAGACTCTTGCACAAGTAGGCGACAACCGGGCATGACTGGACCATACGCGCACCAGGGGCGTTTTCGAATACAGAGCTTGCTCGTCGGGCTGCTCGCTTTCACCCTCATTGGGTCGACTGTAATCTTGATGGCCGTGTCGATCCACCGTCAGAACGAGATGCTAATGCGGACAACGCAGCAGAAAAACTTTGAGGCTGCGCGGAATCTCGCCACATCCGTCAATACGATCAAGAGTCTGATGTTCCAGCAGCTTGGAGGGACGGCCAACTACATTGCCGAAGAAGGGCTGTCGGTTGAAGGCGACAGCAGGCGGCTGGGCAGGCTGTTGCTGGGCTCGCGAATGTTTAATGGAGCAATGGTCGTAGACAGCGAGGGGCAAGTGTCCGTAACGACGCCGGAGACCGGCTACTTGAAGGGCGATCAGCTTGCTGCTTCCGATCTGTTTCCTAAGGAGCGGGAGCCAGGCCCTTGGATGTCCAAGCCGTTCATCGCGCCGGACGGACATCGCGTCATCCTGGCCATGCATCAACTGACGATGCCGGGCAAGCAAAAGCGTCTATATCTGTCGGGTCTGATCGATCTTGGGGGGCGGAATGTGTTCTCCGACATGTTCGAGCATACGATCAAGAGCGGCCCTGGCACCTACGCCTATCTGGTCGACGGCCAGGGCGAAATGCTGATGAACGCGCAAGAGAATCGGGCGGGCGAGGCCGTGCCCGGCGATCGGCTTGTCGCGGCGTTCGAGAGAGGAACGCTAGGGCAGCGCGGCAAGCAAGGCGGAACACCGCCGCCGCCGCCTTCTCCCCCGCCGCCCGCCAACGGTAAGGTCGGTAAAGGTGCCATCGATGGCAATCGACAAGATCCAGCCGAGACGTCGCATGTCGCGATTCTGGCAGACGGTCACGGCGTCGAGACCATTGTCGGCTACTTGCCTGTCGGCGACCTCGACTGGGGGCTGGTCGTTCAATCTTCGGCTTCGATCGTGACCAAATCGAAGCATGACTTTCTTATGACGCAGCTGAAGTGGTGCGTGCCGCTTATTGCGGCGTTTCTATTGCTCAGCCTTTGGATGGCACGCAAGCTCGCTGCGCCTTTCGCACAGCTGACTGCTGCCGCAAGGGCGATTGCGTCCGGCGATCGGGCAGGGTATCCACTATTCGATAGCCATTGGAATTATGAAGCCCACCATCTTGCGCGGGCGATGATGATGGCGGTGCAGGGCTTGCAGAATCAGGCGGATCGGCTAAGCCAGCAGGCACATACCGACCGGCTGACCGGACTCGCGAACCGGGCGGGGCTAGAGGATTGGCTGAAGGCACGTGAAGGCGACAGCACAGGTTATACGCTCCTGGTCATCGACATTGATCATTTTAAGACCGTCAACGACAAGCATGGTCATAAGGTCGGGGATGAGACGCTCGTCTACTTGGCGCATATTTTACAGGCGGAATGCAGGGAGACGGATCTCGTCTGCCGGCTTGGCGGGGAGGAGTTCATTGCCATTCTGCCTGGAGAGAAGATGAAAGGCGGGACAGACCTCGCGGAGAAGGTGCGAATAAGAACCGAGAGTACAGTCAGTCCTACGGGCCAGCCGATCACGGTATCAATCGGAGTAGCGGCTGCGTCTCCTGAACGGGGCTTTGACTTCGAACGAACATTTCAACGGGCGGACGAGGCGCTCTATGCAGCGAAGAGGTCGGGGCGCAACCGCACAATGGCTTCAGCCTAACGAATTGAATTTGTCAAAACTACTGCACCATCGCCCCATTCGTCTCGAAATCGCGGCTTTTCTGTATAATGAATGTAGTTTTTTTAATGGCAAAGGGGAGACGTGAATCGTGCTGGAGTATAGAATGGCAAGGCCGGATGAGCGCGAAGAATATATCGATTTAGCTAATTATGCATTCAAAATAGATGTCGAGTGCGTACTGCCCAAAATGTACAGCAAGGACATCGATTCGTCCGGCATGCACATGGTCGCCGCGGACGGGCAGGGGCGGCTTCGTGCGCAGGTTGCGGTATATCCGGAGCCGATGAACGCAGGCGGCTTCCCGCTGCGGGTCGGATACTTGGGCATTGTATCGGTGCACCCAAGAGCTCGCGGAGAAGGACATATGAAGGTGCTCATGAACAAGTGGATCGAAGAGGCGCCTGCTTCGTACGACATGCTCGTCCTGTACGGAAATCGGCAGCGGTATGAGTATTTCGATTTCACGCTTGGCGGGGTGAAGATCAAATACTCGGTGGGGGAAGTCAACGCCCGCCATGCCTTGAGAGAGGTGAATGTAGAAGGGCTGTCCATTCGCCCGTTGTTCGAGATCGAAGGCGCGGCGGCTTACGCGAGCAAGCTGAACGAGGCTCGGCCGTCATTCGTGCATCGAAGCGAGCGGCAGATGCAGGACATCTTGACGGGGCTAGAGCAGCAGCCGCTCGGCGTGCTTGAAGATGACAAGCTGATCGGCTACTTGGTGGTCAGCAAGACAGGCAAGGAATTGACCGAGCTCGCCATGGAGCGTGCAGCCGATATTCCGCGAGCGATCAAAGCTTATTTGGCACATTCAGGCGCAGATTGGATCGCTGTATTTGCCCCTGAGTATGACACGGAGCTGAACGCGTCCTTAAGCAGCTTCGCGGAGAATTACACGATTGAGACCTCCGACATGTATAACATCATGGACTTTGCCCGCGTGCTGGAAGCGTATTTGACGGTGAAGCACCGGACGATCGGACTTATGCCGGGCGTGTTCTCCGCCGTGCTGGACGGACAGCCGGTTACCGCCCGTGTGGACGGCAACGGCGTGACGGTCGAACGGTCGGCGCAGCCTGGCGCAGTGGAGCTGGATAAGAAGCAGGCACAGACATTGCTGCTTACGCCGCATGGTCGCTATGTGGGCGGCGGCGCTCACGTCCCTGCAGGCTGGTTCCCGCTGCCGATCTTCTGGTATATAGCGGACAAGTTCTAATCGATGGATCATGAGGAGATAACGGATATGGCAGAGAAACGCGGCATACTTATATTACCGGAGGAAGCTGGTCCTTATTGGGCTGACTTGATCGCCCGCTCAGGTCTTAACCTGGTTGGCATCCACCCGGGCTGGGGAGAGGGAGCGCTCGAGGAGCTTGAGAAGACGCTCCGGCATGTGAAGAAGCCAGCCTATAAACAATTCTTGCAGCAGATGCAGGAGCTGAATGTGGACGTGGAGTTCGAAGCGCATGCGATGTCTTGGCTCGTTCCGCGTGCCATGTTCGCTGAGCGCCCTGATTGGTTCCGAATGGACGAGACAGGCAGCCGGAATCCCGATTTCAACCTGTGCGCGACGAACCCGGAGGCGCTCGAGTTTCTGGAGGCGCGCTCCGAGGAGCTGGCACGGGCTGTGCCTTCGTCGACGGGACGCTATTACTTCTGGATCGACGATGTGACGAATAGTGCCTGTCACTGCGGAAGCTGTCAGGCGCTGACTGCCTCCGATCAGGCGATGGTCTTCTACAACCATATCCTGCGGGGCATTCGGCGGTTCGATGCAGAGGCGCAGCACTGCTATTTGGCTTATCAAGATACAATCCAAGCGCCGGAGAAGGTACAGCCGGATGCTGGTATTTTTCTCGAGTATGCGCCGATTTACCGCGATTCGGCACGGCCGATCAATGATCCGGATTGCCCGGAGAACTATAAGGAGCTTGAGCACCTGCCAGGGCTGCTTCAGCTGTTTGGACAGGAAGGGGCTCAAATCCTCGAGTACTGGATGGACAATTCGAGGTTCTGCAAATGGCAGAAGCCGCTTAAGCCGCTGCCGTTCTACGAGGAAGTCATCCGCGGGGATGCCGAGTATTACCGGAGCCTTGGGTTTGGCAGGCAGACGAGCTTCGGCGTATGGCTTGGCGAGGATTACGCAGAGGCGTTCGGCGAACCGCCGATCGTGGCGTATGCGAAGGCAATTGGGAAGTGAGGTGAAGCGCTGTGGAGCTAACGTACTTGCGGACCTTTCGTGAAGTCGCCAAGTGGGGCAGTTTTACGAAAGCCGCGGAAACACTCGGGTACGCGCAGTCGAGCATAACGACGCAGATTCAGAAGCTGGAGGAAGCCTACGGCGCGGTCCTCTTGGAGCGTTACGGCAGGAAAATGGTGCTGACCATGGCAGGCGAAGCGCTGCTGCAGTATGCGAACTATATATGCAGGCTGCATGATGAGTCCAAGGAAGTCGTAGCCAAGCAGTCCAAGGGGACGCTCTCGATTGGGACGATCGAGACGCTGGCTTCCTTTTATCTCCCGGCGTACTTGCAGGCTTATCGGAAGGCGTATCCCGACGTCAATGTTGCGATTCAACCGGGTAACGAGCCGTTCATCATCGATGCGGTGAAGGAGGGAGCGCTCGATATTGGGATTATATTGGACCCTCCGTTCTCGGACCCGGAGCTGGACTGCAGCATTTTGCGGGAAGAGCCGCTCGTCATTATTGTAAGCCCGGACCATCCGTTAGCCGGACAAGGCGAGATCGGTGTGGAAGATCTGGAGAACGAGTCACTGATCTTGACCGAGGACGGCTGCACCTATCGTGCCATGCTGCTCAAAGTGTTGAAGAGCAATCAGGTGACGTTCAAGCTGTCCTACGAATTCGGCAGTCTCGAAGCGATCAAGCAGTGCGTCACGTATGGGCTCGGGATTGCGCTGCTGCCTCGAATTGCGGTGACGGAGGAAGTGATGGCGGGTAAGCTTGCCGCGATTCCGTTCATTCATCCGGAGTGTAAATTTTACACCCAGCTCATCTGTGCGAAGAAGAAGTGGAAGTCCAAAGCTTATGTAGGCTTCCTGGAGCTGCTAAGCGGCGGTGCCCGCGAAGGTGATTCTGACGCTGGCAGCGAACTATCAAAATAAATGAAGTATGCTATAGATTTCTATCGATAACTCCAATTGCGGGAGCTATGGTACATTGACATCAAGGAAGCCATAACCCAATCGGAGGTAATCCAAATGACCATTCAAACCCGCCAATCCCTCGTTCTCGAGACGCCTGCCGCATCACCGGAGCAAACGCATCGTCATTATATGAATAAGCTGGCTGTCGAGACAGACGTTGCGGATGTTCGGTATGACATGCAGCATGGCTTGAATGACTTTCTGCTTATCGATGTGCGCAGCGAGAAAGCCTTCACCGAATGCCATATTCCAGGCGCGATCAGCCTGCCATCCAGAGAGATTAGTGCCGAGACCACGGCCGAATTCGACAAGGAGCAGACGATTGTCGTGTACTGCTGGGGGCCTGCCTGCAATGGCGCGACCAAAGGGGCGGCTCGTCTCTCCGGGCTCGGGTTCAAGGTGAAAGAGATGCTCGGCGGCATGGAATATTGGCGCAAGGAAGGGAACGAGGTTGAGGGAACGCTGGGGGAGGCTGCTCCCATAGTCGGTTAAGAAGGGGCTGTGACAAGCTGTCGGAATGACAGCCTGTTGCAGCTCTTTTTTCTGTGCTTGACTTAGAGTCAGCTCTAATTTTTATGCTGGAACTATCCTCATATTTCAGATAAGGGAAGGGAGAGCTGATCAATGATGAATGCAAGAGTTGTCGTAACCGAATACGGCGGACCGGAGAAGTTGAAAGTGGTGGAGGAGCCCCTGCGCCCCGTGCAGCGAGATGAGGTTCTTGTTCGGGTGCTAAGCGCCGGAGTCGCGCTCGCCGATGTGATGCGAAGAGAGGGCAAGTATCCGGGTTCACCGCGCGTACCTTTTACACCTGGATACGATGCAGTCGGTGTTGTGGAAGAGCTCGGAGAAGATGTCAGCTATGTCCGTAAGGGAGAGCGGGTTGCCGTATTTTACAACGGGACTGGCGGATATGCGGCCTACGTCTACGCCAAGTCAGATGAGCTGTACCCGGTGCCGGATCAGCTCGACGCCTCGCTCGCGGTGGCAATCCTATTGAATTATGTGACCGCGTATCAAATGCTTCATCGGTTCGCTAACGTTGCCGAGGGAGAACGCATCTTGATTCATGGCGCAAGCGGAGGCACAGGCACCGCGCTGCTCGAGCTTGGTCGGCTTGCCGGGGCCAAGATGTTCGGAACGGCTTCGAAGGCCAAGCATGATACAGTCGCACATTACGGGGCGGTGCCGATTGATTATCGCAGAGAGGATTTTGTGCAAGCCGTGCGCGAGCGGGCGCCGGAAGGCATGGATGCCGCGTTTGATCCGATTGGAGGAGATAACTGGGAGCGGTCATTCCAGACGCTTCATCCGAACGGACGATTCGTCGGCTATGGCTACACGTCAGTGCTTGGGCAGGGCGATTCGAGTCAGTGGATGAAGGACTGGGCGAGCATGGCGGCAAACCGAACGACGCCAAAGGGTAACCCCGCTTATCTCTATTCCGTTACAACGCTGAGGATGGAGCATCCGGAGTGGTTCCGAGAGGACCTAAAACATCTGTTCCAGCTGCTTGCCGATGGGCGGATTTCTCCGATTATTGCTGCGCGGATTCCGCTGCGCGAAGCGGCACAGGCGCATCAGCTTCTTGAAACCTCCCAGATAACGGGTAAAATCGTTCTTATAAACCGTTGATCTTCGGGAAAGTGGTGTGAGGATATGTATTCGATCAGCGACATCGCACGATTAACTGGCATTACGGCGTATACGCTTCGTTATTACGAGCGAATCGGCGTTCTGCCGAAACCGCGCCGGCAGCTCGGGAATAGCGGCGGGTCCAGACAGTACGATGACTTGGACCTGCGGTATATTCGGTTTATTTACGGCTTGAAACAGACGGGAATGACGCTCGAAGATATTATGAGTTTCACGAAGGACGGATGTTTGCTGACGGAGCGGGAAGAAGATGCGCCAATAATCGAGGATACGCTGCACAGTCGAATTGACATTCTGAACCGGCACATCGCGGATTTGGATCAACGTATGAAACAGCTGGAAGAAGTAAAGGCAGTAGCGCTTGAGAAGAGAGCGTTCTACTCCGCTATGCTGGAGAAACTGGAAAAGGCCGATCACATCCTTTAAGGCGTGAGCGGCCTTTCTTTCTGCCCTAGAAATACATGCTTCGCTGCGGGCTGCGCTGCTGCCGCTCCAGCGAACGGGTAAACGAGAATTTCAGCACGCCGCGAGCCTGTGCCAGCACCTGTTGTCCGATCTGATCTGCTTTCGCTTGCTCCCCTTTTTTAAAGGCGATCTCGGCATCAATCGCAAGCTGAAGAACCTTGCTGCGAATGCCATCCTTGAACGCATCGGCGCGGTCGAAGTCGTTCTGCATAATGGCGATGATGGCTTGCACATAATTGCGGTGCGAGACGGATTGTACATCGTCCAATAGCCGAAGCGCTTCCTGAATTTCTCGCCGCTCGAGATGAAGAGAAATTAGCGCTGCTGCACGAATCCGCTTGTTCCGGATACGAGGAATCGCGCGTTCCACGGCTTCGAAGTCGCCATTTGCCGCATCGAGGATGATACCGTTCTGGAGATACTTTGCCCGAGTCCGTTTAAGAAAGGCTTCAACTTTGTCAATGTCCGGCGTCCAGAATACGGCTTGCAAGCTCGGAATAAAGAACAGAGCAAATGTAAGGACCAATACGCCAGCCACGAGCAGCCAGTCCTGAGTCGTCATTTGATCATGGGTCCCGATCCACAAACCGATAGCGAAACCGAGCGGGAGTAGGCTGGCCCATCGTAACCATTTGTTCATTTTGAATGTTAATCTCCTTCTGGGTGAATCGATAATCGATAAATGATAATCAGGTCTAACAATAGTGGATATGCTCGCCGCAGGCTATAAGGAATTAATGGATTTCATATGAGCCAGCAGCAGGGATTTTATATTATCTGGAGAATTTATCCAAAATTATAACTGCGAAGGCGGAGGTATGTTCATGCAGGCGGAAGAGGCAACGGGGTCACACGCGATCGTGAAGCTGGACAACTACAGGTTCAGCGGGCTGGATTCTTCACTCGTCGGCGCGATTAAGTCAGTCACGGATTATTATGGGCTGCCTTTAACCGCTTCGTGGATTTATGGCATGACAGGACTCGCGTTCTTGTTTGTTCTAGATGAGAACATGACAGAGCCCAATGGGGGACCGCCTGTTCCAAAGGTGCTCCGGCTTGCCCGCAATATTGGCGTGGACATTGAGGGCTTTCATGTCTATGCAGACGGTGAAGAATTCACTCGTCTTCAACAAGAGGCATGGGATAAAGCAAGAGAAGCCATTGCAGCAGGACAGCCGGTTTTTGCTAAAAATATCGACATCCGCAATCAATTCTCCGTCGTCTACGGGTACGATGACAACGGCTATTACAGGTACAACTGGCATACCGGATATGAGCTTAGCGAGGACGTCATTCCGTGGAACCTGCTTGGCCTAAGCCGATGCACCTGTATTCACTGCGTGAATAATCGGGAACGTGCAGAAGCGGGCGGCGACATTACAGGCGGACTTGTATCGCTGCACTGTGGCAGAGCTGTTGAGGCTGAGGATGACCATGCTTCTTTCAAACAAGCGCTCGAATTTGTCATTGCGATTAATGAGCAGGGCACATACCAATGCGAATGGTCCGGCAAGACGTATCTTGTCGGTGAACGAGCCTATGAACGCTGGTTAGAGGGACTCGCCGACGGCAGTTTGAGCCAGTACTTCTTCAGTCTGTTTATTGAGATATTGAACGAATCACGCAGCCATGCCGTTCAGTTTCTGACTGAAGTACGGGAGAGGCTGGCTGAGTCGAACCAAGCGCTCATCGACGAGCTTACCCGAACATACAACGAAATTTCCGCTAAATTCAGCATCTTACGAGATACATATCCGTACACCGAGCCCCCTGAGCATGAAGTCAAAGAGAGCGAGTGGTGTGCGTTGACCTTAAGCGAGATTCAGACATTGGAGAAGCAAGCGCTCGGCAAAATCAAAGAGATCTATGCGGCTTTATAACAATCGTTCGAGGAGGAAGTCCTTCGTGCCGGTCCGAGATATCGAGAGGTCGCGAAGCTGGTATTGCAAGGTTCTCGGATTCAATGAAGCTGATTGTGAAATCATTGCCGGGCATTTATGTCCGCTGCCGATTGAAGGCACCGGCATTATATTGGACACGATGCCGATGTGGGAGGCCAAGAGCCTGGCGGAGCGCCGCCCATTGTGACGCCTGCCTTTATACTGATGACAAGCGACTTGCAAGGCTCGCTGGACTACATGAAAGAGCTAGGAGTCGAGCTTGTTACGGAGATCGAGCACGACCATTGGTTCGTTGTGAAAGATCCGGACGGCAACAAGGTCATGATTTGCCGAGAGTAAGTTCGAGATCGACTGGGCGAATGAGCTTGCACCTTTTGCGAAGCAGGTGTACATGACCTACCGCAAAGAGTCGCTGAAGGGTCACGAAGCAGAGGTATCGAAGCTGGTCGACAACGGGGTCGACTGCCTATTGAATACAGAAATCGAGAAGCTGATCGCCCCGCACGGACAGGAAGCCATTACGCATGTGCTGCTTCGCAACAACGAGGACGACGCGAAAGTGGAGATGCCAGTGGATGAGGTTATTATTTGTCATGGCTACGATTATCAGCGAGATCTGCTCGATAACAGTAAAGTGCGTATCCAGATGAAGGACGAGTGGAATATCGCGGGAACGCCGATGAGCGAAACATCGGTTCCCGGCATCTATGCAGCGGGCGACCTGCTGGCGCACGAAGGCAAGCTGCACTTGATCGCAGGCGCGTTCCAAGACGCGGCGAACGCGGTGAACAAGGCGAAGAAGTTCATTACGCCGGAGGCGGAGGAGTATGGCATGGTCTCGTCGCATAATGACCGGTTCATCGAGCGCAACCGCAAGCTTAAGAAGCAGTTGTTCGGGAATTGATCCCAGTTGGAACTGCATAGGCATACGGTGCTATAATAGCTCTAATAGGACCGAGCAAAGAGCGAGAGGGAGGTGGCACAGATGGATCAATTACTAGACTTATTCGATTTATTGCTCTCGATCTGTCTCATCTATTCCATCGTCACTTTTACGTCCGCCTTCATCAGCGCGAAGGAAATACCGTCGACTCATGGCATGGTGGCCGCAGCTCCGTCTGTGATGCTGCCTGTCAATCAGCCTCGTATGCCGAATATTCAGCGCTGGCTTGTGCTTACCATTAGACGCAAGGAATCGCCTGATGATACAGATTGTCATCCCCTTATTGATGCATAGTACATTCAATAGGGAGGATTACATTGAAAGCATTATTCAAATCACGCAAATGGGTGAAGCCCGCAGCTCTCGCGCTTCTCGGAGTCACTCTGGCTCTGACGCTTGGCGGCTGCTCGGCTGCTTCGCCTTCGCATCCAATAGAGGCCTCATCGCCGGGGCTGTTTAACCACTACTTGATCTATCCTTTCTCATGGTTGTTGAAGAATCTCGCTGGCGGCTTAGGCGGCGATTACGGTTTATCGATTATCTTGATGACATTGGTTATCCGGACTGCCATCCTGCCGCTGATGATGAATCAGACGAAGAAGTCGATGGCAATGCGGGAGAAGATGGCCATCCTGCAGCCGGAGCTTAACGCGCTCAAAGAGAAGTTCAAGGACGACAACAGCGCGGAAGCGAAGCGACAGCACCAAGTCGAAACGATGCAGCTCTACCAGAAGCATCAGTTCAATCCGCTCAATGTCGGCTGCTTGCCGATGCTGCTGCAATGGCCGATTACGCTCGCGTTCTACTACGCCATTCGCCGTACGCCGGAGATCGCGGCGCATAATTTCCTCTGGTTCAGCCTCGGCAAGCCGGATGTGATCCTGCCGTTCATTGCGGCGGCCGTTTATTTCATCCAATTCCGCGTCTCGCAGCGGATGTCTGTGCAAGTTCAACAGAATGCGAGTTCGAATAATCAACTGGCGTTCATCGGCTTGTTATCCCCGATCATGATGGGGATTACGGCTTTTGCCATGCCGGCAGCACTGCCGCTGTATTGGTCGGTGGGCGGGATTTTCATCATCGTGCAGACGCTGCTTCTGACGAAGCTGTATGGGAAGCGTACGAAGACAGAGCCGTCCGAGCAGACGTCCGAGCTGACGGAGAAGATGTAACAGATATAAGGAAGACCGGGTCATGCCTTTATGGTAGGTATCCCGGTCTTTTTTTGCCATTTTCATGTTAAAAACCCCACATTGGGCTAAACTTCCAGTCGAAATTTGCCGAAAACTATTTTAGGACTAATGTACTAATCAATTTATATTTAAAAGGAGCGCTTTTGAAGATGAAAAATCGGATTTCAAAATGGCTACTGGTTCCTCTGGTAGCCAGTATGCTCTTGCCAAGTGCAGTTGCCTCCGCAGAAAATTCAACGACAACCAAGACAACGGCAGATTTCAAGGATTTGGCTGGCGTGGACGCGGCATTAAAAGCCAAGATCGATGCCTTATTGTCCAAAGGTGTGTTCGAAGGCATTAGCGAAGATTCGTTCGGCATCGATGATAACATGACCCGGGCGCAATTTGCCAAGGTGCTTACTTTGATTTACGGAGTCAATGTCAATGACAGCGTGACAGCCTCCAGCTTCTCGGATGTGAAAGCGGATGACTCTGCCAATGGATGGGCGATTCCCTATATTGAAGCGGCGAAGAAGGCCGGTCTCCTGAACGGAACGGGAAATGACACTTTCCAGCCAGGCGGCGATGTCACTTTAGGACAGTTTGCGACAGGTTTGGTCAGGGGATTAGGCGTAAAGCCGGACACGACAGGATCCCCTTGGTATGCAGATGCAGTTAAGCAAGCGATTAATAAGAAGATCCTCCCCGAAGAGACCGACGGCAGCAAGCTCGCTACCCGCGCGGATCTCGTTGTTGGCGCATATGGCGGGCAGCAGGCGTACGTGGCGATTAAGAAAGAGGAAGAAGCGAATCTGGGCAAGGAACCCGAGAAGGATACGAATACTACGCAGCCTACCGCTCCGACGACATCGACCCCGACAATACCGGTTCAGCTTTCTGCTGCAAAACCAACTGTAAGTGTATCGGCAGGCGCGGTCTTATCTGGAACAGTCGTATCGCTTAGCACGACGACATCGGGAGCAGCCATCTACTACACGACAGACACCACGACGCCAAGCGCATCGAACGGCACAGCGTACAGCGGGCCGATTGTGATTACAAACGCGGTAACGATTAAAGCGGTCGCGGTAAAGAGCGGTTATATAACAAGCAACGTGTTGGAAACGAGCTATACGATTCAACAAGCGGAAGCGCCGACGGCAAACGTGGCTGCAGGCGAGGTTGTGTCGGGGATGACAGTGACGCTTAGTACGACGACATCGGGAGCAACTATCTACTACACGACAGACACCACGACGCCAAGCGCAACGAACGGCACGGCATACAGCAGCCCGATTGTGATTACGAGCGATGTGACAATCAGAGCCATTGCAGTAAAGACCGGCATGACGGACAGTGCGGTAACAAACGTTAGCTACACGGTGCAAGCGCCGCAGTATGTGGAGCCGGTTTATCTGTATGCGCCTCGAAATTTTACTTATGATGATCCAGCAGACGGTTCGACAACAGATACTGCACAGATCATAGCATTGGAGAACCTGCCTGCTGGGGCTACAAAATGGATGGTAAGCACCACCGTTGATGAGCCTGAGACACCATCAGCCGGCACTGAATTCAATGGAATTGACTATACGGCTGGAGACGACATCGATATCAGTGAAGGAAAGAACTGGATTGCAATAGCCGCGGCGGATGACGATGGAAATGTTGTTGGCTTCAGAGCATTATTGCATGCTGAGAGTACTTCTCCGTCAGTCGTGGCTTCACTTTCGCAGATTAGTAGCGGGGATTTGTACATGATTACTATTACTTTCAATCCAACTGTAAGCACAGATTTGACAAGTATAACCGATGCTAAAGACTTAATTGCTTCAATCATCATAAATCCGGACTCTAACCCTGTTACTGTTGATCTTGATTCTGCAACTCTAAACTGGGATGGTGGTGGTTCTGGAGGAGGCTTCCCTGGAGGCGGGTTCCCAGGTGGCGGTTCCCCGGGTGGTAGTCTACCGTCAATGGCCATGATAGCGCTTGCCCATACTCCCGCTTATCAAGTACAAGCTGGAGATGTTGTGAGAGTCACGTTTAAAAATGGTATTGAAATTGAAAACTGCAGTACTTCAGTCGTTGCCTCCGGATAACACCAAATAACGAAAGCAAGAATCTATGTCTTGAAAGACCCGCAGCTTGAACTGCGGGTCTTTATTTTCGTTCTCTTTATTTAACCCCCTCAAGCTCTTTAGCAGCTATAGGGGAAGCAGAAGCTGCGGCCTGTGGGCTGAAATGCGAGGCGCTTATTATCGATTAAGAATACTATCCTCAAGCACAGCGAACTTATCGCCATACTCCTTCACGATGTGCTGCTCTCCCCAGGAGCATAGGGAATCGAGCAGCGGCTTCAACGTCCAGCCGTACGTGCTGAGCTCATACTCCACCTTCGGAGGCACTTCATTGTAGACGATCCGATTAATGATGCCGTCGCTCTCCAGCTCGCGGAGCTGCTGGGTGAGCATCTTCTGCGTGATAGCGGGCATGAGACGCTTCAAGTCGCTTGTGCGCTTCTTGCCATGCGTGAGATGGCACAGAATGACGCATTTCCATTTGCCGCCGATAACCTCTAACGTTGCTTCAACGGATATATTATATTTCTTCCTCTCCATATTGCCGCCGCCTTATTCGAATCAGATTGGGTTGTATGATCGTGTTAGTAGGGTACTTTTTGGTGCCTATAGCACTTAAGAGTGCGTACTATTCGTCCCGGAAGGACTCCACTATAATAGCACTACCGGCCGGTGAATACCAAGCTTGAAGGAGTGGAACAATTGCATACGAATCGAAAAAGCTTGCTCGCGCTCATCGCGCTCGCAGTAAGCGCATTTGCTATTGGAACAACCGAGTTTATTAGCGTCGGGCTGCTGCCCCTCATCGCTGATGACCTGCATATAACGGTACGTACCGCTGGACTTACCGTCACTTTATACGCCCTCGGCGTCACGATTGGCGCGCCGGTGCTGACAACGCTTACCGCCGGCGTGCCGCGCAAGACGCTGCTGCTCTGGATTATGGCGATCTTCATTGCCGGGAACAGCCTGGCTGCCATATCCCATGGAGTGATGCTGCTGTTGACGGCACGTATTATCTCTGCCTTCGCCCATGGCGTCTTCATGTCGATCGGCTCGACCATTGCGGCCAGCCTGGTGCCTGAGAATCGCCGGGCGAGCGCGATTTCCATCATGTTCTCCGGGCTGACAATCGCGACCGTAACAGGCGTGCCGCTCGGCACGCTGCTCGGCCAACACTTCGGCTGGCGCAGCTCCTTCATCGCCATTGCGGTAATCGGCCTCGTGGCGCTGGTAGCGAACGCACTGCTCGTATCGGGCGATCTGAGCCGTGGAGCACGAACACGAATGAGCGATCATGGCAAACTGCTGTCTAATAGCCGCATGCTGCTTGCGTTCATTATTACGGCGCTCGGCTACGGAGGTACCTTCGTCGTATTTACTTATTTATCTCCGCTGCTTCACGAAGTAACCGGATTTGGCGCGCAGACCATTGCGGCCATCCTGTTCTTCTATGGCATCGCAATCGCGATTGGCAATCTTATCGGCGGCAAGGCGGCGAACCGCAAGCCGCTCAAAGCGCTGCTATACATGTTCGCGGCGCAGGCCGTCGTGTTATTGCTGCTCGCTTATGCAGCTCCATATAAGGGACCGGCGCTGCTCGTTATATTCCTCATGGGGCTGCTTGCTTTCATGAATGTGCCCGGCTTGCAGACGTATGTCGTCGTTCTGGCGGAGCAATTCGCGCCGCGGATGAAGGATGTGGCATCGGCGCTGAACATTGCCGCATTCAATGCTGGTATTGCGCTTGGCGCATACTTGGGCGGCGTGGTGGCTGAACAGATGGGACTTGTGCATACCGCATGGGTCGGCGGCGTGATGGTAGCCGCAGCTGCCGTGCTGACCAAGGTCAGCGGTGTCTTGGAACAAAGGGATCAGCGGGCTTCTGCGGAGAAACAACAGGAGCAGCAGATTTGCGCCTGAGAAGAAAAGAGTAGGACATCATTTAGTGGTGAACGATAATAGAGGAGGAAATGGGCAAGATGACAACAGCAACAACTGCAAAACATTTACAGGATACAACGACATTGCATAACGGGGTGGCTATGCCTTGGCTAGGACTCGGCGTCTTCAAGGTCGAGGAAGGGCAGGAGCTCATTGATGCCGTGAAGGAAGCGATCCGTTTCGGCTATAGAAGTATCGACACAGCTGCGATCTATAACAACGAGATCGGCGTTGGACAAGCGATCCGTGAGGCACTGGCAGAGACGCCGTCGCTTAAGCGCGAGGACCTATTCATCACTTCGAAGGTGTGGAACGCGGATCTCGGTTACGAGTCGACGCTGGCTGCTTTCGAGACGAGCCTCGAGAAGCTCGGCTTGGAATATCTGGATCTGTACCTTATCCACTGGCCGGTGAAGGGCAAGTACAAGGATGCTTGGCGTGCGCTGGAGCAGCTGTACAAAGCGGGCCGTGTTCGTGCAATCGGCGTCAGCAACTTCCACGTTCATCATCTGGAGGATCTGCTGAAGGATAGTGAAATCGTGCCGATGGTCAATCAGGTTGAGTTACATCCGCGGCTATCGCAAGAGGAGCTAATCAAGTTTAGCGCTGAGCATCGTATCCAGATGGAGGCATGGTCGCCGCTGATGCAAGGTCAGCTGCTGGACAATACGACACTGCAAGACATCGCGGCGAAGCATGGCAAGTCGATTGCGCAGATCATCCTGCGCTGGGATCTGCAGCGCGGCATCGTCACGATTCCGAAGTCGACCAAAGCGCATCGCATTGCCGAGAACGCATCCGTATTCGACTTTGAACTGAGCGCCGAAGACATGCAGCATATCGATGGATTGAACCAGAATCTACGCGTTGGACCGGATCCGGACAACTTCAATTTCTAAGACGAATAAGAGACGTGGACAAGCTTTCCATCTTAGCTGGAACTAAGATGGAAAGCTTGTTTTATTTTTCGGAAAAAGCCATACAAAGATACGATTTGCCATATTCCCGCAGTACCGAGGCAGCTGAACCTGTTCTACACTGAAATCATAAACAGGTTGGAACAGTTTGAGAACGGATACATGCAGTGGAGAGGATGTCGCTTATCATGGATATACAGATTTATCAATTGCTCGAGGGCGCACAGCAAGCGCGCGGGCTGACCGTAATCATCGATGTGTTTCGAGCATTCTCAGTTGCTTGCTATGCGACTGCGGGCGGAGTGGAGAACCTGTTGGCAGTGGGCAGCATCGAAACTGCTTATCGGTTGAAACAGGAGCGCCCGAATTATATTCTGATTGGGGAACGCGGAGGCGTCATTCAACCGGGTTTTGATTACGGGAATTCACCGCATGCGATTCAGCAGGCAGATTTCAGCGGCCTTACAATTGTGCATACGACAAGCGCTGGAACGCAAGGCATTGTGAATGCTGTGAATGCCGACGAAGTCATTACAGGCAGCTTTGTTAATGCGCAGGCGATTATCGACTACATCCGTCAGCGGAATCCGAAGCAAGTTTCGCTCGTTTGCATGGGCTGGGGAGCTGTGGAAGAAGCGGATGAAGATACGCTATTCGCGCAATATGTGAAGAATGCGCTTGAGGGAAAGCCGAACGATTTTGAAGCAATCGTTCGTTATTTGCGGCACGAGAGCAAGACCGGCAAGTTCCTCGATGTATCGGATGGCTCTGCGCCGCCAGAAGATTTTGACCTGTGCCTTAGCTTGAACCGGTTCCCATTCGTCCTTAAGGCAGAACCGTTCGGTGAATCATTGATCAGGCTCAGCAGACAAAATGTAACGGAAGGAGCAGCACCATGAACCGCCGAGTTATCATTATCGGAACGGACGGATTGCGTCCGGATTGCATCGATCTGAGCCGAATGCCGACTTATGCAGCGCTCATTCGGGAGGGGGCGCTGTTCAGCTCCTTCCATTCCAGCTACCCGTCTGAGACTCGCGTCAGTATGACGACGTTGACGACCGGCACACTTCCTGGCCGTCATGGTGTCGTGGGCAATCTGATGGTCATTCCGGGATTTCGTCATGATGGATTTCTGCAGACAGGCGATGATCGGGATTTATTGGCTTATAAATGCGCGATGTCTGAGCCCTTCATTCTGGATCCGACGCTGGGCGACAGGCTGGGCGCTCATGGGCTAAAGCTCGCAGTAGCTGCCTCAAGCTCTCCGGGAGCCTCGCTATTATGGAATTTAAACCATCCTGAGCAAGTGATCAATCCGTCATCCATCTATGAGTCCGAACAGCTGCAGCAGCTGCATAAGGAGCTCGGAGCAGTTCCTGCAGAGCTTTCGCATATAAGGCGGGAGCGGGCTCTGTGGGCGACGCGGGCGCTAACGGAGGTTCATCTGCAGAACCCCGCGAATGGCGCGATGGTATTGTGGTTGTCCGAGCCAGACTCCGCTCAGCACGATTACGGGTTAGGCTCGCCAGAGAATCTGGAGGCATTGGAGCTTATCGATGGCTGTGTGGCGGAGGTGCTGAGGGCTATCGATGAGAAGGGGCTACGAGATGAGGTAGATCTATTCCTGATCAGCGACCACGGGCATTCGACCATTCAGGCACAGGGCTCGCTGCAGGAGCATGTACGAAAGGCATGCGACGAGTTAGAGCTGGCGCAGCGCTTCGTTGCCGCAGGGCATTACGTGTATGCCGCGCCGCAAGAGGCGGTTACACCTTCGCTGCAGGAGACGGCGTCGCTCATTGACTGGGTACAGCAGCAGCCGTGGTGTGAGCGGGTTTATGTGGGCTCGTCCGATCTTTGCGATCTTCCGGGCGTGCTGCCTATGGAGCAACTGGTTGGTCCTATTACGCACCGCCGTGCCCCGCTGTTCGCTGTACAGCCGATATGGTCGGGCGAGCAGAACGAATATGGCGTGCCTGGAACAACGCTCTCATTAACCTCCTCCTCGATGCTCCGCGCTAGTCATGGGACCGCGAATCCCTACGATCGGCATGCATTCTGTCTCGCGGTAGGCAGCAGCTTCCGTCAAGGGTTCATTTCCGACGTTCCATGCGGCATTCAGGACATTGCCCCGACTGTCTGCTGGCTCGTCGGCCTGCGCGATGAGACCGGCTTCGATGGCCGCGTATTGAGCGAAGCGTTCAAGCTTGAGTAAGCCATAAGGGCCGAGATTGTCTGCCGTTGTTCTGGCATGCTTTTTACTGTGCGCCGAGAACGCTTATATACTTCTATCACGGTTATCGAATACGCTGGACGAACCAGCAGTGTACATCAATGCGCTCGGAATAATGGGCGAGCGTTGGCGCTGGAAGGGCGAGGCCGAACGGCTGCAGCATCGTATTGCGCTCAATCTCGAAGCGGGCTTGGCGCAGCTTCCAAGGGCGATGGTCAATATCTCCGCGATAGAGCTTTCCCTTATGCTCACTATAGAGGCCGTAGCGTTCGACGAGGAATTCGTTTAGTGAGCCAGGCTCTGCCATCTGCGCAGAACCAGAATCTGAATCAGATAAAGGCGCATAGGAGCATGCGAACTGAATGTCCGGGTTTGCGGTCCGCTTGCTCGTGTAGCGATATCCGTCTCGTTCACGGAGAAGCTTCATGGAGGCATGGTGGTAGGCAAGGTGAAAGAAGGTTCGCCCGCCCCAAACCGTCGGCCAGCTATGGGCATCGAGACTGAAGAAATAGACGCCGGGCTTGCCGTCCATCGTGACATAGGTGCGGACATTGAGTTCATTGAATGTAGAGACGCCGGGAATCGGAGGCAGGAAGCGCGGCCGTACGTCCCGCATTTGAAAGGGGACAATGCTAAGCCACGCAGATCCTTCATAGAGATCGAGCTCCATTCCTTGCGGCAGAAGCGGAGCGACAACGTCCGGAGAGACGGGATAGTGCAGAAACAGAAGGTGCATCCACGTCTGGTTCATAACCCAGGGCGAGCGCGGAAGAGGCCAGCCTCGATTGGGCGAAAGTGCCATCTGATCCATCTCCTTCGTTTACTGGACGATCAGCGATAGTTGCGGTACTATTATACCGCTTTACATGATTATATAGCATATCATTGCTTTCGAGAGGGGCTTTAGTTTCACACAGCCATGGATTTAACTTGGGGAATTATTGCATTAATGCTCGGCGGCGGGTTTCTGGCTGCCTTTATCGACGCTTCGGTGGGCGGAGGAGGCCTCATTTCGGTGCCGGTGCTGCTGGCGGCCGGGCTGCCGCCGCATCTGGCGCTGGGGACGAACAAGCTGTCGGCTTCGTTCTCGTCGGTGACGAGCACCATCACATTCTGGCGTTCCGGCAAAATCAATCTGCGCACCATGGGCAAGCTTGTCCCATTCACAGCGGCCGGTGCGGCGGGAGGAGCGCTGCTGCTTCAGCTGATACCATCGGATTGGCTGCGACCAGCGATTGTCGTCATGCTCATTGCCGTCACGGTGTACACGCTGTTGAAACGCAATTGGGGCATGGAAGGAGCGGAGCGCAAGCTCACAACCGCTGCGAAGCTCGGCGCGATTGCGGCGGCGTTCGTGCTAGGCGCGTATGACGGCTTCTTCGGTCCGGGGACGGGCTCGTTCCTCATCTTTATCTTTATCATGCTTGGCTACGACTTCGTTCAAGCGGCAGGAAACTCGAAGCTGCTGAACTTCACGAGCAACGTGGCGAGCTTGATCGTATTTCTGTCGCTGGGCTGGGTCGATTTCCGCCTGGGCCTGCTAATGGGCGCAGCGATGGTCCTCGGCTCGTTGGCCGGCTCCCGTCTGGCCATCAAGAAAGGGACCAAATACGTCAAGCTGCTCTTTGTATTTGTAACCGTATTGTTGATCGGCAAGCAGCTTTGGACGTTGATCGCGGGGAGCTAGGCTAGAGCGAAAGCCCAAGCCGCAGCTCACTTCACCATACCTCGGCGCAGCGCCGTTACGACGACCTGCGTCCGATCTTCACAGCCGAACTTTTGCAGAATTCGATGGACGTGGCTCTTAACGGTACCTTCACTGATAAACAGCTTCTGCGCGATGCGGTCATTGCGCAGCCCATACGCCATCTCCTGCAAAATCTCCTGTTCCCGTTCTGTAAGCGGCTCGAGCAGCGAGGAGTCCGCTCCGTCCTTCGCACCATTGGAAACAGGCGGCACGAGAAACGCGGAGGAGACCGCGCGGGACAGCGCGCCTGCGGCCAGCTCCGTCCGGTAGACGGCTTCGCCACGATAGGCGGAGCGAATCGCCTCAAGCATATCTTCCACGTCCGCATCCTTCAGCAGATAGCCGACGGCGCCGGAGCGGATCACTTCATAGATGTAATCCGGATCGTTGAACGTGGTGAGGATGACGATTTTAACGCCTGGCAGCTGTTTAATGATCGCTTTCGAAGCTTCGATTCCTGTCATGCCCGGCATCTGGATATCCATCAGAATGATGTCCGGACGCAGCGCGAGCGCCTGATCAACAGCTTCATGGCCATCCGCCGCCTCGCCCGCGATCTCCATATCATTTTGCAGGCTGATGACGTAGCTGAAGCCCTGCCGAATCATTTTCTGATCGTCGACGAGCAATACTGTAATTTTACCGTCGTTGTTTGTCATCTATGAACCCTCCTTCGCTTCCTCTTCTGCTTCGCTCAATGGCTGCAGCTCTGCCCGAATCTGAAACCCTTGAGGCTCTGCTGCCCCAAAGGTTAAACAGCCTCCTGCTTCCTCTAACCGAGCTCGCATCGTCTTCAGTCCGAACCCTTCTAGAACGGCTTCATTCGCATCTGCGTCCACATTCGCTTTTCCGTTATCCCGAACAACCAGCACGATCCGCCCGCCTTCCGAAAATATACGGACATCGACATGAGTCGCTTCCGAATGACGCACAATATTGGTGATCGCCTCTTGCATCACTGCGAAGAGCAGCGTAGCGTGTTCCGCCGTAATCCCATCCTCGTGCAGCTCAGCCTCCAAGCTATACGTGATGGCTGCAGTCGCCTCCATTCGGGCAAGCTGCGCCTTAATCGGCGCGAGACCGGACATTGACCGATCATCGGCTAGCGCATGGATGGAGGTTCGAATATCTTGAAGACCTTGGCGAGCCACCTCCAGCATACCGCCCAGCGACTGCTCTGCTTGCACAGGGTCCTTGGCGATCATGTAGCGCAGCGCCTGCATTTGCACGATGAGCGAGGTCAGGCTGTGCCCGACGGCATCGTGAATGTCGCGTGCAATCCGCGTCCGTTCGTCCAGTACCGCGTTACGCATGGACGTTACCGACGCTTCCTGCAGATGGACATAGGCTTCTTGGAGCTCTGCCAAGTTGCGTTTATTTTCTTCATAGATCGCATCACGCTGGCGCCTGCTCTGCACGATGAAGAAGAAGAAGATGGCAATAATGACGAAAGAGAGGAAGTTGATCACGCTCTCGCCGCCGAACGCCGTATACATCCCGGCTACTATGATCATAGCCGCGAGCATCGGGATGCGCTTCGTTGAGAGCGATAACCGAATAGTCGTCGTGATCACGATAACGGTGAGAAAATAAAGCAGCACGTTCTCGTCATACCAGATCATGCCAGCCAATGTCTCCGCTGCAGCAAGCGCAACGAAAACAAGCGACATCCGTCTCGTCTGCCAGAAGCCGCGAAATACGAAACGGCTAATGTATGTCGCTAAGATGAGGACGTTCAATGCGATTTTGACAGGAGAGCCCGTGAAAAATCCGTTCATATGCATAAGTATGGCGATGAATATGGCTCCGGCCGCCGAACGGATGAAGAATCGCCGGTCTTGCAGCTGCTGCAGCATAAGTACCAACCTCCCCGACATTTTTATTGTAGCTTTGGGCAGCGCCGGAAATCAATTGCGGTAGAGACCGGATGCGAGCATCTCTATCTATAGATATAGAGCGGATGATGTTCAGGTTCTATCCGAGGTTGGTCGAACGGACAAGCCGATTCGGGATATGATGGTATTCGTTGAGACAACGATAACGATGAATATGAGGGAGGCAATATACATGGAGCAGCAGCTTATTATTATTTTGGTTGTTTTATTCGTGGGGTATCGGATCGCGATGCGGGTCCGCCGCAATTTCACTTGGAGCGAGCTGAAGTCAAGAAGATTAGGTTTTCGTATAGGCCTGTTTGCATTTATTGGGGCGGTGTTTATGGCGGAGAGCGGCTTTAGTGCCGTCAGCGTCGTTTCGGATGTGATCGGCATTCTGCTCGGCGTCGCGCTCGGACTAGTAGGGGCGTCAATGACAACGTTCGAACGCCGCGGCACGGAGTTATTTTATAAGGCGAATGTGTGGATCGGAAGCATCGTGACCGTTCTGTTCGTCGGTCGGTTCGCGTATCGGATGTATGAAGTGATGACCATGCCGCATACCAAAGACAGCTACAACTTCGCAGCTGGGGGCAGCCAGTGGTCGTCCGGTCTTATGCTTATCATGTTCGCTTACTACGTCGTTTATTACGTACTGCTTATTAATAAGGGCAAGCAAGCGCCAGCACGTTTGAGCTAAAATAAAGCCGAAGCCGCGACCCGGGAGAGGGAGCAGCTTCGGCTGTTTCGTTATTGAAGCGACTTGATATACCAAGCATCGCAGGCAAAATGCTCCGATCCCGCAAGCGGCGCATCCAACTGCTCGAAGCCATGCTTCGCATAGAAGCGGTTCGCAGCGGTCATGTTAGAGAGCGTCTCCAAGTAGCACTGCTTGTAGTGCTCCCGTGCGAATGCGAGCGCAGTGCCCAGCAGATCGGCTGCCATGCCGGTGCCTCTCGCAAGCGGCAGCAGGTACATCTTCTGCAGCTCGCACACGTCTGTTGAATCGGCAAAAGGAGCAATTCCGCAGCCGCCAACAACTTCTACGTCTTGTTCAACAACCCAGTAGTCATGAGCCTCAGGCTCGTAAAACTCCGCAAGCTTGCTAAGGCTCGCATCTTCCCATGCCAGTCCCGCCCGGTTGCCTCCGAACTCGATCAAGCACTCCCGTATAATCCGTTCAATGACCGCGTTATCTGCCGTCTGTAGTTTTCGAATGATCCAAGCCAAAGTCCAACAACCTCCATTATTGATCTTGCGTCGTGCTGATCCCGTTCAGAAATACACGATATGCCGTTTGCAGCTGATCGCCGAGCCCAGTGTCGCCCATCCCCGTACTCCATATAACCAGTGTGCCAAAATAAAGCTGCAGCGCGGTCGACGCCAGCTCGTCTGCAGAGATATGACGCCTGAACTCGCCGCTTCGCTGCCCTTTGTCGAAGAGCTCGATGATCGATTGCAGCTTGAGTACATGGCCTGCTGTGCCTTTATCGGCGTTGCTTGAGGCCAGAAACCGCTGCAGTGCCGATCGCAGCAGGGCGGGACTTTCGCTCATCGAGTCGCCGACCTCCTTCACATAGGCGAGAATGAGCGGCATGTAAGGGCCCGGCCGATCACGAAGGCTGAATAGTTCATGAAGGTAGAAGTTCTTCTGGAATTTAAAGAGCAGTTCTTCCTTCGTCGCAAAATAATTAAAAAAGGTGCCCTTCGCCACACCGGCAGCCTGTGTAATCTCCGCTACGCTCGTTTCCTCGAAGCCCTTCTCGCAGAACAGCCGATCAGCGGCCTCGATGATACGCTGCAGCGTCGCTTGTTTCTTCTCTTCCCGATTCATCGATTCATGCGAGCCTCCTTATCTTCACGTATTATAGCATAAACATTAAAAATGACCACTGGTCAAATAAATATTGACCAATGGTCATTTTTAGTTGTATGGTGTTAGTAAGATAACCGCTTACGTTTGGGAGGAAGCAAAATAATGATGATGACCGGGAACGTTGAAATCAATTCGAACCATAAAGTCGTACTGGTTACAGGTGGTACAGGGTATGTCGGGGGCTGGTGCATTGCCCTGCTGCTCAAGCAAGGCTATACCGTTCGCACAACGGTGCGCGGTTTGGAGAAAGAGCAGACGGTGCGGGCGAGCATCGCAGCAGAGGTTGATCCGGGCGATCGGCTGTCGTTCTACGCTGCCGATCTGACGTCGGACAACGGCTGGGACGAGGCAGTGGCCGGCTGTGATTACGTCCTTCATGTCGCTTCGCCTCTTGGCCACGAGAATGCCCGAGATCTGGACTCGCTCGTCGGTCCGGCACGCGATGGCGCGCTGCGCGTGCTTCGCGCTTCTGTGAAAGCTAGCGTTCAGCGCGTCGTCATGACGTCTTCCTTGGCAGCATGCACGCAGGTTTCCTACAGCGAAGAGGCGATCATAGACGAGTCCTTGTGGAGCGACCCTAAAGATAATAAACTGGATGCATATCGCAAATCGAAGGTGTTATCCGAGATGGCCGCATGGCAGTTCATGGAGGAGCATGGCGGGCGCACGTCGCTCACGACGATTCTGCCAGGCGCGATCTTCGGTCCAATCCTGTCGCAGGCGAATCAGAGCGGTTCCGCCCGCGTCATCGAACGGATCGTGAAGGGGCGCATGCCGGGCACGCCGCGAATCGGATTCGAGATCGTGGACGTGCGGGACTTGGCGGAGCTGCACATCCTCGCTATGACCTCGGAAGCGGCGGCGGGGCAGCGGTTCATCGCCGTCGGCGGCTTCATGCGGATGCACGAAATTGCGCAGGAGCTGCGTGCCAAGCTTGGCGGCAAAGCAAGCAAAGCGCCAACCCGCATGATTCCGGACTTCGTGCTGCGCGTGCTCGCGATCTTCGACGCGTGGAATGCGCGGAGAGCATTCATTAAACGGACGAAGCGGAGTGACCCTATTTTGAGAAAGATACAGAATGACTGGCTGCATGTACTCGGCATTATCCTTAGTCTTCTTGGCATTGCGCTAATTGTGCAGCCGCTTGTACGCGGAATCTTCGGCAATCCGATCCTTTACCGATTCCTCGGCTGGCTGCCGGAGGGCTGGCCTTCGCTGGGCGGATGGATCGTGGTGCTGATTATCGGCCTCGTCCTTATCTCGATTACGAAGCCGCTGCCGACGAAGAAGTCAGAGTAGGCAAGGAAGCGGGGGGAGCAGGTAGAGGAAACAGGTAGGCAGAGGGACAGATACACAGATACACAGATACACAGATACACAGATACACAGATACACAGCTGGGCCAGTTGGGTCTCGGCTGTTTTTTATTATTCTTTATTTAAGTATATACTTAATTAAGTGTTCGATTTATAATATACCCATGGACACCTTTACAGCAATTTCAGACCCCAACAGACGCCATATTGTTGAATTACTGGCCGAGCACGGAAGCCTCACCGCCACCGACATTTGCGGCTACTTCACCATTAGTCCTCAGGCGATCTCGCAGCATCTCAAGGTGCTTCGCGAGGCGAATGTGGTCTCCGTGGAGAAGAAGGCGCAGCAGCGAATCTACCGCTTGAATGAGCAGTCGATATTCGAGGTGGAAGAGTGGGCGAAGCGGTACAGACAGCTATGGAGCCAGCGATTCGAGAAGCTTGACGGTTTACTGCAGGCGCGGATGGAGCAGCTGAAGAACAAGCCGCGTACTCAATCGAATGAGAGGGATGGAGAACAATGACAATGGTAAATGAAACGAAATTGACGGCAGAGCCAGGCAAGCAAGTCATTCTGATCGAGAGAGAGTTTAATGCACCGCGCGAGCTCGTATTCGAAGCCTTCACAGACGCGGATCTGTTCGTACAGTGGATGGGACCAAACGCGCTTACGATGAAGCTGGAGAAGTTCGATGCACGTGATGGCGGCGCGTGGAAATATATTTCCAAAGAGCCAAACAGCGGCGCTGAATTCGCATTCTGTGGTGTGTTCCACGAAGTGACAGCACCTTCCCGTATCGTGCAGACGTTCGAATTCCTCGGCCTTCCGGATCGCGGACATGTGACTTTGGAGACAGCTGTGTTCGAGGAGCTGCCAGGCGACCGGACGGTTGTGAAGATGGAGTCGGTGTTCCGCTCGATTGCGGACCGTGACGGCATGCTGCAGTCCGGCATGGAGGGCGGCTTGAACGAATCGTTCGGCCGACTGGTGAAGCTGCTCGAGACACTTCGCAATCGCTAACTCGGAGCCGTATAATGGAGCTAGCAAGTTCAAGCTTCGTTAGGATACGGAGGGAAGAAGACGATGCAAACGATAAAGCGGATGATTGAGCATCAGATTTGGGCAGATAAGCGGATGATGGCTGGGCTGCGTGCGAACGGGGGAAAACCGGCGGATGCGGTGAAGCTGATGCGCCACCTTGCGACCGCGGAGCAGGTATGGGTTACGCGGCTGAATGGACAGAGCAGCGCGCATCTTCAGCTATGGCAAGACGATGCGGATCTCGACTCGCTCGAGGAGCTGCTGGCAAGCAATGAGGCGAGCTACCGCGCGTACGCGGACGGCTTGACGGAAGAGAAGCTGGATGAGATGGTCTCGTATGCGAACCAGAGCGGCGTCATGTTCAGCACGTCGGTGCGGGATATTTTGTCGCAGGTTGTGCTGCATGGACAGTATCATCGCGGACAGATCAATCGTGCTTTGAAGGAAGCGGGCGGGACACCGCAGGCGCTGGATTATATTTTGTATGCGCGAATGCAGTAGGCATGGCTATAGAAAAGAGAAACGAAAAAGCACCCAAAGCTGGGGTGCTTTTTGTGCTCATGATGCGCTCTATGATGGATAAATCCAACTTAAATCCACCTTTTGGGGCGACTCGCTGGCTATAGTGGAAAAATCCACTCATTTCTTCTCCAAACGAGCGTTTTCCGCCAATCCGGCCGAAAATGAGTGGAGAAATCCATTATAGCATCGAAAAACGGCTGATTTTGCTTAAAATGAGTGGATTAATCCCATATAGCTATGGTGGCGAGTGTGAACTCGTGAGTTTGATTAAGCCAAGACCAGGCCAAGACCAAGCCAAGACCAAGCCAAGACCAAGCGAACCTAGCCAAGCACCGGAAGCAGCACATGGCTCGGATACTGCTCGGTGTGGTGGATCGTTTGCGTTGCGAGCACCGGCTTCGGATCTTCATACGGGTTCAGCCCCGTATTCGAGTTCGGGAAGGCGACGTTCTTGCTCGACGATGTCACCGAGAAGCGGACGCGGTGTCCAGCGACAAAACGGTGCGCGATGTTCGGCATGAAGATGTTGAACCGCTCCACCTGGCCCGGCGTCAGCAGCTCCGGCTTGTCGTAGCCGCCGCGGTATTTGGCCCGGACGATATAGCTCGACAGCAGGATCGAGTTGTCCGCTTCATCCACATCGCTCAGCGAGACGACCCAGTCGGTGTCGACCGCGGAGCTTGCCGCATACAGCACGGCGGAGAGCTCGCCCGCAATCGTGAGCTCCTCGTTCAGGCTCTCGCTTGTATAGCAGAGCACATCCTGACGAAGCTCAATCGTGCGGCGATTCTCCGGCTCGCGCTCGCCGGAGTCAGCGACCGGATCGGACGGATTGTAGACGTATACGTCCGGCTCCGCTTGAGACGGGCCCGCAGCAGGCTGCAGCTGCAGCGTGCCGTTGCCGAAGGCGGAGTTCGCCCGCCCGCCGCTGCTCAGATAGAACGGCGTGGCGGTCGATTCGGTCGGCGTCCAGTCCGCGGACGTGCGCCATTTGTTCTCGCCGACCACGTAGTAGCTGGCTCTCGGCTCGGTATCGATGCCGTTGGCGATGCCTTTGAGGTGGCGATCGAACCAGCGAAGCACGTTCACGTCGTAGTCGTAGACGACGGCATCTTCACCGAACGCAGCACCCTTCAGGTCGCGCGCCCGGTTCGGGCCGTGCTCCCATGGACCGAGCCAGATTTTGCGGTTCGGCACATCATGCTCGGTGAGCAGCCGCCATGTCTCGGAGACGCCTGGGCTGTCGCCGTCGTACCAGCCGGAGATGACGAACATCGGAGCCTTGATCTGGTGGGCGCGCTCCGCATGATCGCAGTTCCGCCAGTATTCGTCGTACTCCGGATGCTCGCTCCACATGTCCCAAGGGCCGGAGCTGCGGCCGATCATTTGCTGCGGAATCTCCTTGATCGGGCGCGCGTCCACTGCCTTCGCAGGGTCGACCGTGATGCCCGCGAAGATTTGAAAATCCGTCCGCGTGCCGACCGACTGCGCGAGTGTCCAGCAAAGCAGCGGCCACGAGCAGACCGTCCCGCCCCGGCGCACGGTATCGACGAATGGCGTGCCGACGTTCACTTCGTTGACGACGGCTTTGAGATTCGGATGCCCGCTCGTGGAAGCGGCCATGACGACATAGCCGAGATACGAAGCGCCCCACATGCCGACGTCGCCGTTCGACCACGGCTGAGCGATGATCCAGTCGATCGTGTCGGAACCGTCCTCGCGCTCATGATAGAACGGCACAAGCTCGCCTTCGGAATCGGCGCGGCCGCGCACGTCCTGATTGACGACCGCGTAACCTTTGCACACCCAGTGCATGAAATTCTCTTTGCGTCCATTGCGGTCATAGCATGTCCGAACGAGAAGGGTCGGCAGCTTGGTGCCTGGCGCGATGCCTTCCGGCAAATAAACATCCGTCGCGAGCTTCACGCCATCGCGCATCGGGATGAGGAACGTGCCGAGATCGTTCACGCCGTACTCGGGCTTCGACAAGGAAGGATCATCATAGACGACGAGCGGCGTCAGCTTCTCCAGCCCTTCTTGCACGATAATCTCCATGCCGTAACGGTTCGGCGTCAGGAAGGCAATCACTTTGCCATCAAGCGTGACGATGTCTACCGCTGTGCCTCCGCGTTTTGCCCATACCTGAGAGGTACGTCCTTGTTCGTCCGTATAGGTCAGATGGCGATGATAGTTCTCGCCGTTCTCGACAATCACGCGGTCGCCCGCCCACTCTGCCTTCAGATAGAGCGGCATCGCTTCACGAATCTGCTGGAGCGGAAGTGCGTACTTCGCACGATCATCCAGCACGTTCTCTTGCATTTGCGTACGCTGTCTCGGGTTCACCTTGGCATGCATGATTTTGCCGCTGCCGCCTTCTTCCGTGAACCGGATACGCCCCTCATAAACACCTGCACAGTAGAAGCTGTAAACCTTCGCCGTAGCCGTAGTCTTTGTCATTGTTGTCGCCATCGCTTAGCTCCCCCAAACCTGTTCGAATACGCGCAGCCAGTTGCCGCCGATGATTTTGCCGACTTCTTCGTCGGAATAGCCGCGGGCAACGAGACCCCGGGTGAAGTTGATGAATAGGCCGTACTGTTCGAGCCCGCGAACGAGCTCTGTGGAAGGACCGTCACCCTTAGCAAAACCAAGCTTCGGCGCGATATGCTCCTTGAAGTAGACGAGCGACCAGTCGACATCGCTCATCGGCCAGTCGGTACCGATGCCGACGTGGTCGACCCCGACCAGACGGACGATGTAATCGATATGATCGAGCACATGATCAATGGTCGTATTCTTCGGGTCCTCGTGGACGAACCACGGCATCGCGAACACGCCGATCACGCCGCCCGTAGCCGCGATCGCCTGAATCTCTTCATCGCTCTTGCAGCGGCGGTGCGGGTAGATCGCCTCAACGCCTGTGTGGGAAGCAATGACTGGCGCCTCAGATAAGCGGCACGCGTCGAGCGTCGTCTGTTTGCCGCAATGGCTCGTGTCGACGACGATACGGAGCTCGTTCAGCCTCCGGATGAACGTCATGCCGAAGTTAGACACTCCGCCGTTTGCGAGCTCCATACAGCCCGAAGCGATGGCGTTCTGATTATTGTAAGTCAGCTGAACGAGACGGAGGCCGAAGCTGTGCAGCGCCTCGAGGAGATCGAGGTTCTTGCCGAGTCCGGTCGGGTCTTGGGTCGTGACGATGCCGGCTTTCAGCCCGTCTGCCTTCGCACGCCGAATGTCCGCAGCGGTCAACGCTTTGATGAGCCAGTCGGTGCGGTCGAACTGCTCCTGCACCTCGCCCATGCTTGTCATGATACCCTCGTGGCTGGACATGTCGAGCTCCCGGTTGCCGGCTGTAATGCCGGAGCGGTACCACTCGTCCTTGAACGCGGCAAGCTCGCCGCGGGCGGACATTTGGCGCAGCCGCTTGCTCGGAAGCATGGCATACGCCATCGGATCATCCTTCAGCGGCTCGCACTCCGCCTTGATCTGTTCGGATACTTCAGCCGGTATAACGCTAGGGGAAAGAGGCCCTTGAAAAAGTAGATCAATAACGATGCTGCGCTCATGAATATCGCGCGCACGCTGTTCTTGCTCCGCAGTCAGTCCGAAATCATACATTCCTGCATGCTCGCTCATATTGCTCATGATGTCTCTCTCCTCGGGTTAGATTGCTATTGATGTGCCCTTGCCTTGCTGCTGTGCTTGTTCATAGATATAGGCGGCTGCCGCCAAATCCTCGACCGCAAGACCGAGCGACTTGAACAGCGTGAGCTGCTTGTCCGACGTGCGACCCTCGATGCGGCCGAGCAGCGCTTCGCCGACCTCGCCGACAATGTGGTCGCTGCTGATCGCGCCTTCTTGCAGCGGGATCAAATAGTCGCCAGCCTCGCCAAGCGCGGACTCGCGGCGGTCGACGTAGAGCCTCGACCGCCGCACGATCGCGGTGGCGAGCTCGCGGTCCTTCGCCCGGCAGGCGCCCACCGCATTGATGTGCGCGCCTTCGGCGATCCATTCGTCCTCGAGCACTGGCGTGGTCGAGGACGTCAGTGTACAAATAATTTCGGCGCACGCGACTGCTTCCTGCGCGGAGCCGCTCGCCTCAATCGCTAGCCGCTCGCCGTAGCGCGCGCTCATATCGTCCGCAAACCGCTGCGCATGCTCCGCGCTGCGGCTCCAGACGCGGACGCGCTCGAGCGGCCGCACGAGCATCAGCGCCTCGAGATGGCTGCGCGCCTGCTCGCCCGTGCCGATCAGCGCGAGCGAGCGCGCGTCCGGCTTCGCGAGCAGCTTCGTCGCCGCCGCGCTGACTGCGGCCGTGCGGATCGCGGTTACGCGGAGCCCATCAACGATCGCGTTCACGGCTCCTGTGGTCGCATCGAACAGCGTGATGAGCCCTTGATGCGACGGCAGCCCGCGGTCGTGATTATGCGGGAAGACGCTGATCAGCTTCGCGCCGACGATCTCTTGGCGGATCAAGTATGCGGGCATGAGCCCCATGAGTCCGCCTTCGCGGACGGGAACGACGGAACGCAGCTGCTGCTCGGCTTGTCCGGCGGACAAGTCTTGAAGCGCGGTTTCCATGAGTGTTATGCAGGCTTCCATCGATAGTAGTTCGGATACTTCGTGACCGGTAATGACTAACATGCTGCGCTCACCTGCTCATTTCTGTTCATTTGTTTAATAAATTAACTTTTATTGTATGCGAACAGGGTGGGGAAGGAAAGCCCCGATTACGCGGGGCTTTCGGGCTACAGGTTTCAACTCAGTGTCCTTAACCGCGTGTGTCGACACCCCAGCCCCGACTAGAACAGCGTCGGAATCGGCGGACAGGTCGACGCTTCAATAAATCTCGAATCAAAACCATAATAATACCAGAATGATCCGCTCCATCTGTAGCCTGTCGTGCCGTTCATATCGACCATTGTCGGGTAGAACCAGAAGCTGTCTCCGCCTCTTAGCCAAACATAGGTGTACTCGTGAATGCAGTCGATGATATACGAAACTTGAGGCTTCGGAGGGACGTAAGCAGGCGGTGCAGAGGCCGGCGGCTGACGCATGGGTCCATAAAATCCGAAATGAGACATAACATCGCTCCTCATAGAAGGCTGGCAATCCGTACGTTATCGTACGTAGGTGAATAACCATTTGACTGTACAGCCGCCTAAGGTCATCATAATGGTAATCATATGCTCGTTCAGAAAGCGGGGACCGCCCATGACCACGAACATCCTTCTCATCGAAGACAATGAGCAGCTGCAGAAATATATAAGCGAATACTTGAGCGCCTATGGCTTCGAGGCGCACATCCTGCAGAATTACGACGCCGTGCTGGACACCATCGCCGCGCTCGCGCCGAAGCTGATACTGCTCGATATCAATCTGCCGAAGTTCGATGGCTTCTACTTCCTGAAGCTCATCCGCTCGCGCTATCAGGTCCCGATCATCGTCATCTCCGCGCGCAGCGAGGAGAGCGAGCAGATTCGCGGCATCGAGATCGGTGCGGACGATTATGTGACGAAGCCTTTTGCCATTGGAGTCCTCGTCGCCAAGATCAACGCCGTCCTTCGGCGCACCGAGCAATCCCACCAGAACCAGAGCCAGCAGCCGCAGCCGTCCAGCACCGAGCTAACTTACGGACCGCTCTCCCTCTGCGCCGACACGATGCGGGCGAAGTACAAAGGGGCTGCTGCAGAGCTGACCCGCAACGAGTTCCGCGTACTGAAGCTGCTTATGAAGAGCGCCGGTCAGATCGTGACGCGCGAGCAGCTGCTGGAGGAGCTGTGGGACGATACCAGCTTCGTCGACGACAATACGCTGACCGTCAATGTGACACGGGTGAAGAAGAAGCTGGCGGAGCTCGGGCTTGGCAGCGTGATCAGCACGAAGAGGGGAGTAGGCTATGTTCTGGATCAGACTTCTGGGCCGGACGCTGAATAGCGAACGGAAAGCCGTCATTTTCTACCTCATCAACACGGCTGCCCTCATGCTCATCTACAATATGCTGCTCGACACGTTCAACACCGCCTACCCGCTCTGTGTGGCTTTGACGATTCTCGTCCTATTCGTCGTGAGCCGCGCCTTCGCGCTATACCGTTTCGAAGAAGCCCTTCATGATGCGAAGTTCGGCGTCGAAGCAGGCAGCGAATCAGCCGTCGACAACGCCAAGGAGCAGCGGGTGCTGAGTACGATTGATGAGATCCATGATACATACCGGGACAAGCTGACCGAGATGAGCGACAAGCTGGATGGCCGCAATGCGCTGTTCTCGCGCTTCATCCATAACATGAAGACGTCGGTCGCCGTCATTGAGCTTGCCGCCGCGAAACAGTCCCCCGAAGCGGGTGTCCTCTCCGACATCGCGGCAGAGAACGAGAAGCTGAAAGCAAGCCTGGAGCAGTCGCTCAACCTGCTGCGGCTGGACGAGTTCTCGAACGATTATGTGCCGGAGTCGCTTGATCTCTACGCACTCGTGAACGCCGTCATCAATGAGAAACGGCGCGAATTCATCTATGCCGGAATTTATCCGAAGCTTAGAGGCGGCGGGCAAGTCTACGTCTACACAGACCGCAAGTGGTGCACGTATATGCTGGATCAGATCATTACGAATGCGATCAAGTATAGCGAGCCTGGAAAGAACGTATACTTCGAGGTAACAGCTGGGGCGGACGGCGGCAGCGAAGCGGCCAGTGTCCGCATTCGCGACGAAGGCGAAGGAATCGCGCCGGAGGATCTGCCGCGGGTGTTCGAGCTGTTCTTTACCGGGCGGAACGGGCGGTCTACTCCGAACGCGACGGGCATCGGGCTCGCGATGGTCAAGCATATTGCGAAACGGCTTGGTCACGAGGTCAGCCTGACCTCGGCCGTTGGCGAAGGCACATGCGTCACCATTTCTTTTCTTACAAAATTGCAAGATTATCGTAAGTCGAATCCATTTCTGTGATTCGGCTTTTTTTCTATGATAAGGATAGAAACGGAGGTCATCGAACATGAACGACATGATCCAGGTGGAGAACCTGACGAAAGTATACCGCTCCTTCAAAGGGGCGAAGGAGGTGAAGGCGCTGGACCAGATCAGCTTCAGCGCCGCGCCGGGCGAGTTTATCGGCATTATGGGACCGAGCGGCAGCGGCAAAACGACGCTGCTCAATGTGCTCTCCGGCGTCGATCATCCATCATCAGGCGAGGTGGCGATTGCCGGGCACGCGATGGATAAGCTGAAGCGTGACGAGCTGGCGCTGTTCCGCAGACGGAAGATCGGCTACGTGTTTCAGGACTTTAACCTGCTCGACAGCCTTACGCTCAAGGAAAATGTCGCGCTGCCGCTTATCCTTGACCGAGTCGCGCCGCGTGAGATCGAGCAGCGCGTCGATGAACTGATGGCGTTCTTCGGTATCGCGGATCTGGCGAACAAGTATCCGTACCACGTATCCGGCGGCCAGAAGCAGCGCGCGGCTGCGGCACGAGCAATAGTGACGAATCCGGCTGTCTGCTTCGCCGACGAGCCGACGGGCAACCTCGACTCCAAGTCCGCCGCCGACATTATGGAGATGCTGACACAGATGAACGAGGAGCGGGCAAGCACCATACTGATGGTCACGCATGACCCGTTCGCGGCGTCGTATTGCAAACGAATTATTTTTATCAAGGACGGCCAGATCAATCTGCAAATTCAGAGCGCAGGCGACCGCAAAGCGTTCTTCGACCAGATCCTTGAAATCTTGAGCGTGATGCGAGGCGAAGCCTAATGAACCTGACGTTTCGACATATCGTGAATCAGAACCTGAAGTACAACTTCAAGCGGTTCCTCTCTTACTTGTTCGTGAACGGCTTCGTCGTCGCGGTGCTGTTCATCTACGGCAGTCTGCTGTTCAACGAGAAGCTGGCCCAAGATGTCTCCATGCAGATGGTGATGGACTATATCAGTATTTGTACGTATGCCATCATTCTGTTCAGCGTCATCTTCGTCGCCTACACGGGCATCTATTTCGTCAAATCAAGGGGCAAGGAGTTCAGCGTTTACCTCACCCTTGGCATGACTCGCCGCGATCTCATTCGGATGATCTATCTGGAAAGTCTCGCTATCGTGGCGGGTTCTGCGGTGAGCGGCATAATTGGCGGGCTGCTGCTGTCCAAGCTGTTTTATTTGATTTTGGGCCGGATCCTCGGCTTGTCGACGGACATTTATTTTATTAGCGGGACAACGTATCTGCTCAGTCTCGGCGTGTTCGTGGTTGTCTTCCTGTGCAATATGCTGTTTACAAGCGTATTTATTCGCAGGCTCTCGATCATTCAGATCGGGAAGGCGGCCAGCACGAAAGGCTTGTCGAAGTCGCGTCCGATCCTCGGTTCGATCGCGATCATCGCAACAGCTGCGGCGATGTATACGTACTACGGGGCCTCTACTGGAGAGGATTCCTTATTCGGGTACATTATAGATGAGCAGTACAGGTCGCTCATTATTATCGGCTCGATGCTGACGATCTTCGTGGCGTTGTATTTTGTCATCCCGACTTGTGTAGATGTCGTGCGGGCTGTGATGAGGATGTTCCCTTCGCTGTACAACCGCCATCTGCTCATGATGACGAATTTGAAGCACCGCTTCTTCGCGTACAAAGTGTCGCTGTACATGGTTACGCTGCTGATCAGCTTCGCGATCATTACGATGGGGTTCGGCTTGTCGTTCTACAGCTACACGCAGAAGACGATTAATCAGCACCTTCCGTACGACTTCATGATCGAATCCGGCGCCGGCATTAACAGTGTCAGTGCGGACGAGGTGAAGCAAATTGTGGAGAAGAACGGCGGAGAGGCGGACGACTTCAGCTCGCTTGCGTATCTCTATGACGAGAATTACCGCGATTATGGAAAGAGGCTCGTTCATGACTATGCGGACAGCATGGTTATTAGCGAATCGAATTTCAACCGGCATACAGGTTTGTCCGTTGACGTGAAGCCGGATGAGCTGCTTCTGGTGAGCAGCCAGTCGGATATGGATTCCGCCGTCGACTTCGACACCTTGATAACGGTCGAGCCGTGGCGGAAAGGTGATGAGCGCGCCGTCGCTTTCGAGAGAGGGTCGGTAAGCAAAGAGAAGTTCCTTCAATCGCTGGAGCAAACGACAAGTCTGTCGTTCAGCCGGGACAAAACCCGCACGATGGTCGTTCATTTCATCAATTCGTATGGCGACGTCGAGTTTGAAGGCGTGCTGGCGAACGTCGTGGACGATAGCGTCTATGCGGAGCTGAAGACCAAAGCGCAGGCGCCGGAGTATACGTCGTATCTCTTCAATCTGAAGCGGGGCAGCGGCGAGAAGGTCTACGCGGGCATATTGGATGCGCTTCGTGCGAGCAACCATGCGGATAGCAGCTTATGGTCAAGCGCGGATACGATGTTCGGCAATAAGGATCAAGCGGAGGCGCTGCGTCCGATCTATAAGAAAGAGCGGTTCGAGATTGCTTTCAAAATCAACGGTCTCTTGTTCTTCTCCCTCGGCTTCCTCGGCATTCTGTTCCTGTTGTCCTCCAGCGTCGTGCTGTACTACAAGCTGGTGACGGACATTGATGAAGAGAAGGAGCAAGTCGCGCTGTTGCAGAAAATCGGACTGACGGCAGCAGAGTGCAAGTCGTATCTCCAGACGCATCTGGCGGTCGTCTTCTTCGCGCCGCTCCTGCTTGGCGGGGTGTTCGGCATCTTCATCCTATCGTCCGCATGGTCGGGGGCCGGTGCGAATATGTCCGGATTTCTGATGGGGCGCGTCTTTCTCATGTATAGCGTGTTTGCGCTGCTCGACGTGCTCTTCTATATGGCGCTGCGGAAGAAGTTTTTCCGCGGTGCGCGGATTTAATGGGTTGGCCGCAGAGTCCTTGTATATTCAAGTGTTAATACCGAGCGTATCTTCCTCTTCTTTCTTGAAGTTTTATAACCATAAAGTTATAATTATAACGATTGTGTTATAATCCTTCGAAAATGGACATAAACATAGTAGAGAAGGGGAAGGTCGTATAGGTGTACGAAATCTTATTAGACGAAGAGGTCAATCAGTATATGACGGACCTTAGAAAAGCAGCCTCAACGAATGATGACGCGCGAAGAATGTTCGAGAAGATTATTTACATAATTGGCCGTATAGAAGCAGATGGAACCAGAGCTGGGGCAAATTTCATTAAGAACCTCAAAGGGGAAGAGAATGCGAACCTCTACGAGCTGCGCCCTTACGATGAAAGAATCTTCTGCTGTATGTGGGACGGCAATCATTTTGTATTACTTACGCATTATACTAAGGACGGCAATCAGACAGACAAGCTTCAGCTAGCAAGAGCTCGAAGAGCGCGCGACAGGTGGATGCAGGAGCATCCGGTTGTGAAAAAGGAATCCAAGAAAAGGAGACGATGAATCGCTATGAAAAAATGGGACGATTTCATCAATGAAATGGAACCTGAGCGCCGGAAGGAAGCACAAATCATCCAAGCGAAAGCCCGGATGGTATCCGAACTCATTCATATTCGGGAAACTCTGGGATGGACCCAACAACAGCTCGCGGACGCCGCCGGGATGAAACAACCAGCCATCGCACGTTTTGAAGGAGGGACGACAGCCCCTTCGATAGAAACTATTATTCGAATCGCATTGGCGTTAAACGTACAAATTCGTTTTGTTGGGTCAACTGCCGGATTGGAAGAAGCAGCGTCTTTTGAAGAAGAAGTGTTTGTTTAACTACTCGTTGTGAAGCAACCACAAATACCGGAACTTCTTATTTAAGGGGTCCGGTATTTTTGTTATAGTTAATAGATATTTGTATATCAAGAGCTAGTCGGGAGTGGCATCTATGAACAAACACAAACAGCTGAGATCCAGTCTGTTACTGCTAATTACCGCATTTATCTGGGGATTTGCTTTCGTTGCCCAGCGTCAAGGGATGGAGCATATCGGCCCGTATACCTTCAATGCGGTTCGATTCGCGCTCGGGGCGTTGTCGCTCGTGCCGCTCATGCTGTTCTTGAATAGGAAGAGCGGGCAGACGCCGAAGTCGACGGACAAGAAGCTGTCGTACGGGACGGCTGCGAGGTCCGGCCTCATTACGGGGATGGTCCTCTTCTGCGGCGCAACGCTGCAGCAGATCGGACTCATCTATACGACGGCGGGCAAAGCCGCGTTCGTTACCGGCTTATACATCGTCATCGTGCCGTTCCTGGGGCTTTTCCTGAAGCAGCGGCTGAACATGAACAGCGGGATCGGTGCATTGCTGGCTTTGATCGGCTTGTATCTGCTCTGCATGACGAACGATCTATCGCTCAGCAAGGGCGATATCTACGAGCTGGTCGGTGCTTTCTTCTGGTCGGCGCACATCTTACTCATTGACCATTTTTCGAGTAAGACGGACGTTATTAAGCTATCCTTCTTCCAGGTCGTTACTTGCTCCGTACTGAGCTTCATCGTTGCTTTTGCTAGGGAGACGATTACGCTCGATGGTCTGTCGCAAGCGCTCATTCCGATACTGTTCGGCGGCATCGTATCTGTAGGTATCGCGTACACCTTGCAGGTAGTCGGGCAAAAGAACGCGCAGCCTACGCAGGCGGCCATTATTATGAGCATGGAGACGGTGTTCGCGGTCATCGGCGGCTATCTTATTCTGGATGAGCTGCTCGGCATGCGCGGCATCATCGGCTGCGTGCTTATGCTGACAGGCATGATTATTCCGCAGCTTCCGCAGTTTAATTTGTTCCGCAGCGATCGCAGACTGACTCCTTCGGAGCCAAGCACAGATTCGCGCTAGGGAGGACTTCGGGCGCTCCATGTCGTATTCATACGGCAGCAGTGAAAATCTACCTGCAACAAGGAGCGTGTCCGAATGTCAGCACAAGCTCGTATCGCACCATGGCTGCTCGTCCGTCATGCGGAAGAAGCGGCAGCATTCTATAAAGCGGCGTTCCATGCAGTCGAATTACACCGGCTCGAAGGAGACGGAAGCAAGCTGGAGCTGGCGCAGCTCGCTGTTCAAGGCGCAGAGTTCTGGATCCAAGAGGATGCGGAGTTTGATCCGGCTGCAGCTGGCCGTGGCTTGGCCCGGATGATTCTGACGGTTGAAGATCCGGATTCGCTGTTCGACCAAGCGGTGGCGGCTGGCGCTGTCGTTATCGTGCCGATGGAAGAGGCGCATGGCTGGCGCGTTGGACGTATCGCTGATCCGCTGGGCCACCACTGGGAAATTGGCAAGCAGCTATGAATAGGCAGAGCATGGCGGTTCACGGACTCGCTGTGCTCTTTTTTCGTATTGGCCTTGCAGAAGTGCGCACCGATTGCAAGGAAGCCGACCAACCTCTTTGCTACACTTATATCGAAAGGAGGCTGCATACGTGGATTGGCTAACCCGCATGAATAACGCGATGAGCTATATTGAGGAGGGCCTTACAGGCGAGATTGATTTTGCAGAGGCGGCTGGGCGGGCATTCTGCTCGGTTCACCATTTTCAGCGCATGTTCTCGTTCATCTCCGGCATTCCTCTGTCTGAATATGTGCGGCGCAGACGGCTGACGCTTGCTGCCTTCGAGCTGAAGAACAGCCCGATCAAAGTGATCGATCTCGCGCTCAAGTATGGCTATGAATCGCCGGAAGCATTCACTCGTGCGTTTCACCTGCTGCATGGCGTCACGCCTACTGCAGCTCGGGAGTTAGGGAGCGCGCTCAAGGCTTATCCCCGTATGTCCTTTCATATTATGATTAAGGGAGATGTGGAGATGAATTATCGAATCGAACAGCGCGGTGCTTTTGTTGTATATGGGGTGGAACAAGTCATTGACTCTACTAACGAAAATAACTTCAACCAAATTCCGGCGTTCTGGCAGTCGGCGATGGAGGATGGAACGTTCGAGCAGGTGCGGCAGGCAGCTCCGGTCAATAGCGGGATGACCGGCTTGGCGGAGGTAAACGCGATTATGTGCTACCGTCCGACAGGCGCGGATTCCTTCCCTTATATGATCGGCGCGCTGGACTTCGAAGAGAAGGCGGAACGTCCGGAAGGGCTGATCGCGGTTGATGTAAAGCCATATACGTGGGCGATATTCAAGTCCGAGGAAGGGACACAGGAGGAGACGGGAGAGAAGATTCAAGCCGTCTGGAAGCGGATCTTCCCGGAATGGTTCCCAAGCTCAGGCTACGAGCACGCAGAGGGACCGGATCTCGAGCTGTATTACAATACGACAGACGGCCGGGGCTATTCCGAGGTGTGGATTCCGGTTGTGAAGAAGGCATAGAATGAACAAAGAGCACAGCGTGATGAACGCTAGTGCTCTTTGTTTGTTGAGGAGCTATTGCTTGTAGCAAGCAGATCGGGAGTGGAATAGATGGAAAAATCCAGTTATTTAATACAGCTGCTTAGCGGAGGTAACCGTTGTCGTTGTTGTTGTTATTGGTCGTGCCTTGCGTACGCAGTTCCTCGTAGAAATGCGCGATGGTCGTATAGTAATACGGTCCAAGCCAGAGGAAGCCGATGCCAAGCGTCAGGATACAGAGCAGCGCCCAGCCGATGAAGGACAGGTATAGCACGAACAGCCGCCATTTATGTCCGATCATCATTTGTTTGCTTTGGCTAATGGCCTCAAGCGGCGACATATTCGGATTGTCTCTGAGCAGGTACTGTGCCTGCGAATACCGAAGAGCGGCGATGATGCCCGGAATAATGAACAAGAGCGTCCAGAGCACGGTGAAGATCATCGACAGAATGTAGAGGATGAACGTCTCCTTGTACCGCCGGAAGCCGCGGAACAGACCATTGGCATCCGGAACTTGCCCGCGGGCAAAGTCCAAGTAATGATTATAAATCCCGTATCCGAGCGGCGCTTCGAGCAGGATGCCGATCCACCAGCCGATGTATTGGATGTTTTGCGTGACCGTGTTGATCAGGCTGCTGATCACGATGAAGAGCAGGAAGTGAAGGACAGCGGGCTTCCAGTTCCCGGCTAAGCTTCGCCTTGCTTGCGCGCGAATTTGCGGACGAGTGAGCATGAATAAGTTCCTCCTGGCACAAAAGGTTTTGGTTCATTGTATGGCTGTGGTTGTCCTGATATGAGCTTGTCGAGAGGTTTATTGGTAAAATAAGATACGTTAACGAGGGAGCATGCGTTTCAAGAAGGGGCGAATACAGTCGTGAGTCAGGCACAGGTCGAATATGATCTGGCTCAGTTTTTGGGCTAGCGATAACGGGGTGCCGAGAGCAAACCCGAGGCGTTTGGAGCTGCATACGATCCATGCCAAAGCGGAGCAGCTGCCATCTATTGAAACGCTATATGGAACCCCATAAAATCCGATCGCAGATTGTCGGGTCCACCATCTGAATCGCTGCTATTCTCTAGTTAAGGAGGTCATGACGAAATGGATTCGCTCAAAAGCATGAACAGCGCGCTGGCGTACATCGAGGCGCATTTGTCGGCGGCGGAGGAGCTTGACGTGAAGGAAGCGGCGCGGCTGGCGCTCTGCTCGGAGTATCATTTTCAGCGGATGTTCTCGTTCCTTGCGGGCGTGCCCTTGTCCGAGTACATTCGCCGCAGACGGCTGACGCTTGCCGCATTCGAGCTGGAAGGAAGCAGCGCGAAGGTGATCGACATCGCGATCAAGTACGGCTACAGCTCGCCAGACTCTTTCGCGCGCGCGTTCCAGACGATGCATGGCATCTCGCCTTCGGAGGCGAGAGCGGGCGGTCATGCGCTCAAGGCTTATTCGCCGGTGACCTTCCAATTAACGATTCGAGGAGGCAGCGAAATGCAGTATCGCATTGTAGAGAAAGAAGCATTCCGCATCGTAGGCATGATGCGGAGAGTGCCGATTGTGTTTAATGGAGTCAATCCGGAGATCGCGGCGATGTGGCAGAGCCTGGACGCCGCTACGATTCAGACGATGAAGGACCTGTCCAATACGGATCCTAGCGGTATTATTAGCGCGTCCACTAACTTCTCCGAAGGACGGATGCAGGAGCAGGGAGGGCTCGACCACTATATCGGCGCGGCGACGACACATCCGTGTCCGGACCAGCTGACCGCGCTTGAGGTGGAAGCGACGACATGGGCGGTGTTCGAGGCAGTGGGGCATTTTCCAAGTGCGCTTCAAGATGTGTGGGGCCGCATCTATTCCGAGTGGTTCCCATCCTCGAACTACGAGCAGGTGCAAGGACCGGAGATATTATGGAATGCGGATAAGGATACGACCTCGCCGACGTTTCGCAGCGAGATCTGGATTCCGGTTAAGCGGCGGCAGGAGGATTAATACTCGTACCCTCGTATACGACTCCATTCGATTAGGCAATCTATTTATGCTAAAGTAATGAGATTGCTTGAGATGGAGGGGAAATAACAATGTCGAATAACGATACGCAGCCAGAGCTGCCGCCTAAAACCTGCTCGATCGAGCGATTGGTTACGATGAAGCCGGACGTAGAGAAGGTCATTGCAGGTACGAAAACTTCGCAGCGCCGCAATGGGCGCTATGCCGATGTCGGCGAAGTCATGGAGCTGGAAGGTCACCGCTTCGTCGTGGAGAAGGTATATGCGCAGACGCTTGGCGAACTAACAGATGAGCATGCGCGCAGCGAAGGGTTTGAGAACGTGGAGGAGTACAAACAAGCGATTCTATCCTATCACAAAGGAATGCCATGGTTGCCGCATATGCAGGTGTGGGCGCATGAATTTCGCCCTGCGCAGGAGTAGTCGCTAGGTGAGCATGTGGTACTCGCTGCTGCTGTACATTCATATTCTAAGCGTCATCATGTCGATAGGCCCTTTCTTTGTGTTCATACCGGTTATCAAGAAGCTTCGCAGCGCGGAGGTGCTGGAGCAGCACGCCTATCTGAACACGTTTCGTTCCGCCATTCGTCTTGCGAAGCACGCAGGGCATCTGCTTGTCATAACCGGGATATTGCTCGTCATCGTCGGCTCGTGGACATGGTCAACGTCGTGGATAATCATGACGATTGCGATTCTGGTCGGCTCGCTGCTTTTTCTGGCAAGAGCATTCTCGCCGAAAATCCGCAAGTTTGAAGAACCGGGACAGGATAAGGAACGGATCATCCGGCTGCTGAACCGCGCTGTCTATATCTATCTGGCGCTTCTGCTTATCATGCTTGCATTTATGGTGATGAAGCCGACTTTGTGGTAGCAGAAGAGATGATGTAAATGCATGAAGGCCGGGCTTCTCATACGAGAAACTCGGCCTTCTGTTCGACGTGCAAGTAGCTGCGCGACATGCCGTTGCGCCCGTTTCGTTTGGCGCGGTATAGTGCTTTGTCGCAGCTGGTGTATAGGTGCTCAAGCCGCGTCCGCGGGCTCGGCACGACGGTGATGACACCTACACTAATCGTATAGGTGAGCGGAATCGCGACAAGGGGCGCTGATTGGCGGACCGTCTGCATGATGGCCGAAACCAGCTCGTCGGACTCCGCCTCGTTATGACCCGGCAGCATAATCCCGAACTCGTCGCCGCCATAACGGACGAACAGATCATCTTTGCCGAGATACGGCTTGATTTGTTCGACTAAGTTCTGCAGCACAAGGTCGCCCGCGTGATGCCCGTGCGTATCGTTAATTTGTTTGAACTGGTCGATGTCGAACAGGAGATAAGAGACCGGCGTTCTCTGCTTCGCCGCCTGATCGAGAGCTGCTTCCGCGTAAACGGTGAATGTTCTGCGGTTGAACGTGTCGGTCAGGTCGTCGTAACTGGCCAAGCGCACGAGCTCACGGCTCGCTTTCTCCTTGAGCAGTAAGACAAAGCAGGTGCTGCTGAGAAGAAGAGCCATGTAGATCGTCAAGATAGAGATGAGCTGGTACGTGCTTGGATGATACAGGCTTGTCCAGCTTGTCGCATGCCTGGCGGAAACTCCTCTGTATGCAGAAATCACCAGCATCAGCATATAAAAGCTGCCGCTGAGGCGCATCAAAGTGCTGGCTCCTTTGTCGAGCGTGACCCGGCAGACAGGGAGCAGGAGAACGGCCATCGCGATCGAAGAGACGGCAATCCGCACATGCTCCTCATTATCAAACAGGTATACATATTGGAAGCTAGCGATACATAGCGCGGTAATGAGAAGGTAGAGCTTCACGAGGGGCGGGTTAGGCGCATATTGGATGCGCAGCAATGCGATAACTTCCAGCGCCAAGCCCAAAAGCATGAACGTATTCGCGACCGAAATCGACAGCAAGTCCGAAATATCACCGCGAAAAACCGCTAAGAACCATCCCGCGGTCTGCATGAATTTCGACGTTAGGAACAGAGTTTTGACATGATTCATCTTCTGCTTATCCCGCCAATATGCTGCAATAACCAGCAAGGATAACAAATAGCCAATACCAAGAGCAGTCGTAATCGTTTTCATATCGAACAAGAGAGCCATGAAGTCACCAGCTTGCGTAATTTTTTCAATTTCCACCCAGCACTACTCTATTATAGCATTAGCATGTAAGCTGTGTATAAAAGCTTGTAGCAGAGGAGTATGAGAATGCAGCTGTTTCGCTTGAAGGTTCAGGCAGAAGGCAAGCACGGATTGCCGGAATTTGTTGAAAATCATTACATTCGCTTCGGCAGGCAAGGCCTTGGCGATCTGAGCGCAATCCCTTACCACGAGCTGGCTGCGAAGCTGGCAGCGGTATATCCGGAGGTACAATTAGAGCAGCAATTAGCTATGCATATTCTATTCACGCAAGTCATGCAGGATGGCGATCATATCCTCGTTACGGATGGCGAGCGTACGTATTTGGGGGATATTGGCGATTATTATTATGTCGTGGAATGCGATAACGCAGAAGAGGACAGCGCCCATCGGCGGGGCGTCACTTGGCTGCAGCAGGTGGCGGAGGAGCAGCTTCATCCGGAGCTTGCCGCTTTCCTCCAGCAGGACGGGGAGCTCGGCCAGTTCCATCGTCCGCTGATCCGCGAGCAGCTCGATCGCTTGCTTGCGAAGCTGGCGACGGCTGCTGCTGTTGTGAACGGGATCGACGACGAGACGATCTCGGAGGCGATTGCGATCCTGAAAGAGGCGATGCGGAGCGGGGACGTCGAGCGGCGGGAACGTGCGGCGATTGCGATTTTGCAAGCGGCAGCTCACATGAATCGATCGGTGGCGCTAGAATAAGAGCGTGCGCACTTTGCGGGGGGCTTTGCCTCGAAGCGATCTGCGGACAATGAACGGTCCGATCATGCTGCCAATCATGCCAGCCATGACGGAATGCATCGGCAGTCTGATCATATAGTAGAGCGCAGTGCCTCCGATAATATCGATCAGGACGAACTTCTTGATCTCGGACAGCGGAATAACGACGACGATGAAATTTTGGCTGTTGGTGGTCATGGGCTCATCGGCCTCCTGTAACGAACATGTCTTACTTTGAAAGTGTATGGCAGGCGTTCTTGTCCGATTCCCACCATATTCACACCATTTTCGCACCTTACCGCAAGCGCGCAAAAAACCTGTACACCCGGCTGAACCGCAGCAGGCATACAGGTTTTTTCGCTTTTAGGTGATTACAGGTACATGTTATACGCAAGTAAATGCGTCGATCCGGGACAGATCGAAGCCGGAGAACATCCAGAAGAAGCCGTTCCAGCGGAAGCCCGATACCGAAGTCCGGCCAACGAACACCGGATAGAACCAGAAGCCTGCGCCGTTGCGCGGCCAAATGTACGTATAACGGAACATGCAGCGGGAGATCGCTCCCGGATCAACTGCGAACGTCGACGTGAGCGGTTTGATCGGAACTTGTGAAGGCGGTGGCCCAGCTGGCGCTTGTTGTGAGCCTTGCGGTCCAAACGGCGGTGTAAATGCCATATCGTTTCACTCCTTATTAATCTGACAAGGTGGTCATTGATGGCTGCTTACAGCAGCGAAATAGCAAGAAGGTTGAACAGGACGAGCGGCAGCACGTTGTTGTAATAAACCGGCGGTCCGCCTGGGAAGAACGCGCGGTCGCAGCCCTCGTTCGACAGACAGATGAACAGAACGCCGCGGTGGCACGATACGATATGTCCCTCGAACACGTCGCCGTCGCAGGTTTCCACTTTCACCAGCCGGTGTACATGGTCTGCGCACAGCTGATGAAGATGGTCTTTGACAGCCATCATCGTACGATGAACCTTCGCGTCGCACTGCCAAATAGGCTTGTGGCCATGGTGGTGGTGGTGGTGCTCGGTTTTATGCTCGTGCTGCGATTTTGGCGCATTGTTCGATTTATGCTCATGGTGCGGCTTATTTTCTTGATTTGCCGAAGCTTGCGAGTTCATAGCTCAGATACCTCCGTTTATAATCATGGAGCATTCTATGCAGAAGCCTAGCAGGGCGTTACGGAGATTCCGGTCCGCAGACAGGCATAGTGTGGTAATATTTTACTGGGGTATATCCCGGTAGTTTCGGGCTATCGTTATCGAAGCACACATCATGCTAGAATGATAGAATAGCTTGGAAAATCACCTAAGGCGTTGGGAGTGGGGAATGAAAATGTCAGACGTGTTAGTGGAAGAATACAGAGGCGAAATCGTGGAAAATGTGCATCGCGGCCGGATTTGCGGTGTGAATGATAAAGGGGAAGTGTTGTATGCGGTAGGCGATGTCGAGCTTCCGACCTTCCTTCGCTCGTCGGCGAAGCCGCTGCAGGCGCTGCCTGCCGTTGCGCGCGGCGTACAGGAGCAGTATGGGCTGACCGATGCGGAGCTGGCGCTCATGGCGGCATCGCACCGCGGCGAGTCGTTTCATATCGAGGCGCTGGAGTCGTTATCGCGCAAGATCGGCCTCGTAGAGGACAACCTCGTCTGTTTGCCAACGTATCCGTTGAATCCGGCAGAGCGCGACAGCTTGTTCAAGGACGACAATCCGAAGCGGCGCATTTACCACAACTGCTCGGGTAAGCATTTTGGCATTATGGCACTTTGCAAAATGTTAGGTGCAGGCACGGACGAATATTGGGAGAAGGAGCACCCGGCACAGCAGGAGATTTTGCAGACGGTGGCTGCGCTCGCGGACTACCCTGCTGAAGATATTCAGCTCGGCGTGGACGGCTGCGGCGTACCGGTATTCGCGCTGCCGCTGAAAAATATCGCGACAGCGTACTTGAAGCTCGCCTGCCCGGATCTTATTGAAGATATTAACCTGCGTGCAGCGGCTCAGCGCTTGTCGGAAGCGATGAATGCGGCGCCGCAGATGATCGGCGGCACGAACCAGATCTGCTCCACGCTGCTGCGCGACTCGAACATTGTTGCGAAGGGCGGGGCGAAGGGCGTGTATTGCTTCGGCCTCAAGGAAGAGCGTCTCGGCTTCGCCCTCAAGGTGAGCGACGGCTCCGAGGAAGAGTGGCCGCTTATTGTAGCGAGCATTCTGCAGCAGATCGGCTACCGTAAGCAGGAGACGATCGACAGCATGCTCGAGCTCGCGACGCAGAAGGTTATTAACGATAACAATCGTATCGTGGGCGCTAATAAAGCGGTATTCCGTTTGCAGCAAGTATAGGTTCAGGTTCAGGTGAAGGTGTAAGCGATAATACGTGAGGGAGTGGTCATGAACGATGAAATTTGAAGTGATGACGACTGATCAGATCGCAGCACGAATTGCAGATTTGCTGGAGGAGCAGTTGAAGCAGAAGCCGGACTCCGTGCTCGGCATGACGACAGGCTCGTCGCCGATTAAGTACGGCATTTTTCAGGAGTGGATTCGCAGAGAGGAAGCGGGGGAGCTGGATTTTGCGGGGGCGACCTTCGTCAATCCAGACGAGCTGATCGGCATCGCGCCTGATCATCCGGAGAGCTATTACACGTTCATGCAGGAGCATCTATTCCAGCATCTGCGCACGAAGCGAGGCGCTGCTCATATTCCGGACGGTTCGGCGGCGGATTTGGAGCAGGAATGCAAGCGGTTCGACCAAGTGCTGCGCGACCTGCAATTCGTCGACTGGCAGCTGATGGGCCTTGGTTTGAACGGGCACATCGCCTTCATCGAGCCGGCGGATTCCATTCCCGTGACCACTTACGTTGCGGATATCTATGAGCAGAACCGCCCCTCCGGCTCCGTACACTTCAGCACGCCGGAAGAGGTGCCAAGCCGCACGATTACGATTGGACTCGAGGCGGTTATGAAGTCGCGCTCCATCGTGCTTGTCGCGGCAGGCGCGAACAAAGCGGATATTGTCGCGGAGGCGTTCCAAGGACCAGTGACGACGCGCGTTCCGGCGTCGCTGCTGCAGCTCCATCCGAATGTGACGGTTATATTGGATGAAGGCTCCGCGAAGCGGTTGGCTTTGTAAGTGAAGGAGGCGATAGAACGATGAGCGGTGTAAAGCTGTTAGGTTTGGATGGTTTGACGGAAGGGCAGCAGGCGGCGATACGGCTCGCCGCGCCGGATGCGGACATCGTGTTCGGGCAGCCTGGCGGCGACAGCGATGATGGGATTTACGCGGAAGCGGAGATCATATTCGGCTGGGATGCGAAAGTGCAGAGCTGGTCGTCCGGCATCGATAAGCTGCCGCTCGAGCAGCTCGCGGCGCGCGGCATCCTGCTCACGGATGCCAGCGGCGTTCATGCGCGGAGCGTGTCGGAGACCGCGCTCGCGATGATGCTTGGCCTTTCGCGCGGCATCGCAGCGGCCGTGCGCAATCAAGGGAGCCGCGTATGGGACAGTCCGCATACGCTGGCTGAGATGAACGGCGGCACCGTCGCGATCGTCGGTGCAGGCGAAATCGGCCGCGAGGTCGCGCGGCTGGCACGCGCATTCGATATGCGCGTCATCGCGGTACGGCGCTCCGGCGGTTCGATGCCGGAAGCCGACGCGGTGTACGAGACCGCGCGCATCGATGAAGCGCTGCGGGAGGCGGACTACGTCGTCAACATACTGCCGCTGACGACGGAGACCGCGCATCTGTTCCACGCCGAGCGGTTCGCCGCGATGAAGCGTGGCGCGTACTTTATCAACGTCGGCCGCGGCGGTACGGTGCGGACCGAGGATCTTGTAGTGGCGCTCCAGCAAGGTGTCATCGCGGGAGCTGGTCTCGATGTGTTCGAGCAGGAGCCGCTGCCGAGCGACCACCCGCTCTGGGCATTGCCGAACGTGATCCTGACGCCGCACAACTCCGGCGGTCATACCGTTCGGAATGCGGAGCGGCTCGTGAAGCTGTTCATCTCGAACCTGCAGCACTACTTGGCAGGCGAGCCGGGCAGGATGCGCAACCTGGTGGATTATTCGAAGCAGTACTGATAAAGGCTCACCTTATCTCATCCGTTTGGAACATGAGAGCCTGCGCGGATGTAGCTGGAATGATGGACTCTTCTTTGGTAGGGGAACGCATCTCCACCATCTAAAGGTTGCCACTCGCGGGTATCATGTTTCACGGTAACGGCTGGCTAGTGATGGTCGAGAACATATTGAGCGGACTCTTGTACCTGTACACGAGCCCGCTCTTTCTTTCATTCAAAGCAAGCAATAAAATGCTCCGCCCGCCGCGACAGCTTCTGATCCAACAGCCACACGATGCCGACGTCTGACTCGAAATGCGCGTCGCGCAGCTCAAGCACGGTCACTTGCTCCGATGGGAACGAAGCGATAACGGACTTCGGGAACACGGTGACGCCGATCCCCGCCGCGACAAGCGACATGATGATGGCGACGCTTGAGCACTCGCCGATGATTTTCGGCTCATGCCCTTTGCTCATGAAGGTTTGAACGACGCGCTCGTGCATGCGGATCGTCTTGTCCGTCTTCAAGGTGAGGAAGTCGAACTGCGCCAGCTCCTCGATGCTAATGGCTTGATCGCTGGAAGCGGGCGCCCACGCGGCGGGCATGAGCGCCACGTAAGGGTCGGACGGCAGCTGATGTACTGCAAGCCGTGTCGGCAGGATGTCCGATTCGAAGGGAAGCCGAGACACGACGAGCTCAATCGCACGGTTGGTCAGCATCTCCCCGAGCGAGAAATGGTCACCCTCTGCGATTTTGTACGTCACATCCGGGTACCTCGCTCTGAACTGCCCGATCGGCTTCGGCAGGATGGACACGCACGATACGACCGCGCCGATCGAGAGCGTTCCGCGTACGCCTGCTTCGAGTTCCTTCACTTCGTTCACGGTCTCGTCCAGCTGCAGCAGCAGCGCCTCCGCCTTAACCTTCAGCAGCTCGCCCGCCGCGGTGAGCGTCAGCTCCTTGTACCCCCGTTCAAACAGCTTCGCGCCAAGCTCCTCCTCCATCAGCATCAGCTGGCGGCTCAGGGGCGGCTGCTCCATATGAAGCAGCTTGGCCGCCCGCGTAATTTGCTTCTCCTGCGCGATGGTCAGGAAGTATTTGAGCTGCCGAATATCCATTTGTTTCTACCTCCATCTGCATACCTTCAAGGTATGGGTGAACGATCTTATAGATATTTTATATATACCCCTCGCGGTGGTAGTATGCAATAAAAATATAACCGTGAGGAGAAGTGAACGGCATGATACACATTGAACGGAGTACGAATTTGAAGGTGAAGCCGGCGCAGGAAAAGCTGGGGTTCGGGCAGTATTTTACCGACCATATGTTCATGCTTGATTACGATGTTACGAAGGGCTGGCACGATGCTCGCATCGTTCCTTATCAGCCGATTACGCTGGACCCGGCGGCCAAAGTATTTCATTACGGGCAGACGATCTTCGAAGGGTTAAAAGCATACCGCGGCGGCGATAGCCGTATCCGCCTGTTCCGTCCGGAAGCGAATATCGCGAGGATGAACCGGTCGAATGTGCGCATGAGCGTTCCACAATTGGACAGCGACCAGGTCCTTGCTGCACTAGAGAAATTAATCGAGGTGGACGCGAAATGGATTCCTTCGGAGCCGGGCACGTCGCTCTATATTCGGCCGTTCGTCTTTGCGACGCAGCCGGTGCTGGGCGTTGCGCCGTCCGAGCAGTACCAGTTCATCATCATCATGTCCCCGGTAGGCGCGTATTACCCTGAGGGCATCAATCCGGTTCGGATCTTCGTTGAATCGGAGCATGTTCGGGCTTCCGTCGGCGGAGTGGGCGAAGCCAAGACAGCAGGCAACTACGCGGCCACGTTCATGTCCCAACAAACGGCGAAGGAAGCGGGTTACACGCAAGTCATGTGGCTCGATTCGGCGCAGCATCGATTTATTGAGGAAGTCGGCAGCATGAATGTGTTCTTCCGCATCGATGGCAAAGTGTGCACGCCTGCCTTATCCGGCAGTATTCTTGCAGGGATTACGCGCAGCTCCATCATCCAGCTCCTTGCGAGCTGGGGCATTGCGGTGGAAGAGCGGACGATTTCGATCGAAGAGCTCTACGAGGCTGGGCGAGAGGGTCGCTTGGAGGAAGCATTCGGTACCGGAACGGCGGCAGTCGTGTCTCCGATTGGTGAGCTATGCTGGCAAGGGGAGCGATTGATTATTGGCGAAAGCCGCACAGGAGAGTTGGCGAAACGGTTGTATGATGCGCTGACGGGCATTCAGTATGGAACGGTGGAAGATACTTTCGGCTGGGTTAAAGCAGTGGATGTACAAGCAGCATTAGTATAGGGTTATGGAGCGATTAATAGAGCAATCCAGACAAACGCGGGCTGAAACAGCCCGCGTTTGACGTTTTTAGTGCCTGTGTTTCGCAGCGACCAAGCGAGAGGCAAGCGCTACGATGATGATGAGCGCCGCGCTTATGCCGAGCCCGACACGTTCATTGCCATGCAGCAGTGCGCCGGAGATGGCGATCAGAATAAGCGCGATGCCGACATAAGCTGCGGCTGGACTGGCGATTGTGCGGCGGCGGGTAGGCTTCTTGGACTGTTCGTCGCTGCGGCCTTGCAGCTTCAAGTAGGAAGCCAGAATGAGAATCCAGTTCAAGATCAGCATGACGCCCGCGGACGTTGTAACGTACTCGTACATCGTGTTCGGCAGCACGTAGGAGCAGCCGATGGATACGGCTAAGGCGGCCGCGGTTAGAAGCAGCGACTTCCACGCGACGCCTCTTCGATTGAGCGCGGCAAGCCCGCGAGGCGCATCGCCGTCTTCGGCGAGGGAGACGATGATGCGGCTGATCGAGAAGAGCGCGCCGACCATGGTCGAGAAGGCCGCGCTGATAATGACGAGATTGAAGATCGAATCCATATAGGGAATGGAGAAGGCCGACAGCGCCGTGACGAACGGGCTTGTCTCTTCGTTTAGTCCGCGCCAGCCTGCCATGCGCAGTACGAGGTACAGCGCTAGTACATAGACGAGCACGAGAGAGACGAGCAGCACGGTTCCGGTTTTTACGATATCCTCTTTGCGCTTCAGCTCCGAAGCGGTAACGCCGACAACCTCAATACCGCCGAAGGAGAAGAAGATGATCACCATCGCGGACCAGAGCCCTTTCACGCCGTGCGGGAACCAGGTATGCACGCCTGGCGAAGCTGCAGCGGAGGCAGCGGTGGGATGGATAGCGCCGAAGATGAAGAGCGCACCGAATAGAATGAAGCCGACCAGAATCGCCAGCTTGACGATTGCGAAGGCAGATTCCACTTGGCTGAAGTTGCGGACGCCAAGGAAGTTGATGCCGAAGCCGAGCGCTGCATAAGCGATGGCGAATACACCGAGCGGTACGTTCGGGAACCAATACTCCGTGAACGTTGATAGGGCGACGATCTCGCTGGACATGATGAGGACGCCGGACAGCCAGTATACCCAGCCGGACAGGAAGCCCGCGGAGCGTCCGAATGCAATTCTGGCGTAGGCGCGGAACGAGCCGGACTGCGGGTCATTCGCCGTCATCTGCGCAAGCGAAGCGAAGACGATGAACGTCGCGACCCCGGCGATGACGTAGCCGATGAGTACCGAAGGTCCGGCGATTCGGATCGACAGCCCTGTGCCGAGGAAGAAGCCGGCTCCAATGATGGAGCCGATGCCGATTAGTGCCAGCTGCCACCACGTTAATCCTTTTTCATGCATATGAAGCGCTCCCCTCTAGTAAGCCAGCACCATTCGGGGGCTGCCCGCTGGCCGTCCGGTGTTCTGTAGTCTCAAGTCTCTAGTTCCGCTGGCGATATTCCAACCGTTGTCAGTATGTCCGAACGTGATGAGCGCTATCAGGGCGCTATCAGGCTGCTGCCGCTTAAGCGAATAGTTCCTGTAAGCGGGGCGTACACTACTGGGAGCTTTTACCCTGTGTACCATCATTCGCTATTGGAGGGAGCTCTCTATGTCAGAAAGAACGATTTTCGCATACTTCCGCACGCCGGATGAGGCGAAGAAAGCGCTGGACCAGCTGCAGTCGCTGGAGCTGGTTGATTATACAGTCGAACGGATCGACGGCATCGCGGGCACTGGCATCCAAAGTCTTGATACGCTTGGCGCGACGATGACCGGGGACTTTCCCGGCCTTGGCTATTTGACGCTGGGCGGCGATTTCGACGGACCGGACGCCGGCATCCTGGCGGCTTCGAGCGTAAGCGCGAGCGGCTACAGCTCAGGCGGGCCGGAGAATCGGGTGAGCGGCTACGATGTTATGTTGGTAGCCATTGTGAACGAGGGAAGCTACGAGCAGGCGGAACAGATTGTCCGGGATGCCGGAGCTTTGTAAAGATTATGCAAAAAAGCCGGGAAAGATCCTACTTGGGTAGGGGTTCCCGGCTTTCTCTTTGTACGATATGAGGTGTAAACCGATCACTGGGGTCACACAATCTTAATAATAACATTAAGAACGACGGCATAAAGCTTTACAATTGCCGCTTACAATTAAGAGATGGCTTCTACCGATAGGAAAGGAAGTGAACCTCCAGTGGCGGTGCTGCGAAGATTGGCGCCAGCTGTGCTTAAGGCCGTATTCTTGGCGGTCATCGTCTTCTTCATCGTGCGGAATATTCCGCTCAAGCTATCGGATATTACATCGTTTCTACTGAAGGCGAACTTGGAGTTCTACGCATCGATGGCGCTGTTTGCGCTCTTCCTGATGCTGCAGGCAGGCATCTGGGTCCTTATCGTGAATGCCGTCGGCAGAGAAGGCCGGCACTCGGGCGAAGGCGGCGTCAAGCTGCGCTTGCTGCCCGGACTGCAAATCTTTATTAACTCGCAGTTTGCAAAGTACATCCCGGGGGGCTTCTGGAATTACGCAGGACGCATCGTGCTCGCATCGCGCGCCGGTGTACCGCTCAACGTGCAGTTCTCCGCTATTATTTATGAGAACATCCTCCTTGTCTCGGCCGCGCTAGTCTATGCGCTGATGCTTGCGATCACTTTAGGTACGCCGCCGCAGCTCGTCGTCATTGGCGTTCTGGCCCTTGGCGCCTTGATTTACTTCTATTATCCGCGTATTACCGCGTGGACGGGCAGCCTATTCCTGCGCGCTTCGAACTGGAAGCTGCTGCAGCGGGCAATCAGGAAGTTCTCGAAGCCGTTTGGCGATGGTAGCCTTAGCGGTGCGAAGGCCTTGTTGACACGCAATCAATTCTTCGGCTATTTGGCCTGCTTTCTCGGCAGCCATTTCGTTATGGGCATCGCCTTCTGGATGCTTACGAGCAGCTTCAGCGGCGAGCATATCGGCCTGTTCTATGCGGCAGGGACGTTTGCGACGTCCTGGCTGCTAGGCTTGTTCAGTCCGCTCCCGGGCGGGCTCGGCGTCCGCGAAGGGTTTCTTGTTTATTTTCTGTCGCTAAGGCTTGGGGCTGATACAGCACTGCATATTTCGGTAATTGCGCGTCTGTGGAACATTATGGCGGAAGTGGCTTTCTGGGCAGTCATTCAATCCCTTAGTTACCTGAAGAGAAAGGTGAAGGTCTATGAAACGTAGAAAAATCGTTCTCGTTACAGGTGTTTTCCCTCCTGGTATCGGCGGCATGCAAAATTATTACTTCAACCTCTCGAAGCATACGAAGCACAGCATGACTGTCATAGCGCCGGAATATGAAGGGTGTGCGGAATTCGACAAAGGACAGCCGTTCTCGGTTGTCCGGGGAGCTTTCATGCGTGACGAACAAGTGGACGTAACGAGCTGGGGCAGGTTGTTTCGCCAAGTGTGGCGGACGATGCGAAGCGAGGACCCGGATGTTACGATCTACGGTTATGTGCTGATCGGCTTCATCGGACTGCTGCTGCGCGTGACTACCGGAAGGCGGTACGTCGTTTCCACGCACGGCATGGATATGCTGATGTTCCGCCGGTTTATTGTGCTCAACCAAATCGTGAAGCTCATTCTCCGCAAAGCGGATGGCATACTGACAAACAGCGAATATACGAAGCGGCTGGTGCGGCAATACGGTGTTCATCCCGATCGGATCGGTATCGTCAACCCGGGCGTGGAGAAGATCTATGAGAAAAAAGCGGTAAACAAGGAGCTCGTGAAGCAGCACGGCTTGGAAGGCAAGTACGTCATTCTATCGGTAGGGCGACTCGTGACGCGCAAAGGAAATGATAAGACGATCGAGGCGATGCCTGCGATTCTGGAGCAAATCCCGAATGCGGTGTATGTCATCGTCGGCGACGGTCCGGATCGTGAGCGTCTGGAGGCGCTCGCCCGCTCGCTTGGCGTTGAGGATGCGGTTCGTTTCATCGGCAGCGTCACTGGCGGCGAGCTGCTCAATGACTACTTCAACTTGGCGGACCAGTTTATTATGGCATGCCGGGAGCTGGAGAAAGGCGATGCGGAAGGGTTCGGCATCGTTTATTTGGAAGCCGCGTCCGCAGGCGTGCCCGTCATTGCAGGCCGCTCCGGCGGCGCGGTGGAAGCCGTGCTCGACGGGGAGACCGGGATGGTCGTCGACCCGCATTCGCCTGCCGCCATTGCGGACATGATTATCCGTCTTGCCCGGGACTCCGCACTGCGTGAGCAGCTGGTGAGAAGCGGCTACAAGCGGGCGAAGACGATGTTCCAGCACGATGTGCTGGCAGGTCTGTTCGATCAGTACGTTGGGCGGGTATGCGCACGTCCGGCGACGAGATGGAGACGCGCCCGTGCCGGAGAGACGGCGGTTGGCAAGACGAGGTCTTAATGCGTTGACGCTAAAGCTAAAGCTAAAAACAAAGGCTATCATACGATAACAAGATAACGAATAAGCCGTGCAGCCTCTTGGCTGCACGGCTCTTTATTTGCCCCGAGATATGGGAAGAAGGCGCGAGTCCTGTGCTATCATGAGTCCTGTGCTACAATGAAAGAAGAAGTTTCTTCGCATTCGTTAGGGGGCTGCTGCCTTATGAACTGGAAGTATATCGGCTATTTCGCACTCGCGTTTATCGTGATTCATATTCCGATTATCGGACCGTTCTTCCGCATCGCGAACACGCTCATCCACGAGTCGTCGCATGCGATCGTGTCGCTCATTCTGCAGGGCAAGGTGCTGCAAATTCGCCTCTTCGCGAATACGGAGGGCGTCACCTATACGATGTCTTCCTCGTATCTGGCTTCGATGGTGACTAGCGCGGCCGGCTATGTCGGCTCCTCGCTTGCAGCCTATGGCCTCTCGCTCCTCTGCGCCAGAGGGAAGCATACAGTGACACTGTGGTTTTTCGCTATTCTGGCCGCAGTCAACGTACTGCTCTGGGTGCGCAACCTGTTCGGCGTCGTATGGCTGCTGATCTTCATCGCGCTGCTTGTCTTCGCGTTGTGGCGCAAAGGCAATTGGGTCTCTGCGCTGTCGATCGGCCTATTCGCCTTCGTGCTGGCAGAGTCGGTATCGAGCAGCTATACGATACTGTGGCTCAGCCTGCATACGCCTGCCGGTGCCGGAGATGCGGCGGGCTTGGCGAACAAGACCGGACTGCCCGCCGGTTTCTGGGGCATCTTCTTCATGCTCCAAGCGAGCTTGCTCGGCTATCTCAGCGTGAGGACTGTGCTGCGCAAAAAGAAAGGTCTTGGGCGCGGTTCCGCACGAGTTGCAACGCCGCCTATGTAGCCTTGCTTTCACCATTGGCTTCGCTGGCTGCCAGTTTCGCTCCCCACGACTCGGGATGAACGTCGCGCACATGCTTCGCAAAGATCCATTGATGCCCTTCCGGATCTTCCGCGACGTACTGCTGCTCTCCATATTCCGTGACGCCGAGGGGCTCAATGATCATCGCCTGCGCAGCTCGCGCCGTCTGGTAATGTGCCTCAAGATCGTCGATGAACAGCATGACCGACTGCGACTGACCGCCTAGCTTCGCGGGGCTAGTGGCAGATCTGCCTGGACTCTTGAGCATCACCCAAGCGTTGCCGCGGTACATGAGCGCCCCGTGCAGGCTGCCGTCCGGGAGCTCGAAGCGGAAATGCTCGGTGAGGCCAAAGGAGGTTGTCAGCCACGATAATGCAGCGGCGACATCCTCATAGAATAGGTGTGGCAAAATCGTATCGACCGGTACGGATCGGTTGTGGATCATTCATCGCACCTCCATTTCTTTACTCCAAGCCTTTCTTGCCCGGCATCCAGAACGGCTTTGTCTTGATCTGCCCGGCTTCCCACCCATGCTCTTTCCTAAAATATTTATTCAACTCTACGCATAGTCTGCCATCGCCGCCGACATAGACCATTCCTTTGCCCTTCGCCTGCTGGATAATCGGGTTCAGCTGTTCCATGAGCTGTTGGCTCGGATTCATAGGCAGCCTGCAGAAGGAGAGCGGCGTAGTGCCGTCGAGATCTGCGAAGAAGTCCTTCTCGCTATCGGCGTAGATGAAGCTGTGCACCTGCTTCTGCGCGGGCAGATGCCGCCGGATTTCATACAGATGCGCCAGAGCGGATATATCGCCGACTAGAATGTAGTAGTCGCTAGTGTCGTTATCGCCGCTAACCGTAAATCGCCCTTTCGGGCCTGAATAGTAGATAGAGTCTCCGGCATTCACGCGTTCAGCCCAGCTCGCTCCAGCTCCATTCGAGAAGGTGCTGACAGCCATATCGATGACCCGCGACTTCGCGTCATAATTCCAGACGGAATAGGTGCGAATCATATCCATAAATTTGGCGTCTTGATCGAGACCAACAAGGACGCGCAGAAACTCGCCAGGCGTATAAGCAAATTCCTTCGCATCGTCCTTCAGCCGCATTGAGATATGATAGGTGTGATCGGCGATTTGACGCTTTTGCACGATAACCGCTTCATGTGAGAACCGCTTGGCCATATTTTGAATGAAGCCCATTAGTAGAACAACCCCTTCACGCTCAAAATAAGCCAAGCCATTTCTTGCAGCTATTCTTCCGTGCAATATTTATAATATCGGTAACGCCGATTTTCGAGAGTTTATCGAGCAAGGCATCGGCGCCATGCTTGAGCTTGTAATCCATTTCCTCGCTGTAGAGCGGAATCAGATTGAAGAAGCGGACTTCTTTCTCGGGCGATACAGGTAATACGAAGAATTCGTTTATCGCTTGGACCGTAGCAGGTACATACAGCATCATTCCAGTAAGCTTAGTGTTGGCAGCAAAGGGCTCGACTGGGTTACCATTCGGAATGGTGTGCATAGCGTACAGCCAAGTATTATATTCATGCGGCATACGTGCGAGCGTCTTCAAGCTGCGTATTGGCCAGTAGCTCTCCTCCTTGCGAAACCCTTTCTCAGAGACTTCCCAATCGGGAGGAAGGCTAATCATCAGTTCCGCATAGCGGTAAGCCTCGGCTCCCGGCGGTACGGTCATCGGCTGATCGCTCATTCCGCAAGTGACGAGCGTGTAGAAGTTGCGTTCCTTCGTAGGCGCGACAACGAGGACATCGATGTGGACGAGGTCGGATACGAGCTCATGAAACACAGTCTGAACAGGTCCAATATGGTTCTCGACATGCTTGGTGATTCGGTCGATCGTGTCCTCATCCCCGTATGCGGGAACGTGCTCGCGTTCCTTGGCTTCGTGACGGTAGACGGGCTGCCCGGAAGGGGATCGCTCTTGATTGCTCATGATAAACCTCCTGGAAGTAGAGTGAGAAATCGATATAGGGGAGTAGTTCGGCGAAATATTACAATTTCCTGCGAGTAGGATATCATTCATAAAGGAGACAAGGGAGTCAGAGTAGTAATTGAAGCAGCAGTCAGCATGAACCATCCGTTTTCTGCCACGGTCTATATACGCTTAAAGTCGAGGTGAGTCGATTGAAATCAAGTTTAACGTTTGAAGTGGTGCAGGAGGGTCAGATCGAACAGTGCAGAGACCTGTGCAACGAGCTGATGGCTTTCCAGAAGTCGCAGGCGATTATCGCCCCGGAAGTGTTCGATAGGATGAATTTCGACACGCGGATGAAGCGGAGTTATGACAGCGCGCTTCGCAGCCAAGTCATCGTCGTGAAGGACGACGGCGTCCCTGTCGGCTACATATTCTCAACGGTTGAGACAGTTAAGCAGGGCGAAGATGCGATTCCAGCCTGGGCGCCTGTCCAAGAAGGGCAAGAGGTGCAAGGCTTCTACCCGAACGGGGACGAGCTGCCTCCAGTAATGGGCTGTGTCAGCAACCTGTACGTGCGCGAAGCTTACAAAGGCATGGGGCTCGGCTCGAAGCTGTTCGGCATGGCGATGGAGTGGCTGGAGAGCTTTGAAGATGTCGATCTGATCATGATCTATATCTCCAACGGCAACGAAGCGGCGCTCGATTTCTACTTGAGCCGCGGCTTCACGTTCAGCCACGAGGTGTTCGGAGGCTTCATCAAGGCTGTCTATAAACGCCTGAAGTAACATCAATAAGTTCATGTTAACGCGGCAAAGTGCTGCACCTCTGGGCGCATAGGCGAGTATCCTAGTGTGATACCACTTGCGGAGGAGATTGCGGGCATGGGATTTTTCGTAAAAGTAGAGAAAAACGTCAATATATACGTAGAGGACATTAATCCAGAAGGCACAAAGACGATTCTATTTATTCATGGCTGGCCGCTCAACCATAATCAGTACGAGTACCAATACAATGTGCTGCCTGGGGTCGGCTTTCGCTGTGTTGGCTTAGACTGGCGTGGGTACGGCGAGTCGGACCGTCCGTACAACGGCTACGGCTTTGACCGGCTGGCAGATGATGTCCGGGCAGTTGTAGATGCGCTGCAGCTGAAGGATTTCATCCTCGTGGGGCATTCCACGGGAGGCGCGATCTCCATCCGGTACATGTCGCGTCATCAAGGTTACGGCGTCTGCAAGCTTGTGCTCATCGACGCTGCTGCGCCTGACAGTGTGCCGAAGGATATAGCGAATATGTTCATTACCGAATCTTTGAACGATCGGCCTAAGATGCTTAGCAACGTCACGGATATGTTCTTCTTCCAGTACCAGACGGGTCCAATGATCGAATGGTTCTCCCAGCTCGGCCTTGTCGCGGCAGGCTATTCGACGGCGGCAATTATGGCGACGCTGCGGGATGAGAGTGTACGCAACGATCTGAGCTCCATCCATGTGCCGACCCTTATCATCCACGGTACGCATGATAAAATCGTGCCGTTCAGCCAGGGAGAGAAGACGCATGAGCTGATCCCGAATTCGCAGTTTGTACCATTCGAATTCAGCGGTCATGGCGCTTTTATCGAGGAGAAGGATAAACTTAACCAGCTGTTGATCAAGTTTATTGGCGAGCAATAGAACAGTCATCATCAAGGTGCGTATGGTGTCGGATGATAAGAGCTGCAGGTTCCCTTGGGAGAATCTGCGGCTTTTTGTCGTTATAGCGGGTTGCTGCTGCCCTATGGATCATGAGAACGGAATAGGGAGTGATTGCGGTGGCGGCAAACATACTGATGATCTATGCCAGCATGACTGGCAATACAGAAGATATGGCAGATCTGATTGGAGAAGGGATTCGCGAGGCCGGAGGAACGTTGACCGTGCAGATGGTGATGGATGCTTCCGCGGCGTCGCTGGCTGATTATGACGGAGTCGTTCTAGGCGCATATACGTGGGGAGACGGGGAATTGCCAGATGAGTTTCCCAGCTTCTATGAGGAAATGGATCAGCTGCAGCTGTCCGGCGTGAAGGCTGCCGTATTCGGTTCCTGCGATTCTGAATCGGAGCCGATGTCGTACAGGACGGATTGAAGATTGAATTCGGTCCGAGCGGTGATGAGCGAGTGGTGTGCAAGCAGTTCGGGCCGCAGTTCGCCATCTTGGTTCGCGCAGGAAGGGAGGACGCTCTAGCTATGAGAGTGCTGTATCAGATCTACATATCGCGTAAAGAAATGGCCGATCCAGCCGATCTGGCTGACGTTTTGGAGGAGATGGAGCAAGAGCAAGAACGGATGGAGCCTCCTCATCTCACCGACCTTTTGCGAGGGGCGAAATTGGAATAATTTAGAGTGATAAGCAACCGATTTCAGTGAGCATAATGGAAAATCATTGTTGGGTATAGTAATGGCGTTAGCAAATGACGACTAATATCCAATCAAGGAAGGTGCTTACTGTATGGAGGAGAATTACCGCGCTCAAGGGCCGAGAAAGAATCCACTTGCATCGGCTCTCAAGTGGCTAGGAATCGTTGTACTCTCGCTTACCGTTATGGTGAGCTTGCCGGATGTTGGCTCAGCGATCGGTAAAGGCGCGCGTGGGCCGGATGTGTATGTGATTCAAGGAATGTTGAAGTCGCTTGGCAGTTACGCGGGTCCGATCAATGGCGTCTACAATGCGCAAACTGTCCGCGGCGTGAAGTATTATCAGAAGACACATGGCCTGCCGGTAACAGGCAACGTTGACAAGCGCACGATGAAATCGATGGTTTACGCATATGAAAGCAAGAAGTCCGGCGCGAAAGCGAAAATGCGAGCTAAGAATTTCGGACAAGCGAAAGGCATCGGACGCGGCAAGGGCGCTGGTGGCGGCCGCGGTGGTAAAGGCGGCGCCGGCGGCGGAGCGGGAGCCGGTCAAGGCGGAGGCTTTGGCGGCGGAGCTGGCGGTGGCCAAGGCGGCGGTATGGAAGAGAACCAAGGCGGAGGCGGCAAGGGCGGCCAAGGCGGCGGTATGGAAGAGAACCAAGGCGGAGGCGGCAAGGGCGGCCAAGGCGGCGGTATGGAAGAGAACCAAGGCGGAGGCGGCAAAGGCGGCCAAGGCGGCGGTATGGAAGAGAACCAAGGCGGAGGTATGGAAGAGAACCAAGGCGGAGGCGGCAAAGGTGGCCAAGGCGGCCAAGGCGGCGGTATGGAGAATAACCAAGGCGGCGGAGGTAAGTCGAAAGGCGGAAACAATGCCGGCGGCAACAGCAGTGGCAACAATAGCGGCAACGGAGAGGGTAACAACGCGCCTGCACCGGACAATGCCGAGGGCACAGGACGTTAAGATATGGAAGCGCGAGAACCAGGCCGGTTATGGCCTGGTTCTCATTTTGTAGAATTGATGATGAGTATGTGGATGCCTATATTGGATAAAGAGTCAATTTCATAATGAATAACCCCTTGGAATTTAAAGGCTTTTTAGCATGCAAAAAAGGAGTGCCTCCCCAAGTTCTCGAAGTTATGGTTACCACACCAAATAACTGAGAAAAGAAAGGAGCACTCCTATGTACTCTATTCAACAAGAAGAGCTGTTTTCCTTCGAGGATTTACTGGAATTTGAGGCCGAAGCAAAATATACAGCTATTTTATCCCATCTGCCGATCGGCACCATCCTACACGCGATCAGTGGTTCTCCTCAGCGAGGGCGTCC